>NZ_JAWIIP010000002.1:258398-675426 GCF_034683865.1 Pseudomonas sp. C11
GGCGGACTCAGGAGGATTCGAACCTCCGACCGCTCGGTTCGTAGCCGAGTACTCTATCCAGCTGAGCTATGAGTCCGGTCGGTGCTTTTATACCAGATCACCTCTGGTTGATTCGCCAGCCTGGCTTACGCCTGACTCGCTGAATAATGGCGGAGAAGGGGGGATTCGAACCCCCGACACCCTTTTGAGGTGTACTCCCTTAGCAGGGGAGCGCCTTCGGCCACTCGGCCACCTCTCCGCAACACGGGGCGCATGATAACCATGTTTTCCCCGTTTGCAAACAAAAATTTGTAGAAAAATTAGTGGCTTGGTTCGTCACCCTTCTCTTTCTGGATGCGTTGGTAGATTTCTTCACGGTGTACGGCAACCTCTTTCGGCGCATTGACACCAATGCGCACCTGGTTACCTTTCACACCCAACACGGTGACAGTCACATCATCACCGACCATCAGGGTCTCTCCGACCCGGCGAGTCAGAATCAGCATTCCTTTCTCCTCACGGATTACATTTCAGGACAACAGTCTGCAAAAAAGAAAATGGTGACAGCCTGCGGCCAAATCAAGCCCACACGCGTCCACCCAAGTATTGACCAGCCGGCGCAGAAAGAAAGTTCCCGCATGCCAATCAAAAAGACGAAAGGCGCGGAACCAGCCGCGCCTTTCGGATCAAGCCATCACTCGCCCTGTCGGGCCGGAGCGTCGAGCTCGAACGCCGTGTGCAGAGCACGTACGGCCAGTTCCAGGTACTTCTCTTCGATGACCACGGAGACCTTGATCTCGGAGGTGGAGATCATCTGAATGTTGATGGTCTCCTTGGCCAGCGCTTCGAACATGCGGCTGGCAACACCGGCGTGCGAGCGCATGCCGACACCGACGATGGACACCTTGGCGATATTGGTATCACCGACGACTTCACGGGCACCCAGTTCGTCAGCAGTCTTCTGCAGCACGTTGAGGGCGTTGTTGTAGTCGTTGCGGTGCACGGTGAAGGTGAAATCGGTGGTGTTATCGTGCGAAACGTTCTGCACGATCATGTCGACTTCGATATTGGCGGCGCTGATCGGGCCGAGAATCTTGAAGGCGATGCCTGGAATATCCGGCACCCCACGGATGGTCAGCTTGGCTTCGTCGCGGTTGAAAGCGATGCCGGAAATGATCGGCTGTTCCATGGATTCCTCTTCATCAAGGGTAATGAGGGTGCCCGGCCCCTCCTGGAAGCTGTGCAGGACGCGCAGCGGGACGTTGTACTTGCCGGCGAACTCCACCGAGCGAATCTGCAGCACCTTGGAACCGAGGCTGGCCATTTCCAGCATCTCTTCGAAGGTGATCTTTTCCAGACGCTGAGCTTTCGGCACCACGCGCGGGTCGGTGGTGTAGACACCATCGACATCGGTATAGATCTGGCACTCGTCAGCCTTCAGCGCTGCAGCCAGGGCCACACCGGTGGTGTCGGAACCGCCACGACCGAGGGTCGTGATGCTGCCCTGCTCGTCGACACCCTGGAAGCCAGCGACAACCACGACGCGGCCGGCTTTGAGGTCAGCGCGAATCTTCTGGTCATCGATCTGCAGAATACGCGCCTTGTTGTAGGCGCTGTCGGTGAGGATGCGCACCTGGGCGCCGGTGTAGGACACGGCCGGCACACCACGCTTGATCAGCGCCATGGCCAACAGGGCAATGGTCACCTGCTCACCGGTGGACACCATGACATCCAGCTCACGCGCAATCGGCTCGCCATCGGTGATCTGTTTGGCCAGATCGATCAGGCGGTTGGTTTCGCCGCTCATGGCGGAAACCACGACGACGATATCGTCACCGTTCTCGCGGAACCTCTTCACCTTCTCGGCCACCTGCTGGATACGCTCGATGGTGCCGACGGAGGTGCCTCCAAACTTCTGTACGATCAAAGCCATTTCAAAAAGCCGCCTGATTCCTCGAAGGGCGCCCATTAAACCCGCATCGGGTCATACTGCCAAGGCCCGCCGGACGCACTGCGGGCCCCGCTCTCTCGCTCGTTACGAAGCCTGCTCGACCAGGGTCGCAGCCAGGGCCAGTGCCTCATCCAGCTTGCCGGCATCGACGCCGCCACCCTGAGCCATGTCCGGGCGACCACCGCCCTTGCCGCCTACAGCTGCCGCGGCCTGACGCATCAGGTCACCGGCCTTGAGCTTGGCGGTCAGATCCTGGGTGACACCAGCGACCAGCACCACCTTGTCCTCGAACACGCCACCGAGCAGGATCACGGCACTGCCCAGTTTGTTCTTCAACTGGTCGACCAGCGCCAGCAGCGCCTTGCCGTCCAGGCCATCGAGACGCGCAGCCAGCACCTTGGTGCCCTTCACGTCCACGGCCGAGCCGGCCAGATCGTTACCCGCAGCGCTGGCGGCCTTGGCCTTGAGCTGCTCCAGTTCTTTTTCCAACTGACGGTTACGCTCGATCAGCGCAGACAGTTTGTCGAGTACGTTGTCGCGGCTGCCCTTGACCAGCGAAGCGGCTTCCTTGAGCTGCTCCTCTGCACCGTTGAGATAGGCCAGCGCGGCTGCACCGGTGACTGCCTCGATACGACGCACACCAGCGGCAACGCCGCCCTCGCTGACGATCTTGAACAAGCCGATGTCGCCCGTACGGGATACGTGGGTACCGCCGCACAGCTCGACGGAGAAGTCGCCGCCCATGCTCAGCACGCGCACCTGATCGCCGTATTTCTCACCGAACAGTGCGGTCGCGCCCTTGGCCTTGGCGGTTTCGATATCGGTGACTTCGGTTTCCACCGCCGAGTTCTCGCGCACCACGCGGTTGACGATATCCTCGAGCTGCTTGATCTGCTCGGGCTTGATCGCCTCGAAGTGGCTGAAGTCGAAGCGCAGGCGCTGGCTGTTGACCAGCGAGCCTTTCTGCTGCACGTGCTCGCCCAGCACCTGGCGCAGGGCTTCATGCAACAGGTGAGTGGCGGAGTGGTTCAGCGCGGTGGCTTGGCGCACCTCGGCTTCGACCTCAGCCTTGACGCTGGTGCCGACGGAGAGGCCGCCCTTGGTTACAACACCGTGGTGCAGGAAAGCGCCGCCAGCCTTGGTGGTGTCACGCACGTCGAAGCGCACGCCGGCACCCTCCAGATAGCCGCAGTCGCCGATCTGGCCACCGGACTCGGCGTAGAACGGAGTCTGATCCAGCACCACCACGCCCTCCTCGCCTTCGGCGAGGCTGTCGACTGCGCTGCCAGCCTTGAACAGGGCAATGATCTTGCCGCTGCCGCTGGTGCCTTCGTAGCCGAGGAAGCGGGTGTCACTGTCGACCTTGACCAGCGCGTTGTAATCCATGCCGAAGGCGCTGGCAGAACGGGCGCGCTCGCGCTGGGCTTCCATTTCACGCTCGAAGCCCTCTTCGTCCACCGACAGCTCGCGCTCGCGGGCGATGTCGGCAGTCAGGTCGACCGGGAAGCCGTAGGTGTCGTAGAGCTTGAACACCACATCGCCCGGGATCACATTGCCCTTGAGCTCGGCCAGATCCTGCTCGAGGATCTTCAGGCCCTGCTCCAGGGTCTTGGCAAACTGTTCTTCTTCGGTCTTCAGTACGCGCTCGATATGCGCCTGCTGTTGCTTGAGTTCGGGGAAGGCTTCGCCCATCTCGGCCACCAGGGCGGCGACGATCTGGTAGAAGAAGCTGCCCTTGGCGCCCAGCTTGTTACCGTGGCGGCAAGCGCGACGCACGATGCGGCGCAGCACGTAGCCACGGCCTTCGTTCGACGGGGTCACACCATCGGCGATCAGGAAGCTGCAGGAACGGATATGGTCGGCAACCACTTTCAGCGAAGCCTGACCCTCATTGGCGCAGCCGATAGCCTTGGCCGAGGCAGCCAGGAGGTTCTGGAACAGGTCGATCTCGTAGTTCGAGTTGACGTGCTGCAGCACGGCGCTGATGCGCTCCAGGCCCATGCCGGTGTCCACGCTCGGCGCCGGCAGCGGGTGCAGTACACCATCCGCGGTACGATTGAACTGCATGAACACGTTGTTCCAGATCTCGATGTAGCGGTCGCCGTCTTCTTCCGGGCTGCCGGGTGGGCCGCCCCAGATGTGCTCGCCGTGGTCGAAGAAGATCTCGGTGCACGGACCACACGGGCCGGTATCGCCCATCGCCCAGAAGTTGTCGGAGGCATACGGCGCGCCCTTGTTGTCACCAATGCGGATCATGCGCTCGGTGGGGATGCCGACTTCCTTCGTCCAGATGTCGTAGGCCTCGTCATCGGTGGCGTAGACGGTGACCCAGAGCTTTTCCTTGGGCAGGTTCAGCCACTTGTCGGAGGTCAGAAATTCCCAGGCGTAATGAATGGCATCACGCTTGAAATAGTCGCCGAAGCTGAAGTTACCCAGCATTTCGAAGAAGGTGTGGTGACGCGCGGTGTAGCCGACGTTTTCCAGGTCGTTGTGCTTGCCACCGGCCCGCACGCACTTCTGGCTGGTGGTGGCGCGGGTGTAGGCGCGCTTTTCCAGACCGAGGAAGCAGTCCTTGAACTGGTTCATGCCTGCGTTGGTGAACAGCAGGGTCGGGTCGTTCGCCGGGATCAGCGAGCTGGAAGCGACACGGGTGTGCCCTTTTTCTTCGAAGAAGCTCAGGAAGGCTTCACGGATTTCTGCGCTTTTCATAGGGATATCCACGGAATCAGGCGGCCACGGCAAAGGGACGCATTATATCGGCCCTTTCGCCCGCGGCTAGTGCCTTGTTGATAGCCGAAAGCTATGAACTGTCGGCATCTTGCTCAATGAGAGCGGAAAGCGGCGAACGCCTCGATCACGCGCTCGACGCCCTCGGTTCCGACATCCAGGTGAGTGAGCAGGCGCAGACGCGGCGCAGCACTGACGGCGATGCCGCGTTCGGCCATGAATGCCTTGATCTGCTCGGCACGTTCTCCGAGCTGTACGTAGACCATGTTGGTCTGCACGGGCTCGACGCTGTAGCCCAGCTCGCTCAACGCATCGCCCAGGCGTGCGGCCTTTGCGTGATCCTCGGCCAGGCGCTCGACCTGATGCTGCAGGGCATACAGCCCCGCCGCCGCCAGCACGCCGGCCTGGCGCATGCCACCGCCAACCATCTTGCGCAAACGACGCGCCTTGGCGATCAGCACATTGCTGCCACAGAGCACCGAGCCAACCGGCGCACCGAGGCCCTTGGACAGACACACCGACACCGAGTCGAAGTACTGGGTGATCTGCCGCGCCGGCACCTGCAGCTTGACCGCTGCGTTGTACAAGCGTGCGCCATCCAGATGCAGGCTCAAGCCTCGGCGACAAGTCAGTTCGCGGGCGGCGGCGAGATAATCGAGGGGCAGCACCTTGCCCTGCATGGTGTTTTCCAGCGCCAGCAGGCGGGTGCGGGCGAAATGGAAGTCGTCCTGCTTGATCGCCGCCTCGACCTTGGCCAGATCCAGCGAACCATCGGCCTCGCCCTCGATCGGCTGCGGCTGGATGGAGCCGAGCACGGCGGCACCGCCGCCCTCGTATTTATAGGTGTGCGCCTGCTGGCCGACGATGTACTCGTCGCCACGTTCGCAGTGCGCCATCAGGCCCAGCAGGTTGCTCATGGTGCCGGTAGGTACGAACAACGCCGCCTCGAAGCCAAGCTCAGCAGCCAACCAGTTTTCCAGACGGTTGACGGTCGGGTCCTCGCCGTAGACATCGTCGCCCAGCTCGGCGCCAAGCATGGCTTCGCGCATGGCGGCTGTGGGCTGGGTGACGGTGTCGCTGCGCAGGTCGATCAGGGGCATGGCTGGCTTTCCCATAGATTGGCGAAAGGCCCATGCTAAAGAGGTCGCCCGAAGGGTGACAGATACAGTTGAGGGCAAAAACCGTGGCAGGCGTTTCAGCGGCCATCAGGATGTCGCTACGTCGCGGCTAAAGCCCCTCCCACAGCAGCACTACACCAAACCGGTACCGTCGTCGGGGACGATCAGGATGCCGGCACGCAGGCCGTTCCTGACCTTGGGATTGGGGAAGATGATCCGTTCGCCCTGCTCTTCCACGATCCAGCGGGTGTCGGCGATATCCTCGGCCAGCAGGTAACCTGGCTCCAGCTCGGTGAAGTTCTCGATATCGGCAGGCAGGTGCAGACGGAAATCGTCGCTGTGCTTGATGATTTCCCGCGACACGGCGAACAGCTGCAGCCCCTCCAGCGTCGGCTCGCCATCAATGACCTCGCGCCCCTCGATCAGGGCATGCAGGGCATGCTCAAGCAGGTCGAGATTGACCAGCTCGTTCTGCCCGAACGCACGCGCCTTGCCCAGCTCCAGGGTGAACGCCTCGGCCCCGAGCTGCGCATAGGTATAGGCACTGAAGGTGATGGACGGTTTGCTCTGCAGCAGCACGGCCTCGATGCCGGCGGCGCGCAGACGCTCCAGCTCGCGGCGCGAATGGGCGCGCCCCTCGTGCCAGGGATAGAGGGCGAACTGCTCGATCTTCGAGCCTCGAATGGCGGTATGCAGATCGTAGTGCAGACGGGTACGGCCGCTGTTCTTGCCGAAGAAGGTGGCGACCAGATGCTCCAGATCACAGGCGCGAATCGCCTCGAAGCCACTGGACTGTTCATGCCGGCCATTGAACAGGCGATTGAGATCCTGCTCGACGTAACGCTCACCACGACGCATGGCCTCGGGATTGCCGAACAGAAAGAGAATCCGTGCTGCCGGATGCAACTCCTTGCGAGCGATACCGCGCAGCAGGCGGTCGAGCAGTTCGATCGGCGCGGTTTCGTTGCCATGCACACCGGCGGACAACACCAAGTCGAGCCCATTGTCACGCGCCGCAGGCGGCGTCACCTCCAGCGCGCCCTCGTCGAGCCAGCGCAGGCGCGTGCCGTCGGGCGTCAGTTGAATCTTCGCCGAGGGCTCGTGGCCGGCCAGGGTCAGTTCAAGCAGTTTGCCGAGAGCAAGCATTGCGCCTCCTTGGTTCGCAGCATTTTTGTGGGGTGGGCCGGGCGGCGCTCCGCTTCAGCCCTCCCACAACGGGCCACGATCAGTGATTGCAGTCGGGGCCATGCACGTGATCGTCGTCACCGACATCGGCCGGCTCCATTTCCAGCTGCAGGCTGACCAGGTTGGTGGCCTGCGGACGCAGCAGCAGGTTGGCGTACTCGGTATCGCCCTCCTCCACGTCGACGCCGATCAGCAGTTGATCACCCACGGCCTGAATCCACACTTCCTTGCCCTGCCAAACCACGGCGAAACGGGTGCAGGAGGTTTCCAGTTGGGTGCCGTCAGTGTCTTCGAGAACCAGTTGCAGGGCGTCGCTCATAAAATCTCCGGGATTGCTTCGGGGGTCAGGTCATCTGGAAAGGATAGACCGAGCCCAGTTTAAGGATCTGTGTCAGTTCATCCAATGCCGTGCGGCATTCGCTCAGCAATTGCGGGTCGGCCAGGTCGGTTTCGCTCAGACGGTCGCGGTAATGCTTGTCGACCCAGGCCACCAGAGTGTCGTGCAGCTCATGGCTCATCACCACGCCCGGATTGACCGCCGCCAGTTCCTGCTCCTTGAGCGCCACACGCAGGCGCAGGCAGGCCGGGCCACCGCCGTTCTGCATGCTCTGCTTGAGGTCGAACACGCGTACCTCGCGGATCGGCCCGCCACTGGCGGTCAGTTGCTGCAGATAGCGCCAGACGCTGGCGTTGTTACGGCACTCTTCCGGCACGATCAGCAACATGCTGCCATCGCTGCGCGTCAGCAACTGGCTGTTGAACAGATAGGACTTCACCGCATCCGCCACACTCACGGCAGAGGTCGGCACGCACACCGCCTGCAAACGTCCGCCACGTCGCGCCAGCTTGTCGCTCAGCTCGGCGAGCACCTTGCCGGTGTCGAGGAAGGCGTCCTGGTGATGGAACAGGACTTCGCCGTTGCCCACGGCGATCACATCGTTATGGAAAACGCCCTGGTCGATCACTGCGGGATTCTGCTGGGCGTAGACCACGCCCGCCTCGCTCAGCCCATGCAGGCGGGCGACCGCCTGGCTGGCCTCCAGGGTTTGCCGCGCCGGGTAGCGTGCCGGCGCCGGGTAGCGGGTGTCGAAGGCACTGCGGCCGTAGACGAAGAACTCCACACCGGCCTCGCCATAGCCCTTGCAGAAGCGCGTATGGTTGGCCGCCCCTTCGTCACCGAACTGCGCCACTGCAGGCAAGGCTGGGTGGTGAGCAAAGTGCGCATCATTGGCGAACATCGCCTGCAGCACGCGGCTGGTGGTCGGATGTTCGATGCTGCGATGGAACTTGCAGTTGAGGTTGGCAGCGGTGAAATGCACGCGCCCGTCTGCCGTGTCGGCGCTGGGGCTGACGGTGCAGGCATTGGCCGTCCACATGCTCGACGCCGAGCAGCTCGCCACCAGCAACGGCATGGCGTCACGCGCAGCGCGCTGGATCACCTCGACATCGCTACCGGTAAAGCCCAGACGCCGCAGCGCGGCGACATCCGGGCGCTCCTGCGGGGCCAACACGCCCTGCTTGAAGCCCATGTCCATCAGCGCCTTCATCTTCGCCAGGCCCTGCTTGGCGGCCTCCTTCGGGTTCGAGGCGACGTGGCTGTTGCTCTGCGAGGCCACGTTGCCGTAGGACAACCCGCCGTAGTTGTGCGTCGGCCCGACCAGCCCATCGAAATTCATTTCATAGGCAGGCATCACAGCGTCACTCCCGGGGCCAGGGTCGCGGGCAAGGCCAGGCTGTCGCTTTCCAGCGAGGCCACCGGGTAGGCGCAATAATCCGCCGCGTAATAAGCGCTGGCGCGATGATTGCCGGATGCACCGATACCGCCGAACGGCGCACTGCTGGCCGCGCCCGTGAGCGGCTTGTTCCAGTTGACGATGCCGGCGCGGCTATGCAGCCAGAACTGCTCATAGCGCGCCCGCGAATCGGACAGCAGGCCGGCGGCCAGGCCATAGGCGGTGGCATTGGCCTCGGCGATGGCGGCCTCGAAGCTGTCGTAGCGGATCACCTGCAGCAACGGGCCGAAGAATTCCTCGTCAGGACGCGCGCTCACGGCCGTGACATCGAGGATGCCAGGCGTGAGCAGCGCGGCATCGGCATGCGGCTGGGTCATCGCCAGCAGCGCCTTAGCGCCGCCACCCAGCAGATCCCGCTGCGCCTGCAGCAACTGCGCAGCCGCCGGCAGGGAAATCACCGAGCCCATGAACGGCGCCGGCTGCGCATCGAAACGACCGACCCTGATCCGCCTGACGACCTCTAGCAGACGCGCCAGCAGCGCATCCCCCCAAGCCCCTTGCGGCACCAGCAGACGGCGTGCGCAGGTGCAACGCTGCCCTGCGCTGATGAAGGCGGACTGGACGATGGTGTAGATCGCCGCATCGACATCAGCGACCTGATCGACGATCAGCGGGTTGTTGCCGCCCATCTCCAGCGCCAGGATCTTCTCCGGACGACCGGCGAACTGCGCATGCAGCAGGTTGCCGGTGCGGCTGGAGCCGGTGAAGAACAGCCCATCGATACCGGGATGACCGGCCAGGGCGATGCCGGTGTCACGCCCACCCTGCAGCAGGTTGAACACGCCCGCGGGCAACCCGGCCTCGATCCAGCATTGCACGGTCAGCTCCGCCACCTTGGGCGTCAGCTCGCTGGGCTTGAACAGCACGCAATTGCCGGCCAGCAAGGCCGGCACGATATGCCCGTTGGGCAAGTGACCGGGAAAGTTGTAGGGGCCGAACACGGCCACGACGCCATGGGGTTTGTGCCGCAGCACGCTGTTGGCCTCGGCGACCTGGCTGCGCTTCTCACCGGTGCGCTCGCGATAGCTCTGGATGGAGATGGCGACCTTGGCCACCATGCTGGTGACTTCGGTGGCGGCTTCCCACAGCGGCTTGCCGGTTTCTTCACCGATGGTCTGCGCCAACTGCTGCGCGCGATCCTTCAGGTGCACGGCAAAACGCTCCAGCACGGCGATACGGGAATCCAGCGATTGCCCGGCCCAGGCCGAGAAGGCCTGACGTGCGGCGGTGACGGCCGCATCGACCTGCCCGGCATCGGCGCCGCACCCTTCCCAGACCAGCGCCTGACTGACCGGATCGAGCGATTGCAGAGGCTCGCCAAGGCCTGCCAGCCACTGGCCGGCGATATAGTGAGTGCTCATTGTATTTTTCACTCCACACATTCACGGCCGGCAGGCTGACCGGCTCGGTACAAACTTTCTCAGTGGCCGACCGCCAACGGCACGGCACGCACCAGATCCCCGGCGGACAGACGCAGGCGCTTGGCCGTGAGTGGCGCCACCACCAGCGTGCCAGCGGCGACCCGCGCCGGCGCTGCGGTGATACGGCAGTCGTAGCGTTTGCGGTTGTGCACCAGATAGGGCACCGCATCGTCGCCTGGCGTGCCAATGGCCAACACCAGTTGCTGGCTGTCGCGCACGGCACGGATCTTCGCGGTTTCCGCCTCGATGGCCGGCCCCGCATCGAAAATATCGACATAGCCCTGGTAACTGAAGCCCTCGGCCTTGAGCATGGTCAGCGCCGGCTCGGTGTCCGGATGCACCCGGCCAATCACCGCCCGCGCGTCCTCGGAGAGAAAGCAGGTGTAGAGCGGAAACTTGGGCATCAGTTCGGCGATGAAGGCCTTGTTGCCAACGCCGGTGAGGTAGTCGGCCTGGGAGAACTCCATCTTGAAGAAGTGCCGGCCCAGGCTTTCCCAGAACGACGAACGACCACTCTCGTCGGACATACCGCGCATCTCGGCGATCACCTTGTCGCCGAACAGCTCACGAAACTCGGCGATGAACAGAAAGCGCGCCTTGGACAGCAGGCGACCGTTGAGTCCGGTGCGGTGGTCCGCGTGCAGGAACAGCGAGCACAGCTCGCTGTTGCCGGTCAGGTCATTGGCCATGAACAGGGTCGGAATCTGCCGATGGATATCCAGCTCCTGCGAGGCGGTGACGGTCAGGCCAACCCGGTAGTTGTACCAGGGCTCACGCAGGCCGACGGCAGCCGCCACGGCGGAAATCCCCACCACCTTACCGGCATCGTCTTCGAGCACGAACAGGTAGTCGGCATCGGCACGCTCGGCCTCGCCGCGAAAGGCCTTCTCCGCCCAGCCGACACGCTGCGCCAGACGCGCCTCATTGGCCGGCAAGGTGGTCAGGCCGGCGCCGGTACTGCGTGCCAGGTCGATCAGGGCCGGCAAGTCGGCACTGCGCACGGGACGAACGATCATTGGGATCCTCCGGATCAGCTATTAGCGCCTAGCGGCCAGCTACAAGTCAGCAGCCAGGCCAACTGGCCACTTCGATTCAAACCGCCACCAGGCGGACACTGCCACCTTCGCCCACCCCAAGTACCTCGGCGGTTTCGGCGTTGAGTGTCACGGGCTTGCCAGGCACCCAATCAAGCCTGGCGACGATGGCGCGAAAATCCTGCAATTGGCCATTGCTGACCAGATATTGGCGACCGCCCTGCTCGCTCTCGCCGATGCGCACCGGCACCAGGCGACTCTGCGCAATCGAGCGAATGCCCGAAGTGCGCGCATGCAGGGTCGGCCCGCCATCGAAGATGTCGATGTAGTGGTCGGTTTCGAAGCCTTCACGCATGAGGATGTCGAAGGTGATCTGCGCACGCGGGTGCACCTGGCCCATGGCCTCCTGTGCTTCGTCAGACAGCAGCGGCACGTAGATGGGGTAATTCGGCATCAGCTCGGCGAGGAAGGTGCGGCTCTTCAGCCCGCACAGGCGCTCAGCCTCGGCGTAGTTCATGTCGAAGAAGTTGCGCCCCACCGCATCCCAGAACGGCGAATCGCCGTTTTCGTCGCTGTGGCCAACTATTTCCACCACCACCGCATCGGCGAAGCGCTCGGGGTGCCCCGCCATGAACAACAGGCGCCCACGCGAGTTGAGCTCGGCGAACACGGTCGATACCAGCGGGCGCTCGACGTAGAAGCTGGTCAGCAGGCTGTTGCCGGTGAGGTCGTGGCACAGCGAGAGGACGTGAATCTTGTTGTGGATCTTCAGCTCACGCGAGTGGTGCACGAAGGTTTCGTTGCGAAAGCTGTAGAACGGCTCGGAATAGCCGGCCGAGGCGACGATGCCGGAGCAGCCGACCAGGCGTCCGCTGACGGTATCCTCGAGGACGAAGAAATAGGTTTCCTCGCCATTGAAGCTGACCTCGGCCGAGAAGGACGACTCCGACGCGACGATCTTGTCACCGAGACGGCCGGCATCATCGGGCAGTGAAGTGACTCCGACCGGGCTGTCTGCAGCCAAACGCTGCACATCGGCCAGGTCTGCCATTTGCGCGGGGCGCATCACCAGCATGGATCACTCCTTGTAAACGCGGAAGTTGCACGATTTGCAGCCAGAGTGGGAGGTACTCAAGCCGCAATTGTCGCGGCTAAAGCCCCTCCCACAGCCTGTCACGCTGTCAGTTTGCTCAGCGCACGCTCGAAACGGTTCAAACCCTCTTCGATGTCCGCATCGGACACCACCAGGCTCGGCGCGAAGCGCACTACGTCAGGCCCGGCCTGCAGCACCATCAGCCCTTCGGCAGTGGCGGCATCTAGCACCTGCTTGGCCTGACCTTTCCACTTGTCATTGAGCACGCAGCCGAGCAGCAGACCCATGCCACGCACCTGCTCGAACAGACCGTACTGCTCGCCGAGCGCCTGCAGGCGGGCCTTGAACTGCTCGCTCTTGGCCTTGACGCCATTCAGCGTCTCAGCGGTGTTGACGATATCCAGCACCGCCTCGCCCACCGCACAGGCCAGCGGGTTGCCGCCGTAAGTGGTGCCGTGGGTGCCGGGGGAGAAATGCTTGGCCAGCACGGTGGTGGTGAGCATCGCCGCGATCGGGAAGCCGCCGCCCAGGCTCTTGGCACTGGAGAGGATGTCCGGCACTACGCCGTAGTGCATGTAGGCGAACAGTTCGCCGCTGCGGCCCATGCCGCTCTGCACTTCGTCGAAAACCAGCAAGGCATTGTGTGCATTGCACAGCTCGCGAGCGCCTTCGAGGTAGGCCTTGTCCGCCGGCAGCACGCCGCCCTCGCCCTGGATCGGCTCCAGTACCACGGCGCAGGTCGTGTCGGAAATCGCGGCTTTCAGCGCGTCCAGATCGTTGTATGGCACATGGGTAATGCCCTGGATCTTCGGCCCGAAACCATCGGAATACTTCGGCTGACCGCCCACGCTGACGGTGAATAGGGTACGGCCGTGGAAGCTATTGGTGGCGGCGATGATCTCGTGCTTTTCCGGGCCGAAGCGGTCATGGGCGACACGCCGCGCCAGCTTGAACGCGGCCTCGTTGGCCTCGGCGCCGGAGTTGCAGAAGAACACGCGCTCGGCGAAGGTCGCCTCGACCAGCTTCTTGCCCAGGCGCAGGGTCGGCTCGTTGGTGAAGACGTTGGAGATGTGCCACAGGGTATTGGCCTGCTCGGTCAGCGCCGCGACCAGTGCCGGGTGGCAATGGCCGAGCACGTTGACGGCGATACCGCCGGCGAAGTCGATCAGCTCGCGACCGCTCTGATCCCAGACTCGCGAACCCAGGCCGCGCACGGGTACGAAGGCGGCAGGGGCGTAGTTGGGAACCATGAACTGGTCGTAGTCGGCGCGTTGCACCGCATCGTGCTGAACGGACATCGAAGCTCTCCTGCTGAGAAATACCGGCCGCGAACGGGCAGCCAAAACGCCCGAAACGACAGGGAATGCCAAGGATTGTAGGGACTGAAGCGGGGTCGGCATTGTCGCCATGCGACATGTTCTTACAGCGCAACCCCAGGTTTTCCGCGGGTTGTCGTCAAAGCGACAGAAAGCATCGGAAAGGCGCAGTTTAAACGCTGTTCAGCGCTGCGGTGCATGGCCCGGAAAAAAATCTCCACTGACGGCCTGCACCCGCATTTGCGCACCCGGTTGGCCAGGTGACCCAGCAAAGGCGGGATCAGCCACGCTCGACCGGCGTCGAACTCAGCTCGAAGGGGCTGTTACTGCGGCGCTGGTTGCGATCATCACGCGGCGTGGCGCCGAAGAAATTGCGGTAGGCGCTGGAGAAATGCGGCCCCGAGGAGAAACCGCAGGACAAGCCGATCTGGATGATCGACTTGCTGGTCTGCATCAGCAGTTGTCGCGCCTTGTTCAGGCGCAGCTCCAGGTAATACTGGCTGGGCACGCGATTGAGGTACTGCTTGAAAATGCGCTCCAACTGGCGACGCGACACGCACACATGCTGGGCGATCTCATCGGTGGTCAGCGGCTCCTCGATATTGGCCTCCATCAACAACACCGCCTGGGTCAGCTTGGGGTGACTGGAGCCCAGGCGGTTCTGCAGCGGAATACGTTGGCGCTCGCCACCCTCGCGGATGCGCTCGACCACCAGCTCCTCGCTCACCGCACCAGCCAGCTCGGCGCCATGATCGCGCGCCAGCACGGCCAGCAGCAGGTCGAGCACGGCCAGGCCGCCACAGGCGGTAAGGCGGTCACGATCCCAGTCGAACAGATGGCTGGTGGCGATGACCTTGGGGAAGCGCTCGGCGAAATCGTCCTGCCAGCGCCAGTGCACCGCCGCGCGATAGCCGTCGAGCAAACCAAGCTGAGCCAGTGGATAGACCCCGGCCGACAGCCCACCGATCATGCAGCCACTGCGCACCTGCTGCTTGAGCGCAGCAGCCAGGGACGCCGACACCTGCGCCGGCGGGGCATCGGCGAGCAGAAACAGCTTGTGCAGGCCATCCAGATGCCCGGCCCAAGGCTCACCCGGCAGGCGCCAGTCGCCTGCTACCAGCGGCTCGGCCTGAAGGAATACCAGCTCGTAAAGCACCTCGGGGTGCACCCGCTGCGCCACGCGCAGGGCTTCCTCGGCCAGAGAGAGGGTCAGGGCCTTGGTGCCGGGCCAGTAGAGAAAACCGATTCGATGGGGAGTCATGTGTGCCTTGAACGCCTGCAGCGCACCGTTTCAGGTGCGCAGTCTAGCTTCTTATTATTTGAGACTGCCGGAAAGAAACTGTTTGAGCCGTTCGGATTGCGGATTGGCCAGCACTTCGCGCGGACAACCGCGCTCCTCCACCAACCCCTTGTGCAGAAAGACCAACTGGTTCGACACCTCGCGGGCGAAGCCCATCTCGTGGGTCACCACCACCATGGTGCGCCCTTCGCTGGCCAGATCCTGCATCACCTTGAGCACCTCGCCGACCAGCTCCGGGTCGAGCGCCGAGGTCGGTTCGTCGAACAGCATCACCTCAGGCTCCATCGCCAGGGCACGGGCGATGGCCACGCGCTGCTGCTCGCCACCGCTCATGTGCGCCGGGTAGGCGTCCTTGCGGTATGCCACGCCGACCTTGCTCAGGTAATGCTCGGCCTTGTCGCGGGCTTCGGCCTTGCTCACGCCGAGCACGTGCACCGGCGCTTCCATCACGTTCTCCAGGGCGCTCATGTGCGACCACAGGTTGAAGTGCTGGAACACCATGGCCAGGCGCGAGCGCATGCGCTGCAGTTGCTTGGCATCGGCGGCGCGCAGCGAACCGTCCTTGGCCGGCACCAGTTTCAGCTCTTCGCTGTTGAGCAGGATCTTGCCGGCATGCGGCTGCTCCAGCAGGTTCAGGCAGCGCAGGAAGGTGCTCTTGCCCGAACCGCTGGAGCCGATGATGCTGATCACGTCGCCGGCCTTGGCCGCCATCGACACACCCTTGATCACCTCATGGCTGCCGTAGCGTTTATGCAGATCCTGGACTTCGAGTTTGTACATGTTCGGGTTCTCTTGAATCGGCATGGCGTCAGGCCTTGCGCGGAGCCATGTAGGCCAGCCAGCGGCGCTCGGCCCGTTTGAACAGGCGCACCAGGATGAAAGTCAGCGCCAGATAGAACAGGCCAGCGGTAATGAAGGCCTCGAACGGCATGTAGTACTGCGAATAGACCGTGCGCGCCGCGCCGGTTATGTCCACCAGGGTGACGATGGAGGCCAGCGAGGTGGTATGCAGCATCATGATCACTTCGTTGCTGTACTGCGGCAGCGCGCGGCGCAACGCAGACGGCAGAAGAATGCGGCGATACAGCTTGCTGCGTGACATGCCCATGGCCTTGGCCGCCTCGATCTCGCCCGGCGGCGTGGCCTTGAGGCTGCCCGCCAGGATTTCAGCGGTGTAGGCGCTGGTGTTGATGGCAAAGGCCAGACAGGCGCAGAAGGTGGCGCTGGAAAAGTACGGCCAGAGGAAGCTGTCGCGGATGAACTCGAACTGCGCCAGACCGTAGTAGATCAGGAACAACTGCACCAGCATCGGCGTGCCGCGAATCACGTAGGTGTAGAGCCAGGCCGGGAAGTTGATCCAGGGCGACTTCGACACCCGCATCAGCGCCAGCGGCAAAGCCAGCGCCAGCCCGACGCTCAGGGAAATGGCCAACAGCTTGAGCGTCACCAGCACACCGCTGAAGTACAGCGGCAGGTTCTCCCAGATCATCTGATAGTCGAAGATCATAGTTCAGCCACCTTGCTGCCCACCGAGTAGCGTTTTTCCAGCAGGCGCAAGGCCAGCAGCGACACGCTGGTCAGCAGCAGATAGAGCCCCGCCACTGCCAGATAGAAGGTGAACGGCTCGCGCGTGGCATCAGCGGCGTTCTTGGCCTTGAACATCATGTCCTGCAGGCCGACCACGGAAATCAGCGCGGTGGCCTTGGTCAGCACCAGCCAGTTATTGGTGAAACCGGGAATGGCGAAACGGATCATCTGCGGCACGAGGATGCGGAAGAACACCTGCGAACCGCTCATGCCATAGGCCGCGCCGGCCTCGCCCTGCCCCTTGGGAATGGCCATGAAGGCGCCACGGAAGGTTTCCGACAGGTAGGCACCAAAGATGAAACCCATGGTGAACACGCCCGCCACGAAGGGGTTGATGTCGATGTAGTCGTCATAGCCGACCATCGGCGCAAGCGTGTTCACCAGGCTCTGCCCGCCGTAGAAGATCAACAGGATCAGCACCAAATCGGGAATGCCGCGAATCACCGTGGCGTAGGTTTCCCCCAGCACGGCCAGCCAGCGCATCGGCGACAGGCGGCAGGCCGCACCGATCAGGCCGAGAACGATCGCCAGCGCCATCGACGTCAGTGCCAGAAGCAGAGTGAGCCAGGCACCATCGAGAATGGTCGAGCCGTAGCCTTGAAGCATGCGCGGGTACCTCATCGGCACCTAATCGGCGCCAGGGACACGGTGGAGAAGAAGGCGGTGGCCTACAGGCTCACCCCAAGGCCACCCGGCAAAGGTAGCCATGAAAAAGTGGCACGGCTCAAAGGAGCGCGTGCCACTGAGTCAGTCAGCAGGTTGGACTTATTCGCCGTAGACGTCGAAGTCGAAGTACTTGTCCTGCACCTGCTTGTAGGTACCGTTGGCACGGATCGCCGCGATGGCCGCGTTGATCTTGTCGAGCAGCGCCTGGTCGCCCTTGCGCACGGCGATGCCCTGCCCTTCGCCGAAATATTTCACGTCGGTGAAGTCCGGGCCAGCGAAGGCAAAACCCTTGCCGGCGTCGGTTTTGAGGAAGCCGTCATCGATGTTCACCGAGTCAGCCAGGGTGGCGTCGAGGCGACCGGCCTGCAGGTCGAGGAACACTTCGTTCTGCGAGCCGTAGCGCACCACTTCGGCACCGGCCGGGGCGAAAACCTCGGTGGCGTAGCGGTCATACACGGAGGAGCGCTGCACGCCGATTTTCTTGCCCTTCAGATCGACTAGCGGATCCTTCAGCTCGCTGCCGGCCTTCATCGCCAGCTTGGCCGGGGTAGCGTAGTACTTGCCGGTGAAGTCCACGGACTTCTTGCGATCTTCGGTGATCGACATGGACGAGAGCACGGCGTCGAACTTGCGCACTTTGAGCGCCGGGATCAAGCCGTCGAACTCCTGCTCGATCCACTGGCATTTGACCTTCATTTCTTCACACAGGGCATTGCCGATGTCGTAGTCGAAACCGGCGATCTGGCCATCGGGGGTCTTGAAGGCAAAGGGCGGATAGGCTGCCTCGATGCCGATACGCAGCGGCTTATCGGCCATGGCCAGGGGCGACAACAGAGACAGCGCCAGGGCGCCGAACAGTGCGAACTTCTTCATGACTTGCTCCTTCGAATTGGGTAGGGCATCGATGGCAGTGAGGGGCCCGGGCCTTTTATGGGTATTGAAGGCAGTGCTGCGCTGTCGTGCAGGGTGGACGACAAGGGGCCTTGGCTGGGTGTGCGGCATTCTAGCGGCAGGCAATGAGGCGATATTTCTTCAATGCGACAACTAATTACAGAAGCGCAGAATGCACAGGCGAAGGATATTGACAGTCAAGAAAAGGATTGATCAACAAGAAAAGGACAAACGAGTCATCACAGCAAGACTCAGACCAGAAATCATCAAATGCCTCTATCTCAGCCTATACAGCGGAGATCCATCTCTTCGTTGGACGCAGACGCGCACCGCATCAGGACATCGTCGTTTCCGAAACGCCCAATTCGGTGCGGGCTGTTACGCCCGCCCCTGAATCAGCCAAACACCCGTGCCTTGCGCAGCGCCTCGATGCGCGCATCATCAAACCCCAGCTCCGCCAGCACCTGCTCGGTATGTGCACCCACGGCGGCGCCGACATGGCGGGGCGGCGGCAGACCATCGGAGAACTTCAATGGGCAGGCCAACTGAGGCTGCGCCGACAGATTCTCACGCGGCACCTCGGTAACCAGGCCACGCGCCTGAATCTGCGGGTGCTGCAGGGCTTCGGACAGCGGCAGCAACGGCTCCACGCAGGCATCGAGCCCAGCGAAGCGCTCGCACCAGTCGGCGAAGTCACGCTTCTCGAACTCGATTTCGATCTCACGCTTGAGTGCACGCTGATCCTCGGGCTTCTGCGACAAGCCACGCGCCGCCAACTCCGGTCGGCCGATGGCCTGACAGAACGCCTGCATGAACTGCGGCTCCAGGCTGCCCACGGAGAACCAGCGGCCATCGCGGGTGCGGTAATAGTCATAGAAGCTGCCGCCATTGAGCGCCTGGTTTTCCATGGCCGGCTCCACACCGGCGCCCAGATACCCAGCCCCCGCCATGCCATGCAGGCTGAAGGCGCAATCGGTCATGCTTACGTCCACCTGCTGCCCCTTGCCGGTCACCTGACGCTGCACCACGGCAGCCAGCAAGCCGATCACGCCATGCAGCGAGCCGCCAGCGAGATCCGCTAGTTGCACGCCCAGCGGCAGCGGGCCACTGTCGCGACGCCCGGTGTAACTGGCGATGCCGGACAACGCCAGGTAGTTGATGTCATGCCCGGCACGGTCGCGATAGGGGCCGGTCTGCCCATAACCGGTGATGGAGACGTAGATCAGCCGTGGATTGATCGCCTTGAGCGCCTCATAGCCGACGCCCAGCTTGTCCATCACGCCGGGGCGAAACTGTTCGAGCACGATGTCGTAGTCCGCCACCAACTGGCGCACCACCTCCACGGCCTCAGGACGTTTGAGATCGAGGGCAATGCTGCGTTTGTTGCGATTGAGGTAGGCGTGGCTGGTGGACGTGCCACCATCATGCGGCGGCAGTACGCGCACCAGATCCATCCGCGTGGGCGACTCGACGCGCAACACCTCGGCGCCCATGTCGGCCAGCAGCAAGGAGGCGAAGGGCCCTGGTAGCAGGGTGGAAAAGTCGAGGATTTTCAGCGATGACAACGGCCCGGACATGATGCCTCCGATGAATTGCGGACGGCCAGTGTGACGCTGCACGCCAGCCTGCATTGACGCAGCTTAGGCAGCGGCACGTCGCCACTCAATGACACTTGCGCTCAAACGGCATGACCTCAAAGCTCGCCAAGCCCGCGGCTTATGGTCGGGATGGAATAGTAATTGAAGAGGCTTTCGCATCTTTTGGTGGACTGATTGCTTAATGCCGGACTGGCAAGTTGTTGGCTTCAGTGCTCAAGCTGCTTATCGGTGTTTCGATGATGTTTTTGGTTTCGCCTTCCCAGGCGAGTCACTTTTGCGGGCAAAAGTAACCAAAACCCTCCGCCCGTTCATCCGGCCCTGGCTGCGCCAGGGTTCGTTCACTCCATCGCCGCTCCAGAGGCCCGCCACGATGGGCCATCCATGGCCCTCCGTGGCTCTCGCGACATCCTGTCGCTCGACCTCTTCCACGACGACTCCGTTCGCCCTCCTGGGCGGGCTCTGCACGCGCCTGAACCAGCGGTAACCCAGAGGCTGTTCGGAGTGGTCTAGCAGGAGCAAGAGCAACCGACATGACTACGTAGTTAAACCAATAGTTTCAGGCGCGCGAATGGCCCCTTCAGGAGGGAGAGAGGAATCGTTGTGTAGAGGGTTGAGCGGCATGGATGCCGCGAGAGCTGCGATGGGCCAGGGATGGCCCTTCGCAGCGTACCCTCGGAGCAACGATGGAGCGAACGAACCCCGGCGCAGCCGGGGCCGGATGATGGGGTGCGCTTTCTTTTGCTTACTTTTCTTTGCGCACTTCAAAGAAAAGTGAGTCGCCCGAGGGGGCGAAACCCGGAATATCCGAAACACCCAAAGCGGCGTTCAGAACACCAACGCAAGCCATCAAGATCACACAAACTTGCCAGCCCAATCTTAGCCCCAATAAAAAGCCCGCCGAAATGGGCGGGCTGGAAACACTCCAGTGCGTGGCAGGAGCGAAAACTTAAGCGGTTTCGCGCGAAACGACAGCCGGACTTTCAGCTACAGGTACGTTACGTCCACCATCCGCCAGCTCACGCTGCAGCGTGTCCTCATCGAGCTCCTTGCACCACTTGGCAACCACGATGGTGGCCACGCCATTGCCGATCAGGTTGGTCAACGCACGCGCCTCGGACATGAAGCGGTCGATGCCGAGAATCAGCGCCAGGCCAGCCACCGGCAGGTGACCGACTGCCGACAGCGTGGCAGCCAGCACGATGAAACCGCTGCCGGTCACGCCCGCCGCGCCCTTGGACGCCACCAGCAATACCAGCAACAAGGTGATCTGATGGGTGATGTCCATCGGCGTATCGGTCGCCTGGGCGATGAACACCGCCGCCATGGTCAGGTAGATCGAGGTACCGTCGAGGTTGAAGGAGTAGCCGGTGGGAATCACCAGGCCGACCACCGACTTGTTGGCACCGAGCTTTTCCATCTTGCTCAGCATGCGCGGCAGTGCCGATTCGGAGGACGAGGTGCCGAGCACGATCATCAGCTCCTCACGGATGTAGCGAATGAAGCGCAGGATGCTGAAACCATGGGCGCGGGCGATGCCGCCCAGCACCACCAGAACGAAGAACACGCAGGTGATGTAGAAGCACATCATCAGTTGCCCCAGCTGTACCAGCGAGCCAACACCGTACTGGCCGATGGTGAAGGCCATGGCGCCGAAGGCACCGAGCGGCGCGACCTTCATGATCATGTTGATCACGCCGAACATGACGTGGGCAATGCGGTCGATGAACTCCAGCACCGGTTTACCGTAGTCGCCCATACGCTGCAGGGCGAAGGCGAACAGCACGGAGAAGAACAGCACCTGGAGGATGTCGCCATTGGCGAAGGCACCGACCACGGTGTTGGGGATCACGTTGAGCAGGAAGCCGATGGTGCTCTGCTGCTCGCCTGCCGACGCGAAGGCGGCGATCTTGCTGGCATCCAGGGTGTTCGGGTCAACGTGCATGCCGGCCCCCGGCTGAAGGACGTTGACCACCACCAGGCCGACGATCAGGGCGATGGTGGAGACCACCTCGAAGTACATGAGCGCGTAGCCGCCCGTACGACCGACCGCCTTCATGTCCTGCATGCCGGCGATGCCGCTGACCACGGTGCAGAAGATGATGGGCGCGATGACCATCTTGATCAGCTTGACGAAACCGTCGCCGAGCGGCTTCAGCGCAACACCGGTTTCCGGAGAGAAGTGACCGAGCAGAATGCCCACGGCAATGGCGAACAGCACCTGCACGTAGAGCATCTTGT
This sequence comes from Pseudomonas sp. C11, assembly GCF_034683865.1. Taxonomy (NCBI): domain Bacteria; kingdom Pseudomonadati; phylum Pseudomonadota; class Gammaproteobacteria; order Pseudomonadales; family Pseudomonadaceae; genus Pseudomonas; species Pseudomonas sp. C11. The sequence goes on from NZ_JAWIIP010000002.1 coordinate 280,296, forward strand.
AGAAGGGTTGGCGGGCGACGGCAGTCGTCATGGCAGTACCTCAATGACTCATGGCAGCATCCGCAGCGCACCATGAAGCCTTGCATAAGCGATGGCCCTCCATCCGGAGGGTTTTATTGTCGAGGTGCGCCCTGCGCACCCTTGAGCGCCTTATCGCAAACGCCATGCCATAGATTACAAAATATTAAATCCCCTTATTTTCAAAGGCTTGCAGAAGCTTATCGCCCACGGCGCACGTCAGCGGCTGGCGGTTTTCCGCACGCCCTCTCTTCACGCCTGGCGGATATCCCACTGCAAACCCCACGACGAACCGACTTGTTCGCCGCCACCACCGATGGCTACCATCGGCGACAAACAACAACGAGCACGCCATGCGCGAACGCACCATTGCCAGCCACTTCGTCCGGGCCGCCCTGCGCGGCGCTCAGCGTCATGGCCTGCCCTGCGACGGCATCCTGCGCGAGGCCGGCATTCAACCGGCCATCCTGAGTGAAGGCCGCGCGCGCATCGCCCCCGAGCAGTTCGCACGGCTGATACAACGGCTCTGGGAAACACTGGACGACGAATACCTGGGCTTCGGCAAACAGCCGAGCAAGCGCGGCACCTTCGCCATGATGGGCCACGCCATCATTCACTGCCGCACGCTGGAAAAGGCCTTGGGGCGCGGCGCCCTGTTCTATGGGCTGTTCCCCGATGCGCCGCGCATCGCGCTGCAGATCGAAGGGGATTGGGCCCGCTTGAGCGTGGACGACAGCGCACTATGGGATCCGGATCACTTCCTGCTGGAAAGCCTGCTGGTGATCTGGCATCGCCTCGGCAGTTGGCTGATCGGCCAGCGCATCCGCCTGGAGGAAGCCACTTTCGCCTACGCCGAGCCTGAACATGCGGCCGAGTACGACCTGCTATTCCCCTGCGCCAGGCGCTTCAGTGCCGGGCGCAACAGTCTGCTGTTCCATGCCCGCTACCTGGATATGCCGCTACTGCAGGACGAGCGCACACTCAAGCAGTTTCTCCTGTACTCCCCTGCCGACCTGCTGGCCCGCCCGGATGGCGGTGACAGCCTGATCAGCCAGATTCGCCGTCTGCTCGGCCGCGATTGCCGCACCTGGCCCGACCTGGAGCAGGTCGCGCACAGGCTGCACACCAGCCCGCAGACCTTGCGCCGGCATCTGCGCGAGGAAGGCAGCAGCTTTCAGGAACTCAAGGATCACCTGCGCCGCGACCTGGCCATCTACCACCTGGGCCGCGACGAGCTGAGCATCCAGGTCATCGCCGAGCAGCTCGGGTTTTCCGAACCATCGGCGTTCCACCGCGCCTTCAAGAAGTGGACGGGGCTGACGCCCGGCGCCTATCGGGCCGCCCAGTAGCGATCAGCTCAAACCAGCAGCGCGCGCACGGGCGGCGTGCAGTTTCTTGTAGCTGTCGATCAGGCGCTGGTGCTTGTCCAGACCTTCCAGCGCCAGGCTGGTCGGGGTCAGGCCATGGAAGCGCACGCTGCCATCTACCGAGCCAATCACCGCGTCCATGCGCTCGTTGCCAAACATGCGCCGCAGGTTGTGCTCGTAGTTGGCCAGCTCCAGCTCGTCGTCCAGCTGGATCTCCAGCACTGCGTTGACCGCCTGGTAGAACAGGCCACGCTCGACGGTGTTGTCGTTGTACTGCAGGAAGGCTTCGACCAGTTCCTTGGCGTCGTCGTATTTCTTCAGCGCCAGGTTGATCAGCAGCTTAAGCTCAAGAATGGTCAACTGGCCCCACACCGTGTTGTCGTCGAACTCGACGCCGATCAGCGTGGTGATGTCGGTGTAGTCGTCGACCTCGGTGTTGTTGAGGTTGCGCAGCAGCGACTTCAGCTCGCGGTCGCTGAGGGCATGCAGGTTGAGGATGTCCTTGCGAAACAGCAGCGCCTTGTTGGTGTTGTCCCAGATCAGATCCTCGACCGGGTAGATCTCCGAGTAGCCCGGCACCAGGATGCGGCAGGCGTTGGCGCCGAGGTCATCGTAGGTGGCCACGTAGACTTCCTTGCCCATGTCTTCGAGGATACCGAACAGGGTCGCGGCTTCCTGCTCGTTGGAATCGCTGCCTTCACCGGAGAAATCCCACTCGACGAATTCGAAGTCCGGCGTGGTGCCGAAGAAGCGCCACGACACCACGCCGCTGGAGTCGATGAAATGCTCGACGAAGTTGTTCGGCTCGGTCAGCGCCAGGCTGTCGAAGGTCGGCTGCGGCAGGTCATTGAGGCCCTCGAAGCTGCGGCCCTGCAGCAGCTCGGTGAGGCTGCGCTCCAGCGCCACTTCCAGGCTCGGATGGGCGCCGAAGGAGGCGAACACGCCGCCGGTGCGCGGGTTCATCAGGGTCACGCACATCACCGGGAATTCACCGCCGAGCGAGGCATCCTTGACCAGCACCGGGAAGCCTTGCTCCTCCAGGCCCTGGATGCCAGCGACGATGCCGGGGTACTTGGCCAGCACGTCTTGCGGCACGTCCGGCAGGCACAGCTCGCCTTCGAGAATTTCACGTTTTACCGCCCGCTCGAAAATCTCCGACAGGCACTGCACCTGGGCCTCGGCCAGGGTGTTGCCAGCGCTCATGCCGTTGGAGAGATACAGGTTCTCGATCAGGTTGGAGGGGAAATACACCGTCTCGCCATCGCTCTGGCGTACGAAGGGCAGCGAGCAGATGCCGCGCACAGTGTTGCCCGAGTTGGTGTCGTACAGGTGCGAGCCGCGCAGTTCGCCATCCGGGTTGTAGATGGCCAGGCAATGCTCGTCGAGAATCTCTTCGGGCAGTGCATCCTTCGGCCCTGGCTTGAACCAGCGCTCGTTGGGGTAATGGACGAACTCGGCGCTGGCGATGTCTTCGCCCCAGAACTGGTCGTTGTAGAAGAAGTTGCAGTTCAGCCGTTCGATGAACTCGCCGAGCGCCGAGGCCAGGGCGCTTTCCTTGGTCGATCCCTTGCCGTTGGTGAAGCACAGGTTCGACTGCGCATCGCGAATGTGCAGCGACCAGACGTTGGGCACGATGTTGCGCCAGGAGGCGATCTCGATCTTCATGCCCAGATCCGCGAGGATGCCCGACATATTGGCGATGGTCTGCTCCAGCGGCAGATCCTTGCCCGGGATGTAGGTGGTGGTATCGGACACCGGCATCAGCAGCGCCTGGGCGTCGGCGTCGAGGTTTTCCACCTCCTCGATGATGAACTCGGGGCCCTGCTGCACCACCTTCTTCACGGTGCAGCGGTCGATGGAGCGCAGGATGCCCAGGCGATCCTTCTCGGAAATGTCCGCCGGCAGCTCGACCTGAATCTTGAAGATCTGCGCGTAGCGGTTCTCCGGGTCGACGATGTTGTTCTGCGACAGGCGAATGTTCTCGGTAGGGATGTCGCGGGTCTGGCAGTACAGCTTGACGAAGTAAGCCGCGCACAGCGCCGAGGAGGCCAGGAAGTAGTCGAACGGCCCCGGCGCCGAACCGTCGCCCTTGTAGCGGATCGGCTGATCGGCGATCACCGTGAAGTCATCGAACTTGGCTTCGAGGCGAAGATTGTCGAGAAAGTTGACCTTGATTTCCATGGAGCGGCACCGGCAAGCGAAACGAAATGGCCGCCATTATCCGGGTTTTGCTTCGGATGTCTTGCGCCATGCGCCAAAGGGCGGGCAATCGGAGCGGTCGCGGCTGAAGCCCCTCCCACATCGAACCGACACCGTGGGAGGCGCTTCAGCGGCGACTCATTGGCAAGCAGCCCGCCTCAGTCGTACAGGCGCACACGGAAGCAGGCCCCGCCGAGTTCGGAATCTTCCAGGCTCAGCTCGCCGTCGTAGCTCTCGACGATGTCCTCGACCACGGCCAGGCCGATCCCCTGCCCCGGGTTCTGCACGTCCAGGCGCTCGCCACGCTGCAGCACGCGTGCACGCTGGTCAGTTGGCACGCCGGGGCCATCGTCCTCGATGGTCAGCAGACAGCCGCCCGGCAGCGGCGCCAAGCGCACCCGCACCTGGCGCAGGCACAGGCGATAGGCGTTCTCCAGCAGGTTGCCGAGCAGTTCCATCAACGCCCCACGCTCCATGGTGATCTGGCTGTGCTCGGGTACATCGAGGGTCGTCTCGACCTGTTTGTCGCGGTACACCTTGGCCAGCGAGCGACACAGGCCGTCAAGCAAGGGCCAGACCTGCTCGCGATGGCGCACCAGGCCGCTGCGGCGCAGGCTGGCACGCTGCAGCTGATAGCCGACCTGCTGGCTCATGCGCTCGATCTGCGCCTGCATCAGCAGCGCCTGCTCACGATTTTCCGGCTGCGCGGTGAGGGTTTCGCCAATGCCCTGCAAGACGCTGAGTGGCGTCTTCAGGCTGTGCGCGAGATCCTCCAGGGAGTCGCGATAGCGCTCACGCTGACGCCGCTCGCTGTCGAGCAGGCGGTTGAGGGAGTTGGTCAGGCGCAGCAGTTCGCGCGGATGGTCGTCACTGAGGCGCTGGCGGGTTCCCGCCTCGACGCCATCGAGTTCATCGCTCAAGCCGCGCAGGCTGCGAAAGCCCCAGGTCAGACCGAACCAAAGCAACCCCAGCAGCACCATCAGCGCCAGCCCCAGCCACAGGCGCAATTGCCAGGCGAAGCCATTGAACAGCGTCTGGTACTCACGCGTCGGTTGCATGGTGACGATGCTCAGCGCCGTTTCATCGCCGCGCAGCAGATCCACCTCGATGTCGTAGACGAAGTACTCCTGGCCGTTGTTGTCGTCACGCACCCGCACGAATTCGTGGCCGCGGCCGTCATACTGCGGCAGGTAACGCACCAGTTCGTCCTGGGAAGAGCGCGAGCGCCAGATCAGCTTGCCGTCGCGGTCGAAGATGAAACCGAGCAGGTGCGAGTCGAGGTTGTCGAATTCCTCGTCCGGCATCTTGTCCGGCATATGCAATTGGCCGTCATGGATGCGCGCTGCTGAAATCAGCGCTGCCGCATCGGAGGCCAGGCGCTTCTCCACGGTCTGTTCCAGGGCCATCATGAACACGCCCTGCAACACCGGCATCAGCAACAGCATGAACAGCACCGCCAGGGCAGCGGTGCCCAACATCAGGCGTAAACGCAAGGAACGGAAGCGAGCCCGCAGCGTGCGCAGAATGATGCGCGCACGCCTCACTTGCAGCGCTCGTTGAACAGGTAGCCCTGGCCACGCACGGTTTCGATCAGCTTGCTGTCCAGCGCACCTTCGAGTTTGCGGCGCAGGCGCCCGACCAATACTTCGATGACGTTCGGGTCGCGCTCGTCATCGCCAGGGTAGAGCTGCTCCATCAGGCGCTCCTTGGCAACCACCTGCTGATGATGCAGCATGAGGTATTCGAGGATGCGGTATTCGTAGGCGGTCAATTGCAGCGACTGCTCGTCGACGGTCGCCTGCTTGCGGTTGAGATCGAGCACCAGACTGCCGGCCTCTATGGTCGACTTGGTGAAGCCCGAGGAACGCCGCAGCAAGGCGTTGAGGCGCGCCTCCAGCTCCTCGAACTGGAACGGTTTGACCAGGTAATCATCGGCCCCGCAGGACAACCCTTCCACCTTGTCCTGCCAGTTGCCACGGGCGGTGAGAATCAGGATCGGGAAATGCTTGTCCTGGCTGCGCAACTGACGAATCAGGTCGATGCCACTCATGCCCGGCAGACCAAGATCGACCAGGGCCAGATCATGGTTGAAGTTCTCGGCACGATACAGCGCTTCCTCGGCGGTACGCACGGCATCGACCACATGGCCGTTCTCACTGAGGCGAGTGAACAAATGGTGACGCAGCAGCGCCTCGTCCTCGACCACCAGCAATTTCATGACGCGCTCCCCTCTTTCTAGTTGTACGAAGGCCGGGCATGCGCCCGGCCCGTGAACGAATGCCTCGGATCAGAAGGCGTAGTTGGCACCGAGGTAGAACTGCGAACTGCTGTGCAGATCCAGCGACCCGGCCTTGCCCTCACCGTGCGGCGCCAATTCGGTACTGGCGTTGGTGCGCAGGTAGCGATACCCGCCTTCGATCGAAGTATTGCTGCCCAGTTCCTGCACGATACCCGCCTGCAGGCCGGCGGCCAAACCTACGTCACTGTCACGGGAGAAGCCGGGGCTTTCCTGCTCCAGTTTGACCAGGCCGGCACTGACGCCACCGAACAGCTTGGTGCCGTTGTCACCCAATGGCAGAAACTTGTCGTAGCTGGCCAACAGGTTCTGCTGGCGCAGCTTGTAGCCTCCGTGGCTGTCGGAGAAATTCTCGTAGCCGAGGTAGTAGCGCCCGTCAGCCTGCTGCTGTCCGACACGTACCCCCCAGGTGCCGGTACCATCGATCACCTTGTCCAGGCTGGGATCATCGAGATTGGCGTTCAGCGCGTGGGACTTCTGAATGTTGTTGCTGGTCTGCCCCCAGGTCAGGCCCAGGAAGTTTTCATCCGCCTTGGCGGCGGTAGCACCCAGTGCCAGGCAAGTCGTCAGCGCGATGCGGTTCAGAATGACTTTCATCGAAGCGTTCCTCTCGTTGCGGTTGCGATCAACTCGCCAACGAGTCTGGGCGAAGACTACTGAATCCCTGCTGAACCCTCCTTGAACCTGCACTGAACGGCTGGCATTCCCTCGTTACAAGCGTCGCACCAGCACCGCCGCGAGCAGAAACAGGGCCGCCAATACGGCCAGCAATGCCAACCAGCCGGCATGCTCCCAGACGTAACCGCCCAGGTAACCCACCAGGCTCGAGCCCAGGTAATAGGCGCACAGATAAAGCGCCGACGCCTGCGCTTTGGCACCCTGCGCATGCACGCCAACCTGCCCGCTGGCCACTGCATGGGCCGCGAAGAAGCCCAGGGTGAATAGCGCCAGCCCCGCCACAGCGGCGCTCAGCCAGGGCGTGGCGCACAGGGCAACGCCCAGTAGCATCAGTGCGATGCCGCCGAGCAGCACCTGACGGGCACCGAAACGCGGCACCAGCCGCCCCGCCCAACCGGCACTGAGGATGCCCAACAGATAAACCACGAACAGCAGACCGATGACCGTCGCCGAGAGATTGAACGGCGCAGCGGCCAGGCGAAAGCCGACATAGTTGAACAGCGCGACGAAGCCGCCCATCAACAAAAACGCCAGGGCGAACAGCAGGCGCAGACGTGGATTGCCCAGGTGCATGGCGAAGTTGCGCGACAGCCCACGCAGCGACAGCGGCTGTGCCGTGAAATGCCGCGAAGGCGGCAACAGCCAGACGAACAGCCCCAACACCAGCAGCCCCAGCCCGGCGATACCACCGAGCGCCCAGGGCCAGCCACCGAGATCGCTGAGCAAGCCCGCCAGCAGCCGACCCAACAGACCGCCAAGAGCCGTGCCGCCGATATACAGGCCCATCGCCGCAGGCAGCGACTCCGGCGCGAACTCCTCACCGACATACGCCATGGCCAGCGCCGGCAGGCCGCTCAGCGCCAGGCCCAGCAGCGCACGCAGAATCAGCAGACTGTTCCATTGCTCCACCCAGGCGCAGGCGATGCCGAGCACTGCCGCCAGCCCCAACGCGGCCACCATTACCGGCTTGCGCCCCCAGCTTTCGGCCAGGGCGCCGGAAACCAGCAGGCACAGCGCCAGACTCAGGGTGGTCAGCGACAACGCCAGGCTGCTGCTGGCCGCCGACACGCGAAAGTGCGCCGCCAGCAACGGCAGCAGCGGCTGGACGCAGTAGAGCATGGCGAAGGTGGCGAAACCGGCGCAGAACAGCGCCAGCGTGGCACGCCGATAAGCGGCGGTACCACGAACGAGGTGGGTGGCGGACATCGAAGCGACTCTTGCAACTCGGCTCAGGAACGAACGAGGCAAAATCTTAGCATGCTATCGATATCCGCGACTGTCCGTCGCAGGTGTTTCTCCGCTTATTGCCCGCGCAGGCGCTGCAAATGAGCCTGCAGACCGGCCGCGGTCTGCTCGCCGAGCAGGCGTTCGCGCAGCTTGCCATGCTCATCGATGATGTAGGTCACCGGCAAGGCGTCGTTGTGCGGCAAGGCGAAGCGCGGCGCGGGATCCTGCGCCAGTACGGTGAACTGGATGTCGAAGGTATCGGTGGCATGCTTGAGATCCTCGCCCTGCAAGCCATCGAAGTTGACCCCGATGACGCGCGCGCCCTTCCCCTCCAGGGATTTGGCCAGCGCGTTGAGCTCGGGGATTTCGGTGCGACAGGGCGCACACCACTCGGCCCAATAATTGATGACCAGCCACTGGCCATCGAGGCTGTCAGCCGTTACCTTTCGTCCATGCTGATCCGGCCCAAAGTCCTCGCTGCAAGCGGCCAGCAACAGACCTGCGCAGATACCCATCACCATCTTGCTGAGAGAGCCCATGCCCTCGATCCTCGTGCTTCCGGGGTTGATATGACGCTGGATGCCCTACGCCTGGAAGTCCCGGAGATTCGCGCAGATGGCAGCGGCGTACCGGCGGATCTGGTCGAACAACTGGCCCAGGCGCGCCAGCAGGATCTGGGCAGCGCACTGCAACGAATCGTGGGCCTGCTGTTCAACCTCAACCGCAGCGTGGTGACCTTACTGGAAAGGCAACGCGCGCTGCAAAGCTTCAGTGACGAATTTCGCCACTATGCCGCCCTCACCGATGCAGGCAGCACGCCAGACAACCTGTTCGTGCGCCTGTGCCGAGAACTGGCGATCGGCTTCAAACGTCTGCTGCTGCAGATCCTCCAGGGACGTCAGCCATCACGCCCGCACCTGGCCTGGTGCCTGTACATGGCGCAGCACTTTCTCGCCCAGCAGATGCTGCGTCATTACCAGCTGTATCAGGAGCCACCGGCGTCGGTCTGGCGTGACAGCCACCTGCTGTACTGGATCGGCGAGCATCAGCAATGCCTGGACGAACCCATCGCCGCCGCCTTTCAGCCCAGGCCAGCCAGCACCCTGCGCGGGCTCTATCAGCAAAGCCTGCTGCTGGCCCTGAGCAATCCGTTCCACCTGGCCGAAGGTGAATGCCTGCTGCTGTTCGCCGCGCTCTCCCCTTACGCCGGTCTGGCACGACTGCTCGACTGGGAAGAAGACGAGGAAAGCGACGACCCGGTGGTCGATCTCAGCCAGTCACAGGCCTGCCTGAGCATGGATCAGCAAGCACAGGGCAGCGCGCAAAATCTGCGCCGCCTGGAACTGGGCGCCCTGCTGATCGCCCTGAATGAGCCGGCGCCCCTGCAAAGCCAGGCGGAACATGAGTTGCTGGCACGTGTTCATCATCACTGGCTCGGTCGTCAGCAGCGCAAACATGAACGCGCCGAACTCGACGGCCAGTGCGATCTGCTCGTTGGCCTGGCCGCGATCCATGCGCAGTTGCTCGACAAGCGGCCGCCGCGCACCGCTGCCACCCTGCTCGATGCCAGCGCCGGCGGTGCGCGCTTGCTGTGCAACGGCAACGAGGGCGCGCAAATGTGCGTCGGCCAGTTGGTGCTGCTGCTCACCAGCGGCACGCCCACCCTGGCGCTGGTGCGGTGGCGGCATCTCAACCATGAAGGTCTGCACCTGGGCCTACGCTACCTCAAGGGGTTACCTCGCCCGGTATGGTTGCGCCGCGCGCCGAGCGCTCAAACCCACCCTGGCGTGCTGCAAAGCACGCCCGCGCCAGGCAATGGCTGGCACCACGGGCTCTGGCTGCCCAGCGGTCAGTTCGTCGAAGGTGAACACCTGTGGCTGCAGTTGGCCAATGTCCACAACCAGGCGATCCTGCCGCTACCGGCCAGCAACCTGGACACGCCCGTGGTGACCCGCTACCCACTGCGGCTCAGCTGAACCAACGGCCTTACGCGCCGAATCTGCGAGACCGGTCACGCCCGGCAACGGCCGAGCGCACAGTTTGTACGGCACCCTCCTGCCTATAATTCTCGGCAAACGTGCTTTCTTTTCTCGGCCATAAGCGTGGAACTGTGCCCATGTCGCTTAACGTCCATGACAAGCTGATCGGCTCCGTGCCCGCACGGATCGTCGATGTCGCCCGCTCTCAACTGACGGCCTACGAGGGACGCGTGGCCGACTACAACATCGCCACCTGGCTGCAGTTGCCCGGTCAGGCCAACTTGCCGGTGTCGCTGCTGGTCAGTTACCGCGACGGCGAGCGGCGGCGGGAAGTCGAGGTGGATCACGGCAAGGTCAATGCACAGGGCAAGATCCTCTTGTCCGGCATTGCCCGCATGCCCTTCAAGCAGCGTATCGAAGACATGCAGGTGCGCCTGCGCTCGGCGGTGCCGGCGGCGACACTGGTGGTCGAGGAATTCTTCGTTCAGGCCGTGGAGCTGAGCAGCAGCGAGAATCGCCAGGCACTGGCCTGATCGGCTCAGCCTGGCTGCACCTTGGCGGGAGTGGGCTCGACCACCGTCTCACCACTGCCTTCCTGTGATTCGACATAAGCGAGCAGCGACTCCGGCCATTGCCTGAAGCGCAGCCCGGTGACGCGATTGAGGCGCTCCAGCGCCTCCTGCGGATCACGCTGATGCAGATGGATGACCCTTTGTCCGCGCGTTTTCATGCTTCACTGCCCACTCGATCATCCTACCCTGCTGCAACCTTAGCCAGAAGCATGCCAGCGCAGCGGTGGCCCACTGCGCTGTGTCATAGCGGCCAGAGCAGCCTGAATGCCTGGCGGAGCAACGCCGCAATCTGACATTTTCCGTCAGTGGGTCGCCTGAGATCCCTGACGCCCGGCCAGCCAGGCCGCCAGGTTGTCGCCAAACAGCTCATCCTGTTGCGCCTGCAGGGTTTGCAGGGCCTGACGCATGGCCGGATACCAGGGTTCGTCGAGGTGTTCGGGCAACTGGCGCAGATTCGGTAGCGGCCAGGGGCTGCTGGCCAGCAATTGCTGCAGGCTGAAGTGGTGCAAGTCGCGGCACAACACCCAGCCGCCGCCACTGGCACGGCAGGCGAGATGCTCCCGCTCGAGAAACGCCATGACTTCGCCCCACTCATCTTCCGGCACTCGCCAGCCCGAGCCCTGCAGATCATGGTGTTGCAACGGCTCGCCGCGCTGCTGGCGCTCCAGCAGCAAACGCAGAATGCCGAGTAACACCAGCGAGCGCGGCAGCGGGCGCCGTCGCCAGTGCTTGGGCAACGACAGGCTGCAGACCAGTTCGGCCCCCAGCAGCACGATCAGCCACGACAGGTAGATCCACAGCAGAAACAGCGGCACGGTGGCAAAGGCACCGTAGATCAGGTGGTAACCGGGAAACAGGCGTACATAAAGGCCGAACAGCGCCTTGGCGATTTCGAACAGCACCGCCGTGAACGCACCACCCAGCAGCGCGTGACGCAAGGGCACGCGGATATTGGGTACTGCCGCGTAGAGCAGCGTGAATGCCGCCACGCTCGACAGCAACGGCATGAACCGCAGCAGGGTCTTGGCCCCGAGCACCGCATCCGGCCCGGAGATCAACGACAGCGAGGTGATGTAGGTACTGACGGCAAAACCGGCGCCGAGCAACAGCGGGCCGAGGCTGAGAATCGCCCAGTACAGCAGGAAGCTGGACATACCACGTCGCGGCTGGCGTACCCGCCAGATGGCATTGAAGGTTTTCTCGATGGTCACCAGCATCAGAAAGGCCGTGACCGCCAGCACTGCGACACCGATCCAGGTCAGTTGCCGCGCCTGACCGGTGAACTCGCGCAGGTACTGCTGCACCGTCTCGCCAGTAGACGGCACGAAATTGTGGAAGATGAAGGTCTGGATATCCTCACCCACGCCCTGGAAGGCCGGGATGGCCGAGAGCATGGCGAAGGTGACGGTCATCATCGGCACCACCGCGAACAACGTGGTATAGGTCAGCGCCGCCGCACTGCTGGTGCCACGATCATCGACGAAGCGTTGCAACAGGGAGCGCCAGAAATCCAGCCAATCCCGCAGTCGATGCTGCATGCCCTCTCCTTTTGCACAACTGTGATCGACCCAGCGGGCCGCCGATGGACTGCCTTTCACGACAACCGCGCAAACCGCAGTTGCCGAACCACAATGGACAGCCCGCCGCGCGAAAAGGTCGCACCAGGCGCATGGGCGACCTTCACGTATCCACGCGGGAGGCGGTTAGAATAGCCAGCACCTCAAGCCGAATATAGTCCCATGACCGACCTGACCCTCTACCACAACCCACGCTGCTCAAAATCCCGTGGCGCGCTGGAGTTGCTCGAAGCGCGCGGCCTGCAGCCGAACGTCGTGCGTTATCTGGAAACACCGCCCAGCGCCGCCGAGCTGCGCGACCTGCTCGGAAAACTGGGCATCAGCGCCCGGCAACTGCTGCGCAGCGGCGAGGATGAGTACAAAGCACTGGGCCTGGACGATGCCAGCCTGAGCGAGGCGCAACTGATCGACGCCATGGCCAGCCATCCCAAGCTGATCGAGCGCCCCATCCTGGTCGCGGGTGGCAGAGCCGTGATCGGTCGGCCGCCGGAAAAAGTACTGGAGCTACTGGCATGAGCGCCCCCTATATCCTGGTTCTTTACTACAGCCGCCACGGCGCCACCGCGCAGATGGCCGCGCAAATCGCCCGCGGCATCGAACTGGCCGGGCTCGACGCACGCCTGCGCACGGTACCGGCGGTGTCCAGCGAATGCGAAGCCGTAGCGCCGAGCATCCCCGACGAAGGCGCCCCCTACGCCACCCTCGATGACCTGAAGAACTGCACCGGCCTGGCTCTCGGCAGCCCGACACGGTTCGGCAACATGGCCGCCCCGCTGAAGTATTTCCTCGATGGCACCAGCAACCTGTGGCTGACCGGCGAGCTGGTCGGCAAGCCGGCGGGCGTGTTCACCTCCACCGCCAGCCTGCATGGCGGCCAGGAAAGCACCCTGCTGTCGATGCTGCTGCCCCTGCTACACCACGGCATGCTGCTGTGCGGCCTGCCCTATAGTGAGTCGGCTTTGCTGCAGACCCAAGGCGGTGGCACGCCCTACGGCCCCAGCCACCATGCCGGCAGCGACGGCAAGCGTCCACTCGACGAACATGAAGTCGCCCTGTGCCGGGCCCTTGGCACGCGCCTGGCGCGCATCGCCCAGAAGCTGGAGAACTGACCGTGGCCCGTGCCAAGAAACCCCTGCCCAGCCTGCAATGGCTCGAACCGCGCATGAAACTGAGCCGCACCCTCAGCCTGTTCAGTTTCATCGCCCTGGTGCTTCTGCTGCTGATCTGGAACCTGGCTTTCGCCGATCTGCACGGTGCACGCATCGGCGTAGTGCTGGCCATCCAGCTGATCCCTTTGGCACTGCTCGCCCCTGGCCTGATCATGGGCAACGCCCGCGCGCATGCCTGGATCTGCTTCGTGGTGAACATCTACTTCATCCAGGGCGTACTCGCCGCCATCGACCCACAGCGCGCCTTGTTCGGCGCGCTGGAAGCGGTGATCAGCTTCGGCCTGTTCTGCTGCGCCCTGCTCTATACACGCTGGCGCTTCCAGTACGACCGCAAGCTGGCAGGAGAGGTCTGATGCGCCTGGTGCTGCTGCCTGGCATGAACGGCAGCAGCACTCTCCTCGGCCCCTTGCTCGACGCACTCGCGGGTATCGATTGCCAGGTTATAAACCTGCCAGCAAAGGGGCTGCAGGACTATCACAGCCTGAGCGAAGCACTTTATCCGCAGCTTGGAGGCACGCCCTTCGTGCTGCTGGGTGAGTCGTTTTCCGGCCCACTCGCTTACCGGCTTGCCCTACGCCAACCAACGGGTCTGCGCGGTGTGATCTTCGCCGCCTCGTTTCTGACCCGACCCAATGCCGCTCTGCCACTGTTCAGGCACCTGCCCATGCCGCTGGCACTCGCCACGCAGCCCTGGCTGCTGCGCGCGCTGTGCCTGGATAAGGCGGCAGAAGAAGAGATCCTGGAACGGGTGCTGTGGGAAGTTCGCCGGCTGGATCAAAAACTGCTGCGCGCACGACTCACCACTCTGGCCCGCCTGCAAGCACCGACGCAGGCACTGGATCTACCCTGCCTGCACCTATGGCCCCTGCAGGATCGCCTGGTCGCCAGCGCAGCCGCTGAACGGCTGCCCCAGTTCTGCAGCGATATCCGCCAGATTCGCCTGAATGGCCCGCACTTCATCCTGCAGACGCAGCCAAAGGCCTGCGCCGAGGCAATCGCCGAGTTCATGCAGGAACTGGGCGCGAGCTAGAAAGCCCTGGAGCGCGCCATGAATGTAGGAGCGAGCTCTGCTCGCGAAGCGCCTGTGCAGCTAAAAGTTCGCGAGCAACCCGTGGCCCGGATGAAATACGGGGATGGAGTGGGAAGGTTCCCGGATTGCATCCAGGCTACGCTCTGCAGCTTGAAGCTGCAGCCCTTCACCAGCCCAGGGTTTCCTTGAGGAAAGGAATGGTCAGCTTGCGTTGTGCCTGCAGCGAGGCCTGATCGAGGCGTTCGAGCAGTTCGAACAGTGCGCTCATGCCGCGCTCGCCACGGGTGAGGATGAAACGCCCGACCTCGTCGCTCATCTGCAGGCCGCGGCGCGATGCGCGTAGCTGCAGGGCACGCAGCTTGTCCTCGTCGGACAGCTCGTGCAGCTGGAAGACCAGCGCCAGGGTCAGCCGCGACTTGAGATCGGGCAACTGGATCGGCAATTCGCGCGGCGACATGGTGCCGGCCAGCAACAAACGCCGACCACTGTCACGCAAGCGGTTGAACAGGTGGAACAGGCCCTCTTCCCAGTCACTGCGGCCAGCGATTGCATCCAGATCATCGAGGCAGACCAGCTCGCACTGCTCCAAGTTGTCGAGCAGCTCCGGGCCATGCTGCACCACCTCGCCCAGCGGCAGATACACCACCGCCTCGCCACGCTGCTCAAAGCGCAAGCACGCTGCCTGCAACAGGTGGCTGCGCCCGACACCTTCGGCGCCCCACAGGTAGATCAGGCTCTCCGTCCAGCCCGCATCGGCCTCGCACAGACGCTCGACATAGCCCAAGGCCGCGGCATTGGCACCAGGGTAATAGTTGGCGAAGGTGGCGTCGTCGCGCAGACGCACCCCCAAGGGAAGCTGGATGGGTTTCATGTCGGGGGCTCGTGGGAACCGCTGTTCTCTCCGTAAAGGCCGGAAAGTTTATATAAATCATGAGCATGACGCAGCAAAACCATGATCACCGCCGCCACCGGCAGGGCCAGCAGCACCCCGGTGAAGCCGAACAGCTGGCCACCGGCGAGGATGGCGAAGATCACCGCCACCGGATGCAGGCCGATGCGATCACCCACCAGCAGCGGGGTCAGCACCATGCCTTCGAGCAATTGGCCAATCATGAACACCACCCCAATGCCGATCAGCGGATAGGGGTCGAGGCCGAACTGGAAGAGCGCGGCGGTCAGCGCCGCACCGATGCCGACGATGAAGCCCATGTACGGCACGATGCTCGCCAGGCCGGCCAGCACGCCGATCAAAAGCCCCAGTTCCAGGCCCACGAACATCAGGCCAACGGCATAAACGACACTCAGTGCCAGCATCACCATCAGTTGTCCACGCAGGAAGGCGCCGAGCACTTCATGGCATTCACCCGCCAGCTTGACCACCAGTCCTTCGCGCTGGCGCGGCAGCAGGCGGCGTAGGCGCTCGACCAGCAAATCCCAGTCACGCATCAGGTAGAAGCTGACCACCGGAATCAGCAGCAGGTTGCCCAGCCAGGCCAGCAGTGCCAGACCCGACGACGTCGCCTGGGCCAGCACGGTCTTGAGCACGTCGGTGGTCTTGCCGAGGTTGTCGGAGAACACCTGCTTGAGCTGATCGACCTGCAACACGTCGTTGCTCACGCCAAGGTGCGACTGCGACCAGGGCAAGGCCGTGCCCTGCAGCCAGTCGAGCATTTCCGGCGCCAGTTGATACAGGCGCACCAGTTGCCGCCCCAGCATCGGCACCAACACCAGCAACAGGATCAGCAAGGCCAGTGTGAACAGGGCGAAGACCACCACTACGCCACCAGTGCGCGACAGACGATGGCGCTCCAGGCGATCGACCAGCGGGTCGCCCATATAGGCCAGCAGGATGCCGACCAAAAAGGGGGAAAGAATCGGGTGCAGCAGATACAGCAACCAGCCGAGCAGAAACAGCCCAGCCATCCATAGCCAGCGAGTGGAATCGGTCATCCTCGGCTCCTTGGTATCGGGGCGCGCCACACAGGCGCTCCGGCCGGACGGCCAGAGCGCGGCAGTTTACCAGCGGAAATGCAGGGCGTTGTTGCTTGGCTGCACAGGCGTGGAAACCGGAGCACCCGGGGCCTGGCCAGCGGCGGCGGGCGCCGGTGTCGGCGCGATTTGCGGCGCTGCTTCTTCCTGCAACTGGCCCAGAGCCAATTGGGCGCGCAACTGATCGGCGCTGGCGCTGACCTGATAGGTCAGTTGCTTGCCGTTGACTGCCACCAGGCGCGGGGCGAACGGCTCGAGCAGGCGCTCGACGGCCGCGAAACGGTTCAGATCGGCACCGTCGAGCACCAGCGTCAGACTTTGCGCAGCACCCGGCTTGATGACGAAACGCGGCGCCAGGCGCTCGTTGACCGCCAGCATCACGGCATCGGCCAGGGCGGCCTGATCGGCAGCCTCGACACTGCCCTGCTCGCGCTCCTCGCCGATCCACAGGCGCCATTGCGCCTGCCACTTGTCATCGCGCTGCGTTGCCCGCACCGCCAGCAGCGCGTCCGCGCCATAACGTTCGGAGGCATCGCGCAGAGCCTGCGGATCATTGGCCGCGAGACCTTCCGGGGTGGCCACCAGTTGCTCGCTGAGATCGGCCATCGGCAGGCGCAGCGGCAGCCCGCGATGCTGAGCGGCATCGCGCAGTGGCGCGGCCTCCGCCTGGCTCTCGCCGACCAGTTGGCTGCCATCGCTGGTCTCGTTGAGCCACCAGGTGAGGATGGCCGGGCGATTGGCGCCCCACAGCGGCAGTCCGGCGCCACGCAGCAAACGTTCGGTGCTGGCCGGATCGAAGTCCACCATCAGTGCGTCGCCCTCGTAGCCGAACTGACTGACGATCTGCTGAGGATCCTTGCGCAGGCCGTCCAGCCCCGGATTGTTCACAGCCTTGGCGTCACCGGTCAGGCGTTGCACCAGGGTCTGCAGCGCCCGCTGCATGGCCTCGTCGCGGCTGGCAGGCTCCTGATCGGCAACCGGCTCACGCACCTGATACAGGCCACTGACCGGCGCCGCCATGACAGGCAGGCAGAGCAGCGACAGGCAGAACAGCAACAGACGGAGGAACGGACGCATGATGGGCTCTCGCAGAAGGAACGACGGCGCGGGGCCGTAAAGGGCCTATACCTTAAACAGCCGCTGACGACCGGGCAACCGGCGATGCCGAGCGCGACGAAGCGCATGCGCGTGAGTGGCCGCTACCGGGCAAGCCTGATAAAATCGCGCGCCTTCGCCAGCCGGTAGGCGCGCCGGGCTCCTTGGATGAGCCTGCGCCATGTCGGCGCTACCCGAACTCCCCATTCAAAGGCCCGGATCTATGAGCAAGCAACCCTCCATCAGCTACAAGGACGCAGGCGTCGACATCGATGCCGGTGAAGCCCTGGTCGAGCGCATCAAAGGCGTGGCCAAGCGCACTGCCCGTCCGGAAGTCATGGGTGGCCTGGGTGGCTTCGGCGCCCTGTGCGAGATCCCGGCCGGTTACAAGCAGCCGGTGCTGGTCTCCGGCACCGACGGCGTCGGCACCAAGCTGCGCCTGGCGCTGAACCTGAACAAGCACGACAGCATCGGCCAGGATCTGGTCGCCATGTGCGTCAACGACCTGGTGGTCTGTGGCGCCGAGCCGCTGTTCTTCCTCGACTACTACGCCACTGGCAAACTCAACGTCGACGTCGCCGCCACCGTGGTCACCGGCATCGGCGCTGGCTGCGAGCTGGCTGGCTGCTCCCTGGTCGGTGGTGAAACCGCCGAGATGCCGGGCATGTACGAAGGCGAAGACTACGACCTGGCCGGTTTCTGCGTCGGCGTGGTGGAAAAGAGCGAAATCATCGACGGCTCCAAGGTCGTCACCGGCGACGCGCTGATCGCCCTGCCCTCCTCCGGCCCACACTCCAACGGCTACTCGCTGATCCGCAAGATCATCGAAGTCTCCGGCGCCGACATCGAGCAGGTGCAACTGGACGGCAAGGCCCTGGCTGACCTGCTGATGGCGCCGACCCGCATCTACGTCAAGCCGCTGCTCAAGCTGATCAAGGAAACCGGCGCGGTCAAGGCCATGGCTCACATCACCGGTGGCGGCCTGCTGGACAACATCCCGCGCGTACTGCCGCAAGGCGCCCAGGCGGTGATCGACGTGGCCAGCTGGAATCGCCCAGCCGTGTTCGACTGGCTGCAGGAACAAGGCAACGTCGACGAGCATGAAATGCACCGCGTGCTGAACTGCGGTGTCGGCATGGTCATCTGCGTCGCTCAGGATCAGGTCGAAGCCGCTCTGAGCAGCCTGCGCGCCAGCGGCGAGCAACCTTGGGTCATCGGCCAGATCGCCGCGGCCGCCGACGGTGCCGAACAGGTCGTACTGAACAACCTGAAAGCTCACTGATGCCCTGCAATGTCGTCGTCCTGATCTCCGGATCAGGCAGCAATCTGCAAGCGCTGATCGACAGCTGCACGCATGACGACAACCCGGCACGCATCCGCGCGGTGATTTCCAACCGCGCGGACGCCTACGGTCTGCAGCGCGCGCAGCAGGCCGGCATTGCCACCCGCGTACTCGATCACAAGCACTACGACGGCCGCGAAGCCTTCGATGCCGCATTGATCGAGGCCATCGACGCCCATCAGCCCGATCTGGTGGTGCTGGCCGGTTTCATGCGCATCCTCTCCCCGGGTTTCGTCAAGCACTACAGCGGACGTCTGATCAACATTCATCCGTCCCTGCTGCCTCGCCACAAGGGCCTGCACACCCATCAACGCGCCCTGGAAGCTGGCGATACGGAGCACGGCTGCAGCGTGCACTTCGTGACCGAGGAACTCGATGGTGGCCCTCTGGTCGTACAAGCTGTGCTGCCCGTGCTGGCAGACGACACGGCCGAGCGCCTGGCCAGCCGCGTGCACCAGCAGGAACACCGCATCTACCCGCTGGCGGTACGCTGGTTCGCTGCGGGCCGCTTGCGTCTTGGCGCTCAAGGCGCAATGCTGGATGGCCAGCCGCTGCCCGCCAGCGGCCACGTGATTCGAACCTAGGAGACTTTATGCGTCGCGCCCTGTTGTTCGCCCTGACCCTGTTCAGCCTGCCGGCTTTCTCGGCAGAACTGGAACCCTTCTCCGCCAGCTACACCGCAGACTGGAAGCAACTGCCGGTCAGTGGCAGCGCCGAACGCAGCCTCGAGAAAGTCGATGGTGAGCGCTGGAAACTGGATTTCGAGGCATCGATGCTGGTCGCCGGCCTGACCGAACAAAGCACCTTCACGCTCGATAACGGCACGCTGCTGCCGCTGAGCTACCGCTTCGACCGCAGCGGCCTGGGCAAGAGCAAGAAGGTCGAGCAGGACTTCGACTGGCAGCAGAAGCAGGTCATCGGCAGCGACCGCGACAATGCCGTGCGCCTGCCACTCAATCGCGGCCTGCTGGACAAGTCCAGCTACCAGATCGCCCTGCAGCTCGACGTCGCCGACGGCAAGCAGAGCATGAGCTACCAGGTCGTCGATGGCGATGAAGTCGAGACCTATGACTTCCGTGTACTGGGCGAGGAAGTGGTACGCACGCGCGCAGGCCTGATCGACGCGATCAAGGTCGAACGCGTGCGCGACCCCACCCAGAGCAGCCGCAAGACCGTACTCTGGTTCGCCAAGGATTGGGGCCATTTGCTGGTGCGCCTGCATCAGGTGGAAACCGACGGCAAGGAATACCAGATCATGCTCAAGGAGGGCACGGTCAACGGCAAGCAGGTCGAAGGCCGCAAAGGCTGATCTTCAGCGATGAAAAAGCCGGGCCAATGCCCGGCTTTTTCACGCCCGTAGCAAACCTCAGTCGTGGCTCACCGAGCCGATCTTGTGAATCGACAGGTCGGCGCCATTGAACTCCTCTTCCTGACCCAGGCGAATCCCCAGGGTCGCCTTCAGCAGGCCATACACGGCAAAGCCACCCACCAGCGCAACCAGCACACCGACAGCCGTGCCGATCAGCTGGCTGGCCAGGCTCACACCACCCAGACCACCAAAACTTTCCTGGGCGAAGATGCCACACGCGATCCCGCCCCAGACGCCGCACAGGCCATGCAATGGCCATACGCCGAGTACGTCGTCGATCTTCCATTTTACCTGCGTGGCGGTGAAGGCCCAGACGAACAGTGCACCGGCAATCAGGCCGGTGAACAGCGCGCCTACCGGATGCATCAGATCCGAGCCTGCGCAAACGGCCACCAGGCCTGCCAGCGGGCCGTTATGCAGAAAGCCGGGATCGTTACGCCCCACCAGCAGGGCCGCCATGGTGCCGCCGACCATGGCCATCAGCGAGTTGACCGCCACCAGGCCGCTGATGTTTTCCAGATTCTGCGCGCTCATGACGTTGAAACCGAACCAGCCGATGATCAGGATCCATGAGCCCAGCGCCAGGAACGGGATATTCGACGGCGCCATCGCCACCAGACGACCATCGCGGTAGCGGCCATTGCGCCGGCCAAGCAGCATGACCGCACCGAAGGCCAACCAGCCACCGACGCCGTGCACCACCACGGATCCGGCAAAATCGTGGAAGCTGGCACCGAAATGCGCCTCCAGCCAGGCCTGGAAGCCATGGTTGCCGTTCCAGATCAGCCCTTCGAAGAAGGGGTAGACGAACGCCACGATCAGCACGGTGGCGCACAACTGCGGGCAGAACTTGGCACGCTCGGCGATGCCACCGGAGATGATCGCAGGAATGGCCGCGGCGAAGGTCAACAGGAAGAAGAACTTCACCAGACCGTAGCCATGGTTTTCGGTGAGCACGGCAGCCGGCTCGAGAAAGGTAATGCCGTAGGCCACCCAGTAGCCGACGAAGAAATACGCCAACGCCGAAACGGCGAAGTCCGAAAGAATCTTCGATAGCGCGTTGACCTGGTTCTTCTGCCTGACGGTTCCTACCTCGAGGAAGGCGAAACCGGCGTGCATGGCCAGCACCATGATCGCACCCAGCAGGATGAACAGCGTGTTGGAACCATGCACCAGCGAGGCGACGGCACTGTTGAGGTTTTCCATCTAAGACGAGGGCTCCGAAAATGGAAAAAGCACCAAATGAAAGCAAACCCTGGCAACTGCGCACCAGCAAGTGGCAAGCCAGACGGCATCGCCCGATACTGGCGCTGCACGACGGCACCAAAATGGCACCGTCAGCTTCTTTCGAAAAGGTACTTATTTTTTATTTATCAATAGGTTAATAGCGATTTCGGCCATCCTGACCCCACCCGAAAAAGCCCCATCAAAGGGCACGATCGAGGCATCACGCACCAGCACAATGCAATCGATGTACCAGCACACAGTTTGCTAATCTGACTGAACCCTCAAGGCCGTTCTGCACTCACAAGCCTTACATTCACCACGCAGAGGATGCGCACGATGCCCCGCAAAACTGCCGCTTCATCTCAACAAGACAGCCTGCTCGACGAGTTCCAGGCCCTGGTCAACGACACCGAGAAACTGCTGCAGCACTCCGCCAGCCTGGCCGGCGAGCAGGCCGATCATCTGCGCGAGGACATCCGCAGCAGCCTGTCTCGCGCCCGCGAAACCCTGCAGCACGCCGAGACCAGCCTGCGCGAGCAGGGCAAGATCGCCGTCGACGCCACCGAAGACTATGTGCACAAGCACCCCTGGCAGGCGCTCGGACTCTCGGCTGCCATCGGCATGCTGATCGGCCTGCTCCTGAGCCGACGCTGATACCGTGCAGATGAGCGATAGCCCTTCGCCGCGCCGCCTTGGCGGCGCCCTGCTCGGCTGGCTCCAGGGTCACCTGGAGCTGGTCGGCCACGAACTGGAAGAACAGCGCAGCCAGGCGTTGCGCATCCTACTGCTGGGCGGGCTGAGCCTGGGCTTCGCCCTGCTGCTGCTGATCGGCTTGTCCGCGTTGCTGCTGATCCTCTACTGGGACACCCATCGCCTGGCCGTGGCCATCGGGCTTTGTGCGTTCTATGGCATCGGCCTGTTGCTCTGCGCCGGCTGGCTGCTGGTCAGCCTGTTGCGTGCGCCCGCCCCGTTCAGCGCCAGCCTGGAAGAACTGCAACGTGACCGGGAGCAACTGCTGCCATGAGCCTACCCACACTGCCCAGTAATGCCTCGCGCCGTGAGTTGCGCAAAGCCATGTTGCGCATGCGCCTGGAAATGCGCCGCCAGGAAATCCGCCATGAGGCGCTGCTGCTGACCCAACCCTTGCGCCAGGCGAAAGACTTCGGCCTCAGCCTGCGTAGCGGCAGCGCACCAATATGGCTCACCGGTGGTGCCTTGGCCCTGGCTGGCCTCATCGGCGGCAAACGCGGCTGGCGCCGCTGGCTGCGCCTGGCCCTGCTGCTGGCGCCACTGCTCAGGCGCCGTAATTCCAACGCCCCTGCCACTCCGAGCGATATGACCAGCCGATAATTTTTTCGCTGGTCTATACCGCCTGGCCGCGATCTTGCTTAGTCGAGCCGTCTGCTTATCCAATAGCCATAACACAGCTCACAACTAAGGATGCCCAGGTGATCGACGGACTGCCTTTCGCCGTCTTCCAGCCCTTCATCGACACGGCAACCGGGCGCATTGCCGGGGTCGAAGCGCTGGCACGGCTGCGCGATGAGCACGGCCAGGCGCGCTCGGCTGGCCCTCTGTTCGCCGATCCCAAAACGCCGCCAGCGGCCCTGCGCCGGCTCGATCGCCAGGTTCGCGAAGATGCCCTGATGCGCTTTCACGAAGCGCCCAAGGACTGGTTTCTCAGCCTCAACATCTCACCGCGCTGGATCAGCCGCCTGCGCCCCACTCAGCCTTTGCCCAGCCTCATCCAGCTGGAACGCAGCGGCATCGAACCGGGCCGCATCGTCTTCGAGATCACCGAGCTGGGGGGCGCCAGTCAGCGCCTGCCACACGTGGTCGCGCAGTACCGCGAGGCCGGGGCACGCATCGCCATCGACGATTTCGGTGCCGGCTACTCGCAGCTCGACCGCGTACTGGCGCTGCAGCCGGACATCCTCAAGCTGGACATGCGCCTGTTCCAGGAGGCCGCCCGTGGTGGCCCCAGCGGTGAAGTGGTCAAGGCACTGGCACAGATGGCCGAGAAAACCGGCTGCTGGATCATCGCCGAGGGCGTGGAAACCGAGGCCGAGCTGAATTTCGCGCTGGAATGCGGCGCCCGCTACGTACAAGGCTTCCTGTTCGCCCGACCCGAGCGCGAACTGTTCGCCAGCGACGCCTTCGTCGGCCGTTTCGCCCACCTGCGCGACAGCTACGTGCAGCACAAGCTGTCCGAGCGCGCACGCTTGGTGAACATGCGCCAGCAACTGGCCGAACTGATGAGCGAGCTCAAGGCCTGGGCCGAAAGCGGCGCCTCGGCCGAGGCCCTGCGCCCACCGGATGGCTACCCCTGGCTGCTGCGCATCTACCAATGCGACCGTCATGGCACGCAACTCACGCCCAACCTGGAGTGGCGCGCACAACGCTGGCAGGCCGACAACCGCTATCTGGGCCACAACTGGTCGTGGCGACCGTACTTCTACCAACTGCTCGCCGAAGGTTGGGAAGAACGCCGCCTGACGCTCTCCAGCACCTACCGCGACGCCACCAGCAACCAGTACTGCCTGACGGCTGGCCAGTTCATAGATAACGGCCGTCGCCTGCTACTGGTCGACATCGACGCCGCCGGCCTGTAATCCGCGACTTGCAGGCAACCGCCCGAACACCCAAGCTAGGGGCCTTGATCAACCCGGCGAGGATCGGCCTTGGATTGGCATACCCTGCTCACCCGCGAACGTCTCGGCAAACCAGCGCCCAGCTCGGCCGAGTTGGGCCGTAGCCCGTTTCACAAGGATCATGACCGCATCATCTTCTCCGGCGCCTTTCGCCGCCTGGGACGCAAGACCCAGGTGCACCCGGTATCGAGCAACGACCATATCCATACCCGCCTGACCCACTCGCTGGAGGTCAGCTGCGTCGGCCGCTCGCTGGCGATGCGTGTCGGCGAGATGATCCGCGACGAACTGCCCGACTGGTGCGAGCCGAGCGATCTGGGCATGGTCGTGCAGTCGGCCTGCCTGGCCCATGACATCGGCAACCCGCCGTTCGGCCATTCCGGCGAGGATGCCATCCGCCACTGGTTCCAGCAGGCCGCCGGCAAGGGCTGGCTGGACGCCATGAGCGATGCCGAACGCGACGACTTTCTCAACTTCGAGGGCAATGCCCAGGGCTTTCGTGTACTCACCCAGCTGGAATACCACCAGTTCGACGGTGGCACGCGCCTCACCTACGCCACCCTGGGCACGTACCTCAAATACCCCTGGACGGCGCGCCACGCCGAAGCCCTGGGCTACAAGAAGCACAAGTTCGGCTGCTACCAGAGCGAGTTGCCGCTGCTCGAACAGATCGCGGCCAAGCTGGAGCTGCCCCAGCTGGAAAGCCAGCGCTGGGCGCGCCACCCGCTGGTCTATCTGATGGAAGCCGCGGACGACATCTGCTACGGCCTGATCGACCTGGAAGACGGCGTCGAGATGGAACTGCTCGACTACAGCGAAGTGGAAGCCCTGCTGCTCGACCTGGTCGGCGATGACCTGCCGGAAACCTACCGTCAGCTCGGCCCGAAGGATTCACGCCGGCGCAAGCTGGCGATCCTGCGTGGCAAGGCCATCGAGCACCTGACCAACGCTGCCGCCGGCGCGTTCGTCGAGCAACAGCAGGATCTGCTGCGCGGCGCCCTGCAGGGTGATCTGGTCGAGCACATGCACGGCTCGGCCAAACGTTGCGTGCAGCATGCCAAGGCCCTTGCGCGAGAGAAGATCTTCCACGACAAGCGCAAAACCCTGCACGAGATCGGCGCTTATACCACTCTGGAGATCCTGCTCAACGCCTTCTGCGGCGCGGCACTGGAGCTGCACAGCGGCCGCCCGCTGTCGTTCAAGCACCAACGCATCCTCGATCTGCTCAGTTACTATGCGCCGGAGCCGGGCTGGCCGCTTTATCGCTCGTTCATGCGGGTGATCGATTTCATCGCCGGCATGACCGACAGCTATGCAACCGAAATGGCCCGGGAAATGACCGGTCGCTCCAGCCCCATCTAGGCGTCCATGAAGAACCTGATTCGCAACAGCTTCACCTGGCATGCCGGGCCACCCGCCTGGGGCCCCGCCGTGATCGCCGGGCTGGGCTGCGCCCTGCCCTTGCTGCTGGGCCTGTTTACCTCGCACACGGGCTTTCTCTGGGCGTCGGTGGGCGCGTTTCAGGCGGCGCAGGCCAATCCGCTGCATCGCTTCGGCATGCTGCGCATGCTGCTACTCACCGCCCTTGGCGCCTGCAGCGCCGGCCTGGGTTTCTGGGCCGGCAGCCATCCGCTGATCAGCCTCGCGCTGTTCGCCACGTTCGGCCTGCTGCTGGCCTGGCTGCAACGCTTCGGCAGCGAGGCAGGCAAGCTCGGCATCGGCCTGTCGATCTGTCTGTGCCTCGGCCAGGGCCAGTTCGGCATGGGCAACTTGCACAACCCCTATGCCGTAGCCACGCTGTTCAGCCTCGGCGGCCTGTGGGTGATGCTGCTGGCGTTCGGTCTGCGCGGCGTGCATGGCCTGCGCATGTGGCCCTACATGCCGCGCGTGATCAGCCTGCTCAAGGTACTGCGTCGACATGCCCAGCGTCTGCCGCGTCGCCAGTGGCGCCTGCACGCACTGGCCTGCATGCTGGCCTTTGCCGCATCGGGGCTGGTGGTCAACCTCGCCGGCTTGTCGCGCGGCTATTGGTTGACCTTGGCAGTGATCACCACGCTGCAGCTGGATTTTCACAACAGCCTGGTGCGTGCCGTTCAGGCCAGCCTCGCCAGCCTTGCTGCCGCCGGGCTGCTGATCCTGCTCGGGCACAGCCTGCAGAGCCCGCCGATGATGGTGATGATGCTGCTGCCGCTGATCGTCCTCAGCCGCGCCCTGCAGGCCAATCACTATGGCCTGTTCGTCCTGCAGACCAGCCTGTGTTTCGTGCTGCTGGCCGAAAGTCTTTCGCGCGACTGGCATCTGCCCGAAGTGCGCCTGTTCAACGCGCTGATCGGCACCGCCCTGGCGCTGGCGGTGGCCTTGCTGATCCATGCGCTGCAATTGCGCCTGGGAAAAACGCCAGGCAGTGCACAGACCGACAAGACTCAGCACTGACGTCCCAGCAAGTCGGCCAACTCTTCACTACGCTTCAGAGGGCTCGCCTTATCAGCCAGCCCGAACCGTCGTCCGCAGCGCGACCAAGGAGTGAAGAGCGATGCTCAAGGCAGCAGTTCCCCGCGAACGCCGTTTTCCCCTGCACGTTCACATCAGCGTGCTGTTCACCCTGCTTCTGCTCTTTACCGGCGTTGTGCTCGGCCTGTTCAACTACCGACAGACCAGCCACCTGATCTTCTCCAGCAGCAGCACGCTGTTCGAGCGTATCCAGCTCGACGTCGAGAAGGATCTGGACAGCACCTACCGACCCATTCGCCACCTGCTCAGCCTGATCGCACTCAACCCCTCGACCCAGGCCGACAACCTCGACGACCGCCTCGCCCTGCTACCGCTGTTCGTCCAGGCGCTGCGCGACAACCCCAAACTGGCGTCGATCTATCTCGGCTACGAGGATGGCGACTTCTTCATGGTGCGCCCCCTGCGCAGCGACGTACTCAAGGAGCGCTTCGATGCCCCGGACAAGGCCGCCTTTCAGGTCTGGGCCATCGAGCGCAGCAGCATTGGCACGGCCAGCGACTACCTGTTCTATGACGGCTCGCTGAATCTGCTGAGCCGCCGGCAGAACCTCAGCGAGCGCTACGATCCGCGCGAGCGCGACTGGTTCAAGCGCGCCCGGGGTGATGGCGGGCAGATTACGACCGCGCCCTACCTGTTCTTCTCCACCCAGGAGATCGGCACCACCCTGGCACGCCGTACCGGGTTGACCACCGTGCTGGCGGCCGATCTCACCCTCGACGACCTGTCCGCCACCCTCGCCGCCCATCGTGTGACGCCCAACAGCGAAGTGGTGCTGGCGGACAGCGACGGCAATGCGGTCGCCTATCCGGACAGCAGCCGCTTGCTGGCAGAGAAAGATGGGCGCACCAGCCGGGTCAAGGTGCGCGACCTCAATCCCGCACTCGGCGAGCTGCTCGAACGCAACCTGGGCGAGCAAAGCCAGGGCGTGATCGAACTGGCTCATCAGCGCTGGGTCATGGCTCAGCGCCATATTCGTGAAGGCGGCCCGCAAGGGCTGAATCTGGCCCTGCTGGTGCCGGAGCACGAATTGCTGGCCGAGGCCTATCGCATCCGCTGGCAGGGCGCCCTGATCACCCTGACCACGCTGCTGCTGTGCCTGCCACTGGGCTGGCTGACCTCGCGGCTGGTGGTCAAGCCGCTGCGCTCGCTGGTCGAGGAAGCCGAGGCCATTCGCCGCTTCGACTTCGGCCATCCGGCCAGCGGCCGCTCGCCGATCCTCGAAGTCGACCAGTTGGCGCTGTCCATGACCCACATGAAGGACACGCTGTCACGCTTTCTCGACATCGCCGCCAGCCTCTCGGCGGAAACCCGCTTCGAGACGCTGATCAAGCGGGTGATGGATTCCACCGTGGCCATCAGCGAGGCTCAGGGCGGGCTGCTCTACCTGCTCGACGCCGACAGCGCGCGCCTGGAGCCCCAGGGTGTGTTGATCGACGGCGAAAGCCAGTCCATAGCGGCGCTCGGCATCGAGGCGTTGCAGCGTGATGACAGCAGCCTGCCGGCATGGCTCAGCGGCCCGGCACGCGGTGGCAATAGCGTCGCGACCTCAATCGGCTTCGACCAGGCCGGCCAGTTCCGCGGTCTGCTGTCGGCCATGGATAGCCCGCGCCTGCACCTGATCGCCGCCGGCCTGCACAATCGCCAGGGCGAAACGGTCGGTGTGCTGGTGCTGCTGCAGCGCGATAGCGGCGAACAGGACGACAGCATGCTCAGCCCCGAGCGCGTGGCATTCGTCGATGCGGTTTCCGGCAGCGCAGCCCTGTGTATCGAAAGCCAGCGTCTGCTGGCCCGGCAGAAACAGCTGCTGGACGCCTTCATCCAGTTGATCGCTGGCGCCATCGACGCCAAGAGCCCCTACACCGGCGGCCATTGCCAGCGCGTGCCGGAAATCACCCTGATGCTCGCCGAGGCTGCGGCCAATAGCGATGCACCGGCCTTTAGCGACTACCAACCCAACGAGGAAGAGTGGGAAGCACTGCATATCGCGGCCTGGCTGCACGACTGCGGCAAGGTCACCACCCCGGAATACGTGGTGGACAAGGCCACCAAGCTGGAAACCCTGTACGACCGCATCCACGAAATACGCATGCGCTTCGAAGTGCTCAAGCGCGATGCCTGGGTCAGCTACTGGAAAGGCTGCGCCGAGGGTGGCGATACGCAGGCATTGGCCCTGCTGCGCGACGAGTTGCTGGGCCAACTCGACGACGAATTCGCCTTCGTCGCCCACACCAACCTCGGCGGAGAAGCCATGGCCGAAGCCGATCTCGCCCGCCTCCAGCAGATCGCCCAGCGCCGCTGGCTGCGCACGCTCGACAACCGTCTTGGGGTGTCCTGGGAAGAGGCCCAACGCCTGGAGCGCACGCCAGCGGCCGCTCTGCCGGTCGCCGAGCCGCTGCTGGCCGATCGCCCCGAGCACCTGATCGAACGCGCCGAACAGGAGCGCATCGATGCGGACAACCCCTGGGGTTTCCAACTGGAAGTGCCCACCTACAAATTCAACCGCGGCGAACTGCACAACCTCGGCATCGGCCGAGGCACGCTGACGGCCGAGGAGCGCTACATCATCAACCACCACATCGTGCAGACCATACTCATGCTCAGCCGCCTGCCATTTCCACGGCACCTGCAGAACGTCGCCGAGATCGCTGGCGGTCATCATGAAAAAATGGACGGCAGCGGCTACCCCAAGCGCCTGACACGCGAGCAGATGAGCCTGCCGGCCAGGATGATGGCCATCGCCGATATCTTCGAAGCCCTGACGGCGGTAGATCGCCCTTACAAAAAGGGCAAGACACTATCCGAGGCGCTGAACATCATGGCCGGGATGTGCCGAGGCGCGCATATCGACCCCGATTTGTTCGCGCTCTTCATTCGTTCGGGCGTCGCAATGCGTTACGCCGAACGTTTCATGCAGAAGCAGCAGATCGATGCGCTGGACGAACAGGCCATCCTGGCGAAGGCAGGGCTGGCCTGAACGAGCAAAGAGAGAGTGCCGGGAGCCCGGCACTCCACAGGCTCACGCCTGGTTGATCGGATTACCCGGATACCAGACATCGAGCAGCGGGCTGACCTCGAAGCCCTGCAGCTCGTCACGGCCCTTGAGCCAGGCTTCGACGGCACTGCGCTGCTCTTCGTTGACCGAACCACGTTTGGCCAGGCACACCAGGCCATAATCTTCGCCACCGACGTAGTCCAGACCATTGCCGGCGATGGCATCGTCCAGGAACTGGTCGATGAAACTGTCGATCACCTGATCGCTCAGGTCGGCCTTGAAGTTCAGGGTCAGCTCGAAGCCCAGTTCCTGGAATTCATCGACACAGAGCTTCTTGCGCAGACGGCGGGAACGATTGGTCGCCATGTAACTTTCCTCTTAGGTGATAACGCGCGGCACTCTAGCAGTTTCCACGCCCGATAGCCCGTCTTGATCGCGTGCAAAAGCACAGCCGTACGGCATAATGGGCGCCATTCGTCCCTGCCCATCTATCGTTGCTCCGCTGCACGCGGAAGGTTTTCTCGATGATCCAACGGTTTCGCCAACTGGCGCTCGGCGCCTTTCTGCTCCCCCTCGCTCTGACCACCTACGCGGCAACGTCCATCAGCCTGCCGGCGAATGTCGAAAAAGCTCTGCGAGCGAACAAGATTTCCACCCAATCGCTGTCCGTGGTGACACTGCCGCTCAGTGGCCAGCCTGGTGGCTTGCAGTTCAATGCCGACGTTTCGGTCAACCCGGCATCGACCATGAAGCTGGTTACCACCTTCGCCGCACTGGAACTGCTGGGGCCGACCCACCACTGGCAAACCGAGTTCTATGCCGACGGCCCGCTGGAGAACGGTGTGCTGCAAGGCAACCTCTATCTCAAGGGCGGTGGCGATCCCAAGCTGAACATGGAGAAGCTCTGGCTGTTGCTGCGTGATCTGCGCATCAACGGCGTACAGCAGGTTCAGGGCGATCTGGTGCTCGACCGCAGTTTCTTCGTCACCCCGCAGCTACCTGCCTTCAATGACGACGGCGGCGATGAGAACAAGCCCTTCCTGGTCAAGCCTGATGCGCTGCTGGTCAACCTCAAGGCGCAGCGTTTCGTCGCTCGCGCCGCCGAGGGCAAGGTGCAGATCGCCATGGATCCGCCGATCCCCTCAATCCGTATCGACAACCAGGTCAAGCTGCTCAAGTCCGCGCCCTGCCCCGCCTGGCCGGACGTGCGCTACAACCCGGTCAGCCAGTACGACGGCACCACGGTGATCGTCACCGGCAAGCTCCCCGAGGGCTGCAGCGCACAGACCTACCTGTCGCTGCTCGACCACCCCAGTTACGCCGCTGGTGCAGTACGCGGGATCTGGCAGGAGCTGGGCGGCAAGATCCTCGGCAAGGATCGTCAGGGCCAGGTACCGGAGAAGGCGCGTCTGCTGGTGCAGGCGCAATCACCGGATCTGGTGGAAGTGATCCGCGACATCAACAAGTACAGCAACAACACCATGGCCAAGCAGCTGTTCCTCAGCCTCGGCGCGCACTTCCGCACCGCGGCCGACAAGGACGACGGCATGGCCGCTCAACGGGTGATTCGCAGCTGGCTGGCGCGCAAAGGCATCACGGCCTCGCAACTGGTCATGGAGAATGGTTCAGGGTTGTCGCGGGCAGAGCGCATCAGCGCACGCGAGATGGCTGCCATCCTCCAGGCCGCCTGGCGCAGCCCCTATGCCGCCGAGTTCCGCAGCTCCCTGCCGCTGGCGGCAATGGACGGCACCATGCGCAAACGTCTGCGCCGTACGCCGCTGGCTGGTGAAGCGCACATCAAGACGGGAACCCTGAACAATGTGCGCGCCATCGCCGGCTACAGCCGCGACAGCAATGGGCAGGACTGGGCCGTGGTGGCGATTCTCAACGATCCGAAACCCTGGGGCGCCAGCTCCATCCTCGATCAGGTGTTGCTGGACACCTACAAGCAGCCGAAACGCTGAGTCAGAACGCACGGCGGATGGCGCTTTGTCCATCCAGCCTGATATCGGCAGGTGATGACTGAACGCCTCAGTCATCACCTGCCGTTCTCGCGCTATCGTGCCGTGAAGCGCCAGGCACGGTGGATCTTGGGATTGCGCGCGAAATCCGCATCCAGCGTCTGCACACTGATCTCCTCCACCTGATAACGCGCCGCCAGCCCTTCATCGAGTTGGAACTTGCGGAAGTTGTTGGAGAAGTACAACACGCCACCACGCGCCAGACGCGCCATGGCCATGTCGATCAGCTCGATGTGGTCACGCTGCACGTCGAACACGCCCTCCATGCGCTTGGAGTTGGAGAAGGTTGGCGGATCGATGAAGACCAGATCGTATTCCTGGCGGTCAGCCTGCAGCCATTCCATGACGTTGGCCTGCTCCAGACGGTGCTTGTCGGAAAAGCCGTTGAGCGAGAGATTGCGTCGTGCCCAATCGAGATAGGTCTTCGACAGATCGACACTGGTAGTGCTACGCGCACCGCCCTTTGCGGCATGCACGGTAGCCGTCGCGGTGTAGCAGAACAGGTTGAGGAAGCGCTTGCCTGCGGCCTCCTTCTGCAGACGCAGGCGCAGCGGACGATGATCGAGGAACAGGCCGGTGTCGAGGTAATCGGTCAGGTTGACCAACAACTTCACGCCGCCCTCGACCACCTCCATGAACTGCCCCTGAGCGGCCTGGCGCTGATACTGCTTGGTGCCGACCTGACGCTCACGGCGCTTGATCACCACACGGTTCTGGGCCACGCCCAGCGCTTGTGGAATCGCAGCCAGGGCATCGAGCAGGCGCGCCTGCGCCTTCTCCGGGTCGATCGAACGCGGCGCAGCGTACTCCTGCACGTGCACCCAGTCGCGGTACAGATCGACCGCCAGGGCATACTCGGGCATGTCGGCATCGTACAGGCGGTAGCACTCCACACCCTCGCGGCGCGCCCATTTGCCCAGTTGCTTGAGGTTCTTCTGCAGGCGATTGGCGAACATCTGCCCACCTTCGGACAAGCGCGCCGGCGTCGCCGCCTCGGCGGGTACGTCTTCCTCGCTACGCACCTTGCGCTCACCGGTGACGAACTGCTCGGTCTGCACCTTGATCAACAACAGCTTGCACGGCAGCGCACCGTTCCAGAAGGCATATTGCTTATGGCTGCGCAGCCCCATGCGCTTGCCCAGCTCAGGTGCCCCGGTGAACACCGCAGCCTCCCAGCCCAGACAGGCCTGACGCAGGCGCTCACCGAGATTCTGATAGAGGTACAGCAGGCTGGCCTCGTCGCCCAGACGCTCACCGTAGGGCGGGTTGCTGATCACCAGACCTTTCTGATTCTGGTCGGGGCGCGGCTCGAAGGTACCGAGTTCGCCTTGATAGATCTTCACCCAGTCGGCCAATCCAGCGCGCTCGACGTTGTTGCGCCCCGGCTGGATCAGCCGGGGATCCGCCTCGTAACCTCGAATCCACAGCGGCGGCTTGGCCAGACCGGCGGCAGCACGCTGCTCGGCCTCGACATGCAGTTTTTTCCACAGCGCCGGCACATGACCGAGCCAGTTGGAAAAACCCCAGCGCTCGCGCTTCAGATTGGGGGCGATATCGGCCGCCATCAGCGCCGCCTCGACGAGGAAGGTACCCACCCCGCACATGGGGTCGGCCAGAGCGCCGCCCTCGGCAGCGATACGCGGCCAACCGGCACGGATCAGCACGGCCGCGGCAAGGTTCTCCTTGAGAGGTGCGGCGCCCTGCTGCAGACGATAACCACGCTGGTGCAGGCTATGCCCAGACAGATCCAGCGACAACACGGCCTCGCCCCGGTCGAGGCGCAGGTGCACGCGCAGATCCGGGTTGAGCTTGTCGATGCTCGGCCGCTCGCCCGTGCGGGTGCGCAGGCGGTCGACGATAGCGTCCTTGACCTTCAATGCGCCGAAATGCGTGTTGTCGATGCCGGAACCATGGCCACTGAACTCGACGGCCAGACTGCCCGCCGGCTCCAGATGATCACGCCAGTCCACGGCCTGAACACCCTCATACAACTGCTCGGCGCTGCCCATGGAGAAGCGCGACAACACCAGCAGCACGCGGTTGGCCAGACGCGACCAGAGGCACAGCCGATAAGCCACCTCCAGATCGCCCTGCCCGCGGACAGCCGCGGTCTGCTCGCGCGCCTCTTCCAGACCGAGACTGCGCGCCTCTTCCAGCAGCAGGCCTTCGATCCCCTTGGGGCAGGTAAGTACGATTTCGTAACGCTCGGACATGAACAATCCAGTGCCAGTGGCAGGTAAAAAAGGTGCAACGCACCTCGACTCACATTAAGTGACAAAGCGTCGCAGCGCGACCCTTCGTCGGAATAAGCAGCAATCTCATTTGCGCCATCACGGTGACAGCGCCGCAGTTGCAGCCCAGTCTTCACGCCGTTTGGCTGGCGCTGACTGGACGCATGACCAGTCTACTTATGGCTTGACCCTCGATAAGGTTACGCCCTTATGACAAATCGATCATTCACAGGGCAGAGGGCATTCGTTAGAACTCTACCTAAGGCTTCGCTGCAACGGCGAACGCAACAGGAGGCTCGCCACGCCGGCAGCGACCTCCGCAGGCAGACATCCATCTGCCAGGCCTCGCCACGAGGCCAACGGGACATAACAGTCAACAGTGAGGGCAACACCCTATGAGAAGACTTAAGCGTGATCCGTTAGAACGAGCTTTTCTGCGCGGCTATCAATACGGCATCAATGGTAAATCCCGCGAACTTTGCCCATTCACCCTGCCATCGGTACGTCAAGCCTGGATGAACGGCTGGCGTGAGGGCCGTGGCGACAACTGGGACGGGCTCACCGGCGCGGCCGGTATCCACCGACTCAACGAACTTCACGCTGTCGGCTGATTCAGGAGCCTGGTTCTACTGCCCAATCAGTTAGCCAGGCTCCAAGACTCTTCAGACTTCACCATGCCGACCCCATCCGGGCGGCGGGCGCAAGCCCAGGGGCTCCAGAGGGAGCCCCTTTTCATTTGCGGATGGCGGCAATCGCATCCACGGCTTCACGGATCAGCGCCGGCCCCTTGTAGATGAACCCAGAGTAAATCTGCACCAGACTCGCCCCGGCAGCGATCTTCTCCGCAGCATGCTTGCCTTCGGTAATACCGCCGACCGCGATGATCGGCAGGCGTCCGCCCAACTCACCTGCCAGCACCTTGACTACATGCGTGCTCTTGTCGCGCACCGGGGCTCCGGAAAGGCCGCCTGCTTCTTCGCTGTGCGCCAACCCTTCGACACCCTCACGGCTCAAGGTGGTATTGGTGGCGATCACCGCATCCATACCTGCCTCGACCAGAGCAGCGGCCACCAGAGCGGTCTCTTCATCATTCATGTCAGGGGCGATCTTGATGGCCAGTGGTACGCGCTTGCCATGCAATTGGGCCAGATCTTCCTGGCGCAGGCGCAACGCCTCAAGCAGAGCCTTGAGCTGATCACCGAACTGCAGGCTGCGCAACCCGGGTGTATTGGGCGAGCTGACGTTGACCGTCACGTAGCTGGCATGTGCGTAGACCTTGTCCAGGCAGGCCAGGTAATCATCCACGGCGCGCTCGACGGGCGTGTCGAAATTCTTGCCAATATTGATGCCAAGCACGCCTTTGAACTTCGCTGCCTGCACCCGTTGCAGCAGGTGATCGACGCCAAGGTTGTTGAAGCCCATACGGTTGATCACCGCTTCAGCCTGCGGCAGGCGGAACAGACGCGGCTTGGGGTTGCCCGGTTGGGGGCGCGGGGTGACGGTGCCGATCTCGACAAAACCGAAGCCCAACTGCGCGAAGCCGTCGATGGCATCACCGTTCTTGTCCAGCCCGGCGGCCAGGCCTACCGGATTGGCGAACTGCAGCCCCATTACCTGGGTCGGCAGGCTCGTCGGCGCCTTGGTCAGAAGTGCATTTAGCCCCAGGCGACCGCCAGCGCCGATCAGATCGATCGACAGCTCGTGGGAGGTTTCCGGGGACAACTTGAATAGCAGCTCGCGGGCCAGGGAGTACATGGACAGGCTCAGCTCGGCAGAAGATGGAGGGTCGCGATTATAGCCGCCGATCCCGCAACGACGCGAGGCGCGTCGCGCATCAGCCCAGTCGACGCAGACTCAGTAACTCGCCCTCGAGACTGAACTCCAGCTCGAAGGAACCATGGATGCCGGTATGAGTCAGAAAGGGCCGGAAATGGTGTGCAGGTAAACTGACTCGGCGTCCGTCACGGCTTTGCGCCATAATCCGGTTGGCATGGCCGCGATAGATGGCTTGCACCCGTTCCGCCGATAACGCGATATCCAGCACCAGGCTGGGCATGGAGGCACCCTCGCAAATGAATGCAGCTATTCTGCCACAGCGCAGACCCTACAGTTTTGCCCGTGGCGCCTGCCTGCATGCAGCAGCCAGCACTGTCTGCCACAATGAAGCAGATCCATCTGGAGCCGCCTGTTGGCCATGACTCTGCCCGAGCCTCAGACTTTCAGCACTCGGCTGACCTCGCTAGCCCAACGCCTGGGCTTGATCGGCCGCGGTGCGCGACAGACATTCCTGCGCGCAAGCGCCCTGCAGTTGCCATTCAAGCCACTGCCAGCACAGCATGACAGCATTGTCTGGCAAGACGGCCCGCCTCTTTACCGGCTGGTGGATTTACCGCGCGACGCGCTTTCCGGGCCGGTGCAGGAAGACAAAGCCCTGGCACACGCCGCCCTGGCCGGCGTGGTGTCCATCGAGCAATACACTCTGCAGTCCTTCGATCTACGCCTGGTCGACGGTTTCTCCAATACGCTTGCCAATGGCGCGAGCTATCGAACGTTCGAGGATTACGCCGCGAGCGAACACTGCAAACAGGTTCGCATCATCAGCTACAAGGATTTCATCCGTACATTCAGCCTGGCACTGCCCCGCTATCTGGCGGGCGATCCGATCGAACTGCGCCAGGCCAGTTGGCGCGCTCAGCGCACGTTCTGGGCTGGAGAACAGCAAGGCGCGAACTTCGCGGGCGCAATCGTTTATGCCCGCCGCCGCGGCCTGGAAGTGATGCTGCCTGCCAACTTGACGCATTACCGCCTCGACTCCAACGCTCTGGCGAGCCTTGAGCAGCGTTATCACGTCCTGGCGATGCCCTGCGAAGCCTGGAACGACCCGGCATTCATGGGGCTGTTACTGGATAGCGGCATGCCTTATGCCCGCCTGTCACTCTGGAAGAGCGCAGGCACGCCCGAACTGCTATTGCTACCCAAGGATCATCCGCAAGCCACGGCTTTGGGAGAAGGTCTGCGATTGGCCGGCGCACCGGACATGCTCACCTACCTGCACGACCTGACCGGCTAGTCCCACTCGCCACGGCCACTCAACAGGCGACCGATCATTTCCATGGAATAGCCACGATAGGCCAGGAAGCGCCCCTGTTGAGCACGCTCGCGTGCATCGCCGGGCAGACAACCTGCAAACTTGCGCTGCCAGACTTCACGCAACTGGGTGAACCAGTCAACGCCGCTATCACGCAACGCCTGATCGATATCACCCCGCGCAAGCCCGCGTTGCGACAACTCCTCACGAATGCGTTGCGGGCCGTAGCCAGCTCGCGCCCGTGATGCGACGAAACTTTCCAGATAGCGGGCCTCTGAGAGCAGCCCCTCCGCGGCGAGGCGCTCCAGCGCAGCGTCGATCAGCTCTTGCGGCGCACCACGCCGCAGGAGCTTGCGCGACAACTCGACACGACCGTGCTCACGCCGCGCCAGCAGATCCATGGCCGCCCGCCGCACTGCCGACGGGCTGTCCAGCACGACCGGCATGCTTTAGAAGTCGACTTCGGCGTCAGCCATATCCTCGGCCGAAGCCTTGGCAGGCGCACCGCCTACGAGCAATTTGTCGCGGATCTGACCTTCGATCTCGCGTGCAACAGCCGGATTGTCCTCCAGGTACTTCGCGGCGTTGGCCTTGCCCTGGCCAATCTTGTTGCCCTGATAGCTGTACCAGGCACCCGACTTCTCGACCAGACCTTGCTGGACGCCGAGATCGATGATCTCGCCGTTGCGATAGATACCCTTGCCGTAAAGAATCTGGAACTCGGCCTGGCGGAATGGCGGCGCCACCTTGTTCTTGACGATCTTCACGCGGGTTTCACTGCCCACCACTTCCTCACCTTCTTTCACCGCGCCGGTACGGCGGATGTCGAGACGAACCGAGGAGTAGAACTTCAGCGCATTACCGCCGGTGGTGGTTTCCGGGCTGCCAAACATCACACCGATCTTCATACGGATCTGGTTGATGAAGATCACCAGGCAATTGGCGTTCTTGATGTTGCCCGTGATCTTGCGCAGTGCCTGGCTCATCAGACGCGCCTGCAGACCAACATGCATGTCACCCATCTCGCCTTCGATCTCGGCCTTGGGCACCAGAGCGGCCACGGAGTCGACGATGATCACGTCGACGGCATTGGAGCGCACCAGCATGTCGGTGAT
Organism: Pseudomonas sp. C11; assembly: GCF_034683865.1. Classification (NCBI taxonomy): domain Bacteria; kingdom Pseudomonadati; phylum Pseudomonadota; class Gammaproteobacteria; order Pseudomonadales; family Pseudomonadaceae; genus Pseudomonas; species Pseudomonas sp. C11. The sequence continues at coordinate 318,039 of NZ_JAWIIP010000002.1, forward strand.
TTCCAGCGCTTGCTCGCCGGTATCCGGCTGCGAAACCAGCAGGTCATCGACATTGACGCCAAGCTTGCCCGCGTAATCGGGATCGAGGGCGTGCTCGGCGTCGACGAAGGCACAGGTCGCCCCCATCTTCTGCGCTTCGGCGATTACCGAGAGCGTCAGCGTGGTCTTACCCGAGGATTCCGGGCCGTATATTTCCACGATACGGCCTTTCGGTAGGCCACCGATGCCCAGAGCGATGTCCAGCCCGAGCGAACCAGTGGAGATGGCCGGAATGGCCTGCCGCTCGTGATCGCCCATGCGCATCACGGCGCCTTTGCCGAATTGTTTCTCGATCTGACCCAGGGCAGCCGCCAAGGCGCGCTTCTTGTTCTCGTCCATTACCATCCTCACGTATTCACAAGGGCCTCGATGGCCGCCAACAACTGTATAAGTAGCCAGTATTATTCCACAGAGCAAGCCATCCGCCTACCCCGCCAGCGGATTTTCCCCTGATAGCAGGCTGATGAGCCCAGCCAGTGCGGCCTCGACCGTCTGTCGGCGCACCTGATCGCGGTTACCGGCAAACTGCTTGCGCAGGCTGAAAAGACGCTCTCCGTCCCCCCAGGCCAGCCAGACAGTGCCCACAGGCTTCTCGGGTGAACCGCCATCAGGCCCCGCCACACCACTGACCGCTACGGCATAACGCGCTCCACTGTGAGCCTGGGCGCCACGAACCATGGCTTCGACGACCTCCTGGCTGACAGCCCCGACCGTGCTGAAAAAGTCGGCACAGACGCCAAGTTGCCGCGTTTTCTGAACATTGGAATAGGTCACGTAGCCAGCCTCGAACCAGGCGGAGCTACCAGGAATGCGGGTGATCGCCTCGGCGATCCCCCCCCCTGTGCAGGACTCGGCCGTCGTCACCTGAGCATGGGCGGCCTGCAATTGTCGTCCGAGCTGCGCGGCCAGTTGGCTGATGGAATCCATGTCGTTCTCCGGGGTGAAACGGGCCAGCCCGATACCCTACACTAGGCGCTTTTGCGATTTAAGCCGGACAGCGGAAACCATGACGGATCTTTCAGCCCACACCCCGATGATGCAGCAGTACTGGAAACTGAAGAACCAGCACCCGGATCAGCTGATGTTCTATCGCATGGGTGACTTCTACGAAATTTTCTACGAAGACGCGAAGAAGGCAGCCAAGCTGCTGGATATCACCCTGACCGCCCGCGGTCAGTCGGCCGGTCAGTCGATCCCCATGTGCGGCATTCCCTTCCACTCGGTAGAAGGTTACCTGGCCAAGCTGGTCAAGCTTGGCGAGTCGGTGGTGATCTGCGAACAGATCGGCGATCCGGCGACCAGCAAGGGCCCGGTGGAACGCCAGGTGGTACGCATCATCACCCCCGGCACCATCAGCGACGAAGCTCTGCTCGATGAACATCGCGACAACCTGTTGGCTGCCGTGCTCGGAGATGAACGCCTGTTCGGCCTGGCCGTGCTGGATATCACCAGCGGCCGCTTCAGCGTGCAGGAGATCAAGGGCTGGGAAAACCTGTTGGCCGAATTGGAGCGCCTGAACCCTGCCGAACTGCTGATTCCGGACGACTGGCCGCAGGGCCTGCCTGCCGAGAAGCGCAAGGGTTCGCGCCGCCGCGCCCCCTGGGATTTTGACCGTGACAGCGCCTTCAAGAGCCTGTGTCAGCAATTCGGCACCCAAGACCTGAAAGGCTTCGGCTGCGAGAACCTGACCCTGGCCATCGGCGCCGCCGGTTGCCTGTTGGCTTATGCCAAGGAAACCCAGCGCACCGCCCTGCCCCACCTGCGCAGCCTGCGTCATGAGCGTCTGGACGACACCGTGATCCTCGATGGCGCCAGCCGCCGCAACCTGGAGCTGGACATCAACCTCGCTGGCGGCCGCGACAATACCCTGCAATCAGTCATGGATCGCTGCCAGACCGCCATGGCCAGCCGCCTGCTGGGCCGTTGGCTGAACCGCCCGCTGCGTGATCGCACGGTGCTCGAAGCGCGCCAGGAGGCCATCGCCTGCCTGCTCGACGGCTACCGCTTCGAAACGCTGCAACCGCAGCTCAAGGAAATCGGTGACCTGGAGCGCATACTCGCCCGTATCGGCCTGCGCAACGCCCGCCCGCGCGACCTGGCCCGCCTGCGCGATGCGCTGGCTGCGCTGCCCGAGCTGCAACGGGCGATGACCACGCTGGACACCCCACACCTGCAGCAACTGGCTTTGAGCATCGCCACCTATCCGGAACTGGCCGACCTGCTGGCCCGCGCCATCATCGACAACCCGCCAGCGGTGATCCGCGACGGCGGCGTCCTCAAGACCGGCTACGACGCCGAGCTGGACGAGTTGCAATCGATGAGCGAGAACGCCGGCCAGTTCCTCATGGATCTGGAAGCCCGCGAGAAAGCCCGTACCGGTCTGGCCAATCTCAAGGTGGGCTACAACCGTGTGCATGGCTACTTCATCGAGCTGCCGACCAAACAAGCCGAGTCGGCGCCGGCCGACTACATCCGCCGGCAGACGCTCAAGGGCGCCGAGCGCTTCATTACCCCGGAGCTGAAGGAGTTCGAGGACAAGGCACTGTCGGCCAAGAGCCGCGCCCTGGCACGCGAGAAGATGCTCTACGACGAGTTGCTCGAACGCCTGATCGGCCACCTCGCCCCGCTGCAGGACAGCGCTGCGGCACTGGCCGAACTGGACGTACTGAGCAATCTGGCCGAGCGCGCGCTGAATCTCGACCTCAATCGCCCGCGCTTCGTCGAAGAGCCCTGCATGCGCATCAACCAGGGGCGCCACCCGGTGGTCGAGCAGGTGCTCACCACGCCCTTCGTGGCCAACGACCTGGACCTCGACGACAACCGCCGCATGCTGGTCATCACCGGGCCGAACATGGGCGGTAAATCCACCTACATGCGCCAGACTGCGCTGATCGTGCTGCTGGCCCATATCGGCAGCTTCGTGCCAGCTGCGGCCTGCGAGTTGTCGTTGGTCGACCGTATCTTCACCCGTATCGGTTCCAGCGATGATCTGGCGGGCGGCCGCTCCACCTTCATGGTGGAGATGAGCGAAACCGCTAACATCCTGCACAACGCCAGCGAACGTAGCCTAGTGCTGATGGACGAAGTCGGTCGGGGAACCAGCACCTTCGATGGTCTGTCCCTGGCCTGGTCGGCAGCCGAGCACCTGGCGCACCTGCGTGCCTTCACCCTGTTCGCCACCCATTACTTCGAGCTGACCGTACTGCCGGAAAGCGAACCGGTGGTGGCCAACGTGCACCTCTCCGCCACCGAGCACAACGAGCGCATCGTCTTCCTCCATCACGTTCAACCCGGCCCGGCGAGCCAGAGCTACGGCCTGGCCGTAGCACAATTGGCGGGCGTGCCGGGTACGGTGATCAGCCGCGCGCGCGAGCACCTGGCGCGCCTGGAAGCGACGAGCCTACCGCACGACTTGCCCAAGCAATCGCCTGGCCAGCCACAAGTGCCGATGCAAAGCGATCTGTTCGCCAGCGTGCCGCATCCGTTGCTGGAGGAATTGCAGAAGATCAATCCGGATGATCTGAGTCCGCGCAAGGCGCTGGAACTGCTATATAGCTGGAAGACACGGATCTAACGCTAACGCGCGCAAGCTGTTAGAATCGCGCGCATTTTTACGACAGCCCGGTTTACAGCCTGAGCCGCGGCACTGACAGAACGCCTGGAGATTCTTCGCAGAAAGAACCCAGGCCGCCGCCCGAGGAGAGAATCAGACATGACCTTCGTCGTTACCGACAACTGCATCAAGTGCAAATACACCGACTGCGTGGAAGTCTGCCCGGTCGATTGCTTCTACGAAGGCCCGAACTTCCTGGTGATCCACCCGGACGAGTGCATCGACTGCGCCCTGTGCGAGCCCGAGTGCCCGGCACAGGCGATCTTCTCCGAAGATGAAGTGCCAGAGGACATGCAGGAGTTCATCGAACTGAACGCCGATCTGGCTGAAGTGTGGCCGAACATCACCGAGAAGAAAGACGCCCTGGCAGATGCCGAAGAGTGGGATGGCGTTAAGGACAAGCTGCAACATCTCGAGCGCTGAGTTCGCCCGAAACGAGAAGACCCGCGATATGCGGGTCTTTTTATTTGTGCCAAGGCCTTTTCACAGGCAAAAAAAGGGGCGGCTTGCGCCGCCCACTTTTATTCCCTAGTCCCTTCGTCTCCCAACTCCATCATCCTGATGAATCGCATCATGCGATGTTCCTGATCATCATCCTGATGATCTGTGCTTGTCCCTGAGTACGGAACCGATATTACCCGCTGGCAGAATCAGCTCAACTCCCCTGCAGCACGCTCTGACAGTCGATCAGAGACACCCGCATTACGAATAAATCAAATAAAAACAAAGGGTTATAAATTTTAAGAGACGAAATGCGCTGATATCCAGACTCGCCTTGCCACAAAGGCTGACGCCAGTTGTAAGCGATGGCTGACAATGAGCTTCTAAAAACCGTACCGCTCAGGGTTCATAGAAGAATCACGGGCAAGGCCCATAAAAGGCGAACCCCGGCCATGGCCGGGGTTCGTCGAAAGCGCATTGTTACTGAAACAATGCGTCGCTGGACAAGCCGTTCTTCTCGAGGATTTCGCGTAGACGCTTGAGCGCCTCGACCTGAATCTGTCTGACCCGCTCACGCGTCAGGCCGATTTCCTGCCCCACCTCTTCGAGCGTGCAGCTCTCGTGACCACGGAGGCCGAAACGGCGCACCACGACCTCGCGCTGCTTCTCGGTCAGATCCGACAGCCACTGATCGATGCTTTGCGAAAGATCGTCATCCTGCAGCAACTCACAGGGATCCGTCGGGCGGTCATCGGTCAGGGTATCGAGCAGGGTCTTGTCGGAGTCCGGCCCGAGCGAAACGTCCACGGAAGAGACACGCTCGTTCAGGCCGAGCATGCGCTTGACCTCACCGACAGGCTTCTCCAACAGATTGGCGATCTCCTCGGCAGAGGGCTCATGGTCGAGCTTCTGGGTCAACTCACGCGCCGCGCGCAGGTAGACGTTGAGCTCCTTGACCACATGGATCGGCAAGCGAATCGTGCGCGTCTGATTCATGATCGCGCGCTCGATGGTTTGACGGATCCACCAGGTCGCATAGGTGGAGAAGCGGAAGCCGCGCTCCGGGTCGAATTTCTCCACGGCGCGAATCAAGCCCAGATTGCCCTCCTCGATCAAGTCGAGCAGTGACAACCCACGGTTGACGTAACGCCGCGCGATCTTCACGACCAGGCGCAGATTGCTCTCGATCATGCGTTTGCGCCCGGCGGGATCGCCCTTCTGCGCGAGCCGCGCGAAGTGCACCTCCTCATCGGGAGTCAGCAGCGGCGAGAAGCCGATTTCATTGAGGTAAAGCTGAGTGGCGTCCAGCGCCCGGGTGTAATCGATGTGCTTGTGCTGTTTGGAGGGGGTGGCGTGTTTGGCTTTGGCACGCGACGTTGGCATTTGCGCCTCGTCGTTCTGAACCTCGCCCAAAACGATGCCTGGCTCCATGAGGAGCAGTTCATCGTCGACGTCAAACTCCGGCGCTTCTTCTTTTATGAGAGCCATTGTTGTAGTCCCAAGATGAGTTCGACAACAAGCTCTGGCGGACACGTCCTGGCCACACCTGAGCCCGTCCCTCCCACGTAGTGGAACGGATGGGCGACGGATCAACGGTTAGGCAGATACTGCAGCGGATCGACAGGTTTTCCCTGACGGCGAATCTCGAAATGAAGCTTCACCCGGTCGGCCCCTGTGGACCCCATCTCGGCAATACGTTGCCCAGCCTTGACCTGCTGCCCCTCCCGAACCAACAGCCTACGGTTGTGACCGTAAGCGCTAACGTAGGTGTCGCTGTGCTTGATGATGACCAATTCGCCGTAGCCCCGCAAACCACTCCCGGCGTACACCACCGATCCATCAGACGCAGCTAAAACAGGCTGTCCTAATTCCCCTGCGATATCAATGCCTTTATTCAAACTGCCGTTTGAGGAAAAACGACTGATCACCGCCCCTTGAGTGGGCCAGGCCCAACCGGTTGCCGAGCGGGTCACTGGCGTGACCGGGGTGGTAGCTGGTGTACTCGCTACGGGCTGCTTGGGGGCTGTCGCTACTGGGGCAGTTACGACAACAGGCTGACTGACTGGCTGAGACGGTGGAGCCTGGGGAGCCGGGTTGCTCGGTGCACTGGCTACGACCGGCGATCCGGACGCCTGACGATTATCGAAACGAATGACCTGACCGACCCGGATCAGGTAGGGATCACGCAAGCCGTTGTGCGCCGCGAGCGCCTTCCAGTCCCAGCCGAAGCGGAAGGCAATGGAGTACAGCGTATCGCCACGCTGTACCACGTAGTGACCGGTGCGCACCGGCTGGCGCTGGATCAGCGGAGCTCGTCCCTGATTCTGGCCACGATCGACGACCTGGACGCCACCGGGTGGCGAGCTGACGCAACCGGAAAGCAGCATAGCACCCAGCAGCGAGGTGAGCAGACGAAGGTCAACGGCTCTGAAAATCAGCGCGTGAACGGTTGTACGACTCACCCAGTGCTCCCTTGAACGATCCCGAAGTACGATCATGATGCGCTATTGTGCCGGATCAAGCAGCCACTTGCGGCTTGCGCCGCGCCAGCCACTCGAGCGCAAGCACGACGAAAATACCGGCGAAGGCCAGGAAGATGGCCAACAGCAACTGGGAATCCTGGCCGCTGACCTCGGCGAACTGGCCGGGCAGCAGATTATGCTGCAGCAATGGCACCTGCTCACCCTTGCTGTCGACACGCCAACTGATGGTCTCCTTCCAGGGCCAAACCTTGTTCAGCGAGCCCAGCATCAGGCCGGTGAGAAATGCCAGAGTCAGGTCACGCCAGTGCGACAACATCCAGCTGAGCAGACGCGCGAAGCTCAGCAAGCCGACCAGGCAGCCTGCCGCGAACACGGCCAGCACTCCTAGATCCAGGCTCTTCACCGCGCCCAGCACAGTGGCATACAGCCCCAGCAGGAGCAGGATGAAGCTACCGGAAATGCCCGGCAGGATCATCGCGCAGATGGCGATGGCACCGGCGAAGAACAACGTCAGCGGATCGCTGCCCCATTGGATTGGCGCGGCTACGGTGATCCAGTAGGCAAAGGCCAGTCCGAGGAGAAAACTCAGGTAACGGCTCCAGTTCCAACGCCCGATGTCGCGCCCCACCAGGTAGACCGACACCAGGATCAGGCCGAAGAAGAACGACCAGACCGGTACCGGATGATGTGCCAACAGGTAGGTGATCAACCGCGCCAGACTGAGAATGCTGGTCAGTATCCCGGCCAGCAGCACCAGCAGAAAGGTGGCATTAGCCGTTTGCCAGGCCGCTTTGATTCGTCCACGCACCAGTTGCATCAGCGCCTCGGGCACACTGGCGATGGAACGCAGCAGTTCGTCGTAGATACCACTGATGAACGCGATGGTGCCGCCGGACACGCCAGGCACGACATCCGCAGCGCCCATGGCAATGCCCTTGGCATAGAGCAGGAAATACTTTTTCATGGATCCTTCCAGGAGGGCCATGGCCGTCAGGCCAAGGGGCCATTTAACAGGGGAACGAAACGAACGGCGTCGAGCACGTGACGGGAAAACCCCTCATCCTCACGAATGATCAACAGCAACTGCTGCACATCACCGGTTCCGACTGGAATCACCAGGCGCCCACCGGGAGCCAGTTGGTTGAGCAGCGCTGCGGGCACATCGGCAGCCGCAGCCGTGACGATGATGCCGTTGTAGGGACCGAGGGCGTTCCAACCTTCCCAGCCGTCGCCCCAGCGAAAGACCACGTTGCGCAGGTTGAGTTCGACCAAACGCTCCTTGGCACGCTCCTGCAAGGCCTGGATACGTTCGACCGAGAACACCCGCTCCACCAGTTGCGCCAGCACGGCTGTCTGATAACCGGAACCGGTACCGATCTCCAGCACCTTGTCCAGCGGGCCCGCAGCCAGCAGCAGTTCGGTCATGCGACCAACCATGTAAGGCTGTGAAATGGTCTGGTTGTGGCCAATGGGTAACGCGGTGTCTTCATAGGCGCGATGCGCCAACGCCTCGTCGACGAACAGATGGCGCGGCGTCCGGCGAATCACTTCGAGCACGCGCGCATTCGACAGCCCTTCTTCATAAAGGCGCTGGATCAAGCGCTCACGCGTGCGCTGCGAGGTCATGCCGATCCCGTGGCGTTGCAGGTCGTCCTGTCCGCGCATCAGAAGATGCCCTCCAGCCAGTCGCTCATGCCCTCGAAGGCTGCACCGAAGGTGCGATCGAGCTGCAACGGTGTGACCGAGACGTAGCCTTGCATCACTGCATGGAAATCGGTGCCAGGGCCGCCCTCTTCGACATCGCCGGCAGCGGCGATCCAGTAGCCCTCCTTGCCACGCGGGTTGACCACCTTGACCGGCGCGGCGGCGCGGGCACGGTGGCCGAGACGCGTCAACTGCACACCGCGGATGTGTTCCAGCGGCAGATTGGGGATGTTGACGTTGAGCACGGTGCGCGGCGGCAGCTCGAGACGCTCGTGAGCCTCGACCAGCTTACGAGCGAAATAGGCAGCGGTCGGCAGGTTGTCCACCTGACGCGACAACAGCGAAAAGGCGAACGCCGGCTTGTTCAGGAAACGCCCTTCCAGCGCAGCGGCAACGGTGCCGGAATACAGCACGTCGTCCCCCAGGTTGGCGCCCAGGTTTATACCGGACACGACCATCTCCGGCATCTGCTCGAGCAGGCCGTTGAGCCCCAGGTGCACGCAATCGGTGGGCGTGCCATTGAGGCTGGTGTAACCGTTGGGCAACACCATAGGGTGCAGGGGACGGTCGAGCGTCAGCGAGCTGCTGGCACCACTCTTGTCCTCGGCCGGAGCGATCACCACGCACTCGGCGTAGTCGTCCAGCGCCTGGTGCAACGCGGCGATCCCCGGGGCATTCACCCCGTCGTCGTTGGAAATCAGAATTCGCATGGAGTATCCGTCTGCCCTGCTGGCACCAGATCGAGCAGTTCACGCACCACGACGGTGGCGAAACACCCGGCCGGCAGGACGAATGCAAGTTGCAGAATATCGGGCTCGGGATAATGCCACGACAGGCCGCCAATGGGGAGGCGCAGAATTCGCCGTTCGTGCGCCATGTCCGCCTTGACCAACCATTGCGCCAGCGCCGCGGCCTCATCGGCCACCGACTGCTCCAGCTCCTGCACCGCAGCACCGCTCGGCAGTGCCCCATCGCCCCAGAGTGGGCCGGTCGGATGCAGGTCGAGCGCAGCCAGTCGTGGATCACTGCATTCGGCCTCACCGGCGAGAAAGAAACTGCGACTGGTGGTGAACGCCAGCACATCGCCGATCTGGGCCTGATTCCAGGTACCGGCAGCAACACGCCTGGCCAGCACCTGGTTGAACAGGTAGCTACGCGCAGAGGAAAGCAGCCGTGAACGCAGGTTGCGCTGCACCGGTAGCTCCTGGCGCGAGGCGAAATCACGCGCCTGCTCGACATTGCCGCCATCGAAACCGAAGCGCTGCAGACCGAAGTAGTTCGGCACGCCCAGGGCCGCAATGCGCTGCAGGCGCTGCTCGAGTGCATCGCGCTCTGCTTCAAGCGCCGTCAGGCGCAGGGTGAAGCCATTGGCAGCGTGAGCACCGCGCTGCAGCTTGCGGTTATGCCGCTGGCTACGCAGGATCAGTAGATCATCGCCTTGAGCGGCGCTCAGCTCGGGGTCGGCCTTGCCCGGCAGGTGCAGGCTGAACCACTGCCGGGTCAGTGCCTGACGATCCTTGAGACCAGCATAGCTGACCGCCTTGAGCGGCAAACCGGCAGCACGGGCGATGCGCCGAGCAGCCTCTTCGGTGTTCAGGCCACGCTTTTCCACCCACAGCCAGAGATGCTCGCCCTGCCCCGTGAGCGGAATGTCGAGCACCTCGTCGACCTGGAAATCCTCGGCCGTGGCCTTGAGCACGGCACGCCCACAGGCCTCACCATGGGCGTGCGGCCCCAGCAGTTGCAGCTCGTTCATGCCTTGACCAGCAAGGCGACGGCGTGCACCGCGATACCTTCCTCACGCCCGGTGAAGCCGAGTTTCTCGGTGGTGGTGGCCTTGACGTTGACCTGATCCAACTGCACGCCGAGATCCTCGGCGATGCGCTCACGCATCGTGTCGATATGCGGCGCCATCTTCGGTGCCTGGGCGATGATGGTGGCGTCGACATTACCCACCATATAGCCCTTGGCCTTTACCAGGTCCATCACATGGCGCAGCAGCACACGGCTGTCGGCGCCCTTGAAGGTCGGGTCGGTGTCGGGAAAGTGCTTGCCGATATCGCCCAGCGCCACCGCGCCGAGCAAGGCATCGCTCAGGGCGTGCAGCAACACGTCACCATCGGAATGAGCGACGAGGCCGAATTTATGGGGAATCCGCACGCCGCCGAGGGTGATGAAATCGCCTTCGCCGAAGCGGTGTACGTCATAGCCATGACCGATACGCATAAAGAACAACGCCCTGAAAAAGTCAGGGCGTGATTCTAACCGAAAGCGGCAGTCGGCAAGCGCCTAGCCGCCACCAAGCTCTTACTTACCGCAGCTTACGGCTACCGCAACGCGGCCGCATGATGACTCAGGTGATCATCGATGAAGCTGGCGATGAAGTAGTAGCTGTGGTCGTAGCCGGGCTGCATGCGCAGCGTCAGCGGATGACCGGCAGCCTTGGCAGCCACCTGCAATGCCTGCGGTTTGAGCTGGCCTTCGAGGAAATCATCGCGATCGCCCTGATCCACCAGGATCGGCAGCTTTTCGATGGCCTCGGCAATCAGCACGCTGGCATCCCACTCGCGCCAGCGCGAGCGTTCTTCACCCAGGTACAGTGAAAACGCCTTCTCACCCCAGGGGCAATTCATCGGATTGCTGATCGGCGAGAAGGCCGACACGGACTGATAGCGCCCAGGATTCTTCAGCGCACAGATCAACGCACCATGCCCGCCCATGGAGTGGCCGGCGATGCCGCGCTTGTCCGAAACCGGGAAATTGGCTTCGATCAACGCCGGCAGCTCCTGCACCACGTAGTCGTACATGCGGTAGTGACGAGCGAACGGCTCCTGCGTCGCGTTGACATAGAAGCCAGCACCGAGGCCGAAGTCATAGGCACCATTGGCATCGTCAGCCACGCCTTCACCACGCGGGCTGGTATCCGGTGCGACGATGATCAGCCCCAGCTCGGCGGCCATGCGTTGGGCACCGGCCTTCTGCATGAAGTTCTCGTCGGTGCAGGTCAGGCCACTGAGCCAGTAAAGCACCGGCAGCTTGCCGCCCTGCTCGGCTTGCGGCGGCAGGTAGACGGCGAACACCATGTCGCAGTTGAGCGTGCTGGAGCGATGACGATAACGCTTGTGCCAGCCACCGAAGCTCTTGTTGCTGGAAACGATTTCCATAAGGCCCTCCAGGCAACGTCAAGCGGCAAGCAATGCGCTCCACTTGCAGCTTGACGCTTGCCGCTGGTTAGAAATGGATGACGGTACGGATGCTCTTGCCTTCGTGCATCAGCTCGAAGGCTTCGTTGATCTCATCCAGGCCCATGTTGTGGGTGATGAAGGTATCCAGCGGAATCTCGCCCTTCTGCGACTTCTCGACGTAGCTCGGCAGTTCGGTACGACCTTTGACGCCACCGAAGGCGCTGCCGCGCCAGACGCGGCCGGTCACCAGTTGGAACGGACGGGTGCTGATCTCCGCACCGGCCGGCGCCACGCCGATGATGGTCGACTCGCCCCAGCCCTTGTGGCAGCACTCCAGTGCGGCACGCATCAGTTGCACGTTGCCGATGCACTCGAAGCTGTAGTCGACGCCGCCGTCGGTCATCTCGACGATGACCTCCTGGATCGGCTTGCTGTGCTCTTTCGGATTGACGAAGTCGGTGATGCCCAGCTCACGGGCAACCGCTTCCTTGGCCGGGTTGATGTCGATGCCGATGATGCGCGAGGCCTTGGCCATCTTGGCGCCGATGATCGCCGCCAGACCGATACCGCCCAAGCCGAAGATGGCCACAGTGGAACCCTCGGTGACCTTGGCAGTGTTGAGCACCGCACCGATACCGGTGGTGACGCCGCAACCGAGCAGGCACACCTTGTCCAGCGGGGCTTCTTTGGGGATCACGGCAACCGAGACTTCCGGCAGCACGGTGTACTCGGAGAAGGTCGAGCAACCCATGTAGTGGTAAACCGGCTCACCGTTGTAGCTGAAGCGGGTGGTGCCGTCCGGCATCAGGCCCTTGCCCTGAGTGGCACGTACCGAGCTGCACAGGTTGGTCTTGCCAGATTTGCAGAATTTGCACTCGCGGCATTCGGCGGTATAGAGCGGGATAACGTGATCGCCAACCTTGACCGAAGTCACGCCCTCGCCCACGGCCTCGACGATGCCGCCACCTTCGTGACCGAGCACGCAAGGGAACACACCCTCGGAATCCTGACCGGACAGAGTGTAGGCATCGGTATGGCAGACACCAGTAGCCACGATACGGATCAGCACTTCACCGGCCTTCGGCGGCTGAACGTCGATCTCGACGATCTTCAGCGGCTCGTTGGGGGCGAAGGCGACGGCTGCACGGGATTTGATCATGGTGGCTCTCCTGAGCGTGGATGAAAGTGGGCAGAAGTCTAAAGCAACGCCCAAGCGAGATAATTCAGCAGATATCAAAACATTATTGCCAATCAGGGATAATCTATCGCGTTTGAAAGTGACCACACAGGAGACGACGATGAATCGCTGGGAAGGTCTGGACGAGTTCGTCGCAGTGGCCGAGTGCGGTCAGTTCAGCGCCGCAGCCGAACGACTGGGGCTCTCCACCTCACAGGTCAGCCGCCAGGTGGCGCGCCTGGAGGAGCGCCTGCAAAGCCGGCTGTTCTATCGCAGCACCCGGCGCGTCGCGCTGACCGAGGCCGGTCAGACCTTCCTGCAACACTGCCAGCGCCTGCAGGACGCCCGCGAGGAAGCGCTGCGCGCCGTCAGCGATCTGGGCGCCGAACCCAAGGGGCTGCTGCGCATGACCTGCGCGGTCGCCTACGGCGAGCGCTTCATCGTGCCGCTGGTCAACCAGTTCATGGCGCAGCATCCACAACTGCGCGTGGAGATCGAACTGTCCAATCGCCAACTCGACTTGCTGCACGAAGGGCTCGACCTGGCGATTAGGCTCGGCCGCCTGCAGGACTCGCGACTGGTCGCCGCTCGCCTGGCGCCACGGGTGATGTACCTGTGCGCCGCGCCCGACTACCTGCAGCACTATGGCCGCCCGCACTCGCTGTCCGAGCTGTCCCGGCACAACTGCCTGATCGGCAGCAGCGAACACTGGAGCTTCGCCGAAGGTGGACGCGAGACCCAAATCAGGGTGCAAGGCAACTGGCGCTGCAACAGCGGCCAAGCTGTACTGGATGCGGCGCTGCGCGCTTTCGGCCTGTGTCAGCTCCCCGACTATTACGTGCTGCCGCACCTGCGCAGCGGCGCCCTGATTTCCCTGCTCGAACAACACCAGCCGCCCAACACGGCGGTCTGGGCGATCTATCCGCAGCAGCGCCACCTGTCTCCCAAGGTGCGGCAGCTCGTCGACCATCTCAAGCGAGGTCTCGCCGAGTTCCCCGAGTACGCCTGACAGCATGGGCAACAGATTGTCACAGCGAAACGGGAACCCCTGGCTTTGGTTGCGGCCAGAATGAGTGATGCCCCGCTGCGGCATCGTCTTCACCGAAACCGGAGGTAAGCGCTATGCAAGTCATGGTCAACAGCGACAACCACATTCACGGCTCCGCAGCATTGGCGGACAAGGTGCGGGGTCGCGTGCTGCTCAAGCTGAGACGTTTCGAGGATCACCTGACACGCGTCGAGCTGCACTTCAACGACGAGAACAGCCACAAGGGTGGCGGCCTGGACAAACGTTGCCAGGCTGAAGCGCGACTGAAGGGGCGTGATCCGGTCTCGGTGAGCCACAACGGTGACAACCTCGAGCAGGCCCTGGAGGGCGCCATGGAAAAACTGGGTACGGTGCTCGAGCGCAACCTCAGCCGCCAGCGGCAGAACTGAGCCTCAACCCGCGCTGCGCCCGGCCCATGCCAGGCGCAGCCATTGCAGATCCTCCGGGCGGGTGACCTTGAGGTTGTCCGCCCGCCCCTCGACCAGGCGTGGCGCCTTGCCCGCCCACTCCAGGGCCGACGCTTCATCGGTGATCGGCACAGCCGCCGCCAGCGCAGCGTCCAGTGCCTGGCGCAAATCCCCCAAGCGAAACATCTGCGGCGTGTAAGCCTGCCAGATCACGGCACGATCCACGGTCTGCGCCACCCGCCCAGCAGCATCGGCACGCTTGAGCGTATCGCGTGCCGGCACCGCCAGCAGGCCACCCACCGGGTCCATGGCCAGGGTATCGAGCAGACGATCGAGATCGCTACGGGCGAGGTTCGGCCGCGCCGCATCGTGCACCAGCACCCAGTCATCCTCCGCAGCCCCAGCCAATTGCAGTGCACGCAACCCGGCCAGCACCGAGTCGGCACGCTCACGCCCGCCATCGGCGCGGCGAATGCGCGGATCGCTGGCCAACGCCAGGCTTGGCCAGTACGGATCATCCACGGCCAGGCAAACCATGGCACCGAGCAGTCCGGGGTGGTCGAGAAAGCAATCGAGGGTATGTTCGAGAATGCAGCGCCCGGCGACTTCCAGGTACTGCTTGGGCCGATCAGCGGCCATGCGCGCACCGACGCCAGCGGCCGGGATCACCAGCCAGAACGGTACGTTCATTTCGTCAGCAGATAGAGGGTTTCGCCCTCTTTGACCATGCCCAGCTCCTGCCGCGCACGTTCTTCGACGGTCTCCATGCCGCGCTTGAGCTCCATCACCTCGGCTTCGAGGATACGGTTGCGCTCCAGCAGACGCTCGTTCTCGCCTTTCTGCTCGGCGATCTGTTGCTGCAGGCGGCTGACATGGGCCAGGCTGCCCTCGCCCACCCACAGGCGATACTGCAGGCCAGCCAGTAGCAGAATCAGCACGATGAACAGCCAGTAGGGACTACGCATGGAGCGGCTCGCGGATTGAGTCATCGGCATGGTAGGGGCTGCGATCATGCTTGAAAAGGAGCCGGCTGATGGGTGACATGGGTTTTAAGGTTCTGCATCCGTGCAAGGGTTCCCGGAAATCGACGAAACGACGATGAAAAAGGGCATATCAGCAGTGGCACAGCCCTTGTGTAGGAGCGACTTCAGCCGTGAAAGATCGCGGATGAATCCGCTCCTACATGCCGCACCAGCGCTAGGGCCAGCACAAAAAAGGGCGACTTGCGTCGCCCTTTTCTCGTACGCAGTACTTAGCCGCGGAACTCGGCACGGCCCTTGTACGGAGCCTTACCGGCCAACTGCTCTTCGATACGCAGCAACTGGTTGTACTTGGACACGCGGTCGGAGCGGCACAGCGAGCCGGTCTTGATCTGACCAGCAGCAGTACCCACAGCCAGGTCGGCGATGGTGCTGTCTTCGGTTTCGCCGCTGCGGTGCGAAATCACGGCGGTGAAGCCGGCAGCCTTGGCCATCTGGATGGCTTCCAGGGTCTCGGTCAGCGAGCCGATCTGGTTGAACTTGATCAGGATCGAGTTGCCGATCTTCTCGTCGATACCGCGCTTGAGGATCTTGGTGTTGGTCACGAACAGGTCGTCGCCAACCAGCTGTACCTTCTCGCCGATCTTGTCGGTCAGGACTTTCCAGCCAGCCCAGTCGGACTCGTCCATGCCGTCTTCGATGGAGATGATCGGGTAGCGCTGGGTCAGGCCAGCCAGGTAGTCGGCGAAACCTTCGGCGCTGAACACCTTGCCTTCGCCAGCCAGATCGTACTGACCGTCCTTGAAGAACTCGCTGGAGGCGCAGTCCAGTGCCAGGGTCACGTCGTCACCCAGTTTGTAGCCAGCGTTGGCCACAGCTTCGGCGATGGCAGCCAGGGCGTCTTCGTTGGAGGCCAGGTTCGGCGCAAAACCGCCTTCGTCGCCCACCGCAGTGTTCAGGCCACGCGCCTTCAGTACGGCCTTGAGGTGGTGGAAGATCTCGGCGCCCATGCGCAGTGCGTCGGCGAAGTTCTTGGCGCCAACCGGCTGCACCATGAACTCCTGGATGTCGACGTTGTTATCGGCGTGCTCGCCGCCGTTGATGATGTTCATCATCGGTACCGGCATGGAATAGACGCCCGGGGTGCCGTTCAGGTCGGCGATGTGCGCGTACAGCGGCACGCCCTTGGCCTGGGCAGCAGCCTTGGCGGCAGCCAGAGATACGGCGAGGATGGCGTTGGCGCCCAGCTTGGCCTTGTTCTCGGTACCGTCCAGCTCGATCATCGCGTGATCCAGAGCCTTCTGATCGGCAGCGTCCTTACCCAGCAGCAGATCACGGATCGGGCCGTTGATGTTGGCGACGGCTTTCAGTACGCCCTTGCCCAGATAACGGCTCTTGTCGCCATCACGCAGCTCCAGCGCTTCGCGCGAGCCAGTGGAGGCGCCGGACGGAGCGCAAGCGCTGCCGATGATGCCACCTTCGAGGATGACGTCGGCTTCCACGGTGGGATTGCCACGGGAGTCGAGAACCTCACGACCCTTGATGTCGACGATCTTTGCCATTGTTGTTAACACTCCAAAGGTTGACGATAAGACGGCAGCAACGGGCTGCGCGAAACCGCCGCAGCCCCTGAGGGTAGCGGCGGCACACTCTGACTCACGGGTCAGGGGAGATTTTGCCGGAGCGGCACTTTACCGGATTGCGAATGGTTCAGGCAGTCTCGATCAGCGGAAAACTCTTCACCAGATCGTCCAGTTGCTTGAGCTGGGTGAGGAAGGGCTCCAGCTTGTTCAGACGCAGCGCGCACGGGCCGTCGCACTTGGCGTTTTCCGGATCCGGATGCGCCTCGAGGAACAGACCGGCCAGCCCCTGGCTCATGCCCGCCTTGGCCAGATCGGTGACCTGAGCACGGCGACCCCCGGCCGAATCGGCACGACCACCCGGCATCTGCAGGGCGTGAGTCACGTCGAAGAATACCGGGTACTCCATCTGCTTCATGATGCCGAAGCCGAGCATGTCCACCACCAGGTTGTTGTAACCGAAGGAGGAACCGCGCTCGCAGAGGATCAACTGATCGTTACCGGCTTCCTCGCACTTGCGCAGGATGTGCTTCATTTCCTGCGGGGCGAGAAACTGCGCCTTCTTGATGTTGATCACCGCACCGGTCTTGGCCATGGCCACCACCAGATCGGTCTGCCGCGAGAGGAAGGCCGGCAACTGGATGATGTCGCACACCTCGGCCACCGGGGCGGCCTGATGCGGCTCGTGGACGTCGGTGATCACCGGCACGCCGAAGGTCTTCTTCACTTCTTCGAAGATCTTCATGCCCTCTTCCAGGCCCGGGCCACGGAAGGAGGTCACGGAAGAACGGTTGGCCTTGTCGAAACTGGCCTTGAACACGTAAGGGATACCGAGCTTCTCGGTCACCCGCACGTATTCCTCGCAGGCCTGCATGGCCAGGTCACGCGATTCGAGCACGTTGATGCCACCGAACAGCACGAACGGCTTGTCGTTGGCGATTTCGATATTGCCGACCTTGATGATCTTCTGAGCCATTCCTTAAGCCTTCTTCGCTTTCTGCGCCAGGGCAGCGTTGACGAAACCGCTGAACAGCGGATGACCGTCACGCGGCGTGGAGGTGAATTCCGGGTGGAACTGGCAGGCAACGAACCACGGATGATCCGGCGCCTCGACCACTTCCACCAGCGCGCCATCGCCAGAACGACCGGTGACCTTCAGGCCAGCCTCGGTCAGCTTCGGCAGCAGGTTGTTGTTCACCTCGTAACGGTGACGGTGACGCTCGACGATCACATCCTTGCCGTAGCAGTCATGCACCAGCGAACCGCTCTGCAACTGGCAATCCTGCGCGCCCAGGCGCATGGTGCCGCCCAGGTCGGAGTTCTCGGTGCGCTGTTCGGTGGCACCGGTCGCGTCCTGCCACTCGGTGATCAGACCGACCACCGGATGCTGGCTGGCCATGTCGAACTCGGTGGAGTTGGCATCGCTCCAGCCCACCACGTTACGGGCGTACTCGATGACCGCGACCTGCATGCCCAGGCAGATGCCCAGGTAAGGGATCTTGTGCTCGCGAGCGTATTGCACGGTCTTGATCTTGCCTTCCACACCGCGCAGACCGAAACCACCCGGTACCAGAATGGCATCGACCCCTTCGAGCAGCGCAGTGCCCTGGTTCTCGATGTCTTCGGAATCGATGTAGCGAATGTTGACCTTGGTGCGGTTCTGAATGCCGGCGTGGCTCATGGCCTCGATCAACGACTTGTACGCGTCGAGCAGCTCCATGTACTTGCCGACCATGGCGATGGTGACTTCCTTCTCCGGATTGAGCTTGGCATCGACCACGCGATCCCATTCGGAGAGGTCGGCCGGATTGCACTGCAGGCCGAAACGTTCGACGACGAAGTCATCCAGCCCCTGAGCATGCAGCACGCCCGGAATCTTGTAGATGGTGTCGACGTCTTCCAGGCTGATCACCGCACGCTCTTCGACGTTGGTGAACAGGGCGATCTTGCGGCGCGAAGATACGTCGATGGGATGATCGGAGCGGCACACCAGTACATCAGGCTGCAAGCCGATGGAACGCAGTTCCTTGACCGAGTGCTGGGTCGGCTTGGTCTTGGTCTCGCCAGCGGTGGCGATGTACGGCACCAGGGTCAGGTGCATCAGCATGGCGCGCTTGGCGCCCACTTCCACGCGCAGTTGGCGGATCGCTTCGAGGAACGGCTGCGACTCGATGTCGCCCACGGTGCCACCGATCTCCACCAAGGCCACGTCGGCATCGCCGGCGCCCTTGATGATGCGACGCTTGATCTCGTCGGTGATGTGCGGGATGACCTGAATGGTCGCGCCCAGATAATCACCACGGCGCTCCTTGCGCAGTACGTCTTCGTACACGCGGCCGGTGGTGAAGTTGTTGTTCTGGGTCATGGTGGTGCGGATGAACCGCTCGTAGTGGCCCAGGTCGAGGTCGGTCTCGGCGCCATCGTGGGTGACGAACACCTCACCGTGCTGGAACGGGCTCATGGTGCCCGGATCGACGTTGATGTAGGGATCCAGCTTGAGCATGGTGACCTTCAGGCCCCGCGCCTCCAGGATGGCCGCCAGTGAAGCCGAGGCGATGCCTTTCCCCAATGAAGAAACAACACCACCCGTGACGAAGATGTAGCGCGTCATGAAAAACCCTAGAAGTCTGCGTTTAAGCGGTCAGTGCCGCCGGGGAAAGCGAAGGAGCGCCATCAACAACACAATGGCAAGCTCGCCAAGCTCCCTGAGGGAGTCGGCAAAAGCTGTAT
Organism: Pseudomonas sp. C11; assembly: GCF_034683865.1. Lineage (NCBI taxonomy): Bacteria > Pseudomonadati > Pseudomonadota > Gammaproteobacteria > Pseudomonadales > Pseudomonadaceae > Pseudomonas > Pseudomonas sp. C11. The sequence continues at coordinate 337,426 of NZ_JAWIIP010000002.1, forward strand.
TAAGACGGGAGCGTAGTCTACTCGAAAGGCCTTACCAGCTCAAACCTTGCGCGCCGATGGGTGGCGACCAGCGCAAACGTAGGCCTTTCGCCTCGAATCCTGATGCCTGCGTCAGGTTCGCCACCGCCATCAGCTCATCGCCCTCGAACAGCAGCGGCAGGCGCGGACGCACGAATGCCGGCACGCGCAGCTCATTGAGCAGGCGCTTGAGGTCACGCCGGCCACGCCCCGGCAGTTGCAGCGACTCCCCGCCCTGGCGATAGCGCAGGTGCCAGCGCCCCTGCGGCAACTCGCCCGACAACTCGACACGCCCATTCCCGGGGAGGTCAACGGAGTCCGCGCCCAAGCTGCAAGGCAGATCGAGCGGCTGCGGTGGACTCAACCATTCGTCACTGAGCCACCACAACCGACCATCGGCGCGATGCAGCTCGCCATCGGCCAGCTTCCAGATTGGCGCCGCATCGCTTTTGGCATCACGCAGATCGAGCCAGCCCGCCCAATGATGGCTATCGGGCATGCGGCTCAACGGCACCAGCCAATGGCGTAGCAGGTTGCGCTGACGGACATCGCTCAACGCATTCACAGAGGTAAGATCCAGTGAAGGCAGGGGCAGCCAGGGCAATGCGGATTCACCACGCGCCGCCAGCAGATCGATCTCGGCCAATTCTTCCAGCAGTTGCTGGGCCTCGGCCAGATGGCTTGCGCTACGCGCCAGGCTGGTCGAGGCCTGCGGCCACCGCCCAGCTAGTAATGGCATCACCTGCCTGCGCAAGAAATTACGACTGAACCGCTCGTCAGCATTGCTCGGGTCTTCGATCCAGACGACCCCGTGATCTTGCGCATAGGCCTGCAGCTCGCCCCGCGAACAGTCGAGCAGCGGCCGAACCAGGCTGCCCAGCCCCAACGCTCGACTGGCCGGCATCGCTGCCAGGCCACGCACGCCAGCGCCGCGCAACAGACGGAACAGCAGGGTTTCGGCCTGATCCTCACGATGCTGAGCACTGAGCAATACCTCAGCCGGGCCCAGCCGCTCACTGAACGCCGCATAACGTGCTCGCCGCGCCTCCTGCTCGAGACTGGCGCCTGCCGCCACCTGCACCCTGACGATTTCCAGAGGAACACCCAGCCGCGCGCACACCTGCGCGCAATGCTCGGGCCAGGCGTCAGCCGCCGGCTGCAGGCCATGATGGACATGAATGACAGACAAGGGCGGCAGCGCCTCGCACCGTGCCCAGTCGGCCAGCAGATGGAGCAGCACGCTGGAATCCAGGCCACCGGAAAAGGCGATGCGCCAAGCAGGAGCCTTACGCCAGGGCTGAAGAGCCTGGCGCAGGCGAAGTTCGAGAGCAGTCATGGGCCAAGCTTAAACAACAACGGGCCCGAAGGCCCGTTGAGATGCATGCAGGAAGAACTCAGGCGATGCCGTAGCTCATCAGGCGATCGTAACGACGCTTGAGCAGCGCGTCGGTGTCGTGCTTCTGCAGGCTGGCCAGTTGCTTGATCAACTCCTGACGGATCGACTCGGACGCGGCAGCCGGATCACGATGGGCGCCGCCCAAGGGTTCGGCGATGACCTGATCGACGATACCCAGATCCTTCAGGCGCTCGGCGGTGATGCCCATGGCCTCGGCCGCTTCCGGCGCCTTCTCGGCGGTACGCCAGAGAATCGAGGCGCAACCTTCCGGGGAGATCACCGAATAGGTGGAGTACTGCAGCATGTTCAGTTGGTCGCAGACACCGATGGCCAGCGCACCGCCGGAACCACCCTCACCGATGACGGTGGCGATGATCGGCGTTTTCAGACGCGCCATCACGCGCAGGTTCCAGGCGATGGCCTCGCTCTGGCCACGCTCCTCGGCATCGATACCCGGGTAAGCACCGGGAGTGTCGATGAAGGTGAGGATCGGCATCTTGAAGCGCTCGGCCATTTCCATCAGGCGGCAAGCCTTGCGGTAGCCCTCCGGGCGCGGCATGCCGAAGTTGCGACGCACCTTCTCACGCACCTCACGGCCTTTCTGGTGACCGATGATCATCACCGGCTGATCACCCAGACGGGCCACACCACCCACGATGGCGGCATCATCGGAGAAATGACGGTCGCCATGCAGCTCGTCGAACTCGGTGAAGATGTGCTGGATGTAGTCCAGGGTGTAGGGGCGGCGCGGATGGCGCGCGAGCTGGGCGATCTGCCAGCTGCTCAAGTTGCCGAAGATGCTTTCGGTCAGCGCACTGCTCTTGTCTTGCAGACGAGCGATCTCGTCACCAATGTTCAGCGCGTTGTCATTGCCAACCAGGCGTAGCTCTTCGATCTTGGCTTGCAGGTCGGCGATCGGCTGTTCGAAATCGAGGAAATTCGGGTTCATAGTCATCCGTCTTGCGTCGACGGCCAAGTGGCCGGGGAGCTGTATCCATTAAGCGCCCTACCTTAAGGGATGGGGCGCTGCGGGTCGAGTGTGCCGAACCAAGAGGGAGCAAAGCCCCCTCTCGCATCAGCGGTAGTGCAAAAAGACGTTGTCGCGCCCGAACTGGTCACGCAATGCCTGAATCAAAGTGTCAGCTGGGTCGATTCGCCAGGCGTCACCGAACTGAAGCAAGGCACGTGCCTGCTCACCACTGTAGTCCAACGTCACCGGGCAGGCGCCCTTGTGCTTGCTACACAGTTCGGCCAACCAGCGCAGACGATCGCCCTTCAGAGCGTCGCTGGCGACCTTCACACGCAGGCTGTCGGCCAGGCCGGTACGCGCCTCCTCCAGGCTCATCACGCGCTTGGCACGCAGACGCAAGCCGCCGGAGAAATCGTCGTTACTGACCTCGCCCTCGACCACCACCAGCGCATCGTTCTGCAATAGCGCCTGGTTGCTGGCAAAGGCATCGGCGAACAACGAAGCCTCGATGCGCCCAGAGCGGTCGTCGAGGGTGATGAAGCCCATCTTGTCGCCCTTCTTGTTCTTCATCACCCGCAGGTTGACGATCATCCCGGCGATGGTCTGGGTGTCACGCGCAGGCTTGAGCTCGACGATACGCTGACGGGCGAAGCGGCGAATCTCGCCCTCGTACTCGTCGATCGGGTGGCCGGACAGGTAGATGCCCAGGGTGTCCTTCTCGCCTTTCAGACGTTCCTTGATCGGCAGCTCGCGGGCCTTGCGGTGGTTGGCGTAGACATCCGCTTCAGGCTCGGCGAACAGGCCGCCGAACAGATCCATGTGGCCGCTCTCGGCGCTGCGCGCGGTCTGCTCGGCCGACTGCACGGCCTCTTCCATGGACGCCAGCAGCACGGCGCGGTTCTTGTCCACGCTGGCCTGATAAGCCTTGAGTTCATCCTGGTAGTACGGGCCGAGGCGATCCAGCGCGCCACTACGAATCAAGGCTTCGAGGGTACGCTTGTTGATGCGCTTGAGGTCGACGCGGTTGCAGAAGTCGAACAGATCCTTGAACGGCCCACCTTCGGCACGGCATTCGACGATGGCCTCCACGGGCCCTTCACCCACGCCCTTGACCGCACCGAGGCCGTAAACGATACGGCCGTCGTCGTTGACGGTGAATTTGAATTCGGAAACATTCACATCTGGCGGGTCGATGCGCAACTTCATGTTGCGGCACTCTTCGACCAGGATCACCACCTTGTCGGTGTTGTGCATATCCGCCGAGAGCACGGCGGCCATGAACGGCGCCGGGTAATGCGCCTTGAGCCAGGCAGTCTGGTATGACACCAGGCCGTAGGCAGCGGAGTGCGATTTGTTGAAGCCGTAGCCGGCGAACTTTTCCACCAGATCGAAGATGTTACCCGCCAGCTCGGCATCGATACCGTTGTTGGCACAACCTTCGATGAAGCCGCCACGCTGCTTGGCCATCTCCTCGGGCTTCTTCTTGCCCATGGCGCGGCGCAGCATGTCCGCCTGACCCAGGGTGTAACCGCCCATGACCTGGGCGATCTGCATCACCTGCTCCTGATACAGGATGATGCCGTAGGTGGGCTTGAGCACGGGCTCAAGGCCGGCGTACTGATAATCCGGGTGCGGGTAGGACAGTTCAGCGCGGCCATGCTTACGGTTGATGAAGTCGTCCACCATACCGGACTGCAGCGGGCCGGGGCGGAACAGTGCCACCAGTGCGATCATGTCTTCCAGGCAGTCGGGCTTGAGCTTCTTGATCAGCTCCTTCATGCCGCGCGATTCAAGCTGGAAGACCGCCGTGGTCTCAGCCTTCTGCAGCATGTCGTAGGTTTTCTTGTCATCCAGCGGGATGAAGTCGATGTTGACCAGTTCCTCATCCGGCGCACCGTCGCGCTTCTGGATGCGGTGGATGGTCTCCATCGCCCACTTGATGATGGTCAGGGTACGCAGACCGAGGAAGTCGAACTTGACCAGGCCGGCCTGCTCGACGTCGTCTTTGTCGAACTGGGTCACCAGGCCGCCGCCCTCCTCGTCACAGGCGATCGGCGAGAAGTCGGTGAGTTTGGTCGGCGCGATCACCACGCCCCCGGCGTGCTTACCGGTGCCGCGCACCACGCCTTCGAGCTTGAGCGACATGTCCCAGATTTCCTGGGCCTCTTCGTCATTCTTGAGGAACTCGCGCAGCGGCTCCTCCATCTCGTAGGCCTTCTCCAGGGTCATGCCCACTTCGAAGGGGATCATCTTCGACAGACGGTCGGCCAGGCCGTAGGACTTGCCCTGCGCCCGCGCCACGTCGCGCACCACCGCCTTGGCGGCCATGGAGCCGAAGGTGATGATCTGGCTCACCGCGTTACGCCCGTACTTCTCGGCCACGTAGTCGATCACCCGGTCGCGGCCATCCATGCAGAAGTCGACATCGAAGTCGGGCATGGAAATCCGCTCCGGGTTGAGGAAACGTTCGAACAGCAGGTCATAGGCCAACGGATCGAGGTCGGTGATCTTCAGCACGTAGGCCACCAGCGAACCGGCACCCGAGCCACGACCCGGGCCAACCGGCACGCCGTTGTTCTTGGCCCACTGGATGAAGTCCATCACGATCAGGAAGTAACCGGGGAAACCCATCTGGATGATGATGTCGAGTTCGAAGTTGAGGCGATCGATGTAGACCTGCTTCTTCGCCTCGTAATCCGGAGTGTCCTTGGGCAGCAGCACCTCGAGACGCTCTTCCAGGCCCTCGAAGGAGGCATGGCGCAGGTAGTCGTCGATACCCATGCCACCCGGCGTGGGAAAGTCCGGCAGGAAGTATTTGCCGAGTTGCACCTCGATGTTGCAGCGCTTGGCGATCTCGACGGTGTTTTCCAGCGCCTCGGGCAGGTCGGCGAACAGCTCCCACATTTCCGCAGCGCTTTTCAGATACTGCTGATCGGAGTAATGACGCGGCCGACGCGGGTCATCCAGAGTACGACCTTCACCGATGCAGACGCGGGTCTCGTGTGCCTCGAAGTCGTCCTGCTTGATGAAGCGCACATCGTTGGTGGCCACCAGCGGCGCTTCGACGCGATCGGCCAGCGCCACCGCGGCGTGCAGGTATTCCTCGTCCCCCACGCGGCTGGTGCGCTGCACTTCCAGGTAGAAACGATCCGGAAACACCGCCATCCATTCACGCAGGCGCGCTTCGGCCAAGGCTTCGTCACCGGCCAGCAACGCCATGCCGACCTCGCCCTCACGAGCCCCGGAGAGCGCGATAAGACCTTCGGCAGCATTCTTGACCCAGTCACGCTGGATGATCACCAGGTCATTGCTCTGCCCTTCTGACCAGCCACGGGAGATCAGTTCGGTGAGGTTGCGGTAGCCCTTGGCGTTCATCGCCAGCAGGGTCAGGCGCGTCAGCGGGCCGTCTTCCTCGGCGCTGGCCATCCAGATGTCAGCACCACAGATCGGTTTGACCCCAGCGCCCATGGCCGCTTTATAAAACTTCACCAACGAGCACATGTTGCTCATGTCGGTGACAGCCACCGCCGGCATACCCGCCCCGACGACGGCCTTGATCAGCGGTTTGACCCGCACCAGGCCATCGACCAGGGAATATTCGGTGTGCAGACGCAGGTGGACGAACGCTTGAGTCATGGGCGGCCTTGCAGGTGAAAACGACAAAGCGCGGATTGTAGCCTAAGCGGGTCTGGCTTAGGGCCAGAGGTTCAGACTTCGAGCAGTGCACGCACCGGCGCGAAAGAGCGCCGATGAATCGGCGTCGGCCCCAGGCGCTTGAGCGCTTCGAGATGCACGGGTGTGGGGTAACCCTTGTGGCCGGCGATGCCATAGCCGGGATAGAGCCGATCCATCTCGAGCATTTCGCGGTCGCGACTGACCTTGGCCAGGATCGAAGCGGCGGCGATGGCCGGCACCCGGCTGTCGCCCTTGACCACCGGGGCACTGGGCACCGCCAGTTTCGGGCAGCGATTGCCGTCGATCAGTGCCAGTTTCGGCGTCACGCTCAAGCCTTCGACGGCACGCTGCATGGCCAGCATGGTGGCATGCAGGATATTCAGGCGGTCGATCTCCTCCACCTCGGCGCGGGCGATACACCAAGCCAGGGACTTTTCGCGAATCTCGTCGAACAGCGCCTCACGGCGCGCCTCGCTGAGCTTCTTCGAGTCATTCAGCCCAAGAATCGGCCGGGCCGGATCGAGAATCACCGCCGCTGTCACTACAGCGCCACAGAGCGGGCCGCGACCGACCTCATCAACGCCAGCGACCAGCTCTTCGACCAGGGTAAAGTCCAAGCCGAGCTGCATCAGGCGCGCCCCGCCAGTTTGAGCACCGCATCGGCTGCCGACACCGAGGCATCGCGGCGCAAGGCACGGTGAATCACATCGAAGCCCTCGGTCTGCACCTGACCACCCTCGATCAGCGGCGCGACGGCCTGAGCCAGGGCATCGGCAGTCGCCGCATCCTGGATCAGTTCAGGCACCAGCAGCCGCTCGGCCAGCAGGTTGGGTAACGAAATATAAGGGCTCTTCACCAGACGCTTGAGAATCCGATAGGTCATCGGCGCCACACGGTAGGCCACCACCATCGGGCGCTTGTACAGCAGCGCCTCCAGCGTCGCGGTACCCGAGGCGATCAGCACCGCATCGCAGGCGGCCAGCGCTTCGTGGGAACGACCGTCGAGCAGAGTCAGTGGCAGATCGCGATTGACCAGCATCTGTTCCAGTTGCTGGCGTCGCTCCGGCGTGGCGCACGGCAGCAGAAAGCGAATCCCGGGGCGCAGCGCGCGCAGGCGAATCGCCGCATCGAGAAACAGCTCACCAAGACGTGCGACTTCCCCCCCGCGACTTCCCGGCATCAGTGCAACCACCGGTTCATCCTGCGGCAGATCCAACGCCTCGCGCGCAGCGGCACGGTCGGCCTGCTGCGGGATGGCATCGGCCAGCGGATGACCGACGAAGCGCACCGGTACTTGATGCTCGTCGTAGAACTGCGCCTCGAACGGGAACAGCGTCAGCATCAGATCGCAGGCTTCGCGAATTTTCAGCACCCGCTTCTGCCGCCAGGCCCATACGGACGGGCTGACGTAGTGCACGGTCTTGATTCCGGCGCGGCGCAATTTGAGTTCGAGGCCAAGGTTGAAATCAGGCGCATCGATACCGATGAACACATCCGGCTGGGCGGCTATCAGATCACGCGCCAGTTGACGGCGGCGGCCAAGCAGCTCGAACAAGCGGCCGAGCACCTCGACCAGACCCATGACAGCCAGGCGCTCCATGGGGAAATAGGAGTTCAGGCCCTCGGCTTCCATACGGGCGCCGCCAACGCCGATGAACTCGGCATCCGGATAGCGCTGTTTGATGGCCTGCATCAGGCCGGAACCGAGGATGTCACCGGACGCCTCACCAGCGACCAGTGCGACGCGAAGGGGTCTACTCATGAGAATCAGCGGGTAATGCCGCGCGTGGAGGCCTGAATGGAGTCGCGGAAGATCGCCACTTCGGGGAACTCGACAGCGGACTCGGCGAGCTCTGTCAGCGCCTGCTCGACGGTCAGCCCCTGGCGGTAAACCAGTTTGTAGGCCTTGCGCAAAGCGGCAATCGCTTCGCTGGAGAAGCCTCGGCGACGCATGCCCTCGAAGTTCATGCTGCGTGCTTCAGCCGGGTTGCCGAACACGGTGACGAACGCAGGTACGTCCTTGCCGATGGCGGTGCCCATGCCGGAGAAGCTGTGCGCGCCAATTCGGCAAAACTGGTGCACCAGGGTATAGCCGGACAGGATCGCCCAGTCGTCGACCCACACGTGTCCGGCCAGCGCGGTGTTGTTGACCAGGATGCAGTGGTTACCGATCACACTGTCATGGCCGATGTGGGCATAGGCCATGATCAGATTATGGTCACCGATGGTCGTTTCACTGCGATCCTGCACCGTGCCACGGTGAATGGTGACGCCTTCGCGAATGACGTTGTGATCGCCGATCACCAACCGCGTCGGTTCGCCCTTGTACTTCAGGTCGGGCGTGTCCTCGCCAACCGAGGAGAACTGGTAGATACGGTTGTGCTTACCGATCACGGTCGGCCCCTTGAGCACCACGTGCGGGCCAATTACGGTACCCTCGCCGACCTCCACATCAGGCCCGACAATGCTCCACGGGCCGACGACAACGTCGTCGGCCAGTCTGGCACTGGGGTCGATGATGGCGCGAGGGTCAATCGAACTCATAGCTTGCGTTCCGCACAGATGATTTCAGCGGAGCATACTTCCTTGCCGTCGACAGTGGCACGGCACTCGAATTTCCAGATGCTGCGACGGTCGCTCAGGTACTTGGCCTCCAGCATAAGCTGGTCGCCCGGCGTAACCGGAGAGCGGAAGCGCAGCTTGTCGGAGCCGACAAAGTAGTACAGGGTGCCATCGGCCGGCTTCACGCCCATCATCTTGAAGCCGAGGATCCCGGCGGCCTGCGCCATGGCTTCAATGATCAGCACGCCTGGCATGATCGGATGCTCGGGGAAGTGCCCGTTGAAGAACGGCTCGTTGATGCTGACATTCTTGTAGGCGCGAACAGTCTTGCCTTCGACGTCCAGGTCCACCACACGATCCACCAGCAGGAAAGGATAGCGGTGCGGCAAATATTCACGAATTTCGTTGATGTCCATCATGTCCGGTTAAGCCTGTAAGAAAAGAAAAGAGCACGGCGACACCGTACTCAGGCATCAGATGAGACGTTTGCCGTCTGGGTCACGGCGGCGAGCTGTTTTTCCAGCTCACGCAGACGCTTGGCCATCTCGTCCAGCTGACGAATACGGGCAGCACTCTTCTTCCACTCGCCCGCCGGTTGCATGGCGGTACCGGAAGAATAAGCACCAGGCTCGGTGATCGAACGGGTCACCATGGTCATGCCGGTGACGAACACGTTGTCGCACACCTCGATGTGTCCGACCATGCCAACGCCACCCGCGATCATGCAGTTCTTGCCGATCTTGGTGCTGCCGGAAATGCCGCAACAGCCGGCCATGGCTGTGTTGTCGCCGACCTGCACGTTGTGCGCGATCATGATCTGGTTATCGAGCTTCACCCCATTGCCGATCAAGGTGTCGGACAGCGCGCCGCGATCGACCGTGGTGTTGGCCCCGATTTCGACATCATCACCGATGGTCACACCACCGATCTGCGCGATCTTCTGCCAGACGCCCTTCTCATTGGCAAAGCCGAAGCCTTCGCCACCGATCACCGCGCCGGACTGGATCACTACGCGCTTGCCGATGCTGACGTCGTGGTAGAGCGTCACCCGCGGCGCCAACCAGCCACCCTCACCGATCACGCAGCGCGCACCGATCACGCAATGCGCACCGACCGTCACCTGCGCGCCGATGCGAGCACCGCTTTCAATCACCGCATAAGCCCCGATACTGGCGCTCGGGTCGACCTGCGCATCGTCCGCGACCTGCGCCGTGGCGTGAACGCCGGCACTGGCCTTGGGTTTACGGTCGAACAGGTGCGAAAGCTGGGCGTAAGCCAGGTAGGGATTGGCAACGATCAATGCATCGCCAGCATAGCTTTCGGCATCACTCGCCGTGAGCAGCAAGGCACCGGCCTGAGTCTGCGCCAGGTACTTGCGGTACTGGGCATTGGCCAGGAAGCTCAACTGTTCGGGCCTGGCCTCCTGCAAGGTGGCCAGGCCCGTGATGACCTTGCCCTCGGCGCCACGCAAGGTGGCGCCCAGGCGCTCGGCCAGTTGGCCGAGAGTGAATGTCAGGGTCATGCTCAGCGCATCTTGTTCATGCGCTCGATGACCTGGCGGGTGATGTCGTATTGCGGTTTGACATCGACCACTGCGCCGCGCTCGAGCACCAGATCGAAGTTGCCACTCTTGATGACCTCTTCAACCGCCTTGTCCAGGTTCGGCTTGAGCTTGGCCAGCATCTCGCGGTCGGCGACGGCCTTGGCTTCGTTCAGCTCCTTGGACTGGAACTGGAAGTCACGGGCCTTCTGCTTGAACTCGAGTTCCAGGCGCTCGCGCTCAGCCTGCTGCATCTTGTCGCCTTCCTTGACCATGCGATCCTGAATGCGCTTGGCATCGCTTTCCAGGGTCTTGAGCTTGTTCAGCTGGGGGCCGAACTTTTTCTCCGCATCCACGGCGTAACGTTTGGCGGCATCGGATTCGAGCAGCGCCATCTGATAGTTCAGCACGGCCACCTTCATTTCGGCGAACGCCGGAGTGGCGATCAGAGCGGCGGTGAACAGAACCAGTTGAGTCAACTTACGCACAATGCACTCCTGCAACAAAGCTGTTGGCTTTCGGTGTTAGAAAGTTTGGCCGAGGGAGAACTGGAAGACCTGAGTTTCGGCATCTTCCGGTTTCTTGATCGGCATGGCCAGGCTGAAGCTCAACGGGCCCAGCGCGGTAATCCAGGTCAAGCCGACACCAACGGAACTGGCCAGGCTGCCAAAGTCGATGTTGCAGCTGTCGCTGATCTTCTTCTGGCTCGACGAGCAATTGGTGTCGAACACGTTACCCACATCCCAGAACACCGAGGTGCGTAGCGAACGCTGATCCTTGACGAACGGCAGGGGGAAGAGCATTTCCACCCCGCCTTGCACCATCACGTTACCGCCGAACGGCAGCGGATCCTGATCCGGGTCACGCAGGGTACCTGGCTTGTTGCCCGAACTCGGCGTGCTGCGTGGGCCCAGCGTGTTGTCCTTGAAGCCACGTACGGAGTTGAAGCCACCGGCGTAATAGTTCTCGTAGAACGGCAACTCGGACGTGGAGCCATAACTGTCGCCGTAACCCAGCTCGGTGTGGAAGCGCAGCGTGTAGTTATCGCTGATCGGCTTGAACACTTGGCCACGGTAGTCGAGCTTGTAGAACGCCAGATCGCTACCCGGCAGCGTGGTTTCCAGCACCAGGCTTTGCGAGTGACCACGAGTGGCAAGAGTGCCACGGTTAAGAGTCGATTCGGACCAACCAATGGAGCCCTTGAAGTTCAGGTAGTTGTCGCCTTCCTGCTCGATGAAATCGAAGATCTCGTCGACGGTGTAGCGACCGGTGTCGATGGTGTCCTGCTGCACGCTCAGACCGTAGGTCAAACGCGAAGTCTCACTAATGGGATAACCGATATTCACACCGGCGCCCAGGCTGTCTACCGAATAGCTGGATACATCGACGTCGAGTTCGTCGTAGTCGGTGGTGCGGTAGAAGGCGTTGTAGCCCAGGCTGATACCGTCGACGGTCCAGTAGGGGTCAACGAAGCCGAAGCTGTAACGGGTCTGGTATTCGCTACGGGTCAGACCGATGCTGACCTTGTTACCGGTACCCAGGAAGTTGTTCTGGCTGATCGAGCCACCGAGGATCAGACCGGCGTTCTGGGCGAAACCGACGCTGGCGGTGATGGAACCGGACGGCTGCTCTTCGACGCTGTAGTTGACGTCGATTTGGTCGTCGGTACCCGGAACCTGCGGTGTCTCGACATTGACTTCCTTGAAGAAGCCCAGACGTTCCAGGCGCGTCTTGGACTGGTCGATCAGGTAGGTGGAGGCCCAACCACCTTCCATCTGACGCATCTCGCGGCGCAGCACTTCGTCCTCGGACTTGGTGTTGCCACGGAAGTTGATGCGGTTGACGTAGGCGCGCTTGCCCGGGTCGACGAAGAAGGTGATCGATACGGTATTGTCCTCGTCGTGCGCTTCCGGCACGGCGTTGACGTTGGCGAAGGTATAGCCCTCGTTACCCAGGCGACGGGTGATCAGCTCACTGGTGGTGGTCATCACCTTGCGCGAGAACACCTGACCTTCCTTGACCAGCAACAGCGCACGTACGTCCTCTTCCGGCACCTTGAGGTCACCGGAGAGCTTCACGTCGCGAACGCTGTACTTCTCGCCTTCCTCGACGTTGACGGTGATGTAGACGTGTTTCTTGTCCGGGGTGATGGATACCTGAGTGGAAGAGATATCCATGTTGATGTAGCCGCGATCCAGGTAGTAGGAACGCAGACGCTCCAGGTCACCGGAGAGTTTTTCGCGGGCGTACTTGTCGTCGTTTTTGAAGAACGACAGCCAGTTGGTGGTCTTCAGCTCGAACAGGTCGGACAGCTCTTCGTCGCCGAACACGGTGTTGCCAACCACGTTGATGTGGGAGATGGCAGCCACGGTGCCTTCGTTGATGGTGATCTTCAGCGCCACGCGGTTGCGCGGCTGCGGAATCACCTCGGCTTCGATCTCGGCGGAGTAACGGCCCTGAGCGACATACTGGCGCTGCAGCTCGTTACGCACACCTTCGAGGGTGGCGCGCTGGAAGATCTCACCCTCGGCCAGACCGGATTGGTTCAGGCCCTTGAGCAGGTCTTCGGTGGTGATGGCCTTGTTGCCCTCGATTTCGATGCTGGAAATCGACGGACGCTCGACCACGGTGACGACCAGCACGTCGCCATCGCGACCGAGCTGGATGTCCTGGAAGAAACCGGTTTTGAATAGGGAACGGGTTGCGTCGACGAGTTGACGATCATCGACATTTTCACCCACGTTCAGCGGCAGAGCACCGAATACGCTACCGGCGGAGACCCGCTGCAGTCCGTTGACACGTATATCGGAGATGGTGAAGGACTCGGCGTGAACTTCGGCGATCATCAATGCGGACAGCACCGCAGGTAGCAGCAGACGTTTCATGAAGTCCTTTCTTATTCCAACTGACGATAAAAAATCTGCCGCACTAGGCGACAGATTTGTAATTCAGCACGGGTTACAGACGACCGAGATCGTTGACCAGGGCCAGCAGCATGACCCCGACGACCAGACTGATGCCGATCTGCATCCCCCAACCTTGAACCCGCTCAGACAAGGGGCGACCACGCACCCACTCGACCAGATAAAAAAGCAGATGACCGCCATCCAGCACAGGGATGGGCAGCAGATTGAGAACCCCCAAGCTAATGCTCAGATAGGCCAGGAAATTCAGGAAGTCCCCGATGCCCGACTGAGCGGAAGCGCCCGCCACTTTAGCAATGGTTATCGGCCCACTCAAGTTTTTTACCGAGAGCTCACCGAACAGCATTTTCTTCAGCGAATCGAGGGTTAGCAGACTCATCGACCAGGTACGCCTTGCGCCCTCGACGACACCGTCTATCGGGCCGTAACGCACCTCGCGCAACATTTCTGCCGGCCACTCGACACCTTTGACCCCTGCACCGAGGTAACCGGTACGCGCCTCACCCTCGCCACGACTGGCCAGCGTCAGTTGCAGATCCTGCGCCTGACCGTCGCGCTCGTAGCGCAACGTGATCCGCTGCCCCGGCAGCGCACGCACCTTGTCGACGACTTGCTGCCAATCATCCAGCGGCTGATCGTCAAGCGCCAGCAGGCGATCACCGGGGCGCAAACCGGCGGCCTGCGCCGGCCCCTGCGCATCGAGCTCTTCGAGTACCGGTTGCAGGGCCGGACGCCAAGGACGGATACCCAGCGAAGCAATCGGATCGGGCTCGTCAGCACCGCGCAACCAGTTGTTCAACTGCACACGCTTGGGCGACTCGACCGTCGAGCCCGGCTCGAGCACACCGATATCGAGTGTTCCGCTCTCACCAAGGCGACGCACCAGTTGCAGGTTCACCGCCGCCCAGCCCGTGGTGGACTGACCATTGACCGAAACGATTTCCTGCCCGGACTGCAAGCCAGCGGCAGCCGCCAGGCTACCCTCCTCTACCGCACCGATGACCGGACGCACCTGCTGGCTGCCCAGCATGGCGATGACCCAGAAGAACACCAGGGCGAGGAGGAAGTTGGCAATCGGTCCGGCGGCAACGATGGCGATACGCTGACCGACCGTCTTGCGGTTGAAGGCCTGCCCGAGCAACTCAGGCGGTACATCGCCTTCGCGCTCATCGAGCATCTTGACGTAACCACCCAGCGGGATGGCGGCGATGACGAACTCGGTGCCCTGCCGATCATGCCAGCGCACCAGTGGGCTGCCGAAGCCCACGGAGAAACGCAGCACCTTGACCCCGCAGCGGCGCGCCACCCAGAAATGACCGAATTCGTGGAAGGTGACCAGCACACCCAGGGCGATCAGCGTGCCCACCAGCATGTACAGCGCACTCATTTCTCTTCTCCAATCCGCATCAATGGCGAGCCAACCACTGCCTGGCCAGCTCGCGCGCCTGCGAGTCAGCCGCCAAAACCATATCGAGCGATTGGACAGCTTGCGACGCCTGGCTGTTCAACACCGACTCGATCATACGCGGGATGTCGGTGAAGCGAACGCGGCGCTGCAGAAATGCCTCAACCGCCACTTCATTGGCCGCATTGAGAATGGCCGGCGCCGTGCCACCCACCTGCGCCGCCTCGCGCGCCAGACGCAGACAGGGGAAGCGTTGCTCGTCCGGGCGCTGGAAGTCCAGGCGACCGACAGCGAACAGATCCAGTGGGGCGACACCGGAATCGATACGCTGCGGCCACGCCAGGGCATGAGCGATTGGCGTCCGCATATCGGGATTGCCCATTTGCGCCAGCACCGAGCCATCGATGTAGTCGACCAGTGAGTGAATCACGCTCTGCCGGTGAATCACCACCTCAATCTGCGCCGGCGCCGCGTCGAACAGCCAGCAGGCCTCGATCAGTTCGAGCCCCTTGTTCATCATGCTGGCCGAATCGACGGAAATCTTGCGCCCCATCGACCAATTGGGATGGGCACAGGCCTGCTCGGGCGTCACATGCTGCAAATCAGCTACAGGGGTTTCGCGGAACGGCCCACCAGAAGCGGTCAGCAACACCCGCCGTACACCGACCGCCGCCAGGCCACGCGCATAGTCATGCGGCAGACACTGGAATATGGCGTTGTGCTCGCTATCGATCGGCAGCAGCGTCGCGCCGCTGTCACGCACCGCCTGCATGAACAGGGCGCCGGACATGACCAGTGCTTCCTTGTTGGCCAGCAACACCTTCTTGCCGGCGCGGACTGCCGCCAGCGTCGGCTTGAGGCCTGCCGCGCCGACGATGGCCGCCATTACGGCATCGACCTCGGCATGCGCAGCAACCGCGCACAGGCCCTCTTCACCCACCAGCACTTCGCACGCCTGGCCTGCAGCGCGCAAGGCAACCTGCAACGTCTCGGCGGCAGCCTCATCGGGCACCACCACGAAGCGCGGTCGGTGCAGCAGGCACAACGCTTGCAACTCGGTCAGACGCGAGAAACCCGTGAGGGCGAAAACCTCATAGCGCTCGGGGTGGCGCGCGATCACATCCAGGGTGCTGAGGCCGATGGAGCCCGTCGCCCCCAGCACGGTAATACGCTGCAGCGCGCTCACAGCGAGCCCCAGCCAGCCAGCCAGAGCAGCGTCGCGAACAGCGGTATCGCGGCCGTGAGGCTATCGATGCGATCCAACACGCCGCCATGACCAGGCAGCAGATTGCTGCTGTCCTTGATCCCGGACTGACGCTTGAACATGCTCTCGGTCAGATCACCGACCACCGAGATCAACACCACCAACGCCGCACCAGCCAATGCCAGAAGCACGGAGAGCGCCGACCAGCCTTGCAACAGGCCGACCACCAGGGTGATCGCCAGGCTGGCGGCGAGGCCACCATACAATCCTTCCCAGCTCTTGCCGGGGCTGACACGCGGCGCCAGCTTATTCTTGCCGAACGCCTTGCCCGAGAAATACGCCCCGATATCGGCGCCCCAGACCAGCACCATCACGGCAATGATCAGCCAGTTCGCCTGAGGCCACTGCTTGAGCAGCACCAAGCCTTGCCAGGCCGGCAACAAAATCAGCAAGCCGATGCCCAGACGCCCGGGTACACCGCCCCAAAAACGACTGCTATCGGGATAACTGAGCACCAGCAAGGTGGCCACAGCCCACCAGGCAACCGCCAGCAGCAACACCACAGGCGCCAGTTGCGGCGCCTGATACAGGCCAACCAACAGCAGTGCCACCAGCGCCGCATAACCGACACGCTGCGCCTGAGCTGCCAGCCCGGCGAGCCGCGCCCACTCCCATGCGCCCAGGGTAACCACTGCACCGATGAACAGCGCGAAAGCCGCTCCATCGAGCAGGAAAAAGCCACCGAGCGCGATAGGCAGCAGCACCAGCGCCGTGATGATTCGTTGCTTCAACATTAGGAGCGCGCCTCTGCTTCTACCTGCTCGCAGGTCTTGCCGAAGCGACGCTGGCGAGTGGCGAAATCGGCCAGCGCCTTGCGCATGGCCTCGTGCTTGAAATCCGGCCAGTACAGGTCGGAGAAGTACAGCTCGCTGTACGCCAGCTGCCAGAGCAGGAAATTGCTGATGCGGTGCTCACCACCGGTGCGAATGCACAGATCCGGCAGCGGCATGTCGCCGGTTGCCAGACACCCCTGCAACACGTCGGCAGTGATCTCGTCGGGCTGCAGATGCCCGGCCTGCACCTCGCGCGCCAGACGCTGGGCGGCCTGGATGATGTCCCACTGGCCACCATAGTTGGCCGCGATCTGCAGCGTGAAACGCCGCGCCCCCGCCGTAAGCTGCTCGGCTTCGCGCATGGCGGCCTGCAGCTCGGGATGGAAGCGCGAGCGATCACCGATGATGCGCAAGGCGATGTCGTTGTCGAGCAAACGCCTGGCCTCACGCCGCAAGGCGCCCAGGAACAGCTCCATCAGCGCGCCGACCTCATCGGCCGGACGCTGCCAGTTCTCACTGGAGAAGGCGAACAGCGTCAGCACCTCGACACCGGACTCGGCACAGACCTCGATCACCGCGCGAACGGCATCGACCCCTGCCTTGTGCCCGGCCACGCCAGGCAACAGGCGCTTTCTGGCCCAGCGGTTGTTGCCATCCATGATGATGGCGACATGCCGAGGCACCGCCCCTTGCTTGTTCTTATCCATGTCGGGACGCCCGGGCCGTCAGACGGCCATCAGGTCCTTTTCCTTGACCTCGAGGGCCTTGTCGACATCGGCGATGAATTTGTCGGTGATCTTCTGCAGCTCGTCAGCGGCGCGACGCTCTTCGTCCTCGCTGATCTCCTTGGCCTTGGACAGCTTCTTCAGCTCGGCCAGGGCATCGCGACGCACGTTGCGCACCGCCACCTTGGCATCCTCAGCCACGCCACGCGCCTGCTTGGTGTAGCCCTTGCGGGTTTCCTCGGTCAGGGCCGGCATCGGTACACGGATGGTGGTACCGGCGCTGGATGGGTTCAGCCCCAGGTCGGAGGTCAGGATGGCCTTCTCGATGGCAGCGCCGAGGTTCTTGTCGTGCGCGACGATCTTCAGGGTACGGGCATCTTCGACGGTAACAGCCGCAACCTGATTGAGCGGCATCTCGCTACCCCAGGCAGGCACGCGAACGCTGTCGAGAATGCTCGGGTGAGCGCGGCCGGTACGGATGGAGGCCAGGTTGCGATCCAGCGCTTCCAGGGACTTGCCCATACGCTCCTGAGCGTCTTTCTTGATGTCGTTGATCATTGTGCTTCCTCCTCGATCAGGGTTCCTTCGGCGCCACCCACTACCACGTTCAACAGGGCGCCAGGCTTGTTCATGTTGAAGACCCGCAGCGGCATCGCGTGATCCCGGCAGAGGCAGATGGCGGTCAGATCCATCACCCCCAGCTTGCGATCCAGCACCTCGTCATAGGTCAGGCGCTCGAACTTCTCGGCATGCGGATCCTTGAACGGGTCGGCAGTGTACACGCCATCGACCTTGGTCGCCTTGAGCACCACGTCGGCATCGATCTCGATGGCGCGCAGGCAAGCGGCAGAGTCGGTGGTGAAGAAGGGGTTGCCGGTACCCGCGGAGAAGATCACCACCTCACCGGTTTTCAGATGGCGCATGGCCTTGCGGCGGTCGTAATGATCGGTCACACCGACCATGGAAATCGCCGACATGACGATCGCCGGGATGTTCGAGCGCTCCAGCGCGTCGCGCATGGCCAGCGAATTCATCACGGTCGCCAACATGCCCATGTGGTCACCAGTGACACGATCCATGCCGGCAGCGGACAGTGCGGCGCCGCGGAACAGGTTACCGCCACCGATCACCAGGCCGACCTGCACGCCGATACCGACCAACTGGCCGACTTCCAACGCCATGCGATCGAGCACCTTGGGGTCGATGCCGAAATCTTCAGAGCCCATCAGGGCCTCGCCGCTGAGTTTGAGCAGAATGCGTTTGTAGCGAGGTTGGCGACCCGTCGTCTGCTGAGCCATTGCAAGTCTCTCCTGCGGCGATATGTGTTTTGGACGCAGCGCGCTGAGCCGCTGCAATGATCTGGCACTTCGACAGCACCGACAGTCATTCGTTGGAACGACCGCCACTTTATTCTTCACCCCTTATTCGGCAAAGAGGCCGCCCGCGCAAACGGGCAGCCTCTCTGGGGGTACATACCGAAAAACCGATTACTGCTTGCTGGCAGCAACCTGAGCGGCAACTTCGGCAGCGAAGTCGGTCTCGACCTTCTCGATGCCCTCGCCCACTTCGTAACGAACGAAGGAAACGACTTCGGCGCCGGCTTTCTTCACCAGGTCACCGACTTTGACTTCCGGATCCATGATGAAGGCTTGCTCGACCAGGCTGGCTTCGGCCAGAAACTTGGCGATACGGCCTTTGACCATGTTCTCGACGATGTTTTCCGGCTTGCCGGCGATTTTTTCGGCGTTCAGTTGCAGGAAGATTTCTTTTTCCTTGGCAACCAGCTCTTCGGAAACCTGATCCGGGGAAACCACGGCCGGGTTCGAAGCAGCAACGTGCATGGCAACGTGCTTGGCCAGTTCGTCGTTGCCGCCCTTCAGGACGACCAGAACGCCGATGCGGTGACCGTGCAGGTAAGCACCTACGGTGTCGCCGGCAACAGCGGTCAGACGACGGATGTTGACGTTCTCGCCGCACTTGGCAACCAGCGCTTCGCGAGCGGATTCGCGGGAAGCGATCAGCGGAGCGGCTTCGGTCAGGTTCTTCTCGAAGGCTTCGTCGATGCTTTCTTTGACGAAAGCTTTGAAGTCGTCCTGCAGAGCCAGGAAATCGGTCTGCGAGTTGACTTCGATGATCAGGCCACGGCCACCTTCGACGCGAACGGCGATGGAGCCTTCGGCAGCGATGTTGCCAGCCTTTTTGGCAGCCTTGATGGCACCGGAAGCGCGCATGTCATCGATGGCCTTCTCGATGTCGCCACCGGCGGCAACCAGGGCCTTCTTGCATTCCATCATGCCTTGGCCGGTACGCTCGCGCAGTTCTTTAACCAGGGCTGCAGTAATCTCTGCCATCTTGAAAATCCTCTCGGTAGGTCTTCAACCAAATCAAAATCTGTGAGTGGCAAAAAGGGGGCTTAGCCCCCTTCTTGCACAGCGCATAACGCTAAATGCTTGGCGTTACCGCTTAGCCTTCGGCGCTCTCGGCCGCAGCTTCTTCGACGAACTCTTCGGTGGCGCCGCCAGCGTTGCTGCGACCACGGATCACGGCGTCAGCCATGGCACCCATGTACAGCTGGATGGCGCGGATGGCGTCGTCGTTACCCGGGATGATGTAGTCAACGCCTTCCGGGCTGCTGTTGGTATCGACGATGCCGATGACCGGGATGCCCAGCTTGTTGGCTTCGGTGATAGCAATGCGCTCGTGGTCAACGTCGATCACGAACAGCGCGTCCGGCAGGCCGCCCATGTCCTTGATACCACCCAGGCTGCGATCCAGTTTTTCCAGGTCACGGGTACGCATCAGGGCTTCTTTCTTGGTCAGCTTGGCGAAGGTGCCGTCCTGGGACTGGGTTTCCAGCTCACGCAGGCGCTTGATCGAAGCGCGGATGGTTTTGTAGTTGGTCAGCATGCCGCCCAACCAGCGGTGATCGACGAACGGCGAACCGCAACGAGCGGCTTCTTCGCGAACGATCTTGCCAGCCGAACGCTTGGTGCCTACGAACAGGATCTTGTTCTTACCGGCAGCCAGCTTTTCAACGAACGACAGAGCGTCGTTGAACATCGGCAGGGTTTTTTCCAGGTTGATGATGTGAATCTTGTTGCGCGCGCCGAAAATGTACTTGCCCATTTTCGGGTTCCAGTAACGGGTCTGGTGGCCGAAGTGCACACCGGCCTTCAGCATATCGCGCATGTTGACTTGGGACATGATAGTTCCTTGATAAGTCGGGTTAGGCCTCCACGTATCCCAGCTTCCAACCCTCGAACTTGTCGAAAGGCACCCAGGAAACCGTGTCGATACGTGTGTGGGTTTAGAGCTTTCGGGCCACTGCCCGTAAAGCGGCGCGTTTTATACCACAAAGAGCTGCCATAAGCTACAAGCCTCGAACAGCAAGCGGAGCATTAGCCGGCAGCCTGCCACCTGCGCCTGTAGCGCAAAGCCTGTAGCTGCTAAGATACCCGCCTTTATTTGTATGCACCCGAGAGCTTGCCATGACCGTTACCATCAAATCCCCCGAAGAAATCGAGAAAATGCGCGTCGCCGGTCGCCTGGCCGCCGAGGTGTTGGAGATGATCGGCGAGCACGTCAAGCCCGGCGTCACCACCGAAGAACTGGATCGCATCTGCCACGACTATATCGTCAACGTGCAGCAGGCCATTCCCGCGCCGCTCAACTACCGGGGCTTCCCCAAATCGATCTGCACCTCGATCAACCATGTGGTGTGCCACGGCATCCCCAATGACAAGCCGCTGAAGGATGGCGATGTGCTGAACATCGACATCACCGTGATCAAGGATGGCTACCACGGCGATACCAGCAAAATGTTCATGGTCGGCAAGGTCGCCGAATGGGCCGAGCGCCTGGCCAAGATCACCCAGGAATGCATGTATAAAGGTATCGAACTGGTCAAGCCGGGCACCCGCCTGGGCGATATCGGTGAAGTGATCCAGAAGCACGCCGAGAAGAACGGCTTCTCCGTGGTGCGCGAGTACTGCGGCCATGGCATCGGCGCGGTATTCCACGAAGAGCCGCAAGTGCTGCACTACGGCAAGGCCGGCACCGGCATGGAACTGAAAGAAGGCATGACCTTCACCATCGAGCCGATGATCAACCAGGGCCGCCCGGAAACCCGCCTGCTGGGTGATGGCTGGACCGCCATCACCAAGGATCGCAAGCTGTCCGCACAGTGGGAACACACGGTACTGGTTACCGCTGACGGCTACGAGATCCTGACCCTGCGCAGCGACGACACCCTGCCCCGCACTTCCGCCTGAACCCAGGCCCACCGATAGAAGGAAGGCTTCTGCATGCCGCAGATGGATCCCGAACTGTTCGACCGCGGCCAGTTCCAGGCCGAGCTGGCCCTCAAATCCAGCCCCATCGCCGCGTTCAAGAAAGCCATCCGCCGCGCGCATGAAGTGCTGGATGCACGCTATCGCGACGGGCGCGAAATTCGCCGCCTGGTGGAGGATCGCGCCTGGTTCGTCGATCAGATCCTGCAGGAAGCCTGGAAACGCTTCACCTGGAGCGAAGATGCCGATATCGCCCTGCTCGCCGTGGGCGGCTATGGTCGCGGCGAGCTGCACCCCTACTCCGATATCGACCTGCTGATCCTGCTCGGCAGCAGCGATCAGGAAGTCTTCCGCGAGCCCATCGAGGGCTTTCTCACCCTGCTCTGGGATATCGGCCTGGAAGTCGGCCAGAGCGTGCGCAGTGTCGATGAGTGCGCCGAAGAAGCGCGCGCCGACCTGACGGTGATCACCAACCTGATGGAAAGCCGCACCATCGCCGGCCCCGAACACCTGCGCCAACGCATGCAGCAGGTCACCAGCCCGGAACAGATGTGGCCGAGCAGGCACTTCTATCAAGCCAAGCGCGAGGAGCGCAAAGCGCGCCACGCCAAGTACAACGACACCGAGTACAACCTCGAACCCAACGTCAAAGGCTCGCCCGGGGGCCTGCGCGACATCCAGACCGTGCTCTGGGTCGCCCGCCGCCAGTTCGGTACGCTCAACCTGCAAGCGCTGGTCAGCCACGGTTTCCTGCTGGAAAGCGAATACGCCCTGCTCTCTTCCAGCCAGGAGTTCCTGTGGAAGGTGCGCTACGCCCTGCACATGCTCGCCGGGCGCGCCGAGGATCGCCTGCTGTTCGACTACCAGGCCCGCATCGCCGCCCTGTTTGGTTATCAGGACGGCGACGGCAAGCGCAGCATCGAACACTTCATGCAGAAGTACTACCGCGTGGTGATGGGCATTTCCGAGCTGTCGGATCTGATCAACCAGCACTTCGAGGAAGTCATCCTGCGCGCCGGCGAAGGCAGCCAGGCAACGCCGCTGAACAGCCGCTTCCAGGTGCGTGACGGCTATATCGAGGCGATTCACCCCAACATCTTCAAGCGCACGCCGTTCGCCATCATCGAGATCTTCGTACTGATGGCCCAGCATACGGAGATCAAGGGCGTACGCGCCGACACCATCCGCCTGCTGCGCGACAGCCGCCACCTGATAGACGACGATTTCCGCAAGGACATCCGCAACACCAGCCTGTTCATCGAGCTGTTCAAGTGCAAGGAAGGCATCCACCGCAACCTGCGGCGGATGAACCGCTACGGCATCCTCGGCCGCTACCTGCCAGAGTTCGGCCATATCGTCGGGCAGATGCAGCACGACCTGTTCCACATCTATACCGTCGATGCGCACACGCTCAACCTGATCAAGCACCTGCGCAAGTTCCGCTGGCCGGAGCTGGCAGAGAAATTCCCGCTGGCCAGCAAGCTCATCGACAAGCTGCCCAAGCCGGAACTGATCTACCTCGCCGGTCTTTATCACGACATCGGCAAGGGCCGTGGCGGCGATCATTCCGAGCTGGGCGCCGTGGACGCCGAGGCATTCGCCCGCCGCCACCATCTGCCGGCCTGGGACAGCGCCCTGATCGTCTGGCTGGTGCAGCATCACCTGGTGATGTCCACCACCGCCCAGCGCAAGGATCTTTCCGATCCCCAGGTGATCCACGACTTCGCCCAGTTCGTCGGCGACCAGACGCATCTGGACTATCTCTACGTGCTGACCGTGGCCGACATCAATGCCACCAACCCCAGCCTGTGGAACTCCTGGCGCGCCAGCCTGCTGCGCCAGCTGTACACCGAGACCAAGCGTGCGCTGCGTCGTGGCCTGGAAAACCCGGTGGATCGTGAAGAACAGATTCGCCAGACGCAAATTGCTGCTCTCGACATCCTGGTGCGCAGCGGCATCGACCAGGACGATGCCGAGCAGCTCTGGAGCCAGCTCGGCGACGACTATTTCCTGCGCCATACCTCTAGCGACGTCGCCTGGCACACCGAGGCCATCCTCCAGCATCCGCCTGGCAGCGACCCGCTGGTACTGATCAAGGAAACCACTCAACGCGAGTTCGAGGGCGGCACGCAGATCTTCATCTACGCGCCGGATCAGCATGACTTCTTCGCCGTGACGGTAGCCGCGATGAGCCAGCTGAACCTGAACATTCACGATGCGCGGATCATCACCTCGACCAGCCAGTTCACCCTGGACACCTACATCGTGCTCGATGCCGATGGCAGCTCGATCGGCAACAACCCGGCGCGCATCCAGCAGATCCGCGAGGGCCTGATCACCACCCTGCGCAACCCCGACGACTACCCGACCATCATCCAGCGCCGGGTGCCGCGCCAGCTCAAGCATTTCGCCTTCGCCCCGCAGGTGACCATCCACAACGATGCCCAGCGCCCGGTCACCATCCTCGAGCTGACGGCACCGGATCGTCCCGGCCTGCTGGCGCGCATCGGGCGGATCTTCCTCGAATACGATCTGTCTCTGCAGAACGCCAAGATCGCCACCCTGGGCGAGCGGGTCGAGGACGTGTTCTTCGTTACCGATGCCAATGGGCAGCCATTGTCTGACCCCGAGTTCTGCGCACGCCTGCAGGAAGCGATCATCGCCAAGCTGTCGGAGCCGAGCAGCACAGCGAGCCCGGCGCAGATCACCTTCTGATGGCTCCCGCCTGCTGCGCGCTACCAAACGCAGCAGGCGAGACGGTCAGATGCGGAAGCTCTCCACCAGTTGCTTCAGGCGTCCGGCCTGCTGATCCAGCTCGGTACAGGCGCTGAGGCTGGCCTGCAGGTTACGCACGCCATCCTGGTTCAGCGTGTTGATCTCGGTGATGTCCATGTTCAGGCTTTCGATCACCGAGGTCTGCTCCTCGGTCGCCGTGGCCACGGACTGGTTCATGCCGTCGATTTCACCGATACGGTGAGTCACGCCGCGCAGGTTCTCACCGGCCTGACCGCCGATGCGCACGCTGTCATCACTGAAGCGCCTGCTTTCGGCCATGGTCGATACGGCATCGCGGGCGCCCGCCTGCAGTTGCTCGATCATCTGCTGGATTTCCAGCGCCGAACTCTGCGTGCGCTGCGCCAGGTTGCGCACCTCGTCCGCCACCACGGCAAAGCCACGCCCGGCTTCACCGGCGCGCGCCGCTTCGATGGCCGCGTTGAGCGCCAGCAGGTTGGTCTGCTCGGAAATGCCCTTGATCACGTCGAGAATCTGGCCGATGTCGTTGCTCTTCTCGCTGAGCTGTTCGATATGCCGGCCGGCCGCCTGGATCTTCTCCGACAACTCGCTCATCGAGCTCAGGGTGCGCTCCACCATGCCTTGCCCTTCTTCGGCATCACGCCGGGCATCGCTGGCCTGCGCCGAAGCATCGGCGGCGTTGCGGGCGATTTCCTGAGCGGCGGCGCCCAGCTCGTTGATCGCGGCTGCGACGCTGTCGGTACGCGCCGCCTGCTCACTGGAGTTGCCCATCGACGCATTGGACGCCTGCACCACCGTGCTGACACGCGCATGCACCTCGCGCGTGGCCGAAGCCACCTCACGAATCGACTCGTGAATCCGCTCGACGAAGCGGTTGAAGGCACCGGCCAGCTCGCCGAACTCATCACCGGAGTCGCTTTGCAAACGCTGGGTCAGGTCACCCTCGCCATCGGCGATGCCGCTCATGGCCTGGCTCATGACATGCAACGGGCGCAACAGGATGCGGATCAGCACGCCAAGCAGCAGGAGAATGGTCACCACGCCAATGACCGTGGCCATCAACGCCGATAGCCGCGACTCGCGCAGCGCTGCGAAGGCCTTGTCTTCGTCCACCGACAGACCGACGTACCAGCGCACACCAGCCAGGCCCTTGACCGGCAGGAAGGTGACGATACGGGCACTGCCGTCGACAGCCATCGCATTCTGCAACTCCGAGACCAGCTTCGGTGCAGCGCCTGGGTAGAGATCCGGCAGTTTCTTCAGCACCAGACTCTTGTCCGGATGCACCAGCACCGTGCCTTGATCATCGACCAGGAAGGCGTAGCCCATGCCGCCAAGATCGAAGGAATTGAGGATGTCGTCGATGGTCTGCAGCTTGAGGTCACCACCGACCACGCCCTGCAGGCTGCCACCGGCGCTGACCGGCCGGGTGATGGTGATCAGCAGGCCATCGCGCGGGTCAGCTGCCAGGTACGGCGCCGTCAGCCCCGGGCCGCTGCTGCCCATTGCGCTCTTGTACCAGGGGCGCTGGCGCGGATCGTAGCCAGCCGGCAGTTCACTGGCGGGAAACTGCGTGTAGGTGCCATCGGCCTGGCCGAAGTAGGCGTAGAGGAACGCCGAGGCAATGCTGCGATGCTGCAGATTCCTGCGTAACGCCTCGGAAGAGCTGTCGTCCTGCACCGACTCGGCGAGGTTATCCAGCAGTTGCATGCGCCCATCGAGCCAGTTCTGGATGTTACCGGTGGAGACCAGCCCCACGTCGTTCAGGTAGTTGGCCAGGCCATCACGGATCGCATTGCGTTGCAGATAGTCGTTGTACAGCGCAAAGGAGGCGAAGGCTGCGATGACGACCAGCGATGCAGCCAGCATGATCTTGTGGCTGAACTTCAGGGTGCGCATTGAAAGAAGCCTCGTCAGAAAAAAGTCATACCTGCAGGCTATCGGCAGCCAATGACCATTTCTTGACCTCGCCCAGCATCAGCATTGCGACCTAAACGAATGCAAAACGGACAAGCAGCGGAATTTTCCTCCGGGCACTCCCCGTGCTAGTGTCGCCGCCTTTGTCGCCGCCTCACAAAGGACCCGTCGGATCATCATGAACCACGCCCTCGCCCAGTTGCAGCCCTACCCGTTCGAGAAACTCCGCGCCCTGCTCGCCGGTGTGCAGCCTGCCGCCGACCGCTCGCCCATCGCCCTGTCGATCGGTGAACCCAAGCACCGCTCGCCGGACTTCGTCGGCCAGGCCCTGACCGCCAACCTCGACAAGCTGGCGGTGTATCCTACCACCCTGGGCCTGCCCGAGCTGCGTCAGAGTATCAGCGCCTGGTGCGAACGCCGCTTCGGCGTACCGACTGGCTGGCTGGATGCCGCGCGCCACGTGCTGCCGGTCAACGGTACGCGCGAGGCGCTGTTCGCCTTTACCCAGGCGGTGGTCGACCGCAATGCCAAGGGCCTGGTGGTCAGCCCCAATCCGTTCTACCAGATCTACGAAGGCGCAGCGTTTCTCGCCGGCGCCGAGCCGCATTACCTGCCCTGCCTGGAAGACCACGGTTTCAACCCGGACTTCGACGCGGTGCCGGTTGAAGTCTGGCAGCGCTGCCAGATTCTCTTCCTCTGCTCGCCAGGCAACCCGACCGGCGCCCTGATCCCGCTGAAAACCCTGAAGAAGCTGATCGCCCTGGCTGACGAGCATGATTTCGTCATCGCCGCAGACGAGTGCTACAGCGAGCTGTATTTCGACGAAGACGCCCCGCCGCCCGGCCTGCTCAGCGCCTGCGCCGAGCTGGGCCGCAGCGATTTCAAACGCTGCGTGGTGTTCCACAGCCTGTCCAAGCGCTCCAACCTGCCGGGTCTGCGTTCGGGGTTCGTCGCCGGCGATGGCGAAATCCTCAAGCACTTCCTGCTCTATCGCACCTACCACGGCTGCGCCATGCCGGTACAAACCCAACTGGCCAGCGTCGCCGCCTGGAACGACGAAGCGCACGTGCGCGCCAATCGCGACCTGTACCGCGAGAAGTTCGATGCGGTGCTGAAGATCCTCGCCCCGGTGATGGACGTGCAGCGCCCCGATGGCGGCTTCTATCTATGGGCCCGCACGCCGGGTGACGACGCGCAGTTCACCCGCGAGCTGTTCGCTGCCGAGCACGTTACCGTGGTGCCAGGCTCCTACCTGTCGCGCGAAGTGAATGGCATCAACCCAGGCGCCGGGCGCGTGCGCATGGCGCTGGTCGCGCCGCTGGCCGAGTGCATCGAAGCGGCCGAGCGCATCGCCCGTCTCATTCGCGGCGCCTGAAGCTCTCTATAGTCGCGGCTAAAGCCCCTCCCACAGCAATCAAGCGAGCAGAGGGGCAGAGCCAGTAGGGCGGGTGCAACCCGCCCCCCTCCCCCGCTGCTGAGGCAAGGCCCGGCGGATTGTTCGCTGCGCGCCTGAATCCGCCCTACGCCTGAACCGCGTCAGCTCTTGTGCAAACGCGCCTCGGCGATATCCAGATCACGCAGGATCTCGGCCAGCAGGTCGTCATCCAGCTCGTTGTCATGGCGCATGCGGTACAGCTCCAGACGCTGGGTACGCAGGGCCTGCAAGCGCAGGCGGTACTCCAGGCGATCCGTCTCACGCTGCTGCTCATGCGCTTCGTCACCGCCACGGGCGCGCTCCAGCAGATCGCGGTATTCGCTCATCAGGCGCGCCTTGACCTCGACCGCGGCGATAGCCCCTTCGGCATCGGCAGCCCGTTCATCCTCGGACTCCAGATAACGAATCGCCGCTTCCAGCACGGCGGCGCGATGCCGATTGAGCTCACGCTCGTGCAGCGCCACGTTGTCCTGCGGCAAGCGCGGCAGGATGCGCGGCAAGGCGACGCTGGCCACCAGCAACGACAGCAGGATCACCCCGGCAGCAATCAGGATCAGCAGGTCGCGCTCAGGGAAGGCCTGGCCATTATTGAGCAGCAAGGGCAACGACATGACGCCCGCCAGGGTTACCGCACCGCGCACACCGCCCAGGGTCAGCACCGCGCTCAGGGCGATCCGTGACTGTCCGGCGAAACGTGTCGGCTCACCGCGTAGCCTGCGCAACGCCCCCGACACTCGCCAGTAGCCATACACCCAGACGAAGCGCAGCAGCATCAATACCGCGAAGATTGCCACCACCATGCCCAGCGCCTGCAAGGCGAACTGCCAGGGCGCGGTATGTTCGCCAATCGCCGCCTCGAGGATGTCGGGCAGTTGCAGACCGAGCAGCAGGAAGATCAGGCCATTGAAGGTGAATTCCAGCAACGCCCACACACTGCGGTTGAGCAGACGTGTGGAGGTTTGTTTGGGCAGCAGATCGAGGCGGCTCTGCATCATCCCCGCCGCTACAGCCGAGAGAATGCCGGAAAGCTCCAGATGCTCCGCGGCCACGTAGGCGGCGAACGGCAGCAGCAGGAGCAGCAAAACGTGCGGTGCCGGATCCTCCCAGCCACGGGCAATCATCCAGGCGCGCAGACGCCCCAGCAGGTAACTGAGCGCGACGCCAATGGCCAGACCGCCAACCGCCACCAGGACGAACTGCACACCGGCATCGGTGATCGAGAACACGCCGGTCAGCGTCGCTGCCACGGCGAACTTGAACGCCACCAGGCCGGAGGCATCGTTCATCAACGCCTCACCCTGCAACAGGTTGTTCAATGTGCTCGGCAGACGCCCGTGGGTGATCGCCGATACCGCCACCGCATCGGTCGGCGACAGCACGGCGGCCAGGGCGAAACAGGCGGCCAGCGGCACCTGCGGCAGCAACCAGTGAATGAAATGCCCAGCCACGAGAATGGTGAAGAACACCAGGGCGAAGGCCAGCAACAGGATCGGCGTGCGCAACTGGCGAAATTGCCCCTTGGGCATGCGCCAGCCGTCGACGAACAGCAGCGGCGGGATGAACAGCAGCAGGAACAGTTCCGGGTCGAGGCGTACATGCAGCCCCAGCACCGGAATCGCCAACAGCGCGCCGATCAGTATCTGCAGCAGGGGCAGCGGCAACGGAATGAATTGAGCGGTGATACGCGTACCACTGACCACCAGCAGCATGATCAGAATGGTGTAGAGCAATTGCATGGGATAACCATCGGAGGCGCGAGCTAGAGCGCCATTCTAGCCCTCGCCGGCCTGCAACCGACAGTTACCCTCGTGCCAAGACGCTGCCCACGAGCCATGGCATAATGGCCGGCCGTTTTTTCCGGACATCCCGGCACGCCACTCATCAGAGGAAGACCATGAGTTACGTCCTGTATGGCATCAAGGCCTGTGACACCATGAAGAAGGCCCGCACCTGGCTCGACGAGCACGGTGTCGCCTATGCCTTCCACGACTACAAGAGCGC
Source organism: Pseudomonas sp. C11 (assembly GCF_034683865.1). NCBI lineage: Bacteria > Pseudomonadati > Pseudomonadota > Gammaproteobacteria > Pseudomonadales > Pseudomonadaceae > Pseudomonas > Pseudomonas sp. C11. The sequence continues at coordinate 367,074 of NZ_JAWIIP010000002.1, forward strand.
CGGAATCGACCGTGCGAACCTGGAGAAATGGTGCAACGAGCATGGCTGGCAAACCGTCCTCAACCGTGCCGGCACCACCTTCCGCAAGCTGGATGACGCGCAGAAAGCCGATCTCGACCAGGCCAAGGCCATCGACCTGATGCTGGCCCAGCCTTCGATGATCAAGCGCCCGGTGCTCGACCTGGGCGACAAGACCCTGGTCGGCTTCAAGGCGGATCACTATCAAGCGGCATTGGCCTGATCAATCACTCCCGAATTTGTTGCAAGGAATTCCATCGATGAGCACCTCTCTCTTCAGCATCGCCTTCGGCGTCGGCACCCAGAACCGTCAAGGCAACTGGCTGGAAGTCTTCTACGCCCTGCCCCTGCTCAATCCGGCAGCCGATCTGGTGGCCAAGGCAGCCGAGACCCTCGGCTACCAAGGCGGCAACCAGGCCATCGCCTTCAGCAATGCCCAGGCCCGTGACCTGGCCGAAGCGCTCAAGGGCATCGACGCCGCGCAGGCTGCGCTGATGACCCGCCTGGCCGAAAGCAGCAACCCGCTGGTGGCCACCTTCCTGGCTGAAGACGCGGCACTGACCAGCACCCCAGAGGCCTACCTCAAGCTGCACCTGCTGTCGCACCGCCTGGTCAAGCCGCATGGCCTGAACCTGGCCGGCATCTTCCCGCTGCTACCCAACGTGGCCTGGACCAGCCAGGGCGCGATCGACCTCGCCGAACTAGCCGAACGCCAACTGGAAGCACGCCTGAAGGGCGAGCTGCTGGAAGTGTTCTCGGTGGACAAGTTCCCGAAAATGACCGACTACGTGGTGCCGGCTGGCGTACGTATCGCCGACAGCGCCCGCGTGCGCCTGGGTGCCTACATCGGTGAAGGCACCACCGTGATGCACGAAGGTTTCGCCAACTTCAACGCCGGCACCGAAGGTCCGGGCATGATCGAAGGCCGCGTCTCTGCTGGCGTGTTCGTCGGCAAGGGTTCGGATCTGGGCGGCGGTTGCTCGACCATGGGCACCCTGTCCGGTGGCGGCAACATCGTCATCAGCGTCGGCGAAGGCTGCCTGATCGGTGCCAACGCCGGTATCGGCATCCCGCTGGGCGACCGCAACACCGTCGAAGCCGGCCTGTACATCACCGCCGGCACCAAGGTGAACCTGCTCGACGAAGGCAACGCCCTGGTCAAGGTGGTCAAGGCCCGCGACCTGGCTGGTCAGCCGGATCTGCTGTTCCGTCGCAACTCGCTGACTGGCGCAGTGGAGTGCAAGACCCACAAGTCGGCCATCGAACTGAACGAAGCCCTGCACGCCCACAACTAAGAGGCAACGCCAGGCTGCAAGTGACAAACCGCAAGCTCTGCGGCTCCAACTTGCAGCCTGCGGCTTGAAGCTCATGGCTCTGAATTCCCCCTGGCGCGCCGAGTTCCCCGGCATCCGTGCCCTCGAAGCCGACGGCCAGACCTATCTGGACAGCGCCGCCACCGCGCAGAAACCGCAGGCGGTGCTGGACGCGCTGCTCGCCTACCTGGCCGGTGGCGTGGCCAACGTCCATCGCGCCCAGCATCTGCCGGGTGAACGCGCCACTCGCGCCTTCGAAGCCACGCGCAGCCAGGCCGCGCAATGGCTGAACGCCCTCAGCAGTGACGAGATCATCTTCACTCGCGGCAGCACCGAATCGCTCAATCTGCTCGCCTATGGCCTGGAGCATCTGCTACCACCCGGCGCGCAGATCGTGGTCAGTGCCGCCGAGCACCACGCCAACCTGCTGCCCTGGCAACAGTTGGCCAAGCGGCGTGGCCTGGAGCTGGTGATCCTGCCGCTGGATCAGGCCGGCAGCATCGACCTCAACGAGGCCGCCCGGCTGATCGGCCCGGCCACCTGCCTGCTGGCCATCACCCAGCTGTCCAACGTGCTGGGTCGCTGGCAGCCTGTGGACGCCTTGTTGGCGCTGGCCAAGACGCAAGGCGCGCTGACCGTCATCGATGGTGCGCAAGGCGCCGTGCACGCCAGACCGGATGTGCAGGCACTGGGCTGCGACTTCTACGTTTGCTCGGCGCACAAGCTCTACGGCCCGGACGGTGTGGGCCTGCTCTATGGCCGCAGCGAAGCGCTGGCGAAGCTGCAGCATTGGCAGTTCGGCGGTGAGATGGTGCTCGATGCCGACTATCAGGACGCACGCTTTCGCGCTGCCCCGCTGGGCTTCGAGGCGGGCACCCCGGCGGTATCCGCGGTGATCGGCCTGGGCGCCGCGCTGGATTGGTTGAGCAGGCTGGATCAGACCGCCGCCGCGCATGAAGCCGCGCTGCACGCCGCGTTGCTGGCCGGCCTGCAAGCCCGCCCAGGCGTGCAGGTGCTCGGTGAGCCGCAGTTGGCGCTGGCCTGTTTTCATGTCGAAGGCGTGCATAACGCCGACCTGGCCCACCTGCTCAGCGAGCAGGGTATCGCCGTGCGCACCGGGCATCACTGCGCCATGCCGTTGATAAAACGCCTTGGCCTGGCCGGCGCGACTCGCGTCTCGCTCGGGCTGTACAACGATGGCGCCGACCTGCAGCGCTTCTTCGCCGCCCTGGACAATGCCCTGGAACTGCTGCGATGAACCGCCAGCAACAGCTCTCCACAGGAGCGGCTGGGCGGCATTCCGCTTCAGCCACGAAAGAGCGCGTATGGATCTTCGCGGCTGAAGCCGCTCCTACGCGCGATGGGAGCCTCTTGCCATGAGCCTGTCAGTCGCCGCTCAAGAAGCACTGGAAGCCTTCGCCGCCTGCCCTGGCTGGGAGCAGCGCGCGCGCCTGCTGATGCAATGGGGCGAGCGCCTGGAGCCACTCAGCGACGCCGAGCGGATCGAGGATAATCGCGTGCACGGTTGCGAAAGCCTGGTCTGGCTGGTTGCCGAGCGCCATGGCGAGCGCCCGCATTTTCGCGCCAGCAGCGATGCCCGCCTGCTGCGCGGTTTGCTGGCGGTGCTGCTGGTACGCGTCGAGGGCTTGAGCGATGCCGAACTGACGACGCTCGACCTGGCCGACTGGTTCAACCAGCTCGGCCTGCAGCGCCAGCTCTCCCCCTCACGCAGCAACGGGCTCAATGCCGTGCTGCAACGCATGCGCGAGTTGGCGCGTTAAGCTGCAGCGCCCCGCTCGCGCAACGTCAACCCACGCAGGAAGTTGCGCAGAATCTGGTCACCGCACTCGCGATAGTGCTTGTGCCCCGGCGCACGGAACAGAGCACCCAGCTCGGCCTTGGTCATAGGCAGATCGACTGCCTGCAGGATTGCCTGGATGTCGTCATCACGCAGCTCGAAGGCCACGCGCAACTTCTTCAGGATAAGGTTGTTGCTCAGGCGCTTTTCCACCGGCAGACGCGGTCGACTGTCGTCCTTGCCGCGCTTGTGGAACACCAGCCCTTCGAGCACATGAGCGAGCAGCACATCGCTGCAGGAGCGGTAACCGGGCTCGTCCTCGCGCAGCAGGCAGGCGGATATCAGCCCCGGCTCGACAGGATAGTCGGCAAGCTGGCAGAACGACTCCAGTTTGGCGTCGCTGACATTCAGCAGGTAACGCACACTGCGCAGTACATCATTGTTGAGCATCTCTGGCTTCCTTGATCGACTCAGTCTCGCGAGGCCTGAACCGGGCCACTGGGCTGCCAGTCATCGGCATTGCCGCTATTGAGGGCGTCCTGCAGGCGGCGTAAATCACCGCGCTCGGCAAAACGACGCAGGCTGCTATTGAACTGACGCAGCAAGTTGGCGCTCCTTGCATCGTCCTTGCGGAACAGCAGGCGCAGCGGCTCCTTGTTCAGTTCGTGCGGATGATGGGTGATCGTTTGTAATGGGTCGTCCGGAAAAAGACGCCGCAACGCGGCATAACCAACGGCACGATCCTGCGGGTGCAGATCGATGCGCCCGAGTTCGAGCAAGCGAAAACTGGTGTCCTCCTTGCCGCTCAGCTCGATTTGTAGACGTCCCTTTTGCGCGGCTTCATCGAAGGCCGGCCCATAGGAATAACCGAGCGTGGTGCCGATACGATAAGGCGCAAGGTCGTCGATGGACTGCCAATCGAACGTCATGTCTCGACGATGGAACAGCACCACCTCACCGCGCACCAGCGGGTCACTGCAGATGCCATAGCCAAGCCGACTCGGGCTGCAGTTGTAGGGCATGATCGCCTGCAGCTCGCCTTTTTGCAGCATCAGCACGTTGCGATCCCAGGGATGGAAGACGAACTCGACGCGATAACCAGCCTCGGCGAATACCGCGCTGATCAGCCGTGCCAGTGCACCGCCATCGCGCCGACCTTGATCGACATAAGGCACCCAGTCGCCAGTACCGACTCGCAGCAGCGGCTGCTCGGCTCGCACGGCCACCATGCCCGACAGGAGCAACGCGGCCATCAACAGCACCGGCATCCTTAACCAGCGCGAAAACAGGTACGGCACAACTCACCTCAATGACTTGATAAGGTCAGAGCGTCCCTGCGCTAAAAGTGTCAACGCGGCTGCACGCCCGCGCGCTCGGAGGGTCTACGCGCCCCGGCAACCAGCTTGTCCACCAACTTGGCCGTCGCGGCCATGGCGAAGGTGGCAGTGACCATCATCACCGCACCGAAACCACCGGCACAATCGAGGCGTACCCCCTCGCCGACGAAGCCCTTGGCCTGGCACACGCTGCCGTCGGGCTTGGGGTAACGCAATTGCTCGGTGGAGAACACGCAGGGCACGCTGTAGTTGCGCCCCGGCGTGCGGGAAAAACCATAGTCGCGGCGCAGCAAGGAGCGCACCTTGGCCGCCAGCGGATCATTGAAGGTCTTGTTCAGGTCGGCGACCTGCACCTGGGTCGGGTCGATCTGTCCGCCCGCACCGCCGGTGGTGACGATCTGGATCTTGCGCCTTTTGCACCAGGCGATCAGCGCCGCCTTGGCCGGCACGCTGTCGATGCAGTCGATCACCCCGTCGAGCTGTTCGGTGATGTACTCGGCCATGGTCTCGCGGGTGACGAAATCGGCCACCGCATGTACCACGCAGTTCGGATTGATGGCGCGGATACGTTCGGCCATCACGTCCACCTTGGCCTTGCCCACCGCGCCGTCGAGCGCCTGGATCTGCCGGTTGGTGTTGGTGATGCAGACGTCATCGAGGTCGAACAGGGAAATCTCGCCGACGCCGGAACGCGCCAGCGCCTCGGCCACCCAGGAGCCGACGCCGCCAATACCGACCACCGCCACATGCGCGGCCGCCAGGCGCTGATAGCCCTCCTGGCCGTATAGCCGGGCAATGCCGCCGAAACGCTGATCGTCTGTGTTCATCTCACCCCCTGCAGGAAGGCGCGCATTATAGGGACAGCACCGCCCCCACCCAAGCCCGGCAGACAGCCGGTGGCTGGGTAGTTTCTGCGCGGGCCTGCTAAGATGGCCGGCTTTCACGCCAGCCGCTGTACCGGAGCCGCCATGACCGCCCCCCTGACCCCGACCCTGGAACTCGCCTTCGACCTGATCCGCCGCCCGTCCGTGACCCCGGTCGACGAAGGCTGCCAGGAACTGATGATGCGCCGTCTGGCCGCCTGCGGCTTCGAGGTGGAGCGCATGCGCATCGAAGAGGTGGAGAATTTCTGGGCCAAACGTGGTGGCGAAGGCCCGGTGCTATGCTTCGCCGGCCATACCGACGTGGTACCCACCGGCCCGCTCGACGCCTGGCAGTACCAGCCGTTCGATGTGCGCGTGGATGAAGACGGCATGCTCTGCGGCCGTGGCGCAGCGGACATGAAGGGCAGCCTGGCGAGCATGATCATCGCCGTCGAGCGCTTCGTCGCCGAATACCCGCAGCACAAGGGCGCCATCAGCTTCCTCATCACCAGCGACGAAGAAGGCCCGGCGCAGCACGGCACCAAGGCCGTGGTCGAACGCCTGCGCGAGCGCAACGAGCGCCTGGACTGGTGCATCGTCGGCGAGCCGTCGAGCACCACCCTGCTCGGTGATGTGGTCAAGAACGGCCGTCGTGGCTCGCTCGGCTGCACCCTCACGGTGTATGGCAAGCAGGGCCACGTGGCCTACCCGCACCTGGCCAAGAACCCGATTCACCTGGTCGCCCCGGCACTGGCCGAGCTGGCCGCCGAGCACTGGGATCACGGCAACGACTACTTCCCGCCGACCAGCTTTCAGGTGTCCAATCTCAACTCTGGCACTGGCGCGACCAACGTCATCCCCGGCGAGCTGAAGGCGGTGTTCAACTTCCGCTTCTCCACCGAATCCACCGTCGAGGGCCTGCAGCAGCGCGTCACCGCCATTCTCGACAAACATGGCCTGGACTATCACCTGGAGTGGGCGCTGTCCGGCCTGCCGTTCCTAACCCAGCCGGGCGACCTGCTCGACGCCGTGGCCGCCAGCATCAAGCACGTCACCGGTCGCGACACCACGCCGTCGACCAGTGGCGGCACCTCGGACGGCCGCTTTATCGCCACGCTAGGCACCCAGGTGGTCGAGCTTGGCCCGGTCAACGCCACCATTCACCAGATTAACGAACGCGTGCTGGCCAGCGATCTGAACCTGCTCACCGAGGTTTATTACCAGACCATGGTGAAGTTGCTGGCATGAGTCTGATCTGCCCCATCTGCCAGACGCCGCTGGAGCCGAGCGCCAGCGGCCTGGCCTGCGCAAACCGCCACAGCTTCGACCGCGCCCGGCAGGGTTACTACAACCTGCTGCCGGTGCAGCACAAGAACAGCCGCGACCCTGGCGACAACGCCGCCATGGTCGAGGCACGGCGGCGCTTTCTCGACGGCGGCCATTACGCCACGCTGGCCAAACGCCTGGCGGAACTCGCCGCCGAACGCACGCCGGCACGCTGGCTGGATATCGGCTGCGGTGAGGGGTATTACACCGAGCAGATCGCACGCGCCCTGCCCCACGCCGATGGCTACGCTCTGGACATCTCCCGCGAGGCGGTCAAGCGCGCCTGCAAACGCGCGCCACAGCTGAGCTGGCTGGTGGCAAGCATGGCCCGCGTGCCCTTGGCCGATGCCAGTTGCAACCTGCTGGCCAGCGTGTTCAGCCCGCTGGATTGGAGTGAAGCGCAGCGTTTGCTCGCCCCCGGCGGCGGCCTGCTGCGCATGGGCCCGACCCGCGTGCACCTGATGGAGCTGCGGCAGAAGCTGTACGACGAAGTACGCGACTATGACGATGAGAAGCACCTGGCGCTGATCCCGCCGGGCATGCACCTGGCGCACAGTGAAACCCTGGAGTTCACTCTGCACCTGGCCGACGCCCAGGCTCGCGCCGACCTGCTGGCCATGACCCCACACGGCTGGCGCGCCAGTGCCGAACGCCGCGAGGCGGTGATTGCCGCGCCCTTCGATGTCACCGTTTCGATCCGCTACGATTGGATCGTCAACACTCAGGAATGAACCTAATGCGCCAACCCGACATCGAGATCTACCTGAAAGACGCAGAACGCGACGCCGTGGCGCAGTGGCTGGGTGAGGCACTCGGCCCGTGCAGCGCCTGGCAGCAGAAAGGCCAGACCTTCAAGTGCACCGCTGGCGACGTGCCAGTGACCTGGCTGCCGAAAGCCGTGGGCAAATGGCACAGCCTGTACCTGGAAAGCGACGCCACGCCCTGGGCCGACGACCTGGCCTGCGCCCGCGCCGCCCATGCCGCACTCGGCGTGCAGATTCGCTGCGCACCCGGCACCTGGGTCGAAGACGAGAGCGATGAAGAAGCCGACCGCTGGATCAAGATCGATGCCGACGGTGAAAGCGAAATCGTCTGGCGCACCGAATAAAAGCAGCCGCTTCGCGCCAGCGCCAAACCTGTAGGAGCGGCGCCCCGCCGCGAATCCTCCTACGCGGGGTTGCGTCCAGGGCTGTTAGAGCACGGGTTTTCTTGGCGGGTTGCACCCGCCCTACGGCGTATGCAGGGGCATAGCCCGGATGCAATCCGGGAACCGGCGCAGGACTTCCCGGATTGCGCACGAGCGACAACCATGAGGCCGTGAGCTTTCTGGCGGGTTGCACCCGACCTACGGAGTGCGCGTTGCAGAAACGACAAGGCCCGTCGGTGACGGGCCTTGTCATATCGAGCCTGGGGCTCAGAGCTTGGAGACGTCTTCGGCCTGCAGGCCTTTCTGGCCCTGGGTCACGCCGAACTCGACCTTATCGCCTTCGATCAGCGTGCGGTGACCGTCACCACGGATGGCGCGATAGTGAACGAACACATCCGGGCCGCTTTCGCGCTGAATGAACCCGTACCCCTTGGAATCATTGAACCATTTGACGGTTCCGGTCTCACGTTCTGCCATTAGCAACTTCTCCAAACTCGCGATTTTTTTATTGTCCCGTAGGCGCTTTGACGGCTCGGTAAAGACGTTCTTCTCAGCCTTCGCCACCCCTGGCATCGCGCATGGAGCAGGTCAAGCGATTCGCGTTCTTGCTGCAGCCGAAGGCCGAGTATAAAGCATGAATTGCGGCTGAAAAGCGCTTTTTTGGCTGGAGCAAAAGCCCCCCGGATTCGCGTGTTTTGCCAGGCTTTCTCAGGATTTGGCCAGCAGATCGCGCAACTTTTTCATCAGCCGCTGCGCCTGTTCCGGGGTTAGCCGATAGGCCCAGTCCGGGCGCGCATTCACCTCACCCTCCTTGAAACCCTCATGCTTGTCGAGCACCAACCAGTATCCCTCGCCCTGCTTGTACAGCGCGCCTTCGAGCTTCTGCCCAGTAAAGCCACTGAGGCTCAGGCGCAGCACCGGTGCCTGCTTGAAGCCAATCTGCGCCAGCGGCGCGGCGTCGGCGAACTGCAGGTTGGAGAACAGCGTGGCCACACCATTGGCAGCGCCCTCGAAGCTGAGTTTCTGCTCCTTGCCCAACTCCTCAACGGCCAGGTTGTACTGCTTGGCATCGGCGCGCGTCAGGGTCAACGTTTGGCCATCGGCGTGACGCAGTTCGAGGCGGGCGATATCGAGGAAGGGAATATCGGTCATGCGCCGATCCAGCCAGTCCAGCTCCGCAGTCGGCAGTTGCAGCGCCTGGTCGATCAACCAGACCTGATCCCCCCCGGCGCGCCGTACCAGTTGCCCGCTGCCCTGTTGCGACAGCTTGCCCAGGCGCAGTTGCAAATCCGGATGGCCGTCGAATGTCAGCGTCAGGCGCTGCGCCTGTTCGTCAGCCTCGCCCTGCTCAGCCAGGCCCAGGCGTGCGTGCCACTGCGGGTTGGCGGTCTTGGCCTCGACGATGCGCGCCTCACGCAAGCCGCGCAGCAGGTCGGCCAGCGCCTGTGGCGCCGTCGGATAATCAGCCTTGGCCGGCACCACCCAGGCCTCGCCATGTCGCTCGATACGCACCGGCGGCTGGCCGGGCGACTCGATTTCCAGCGCCTGCAAACTGCCCAGGTAACCCTGCTCGGCGGCCAGCCACGGCGCCTGTTCGACCTGCGCGGTGCTCTGCTGCTGGCTGCGCTGCAAGGCCAGGTAGCCCGCCACGCAGAGCAGCACAATGACGATCAATGCGATCAGACCTTTGCGTCCCATACTCGTCTCACTGTTGATGATTCAGTAGCGGCGTAGGGTGGATCACGCTTCACCGATCCACCGTTGCGGTGGATGTTAAAAGCGACATCCACGCTCGGTTCGTGGGAGGGGCTTTAGCCGCGACTGTCGCCGCTCAAGCGCCTCCCACAGGTGATACAACGGTCGCGGCTGAAGCCCCTCCCACAGTTGGAGCCCTCAGCCCCACCCAGAGGTGCTGACCTCACGCGCGACGGCGGCGCCGCCACAACCACAGCGCCAACACACCCAGCGTGAGCAACGCCGGCACCAAGGCGATATTGATGATCTTCAACGTCCGCCCCAGCGCCTCGATATTGGCGTTGAGCTGGTATTGCACATCGCGCAGCTCCTTGCGGATCTCCAGCTTCTGCTGGATGAAACGCTGCAGCGTCTTCTGCTGCTCCGGCGTCAACTCCAGGGCCTTGTTCGGGTCATCGCTGTGTTGCAGCGCGGCCAATTGCTGCTCGGTCTCGCTCAGGCGCGCCTGCAGGGCCTGCTCCTTGTCGCGGAAGCGCTGCTCGGCGGCACGCTGCAGCTCATCCACCACGGTGAACGGGCGGCTGAAGCGGCCACGCGAACGCACGCTGATCAGCGCGTCGGAGCCACTCAGGTTATCCAGCGCGTTGATGGTGAAGCTGCCGTTGTCAGCCCAGGGCTGCGGGATGCGCTGGCCGAAGAAGTCCTGCACCTGCACCCACATGCGGTCGCTGAGGATATCGGTGTCGGCCACGGCGATCACATTGATGTTGTCGGCCTGCTTGAGACCATCCTTGTGCCCCTCGATGCCATCGGGGTAGGCGCTCTTGGCCGGCCCGTCGATGCGCGCGGCGATGGCGTAGCGCTCGCCGGTGGGCTCCAGGTCGCGAATCAGCTCCTCGGGGTTGCTGAGCATGGCGAAACGCTTGACGTCGAAGGGCATGGCGTATTCGGAGCTCTGGATCAGCGGGGTGAAATGCGTCTTCGCCCCTTCGACAGGTTCGAGGATGCCAGCCGTGGCGACGGTGATGTTCTCCAGCCCGGCGGTGGCGATGTCGTTCTGATCCAGCGCCTTGCGCGGCAGGTTCAGCCAGGCGGCATGGCGCACCGGACGCTGGCCCTGACCACGGTTGACCGACATGGCATAGGAGCCGTCGCCGAGCACCTTGTCCGGCACCATGCGCAGGCCCCAGGCCTTGAACAGCGGCTCGAGATTGGACGACTTGTCCACCGCCACCTCGCCCGGCATACCGCCCGTATCGGCTTCGGCATAGGGGTCGACGAACACCATCAGCTTGCCGCCGCGCAGGACGAACTGGTCGATGGCATAGAGCGTCTGCTGCGGCAGGTTTTTCGGGTGCACCAGCCACAGCACCGAAACCTTGTCAGGAATCTGATCGACGTCAGGCTTGAGGTTCTCGATCTGGAACAACTGGCGCACCTGCTCCAGCACCATCCACGGCGGCGTCGGCTGTTGCGTCATCATGTCGAAGCCGCCCGTCATCGGCAGCCCGGAGAGCACGCCAACCACCGGCAGTTGCGGTTTGGCCAGGGTCTGCACCAGGCGGCTCAGCTCGTATTCGAGGTGCTCCTCCTGATCCAGGGCGAAGAACGGGATCACCTGGGTGTCGTCCAGACCATTGGTGCCGGCCAGGCCGAAGTAGATCGAGTCGCCGCCCTGCTGCAGCGGGATGGCCTGCAGGCCGTACTGCGCCGCCTTGTCCTCGTCCTCGGAGAACGGCTCGGGGTCGATGATGTGCAGGTGAATCTTGCCGCCCGCCTGCGCCTGGTAGGCCTTGAGCATCTCCTCCACGCGCTGGGCATAGGTGCGCAGCGCCGGCAAGTCCTTGGCCACCTTGTCCGAGTAGAAGAAGTACAGGTTGATCGGCTCGTCCAGCTCAGAAAGGATCTGCTTGGTGCCATCGGAGATGGTGTAGAGCTTCTGCTCGGTCAGATCCAGGCGCGCACCGCCCAGACCGATACCGGCCAGCAGGTTGAAGGCGATGAAGGCGACCGCGATCAGCAGCAGCCCGGCGCCGGAATAGATCAGCTTTTTCATGGTGGCGGGCCTCAGTCAGCTTTCTTCAGGTCGATGACCACGGCGGTGGCGGTCAGCCAGGCAGCGATCAGCGAGAGGAAATACAGCAGGTCGCGCGCGTCGATCACGCCCTTGCTGATGGCATCGAAGCGCACCAGGAAGCTCAGCGAGGCGATGGCATCCACCAGCCACTGCGGAGCCCAGGCGAAGGCGTCGAGCACCATGGGAAAGCCGCTGACGATGAACAGGAAGCAGGCACTGACCGCGAGGATGAAGGCGATCACCTGGTTCTTGCTCAGCGCCGACATGCACGAGCCGATGGCCAGGTAGGCACCAGCCAGCAGCCAGCTACCGATATAGCCGGTGACGATGGCGCCGTTGTCCGGCTCGCCCAGGTAATTGACGGTGATGATCATCGGAAAGGTCAGCAGCAGCGCGATGCCGGCGAACACCCAAGCCGCCAGGAACTTGCCGGTGACCGCCTCGAAGCGAGTGATCGGCAAAGTCATCAGCAGCTCGATGGAGCCGGACTTGCGCTCCTCCGCCCACAGGCGCATGGCGATGGCCGGCACCAGGAACAGGTACAGCCAGGGATGGAAGTTGAAGAAGGCCGACAGGTTCGCCTGGCCACCCTCGAAGAAGCCGCCCAGGTAGAAGGTGAACACCCCGGACAGCACCAGAAAGATGACGATGAACACATAAGCCAACGGCGTGGCGAAATAGCTCGCCAGCTCGCGTTTGAAGATCACGGGCAACTGGGTCATCACTGCTCTCCCCGGGTCAGCGTGCGGAACACCTCATCGAGGCGACCGCGCTCCACATTGAGTTCACGCACCTTCCAGCCGCGCTCGGCGATCAGCGCATTGACCTGCGGGAAGATCACCGCACCCGGCTGCGCCAGCACACTCAGGCTGTGCTCACGGGCGTTCTCCTCGACAGCGGCGACGCCCGGCAGCGCCGCCAAGGCAGCCTGATCCAGCGCCTCATCGGCCAGCAGCGTCACCGCCTGGTGGTAGCGCGAGCGGCTTTCCAGCTCCAGCGGCGTGCCATCGGCCAGCAAGCGGCCCTGGGCGATGATCACCGCACGGGTACACAGCGCCGTGACCTCTTCGAGGATATGGGTGGAAATGATCACGATCTTGTCGCGGGCCAGGCCCTGGATAAGCTGGCGTACCTGATGCTTCTGGTTGGGGTCGAGGCCATCGGTAGGCTCGTCGAGAATCAGCACACGCGGGTCATGCAGGATCGCCTGGGCCAGGCCGACACGGCGCTTGAAGCCCTTGGACAGCGTCTCGATGCTCTGCTCCAGCACCGTTTCCAGCTCCACCTGCTCGACTGCGCTCTGCACCCGCAAGGTTTTCTCGGCGCCGCGAAAACCGCGCACCTCAGCGATGAACTCGAGGAACCCGCGCACCGTCATGTCGCCATAGCACGGCGCACCTTCCGGCAGATAACCGATCTGACGCTGAGCCTTGAGGGTTTGCGTCTGAATATCGCAACCGAGAATGCTCGCCGTGCCGGAGGTCGGCGCGAGAAACCCCGTGAGCATCTTCATGGTGGTGGATTTACCGGCACCGTTGGGGCCGAGAAAGCCCAGCACTTCCCCTGGCTGGACACTGAACGACAGATCATCGACTGCCGTATACTGCGCAAAACGCTTGGTCAGGTTTCTTATCTCGATCATGGCCTCTCACCGTCGCGAAGGGCACTGCGCTCAGCGAAACCACCGCACAAACGCAGCCCGCAAGAACGCCGGGCGCACGGCAAAGCACAGGCCCGGACGAGGGCATGACTCTGACAAAATCGAAGAGTTCAGTCAGCCAATTGCAACAGGCTGTAAATGGAATATGAGTTCAGCGAAGGGACAGTTTCGAGGCCTTTTACCCCAAGAAATGCCCTGCCGGTGAGATGCGCCGCGAAGGTCATTTCTTTCATGCCGACAGCACAGCAGACCATACTGAGGACGACCGGACAGTGTTAGTGGAAAGACACTTTCACTAAAGGTTCTGCACCACCAGTCGAAGCAGTGACAACCTAAGCTTTTTCCTCCAGGAGCTGCTGCATGCAGTCGATAAAGGCGCTGTACGACGCTATCGAGAGACACTTCTTCGATACCCTGACCAAGAAGCTGTCCAGCCTTTTCCTGCTGGTACTGGTCAGCGGCCTGCTGTTCTGGGTGGCCATCAGCCTGCGTGCCGACATCGTGCAATTGCTGCACGGCAGCCAACTCAACCCTGTGCTGCTCAAACAGGTCGAAGGCAAGCTCGACACCCTCGGCACCGCCCTGGCGCTCAGCGCGCTGTTCACCCTGACCATGATCAGCTTCATGGTCTGGTACTTTCGCCACCTGATCGTACGCCCGGTCAACAACATGACCCGCGCCCTGGAAGAAATCGCCAACGGCGAAGGCGACCTGTCGCGCGACCTGCCGCTGCTGACCCACGACGAAATCCGCACCCTGGCCAGCACCTGCAACCGCTTCCTGGCCAAGCAGCGCGAGATCATCAGCAACGTACAGGCCCTGACCGTACAGATCGCCGTGGAATCCGCCCGCTCGCTGAAGAACATCAGCGACTCCAGCGACAGCGCCACCCATCAGGCGCGCTTCGCCAATGAAGTGATGAGCGAGAGCAACGTCGCCGTCGGCCGCATCGACGAGGTGTCGCAGCAAACCCAGGCGATCTCCACCAGCACCGCGCACAACCTGAGCATGGCGCAGGATTCCTACGCCGAACTGCTGGAAGTCACCGGCAACATCAGCGACATCTCCAGCAGGCTCGATGAATTCAGCACCCTGGTCGCCGCGCTGAACGAGCGCTCCTCGAACATCAAGTCGGTGGTCGGCCTGATCCAGCAGATTTCCTCACAGACCAACCTGCTGGCGCTCAACGCCGCCATCGAAGCAGCCCGCGCCGGTGAGAGCGGGCGCGGCTTCGCCGTGGTCGCCGATGAAGTGCGCACCCTGGCGCAAAGCGTCAGCCAGGCCACCGGCGACATCTCGCAGAACATCGACGCCATGCTCAAGGAAGTCAGCTCGACCCACGAGCAAACCGCCAAGATCAGCCAGAGCGCCCGCGAGACGCAGGTGGTGGTCGAGCGCGCCACCCAGCATTTCGAGAGCATGATCGGCGACTTCGAATCCACCAACGGCAAGCTGGCCGAGATCGCCGAGCACATCCTCCAGGTCGCCGACGCCAACACCGGGATCAACCACCGCGTCACCCAGATCCATGCCGACAGCCAGGCCATCGACCAGCGCATGCAAAGCTCGGCCATCGCCACCCGCGACCTGTCCACCGTGGCCGAACGCGTGCAGACCCTGCTCGGCCGCTTCATCCTCGGCGAAGGCGAACTCGATGCCGCCATCACCCGAGCCACACGCTGCCGCGACGCTCTGCAAACGCGCCTGGCAGCGCTGCAACGCGAAGGCGTGAACCTGTTCGACCAGAACTACAAAGCCGTCCCCAACACCGACCCCAAGCAGTACATGACGGCTTACACCGAACGCTTCGCGCAGATCTGTCAGCAAGAGATCGACGCCCTGACCAAGGGCACCAACGGCGGCATCGTCACCTTCATCGTCGACAGCAAAGGCTATTGCCCGGTGAACAACAGCTGGGTCTCGAAGGCGCCGACCGGCAAGCGCGAAGTCGATCTGCCGGTGTGCCGCAACAAGCGCATATTCTCCGACCCGGTGGGCCTGCGGGCAGCCGGCAACACCCAGCGCTTTCTGCTGCAGACCTACCTACGCGACACCGGCGAAATCATGACCGAGATCGACGTGCCCTTCTTCTTCGAAGGCCGCCACTGGGGCAACCTGCGCATGGGCTTCGACGCTGCGCGTTTGCTGGGCAAGTCGTGAGCGCTCACTTAACGAAAGAGAAGCGCAGGAGGCGCCATGCTCGACCACATTGGCTTGACCGTTAGCGACATCGAGCAGAGCAAGGCGTTCTATACGCGCGCGCTGGCACCAATGGGTTTTCAACTGCTGACTGAAATACCCGTCTCGCTTTCCGGTAGCAAAGACTTCGCAGGCTTTGGCGAACCACCCAAACCAGAGTTCTGGATCAGCTCCGGCACACCTAACACCCCAGCCGTTCACGTCGCCTTTCGCGCCAGCACTCGCGCGCAAGTCGATGCCTTTTATGCTGCGGCGCTGTCGGCAGGTGGCCGCGACAATGGCGCTCCAGGCATTCGCCAGCATTACCACCCTAATTACTACGGCGCGTTCGTCCTTGACCCGGACGGACACAATATCGAAGTGGTGTGCCACGCTCCGGAGCCCCGATGAGGTAAGTGCATCCCCGCGCTTGCCGAGCCCAACTCAGCCGTCTGCCGATAGCACTGAAAGCGGAGATTGCATTTTGCCCACTCGGCATAGACAGCTTCGATACGGATGGAATAGTTTCTGACTCGAATCTGCTGACGCAATCGATCCAGCAGCTTGGGCTTGCCGTCGTCCATATCGCGCTTCTCCTTGGGTGCTACCGCGCTTGCTGCAACGCTCTCCAAGCTGACAAGAACTTGCAAGGCGACAAAGAAGAGTAGGCGACAGTTGTAGTGAGCAAACGCGACAGTAATGTCGCCTAATTAATAGTTAGGTATCACATGGAATCGTGGCGTCCTTTAATTTTCCGACTAGCCAGTTCATTGGCTTACGCATCTGTTTTTCCAATCACCAATTTGCTCGGCGGTGAAATCATGTTATTAGGCATACTTGTAAGCATCCCTTTTATGCCTATCGCCTGGATGACTGGTTTATTTTTCGTACAAATGTTTGACTCCGAAACTGCATATTTACCAGGCGCATCTTTTGCAATTTTTGTTCAATTTTTTGCACTCGCATGCTGGGTTGCTAGCGGTAGAAAGCCCGAGTCAAATACCTAACTAGCGGCTCAAATCGCTCGCATCGCTCACTGGAGCAGGCTAAAGCTCTCCTCCTCAACCAAACGTTAGACACATAGGGATATACCGTGGCAACAGTAAACTTTCCGAGCAATTGCAACGAACAAGCAATATTTAAATTTTGTACCGAGGTGGAAGGACACGCAGGCGTAGAGGAGCTTTTGATTGACTTCTCGTCCATGGGGCGAATTGAACCATTTTCGATGGCCTACGTAGCTAAGCACATAAGAGACTTCAATCGAAACAATAAAAGCACAACAGTTCGCTGCACGGGCCACAAGAATAAAGAATACGCTGCCAACATGGCTTTTTTCAGAGCATTTGGACTAAAGCACGGACGAGAGCCAAACTGCAAAGATGGAAATGAGAGCTTTGTACCGTTCACAATTTTGCGTATTCAAACCATTATTGACGAGGCATCCAAGGAGTGGAAAGAAGCCCAAGATATTATAGAAATACGTTCAGAACGCTTGGCAAAAATACTCTCCAGGAAAGAAAGCGGAAACTTAGTAGACGCACTTACTTTTTCAATAAGAGAGATAATGCGAAATGTTTTAGAGCACAGCCAATCTCGCAGCATAGAGTATTGCGCTCAATTCTGGCCGACATATAACAAAGTAGAGATTGCCATCATCGACAATGGCATTGGCTTGAGACAATCCCTCTCGACCAACCCCTTCATTCAAGTTCAATGCGACTCAGACGCCATTCAGCAAGCACTAATGCCTGCCATTTCTAGCAAGAATTTTAAAGGAGCGAATATCAATAGAAACAACCCATGGCACAACTCGGGTTTTGGCCTCTACATGATCAGCCGAATTTGCAGGCTTGGTGGAAGCTTCTTAATTTGCAGCGGCGATCACGGAATAGCATTAAATGAACAAGGGAAGCAGCATATTAATTTAGGACACAAGATCAGTGGCACTGCCGTTAGAATGGTTCTAAACACTAGCAAGCTTACAGATCTGAGCCAAATGCTTACCAAATTCAGAGATGATGGCTATGAAATAGCAAAAGAGATTAAAGGCGTAGGCATGTATACCGCCTCTGCTGCATCCCAAATGCTATCAAGGGACTTCAAGAACCAAGCCTAACAAATGCATATGGACTCCCCACAAGTAGTGAGAAATAGAAAAACGGGACGGACTTATTCATTACAAAAGCTACAACCCGCTTGTATATCGGCCATAAACTCCCGACTATCTCTGCTACCCCCTTTCCACCAGTCCCAGGTAGATCCCATGAAAGTCCACGGTAGCTGCCACTGCAATCAGATCCAGTTCGAAGCCGAGACCGATCCGGCCTTGGTCAGCATTTGCCATTGCAATGACTGCCAGAAGCTCACCGGTACGGCGTTTCGCCTGTCTACACCAGCGTTGCCAGGCACCTTCCAGTTGCTCACGGGTACGCCGAAGGTCTATGTGAAGGTGGCCGAGAGCGGCTCGCGGCGCGCCCAGGCATTTTGCGGCGATTGCGGCTCGCAACTGTTTACCTACGATGCGGACAATCCGGTGGCGTATGGCCTGCGCGTCGGTGTGCTGGACGAGCGTCGGCAGTTGCCGCCAACCTGGCAGAAATGGTGCGAGGCGGCCCTGCCCTGGACGCAGGACATCTCGGGGCTGGAACAGGCGCCGCAGAACCAGCGCACACGCAAATGACCGCGCGGCTCCTGCATGTGATGCCCACCGAGCGCTGGCACCTGGTGCTGGTGTTCGCTGGTGCCTCTCCTCGCCTGCTCGACCTCGGCCCGCTGCGTGAACAGCGTAACTGGCCGCTGCTGGCCTATCCCAACCACTACAAGCATGTGCGTATCGATGGTCAGCGCCTGTACTGGGCGCCGGGGATCGAGCTGGATGCTGCCGAGGCCTTCGCGCTTTCCACGCCCCTGGCCCAGGCGGAACTGGAGCATCAGGTGTTGCGGCTGGGCTATCGCAACCAGGCGCCGACAGCGGAACACCCTTCGCATCACGTTTACTGCATCTACCTCTATCCGTTCCGGGGCAAGCCTTTCGAGGTCGGCGAGTCGATTGGCGGCGGCCATATGGAGCGTGGTGGGTCGGTATCCCTGAATCTGCAGGAGCTGCGTGCCCGCGAGAACTGGCAGATGGACTTCGAGTTGGCCGGCTGCGGCTGGGCTGTCGATTCGATCACAGCGGCAGACGATAAGGCCGCGCTGCTGCAAGCGCTGGTGGTGGAAGTCTGTCGCCGGGCAAAGGACTCGGACAGCTGACGACGCCAGGCTGGTCGCGGTCGACGCTGTGTTGCGGATAGACTCGCGGGCAAACACGCCATCCCTGCTCACCACCACCGAGGCCCGCCTTGGATACCACGGTCTTTCTCGCCGTTATCGCTGCTGCCGCCCTGCATGCCGGTTGGAACGCCCTGCTCAAGATCGGCCTCGACCGCTTCCTCACCGCCACCCTGATCCAGATCGGCGCCGGCCTGGTGGCGCTCTGCGCGCTGCCGCTGGTGGCGCTGCCGCAGACCTCGGCCTGGCCGTGGATCGCGCTGTCGGCGCTGCTGCATATCGGCTACAACTTCTTCCTCGCCCGCGCTTACCAGTACGGCGACCTGGGCCAGGTCTACCCGATTGCCCGGGGCAGCTCGCCGCTGATGGTCGCCCTGCTCTCGCTGCTGTTCTTGCACGACGGGCTGGGCACTCTGCAATTGCTGGGGTTGCTGGTGCTGGTTACGGGCATCTGGCTGATGGCCCTGCGTGGCGGCCAGCACAAGGCGCCGCAGGGGGCGATGCTGTTCTGCGCGTTGATGACGGCGCTGTTTATCGCCGGCTATACCCTGAGCGATGCCATGGGCGCACGCAGCAATGGCGATGCGCTGAGCTATTCGTTGTGGCTGTTCAGCGTCAATGGCGTGGTGATGGCCGTGGTATTGGCCGTCAGCCGTGGGCCACGCGCCTTCCTCGCGCTGGGCCCGCATTGGCGTGGGGGATTGGCCGGCGGGGCGATGTCGATGGCGGCTTACAGCATCGTCATCTGGGCGATGACTCAGGCGCCAGTGGCGCTGGTGTCGGCTCTGCGTGAGACCAGCGTGGTGTTCGCCGTGCTGCTGGGGATGGTGCTGCTCAAGGAGAGGTTGCGGCCGATTCGCCTGGTGGCGTGCGTGGTGATCGCATCCGGCGTGGTGGTGATGAAGTTGGCGTGAGGGATTGCGGTGGCACAGGTGGTGGGCTGAAGCCCACCCTACGCCCTGCAGCAAAGTCGCAGCGAGTGCTTGGCTGAAACGAATCGCTGCCCGGCCCAGGCTGCAAGGACACCTGTAGGAGCGAGCTCTGCTCGCGAATCCCCAGGCAAAAAAGCTTCGCGAGCAGAGCTCGCTCCTACATGAGCCTGAACGCTACCCGCACGGTAGGAAGCGGTTCGCGTCATGGCAACGGCCTGACTCGGCATTCCGTTCGGGAACCCCAGACCCGCTTTGCAGTTCTGTTGAGCAACGGGTGCTGAGTCGTTGACCGTTTTTTCGTCATACGCCGCCGTCATGCTGGTCGGGCTGGGCGGCTGCAGGCGAGAGTTTTTTGCCCGCCAGACGCGGCTTGCGGCACACTAGCGCCCTTCCCGAGCATGCGCTCGTTTAACTGCCCAAGAGTTCGTATGACCCGTTCCCCCTTCCGCCGCATGGCCTTCAGCGCGCTGCGCCGCCTGCTGTACCTCTGGGTACGCTCGGAAACCATCAACCAGTCCGCCTTCACCCTCAGGCTCGACCGCAGCAAGCCGGTGTTCTACGTGCTGCAGCAGCCCTCGGTGAGCGATCTGGCGGTGGTCGACCGCGAGTGCACCAAGGCCGGCCTGCCGCGCCCGGTATTGCCAGTGGCCGTCGGGGAGCATATCGAGCCCGCCGCCTTCTTCTACCTGACACCGGAGCCGGACTGGTTCGGCCGTCAGGATAAGCGCGGCATCTCGCCGACCCTCGATCGCGTGGTCACCGCCCTCAGCCAGCATGCCGTAGACGACGCGCAGATCGTGCCGGTCAGCGTGTTCTGGGGGCAGTCGCCGGATCGCGAGACCAGCCCCTGGAAGCTGCTGTTCGCCGATAGCTGGGCCGTCACCGGGCGCCTGCGCCGGCTGATCAGCATCCTGATTCTCGGGCGCAAGACCCGCGTGCAGTTCTCCACGCCGATTCACCTGCGCGAGCTGGTCGAGCAGGACAAGGGCCAGGAGCGCACCCTGCGCATGGTGCACCGCATCCTGCGTGTGCACTTCCGCAACCAGAAGGCGGCGGTGATTGGCCCGGACGTGTCGCACCGACGCAACCTGGTCAAGGGCCTGGTGCACGACCCGATGGTGCGTCAAGCGATTGCCGAGGAAGCCGAGCGCGAGAAGATCAGCCTGGAGAAGGCCGAAGCTCAGGCACTGCGCTATGGCAACGAGATCGCCTCGGACTACACCTACACGGTGATCCGCTTCCTCGAACTGGTGCTGAGCTGGTTCTGGAACAAGATCTACGACGGCATCAAGGTGCACAACGTCGATGGCGTGCGCGACATCGCCCAGGGCCACGAGGTGATCTACGTGCCCTGTCACCGCAGCCACATCGACTACCTGCTGCTGTCCTACCTGCTGTTCCGCAACGGCCTGACGCCGCCGCATATCGCCGCCGGCATCAACCTCAACATGCCAGTGATTGGCGGCCTGCTGCGCCGTGGCGGCGCCTTCTTCATGCGCCGCACCTTCAAGGGCAACCCGCTGTACACGGCAGTGTTCAACGAATACCTGCACACCCTGTTCAGCAAGGGCTTCCCGGTCGAGTACTTCGTCGAGGGCGGCCGTTCGCGCACCGGGCGCATGCTGCGGCCGAAGACCGGCATGCTGGCCATCACCCTGCGCAGCTTCCTGCGCAGCCACCGCCTGCCTATCGTCTTCGTGCCGGTGTACATCGGTTACGAGCGCGTGCTGGAAGGCCGCACCTACCTGGGCGAGCTGCGTGGCGCGAGCAAGAAGAAGGAGTCGATCTTCGACCTGTTCAAGGTGCTCGGCGCGCTCAAGCAGCGCTTCGGCCAGGTCTCGGTGAACTTCGGCGAGCCGATCAAGCTGGCTGAATTCCTCGACCAGCAGCAACCCGGCTGGCGCCAGCAGGAGCTGGGCCCGCAGTACCGCCCTGTCTGGCTCAATGAAACCACCAACCGCCTGGGCGAGCGCGTGGCGCGCCACCTCAACGAGGCGGCGTCGATCAACCCGGTCAACCTGGTGGCCTTGGCGCTGCTGTCCACCAGCAAGCTGGCGCTGGATGACCGCGCCCTGGCCCGTGTCCTCGACCTGTACCTGGCGCTGCTGCGCGCTGTGCCCTACTCCCCGCACACCACATTGCCGGAAGGCGACGGCGCGGCGCTGATCGAGCACGTCAAGGGCATGAATCTGCTGGCCGAGCAGAAGGATGCACTGGGCAAGATTCTCTATCTGGACGAGCAGAATGCCGTCCTGATGACCTACTACCGCAACAACGTGCTACATATCTTCGCCCTGCCGGCGCTGCTGGCCAGCTTCTTCCAGAGCAGCGCGCGGATCAGCCGCGAGCAGATCCTGCGCTTTACCGGCGCGCTGTATCCCTATCTGCAGTCCGAGCTGTTCATCCGCTGGGAGCCGAGCGAGCTGGAAGGCGTGATCGACCAGTGGCTGGCGGCGTTCGTCGAGCAGGGTCTGCTCAAGGTCGAGGGTGACGTGTACGTGCGCCCGGCGCCCAGCTCGCGCCAGTTCGTGCTGCTGACCTTGCTGTCGCGCTCGGTGGCACAGACCCTGCAGCGCTTCTACATGGCCATCGCCCTGCTGCTCAACGCCGGGCAGAACGCGATCAGCGCCGAAGAGCTGGAAGACCTGTGCACGGTCATGGCCCAGCGCCTGTCGATCCTGCATGGTCTGAACGCGCCGGAGTTCTTCGACAAGAGCCTGTTCCGCCACTTCATCCAGAGCCTGCTGGATCAGGGCGTGCTGCGCCAGGACGAAGCCGGCAAGCTCAGCCATCACCCGCTGCTCAGCGAACTGGCCGAAGGCGCCGCCAAGCGCGTGCTGCCGGCGGAGATTCGCCTGTCGATCCGCCAGGTGGCGCTGGATCGCAACGAGGATGAACCGGCTAGCGTATGACGCGGATGGAATTTAACCCACCACGGGCTGGCAGCGTGGTGGGCTGAAGCCCACCCTACGAAGCTGTAGGGTGGATCGGGGCGCGTAGCTGTCGCTTTTTACATCCACCGTGCCAGCTCGATGCGCCAGGCGCGAATAAAGACGAACCAGTCACGCGCCTGGCAGTCATTGGATAAGCCCATACCGGCAGGAGGCCGCGACCATGATCGATTCCCTGATGCTCAGCGCAGCACGCATTACCACGCTGGCGGCTGGGCAGATACTGACCAACGCCAGCGGTTTCTTCTTCCGCCGTGAAGGCCGCCTGTATCTGGTCACCAGCCGCCACGTCGTTCTCGACGAGCCCAGTGGCCACCAGCCGGACAGCCTGCAGATCGAACTGCATACCGATGCCGACAACCTGGCCAGCACCGTCAGCTTCGCCATCCCGCTGTATGACGGCGAGCAACAGCTGTGGCGACAAGGCATGGATGGCGCGGGCGAGATCGATGTGGCGGTGATCGAGCTGGATCAGGCCGCTCTGCCCTGCAACGGCGCCTACCAGGCCTTCACCCCGCAGCACCTGCTGCAAGCCGACGAGCATGTGGAAATCGGCTCGACGCTGCTAGTGGTCGGCTTCCCGCTGGGCTTTCAGGACACCCTGCACCGCATGCCGGTGGCACGCCATGCCGGGCTGGCCTCGTCCTTCGGTTTGCGCTTCCACGGGCTGGGCTACTTCTTGACCGATGGCCGCACCCATCGCGGCCTCAGCGGCGCGCCGGTGGTCAAACGCGCCAACATCAACAGCGAACTGCCGTGGACGTTGCTGGGCATCCACTCCACCCGCCTGCTGGGCAACCGTGACGAGGAACAGGACGAAGCACTGGGCCTGAACTGCACCTGGTATGCCGATATTCTGATGACGCTGACGGAATAACCGTATGACCTCATGCCAAAAATGTCGCGGCTAAAGCCCCTCCCACAGGCACGGTGGGATCTGTGGGAGGGGCTTCAGCCGCGACTGGGTATGGGCATGTCCACGGGTTGCGACTGGGCTACGGTACTTGCATGCAAGCCGGTGCCTTGGGCGGACAAAAAGATCGCGGCTTAAGCCGCTCCTACAAGTATTCCCCCGCCCCGTAGGAGCGGCTTCAGCCGCGAAAGCTCCAGCTCACGAATTTCAGCCGCCCAATAAAAAACCCGCCGTGCGCATCACGCAGGGCGGGTTTCTCTACTGCGCCGGACGCCTTACAGGGTCACGGCTTTCGGCTCAGGTTCGGCAGCCACTTCTACGTCCGGCGCCACTTCGACATGCAGCAGGCCAAGACGCTCGCTGCTCCACTGACGGATGCGGTTGGTCAGTTCCAGGTCATCGTTCAGCTTCTGCCCGTAGGACGGGATGATCTCCTTCAGGCGCGCCTGCCACTCGGGGGTGGCGACCTTGTCGGCGAAGGCCTTCTCGATCAGGTGCAGCATGATCGGTGCGGCGGTGGAGGCACCCGGCGAAGCGCCCAGCAGCGCGCTGATGCTGCCGTCGGCGGAGGTCACCACCTCGGTGCCGAACTGCAGCACGCCACCCTTCTCGGCGTCCTTCTTGATGATCTGCACGCGCTGACCGGCATCGAGCAGTTCCCAGTCTTCGTCACGCGCCTGCGGGAAGTATTCGCGCAAGGATGCCATGCGCTCTTCCCGGCTGAGCATCAGCTGGCCCATCAGGTAGGTGCTCAGCGACCAGTTGTCCATGCCGGCGTTGACCATGGGCATGAAGTTGTCGGTGGTCATGGCGCTGAACATGTCGAGCAGCGAGCCGTTCTTGAGGAACTTGGTGGAGAAGGTGGCGAACGGGCCGAACAGCAGCACGGTCTCGCCATCGATCACGCGGGTGTCCAGATGCGGCACGGACATGGGCGGCGAGCCGACCGAAGCCTTGCCGTAGACCTTGGCCAGGTGCTGGGCGACCACGTCCTGATTGCGGGTCATGAGGAACTGGCCACCGACCGGGAAGCCGGCGTAGCCCTCGGCTTCTTCGATGCCGGATTTCTGCAGCAGCTTGAGTGCGCCACCACCGGCGCCAATGAAGACGAAGCGGGCGTTGACGGTCTGCTCGACGCCACCCTTGGCCAGGTCGGCCACGGTCACGCGCCAGGTGCCGTCATCGTTGCGCTGCAGGTCACGTACTTCGTGCTCCAGATGCAGGCTGGCCTTGTCCTTGCCGATCAGCGAGTCGATCAGCTGGCGGGTGATCTCGCCGAAGTTGACATCGGTACCGATGGCCATGCGCGTCGCCGCGACCTTCTGCTGCGGGTCACGGCCTTGCATGATCAGCGGCACCCACTGGGCGATCTGCGCGTGATCCTCGCTGAACTCCATGCCACGGAACAGATTGCTGTGCTGCAGCGCGGCATGGCGCTTGCGCAGGTACTCAACGTTCTCTTCACCCCAGACGAAGCTCATGTGCGGGGCATTGTTGATGAAGCTCTTGGGCTTGCTCAGCACCTCGCGCTCGACCTGGGTAGCCCAGAACTGCTTGGAGATCTCGAACGATTCGTTGATGACGATGGCCTTGCTGATGTCGATACCGCCGTCGGCGGTTTCCGGCGTGTAGTTCAGCTCGCAGAAGGCCGAGTGGCCGGTACCGGCGTTGTTCCAGGCGTTGGAACTCTCGCCGGCGACACGGTCGAGACGCTCGTAGATGTCGATGCTCCAGTCAGGCTGCAGCTCGTTGAGGTACGTGCCGAGGGTGGCACTCATGACACCAGCACCAATCAGTACGACATCGACGGTTTTCTCGGGCTCCTGGGGTTTGGAGCAACCGATGACGCTGAGGCAGAGCAGCGTCAGCAGGATTTTCTTCATGGGACAGTCCAGTGTTGTCGCACGGCGATGAGCCATGCAGGCAAGGTTTCGAGTAGCAGCCGTATGGGCCGCTCATGGGCGATAGCCGCAGGTCTGCGGCGCGGCGGGAGGAAGGGTGCTTCAGGCCTCTTGATGGGCGTACTCCAGCGCGCCGCGGGCTAGAGCAAGTTACGTGCCGCTGAAAGGTTTCAGCTGTACTTTCGCGGCTTTCTGCAGCAGGCCTCAGGAGAATCTGGCGAGAACTCGCCAGATACCTGAGCAGCAGCCATGGTAGGTGGCGGGATTTCGCCCGCTCAAGCCAGCAGCAGCGGCAAGAGCAACGCCGTGATGATCCCCAGCAGGCTCATGCCCAACGCCGCGAAGGCGCCGCACTCCTCACCTTCCTGCAGGGCGTGGGCGGTGCCGATGGCATGGGCGTTGATGCCATAACTCAGGCCACGAGCGGCTGGATGATCAACCCCTGCCCAGCGCAGCAACAGCGGTCCCAGCGCCGTGCCGATCACCCCGGTGAGCATCACCATCACCGCTGCCAGCGACGCCACACCGCCGATCTGCTCGGCCACCGGCATGGCAATCGGCATGGTGACGAACTTCGGCGCCAGGCTCATCACCACACTCCAGTCGGCGCCCAGCACCCAGCCGATGGCCAGGGTCAGCGCCACCGACAGCACGCCGCCGGCACAGAGGGTGATCAGCACCGGCCAGAACAGTTGGCGAATGCGCGCGATGTTGTGCTGCAGCGGCACGGCCAGGACGATGGTGGCCGGCCCCAGCAGCCAGGCGATGGGCTCGGCGCCGGCGCGGTAGGTGGCGTAGTCGACACCGCAGGCCAGCAGCGTGCTGACAATCAGCACCACGGACACCAGCACCGGTTGCAACAGCAACCAGCCGCTGCGCCGATAGAGCCAGGCAGCGATGAGAAAGGCCGCCAGGGTCAGCGCGATGGCGAACAGCGGATGTTGAGTCAGCGCGCTCATCGCTTGCGCTCCTGGCGGCGGATCAAGGTTTGCAGCAACCAACCGCAGAACGGCACGGTGATCAGCAGCGACAGCACCAGCGCGGTGGCGATCACCGGCAGCTCGGCGAGCAGCAGGTCACCGCTGGTCATGATGCCCGAGGCTGGCACGGCCAGCAGCAGCGGCAGGAATGGCAACAAACCGCCCGCTGCCTGTTGCAACGGCTCGGGCACGGCGCCGCGCCACATCAGCCACACCGACAGCAGCAACAGACCGATGATGGCAGCCGGCAGCATGGGCAACAGCCAGTGATTGAGCACGACACCCGCGAGCTGCAGCAGCACCAGCCAGAACAGGCCGCGCAGCAGCGTCATAGCGACTCCTCCTTGAGCCGTCCGCGCCGGAACAAGGGACGCGGCTCGATGGCCGAGCGGCCATAGAGCACGCTCAGGCCGGCCAGCCCCTTGAGGGCGTCCTCCACCGACTTGTCGGCGCGCACGGCAAAGGCATCGAAGCCGCACTGGCGCATATGTGCCAACTGGTCACGCAGCACGTCACCTACCGCGCGCAACTCGCCGCGCCAGCCCAGGCGGGTGCGCAGCAGGTACGCCTGGCTGTAGCCACGGCCATCGCGGAAGCTGGGAAAGTCGATGGCGATCAGCGGCAGGCTGGCGAGAAACGGCTGCAGCGCTTCCGGCTCGTCATCCACCTGCAGCAGCAAGCCGTCAACACTCGTCGCCCTGCCCTCCAACACCTCGGCGGATTGCCGTTCGCGCCAGGCGGCAAGGGGCAGGATCAGCGGCGCGCCGCTCTCTTCGCCCTGCAGTTGCCAGGGATCGTCGTCGACGATGCAGGCCTGGCCCTCGACCAGGCGTATCAGGTTGTTCATGCCACCTCCTCGCGGCGGTACACGCGCTCCTTGAACGGCTCCAGGCCGATGCGCTGGAAGGTGTCGAGAAAGCCCTCGCCCACCTCGCGATAGTCCACGTATGTGCCGACGATGCGCTCGATCACCTCGGGCACCTGCTCGGCGGCGAACGACGGGCCGATCACCTTGCCCAGCGCCGCCTGCTGACCCTGGCTGCCGCCGAGGGTGAGTTGGTACCACTCGCTGCCGTTCTTGTCGACGCCGAGGATGCCGATGTTGCCGATATGGTGATGGCCGCAAGCGTTCATGCAGCCGGAGATGTTCAGGCTCAGCTCGCCCAGATCATGCAGGTAGTCGAGGTCGTCGAAACGCTGCTGAATGGCCTGAGCAATGGGGATCGACTTGGCATTGGCCAACGAGCAGAAGTCACCACCGGGGCAGGCGATGATATCGGTCAGCAGGCCGGCGTTGGCGGTGCCCAGGCCGGCTGCCTGGGCCTCCAGCCATAGCGCATGCAGATCGGCCTTGCGTACGTCAGGCAACACCAGGTTCTGCTCGTGGGCGATGCGAATCTCGCCGAAACCGTAGCGCTCGCTCCATTCGGCCACGGCCTGCATCTGCTCGGCGGTGACATCGCCAGGCGGCGCGCTGATACCGGGCTTGGTCGACAGCACCACGCTGACGTAACCCGGCACCTGATGCGCCATGACATTGCGCGCGACCCAGCGGGCAAAACCGGCGTCGCGCGCCAGATGGGTGCCGAAGTCCAGATCGGTCTGCGCCAGCAAGGCGTAGGCAGGTCGACGGAAGGAGGCGGCAACACGCTGATACTCGTCCTCGGTCAACTGCGCCGGGCCGTCCTTGATCATCTGCCATTCGCGCTCCACTTCGGCGGCGAAGGCCTCGATGCCCAGGGCCCTGACCAGGATCTTGATGCGCGCCTTGTACTTGTTGTCGCGCCGGCCATGGCGGTTGTACACGCGCAGAATGGCTTCGACGTAGGACAGCAGGTCGCGCCAGGACAGGCCCTCACGCAGTGGCTGGGCGATGATCGGCGTGCGCCCCAGACCGCCGCCGACCAAGACGCGCAGCAGCAGCTCGCCAGCAGCGTCGCGGTAGACCTGCAGGCCGATGTCATGCACCTGCACCGCTGCGCGATCCTGCTCGGCGGCACACAGGGCGATCTTGAACTTGCGCGGCAGGAAGAGGAATTCCGGGTTGACCGTCGACCACTGGCGGAGGATCTCGGCCAGCGGACGCGGGTCAAGGTACTCGTCGGCGGCGACACCGGCGAAGGCTTCGGTGGTGATGTTGCGCACGCAGTTGCCGGAGGTCTGGATGGCATGCATGTCGTGATCGGCCAACCAGTCGAGGATATCCGGCACGCGCTCCAGCTCGATCCAGTTGAACTGGATGTTCTGCCGCGTGGTGAAGTGGCCGTAACCGCGGTCGTACTCGCGGGCGATATGCGCCAGCGCGCGCATCTGCCTGGCCGACAGGGTGCCGTAGGGGATGGCCACGCGCAGCATATAGGCATGCTTTTGCAGGTACAGGCCGTTCTGCAGGCGCAGCGGCAGGAACTCCTCCTCGCTCAGCTCGTCGGCCAGGCGCCGCTGTACCTGGTCGCGGAACTGGGCGACGCGCTCGCGCACCAGCGCGCGGTCATAATCGTCGTATTGGTACATGCAGGCATGCCTCCTGATCACGGGGCGTCGACTATGCCTGCCAGGCGTGCGCTGAAAACAGCGCCAGAAAAGCCTTAAAAAAGCGGATCAGATGGGTGCAGCAGTGACCTGTACAGGTCACTGATTGGCGTGGCGCGATGTCGCAGGGCGGCCTCTGTATCGCCAACTAGCAAAGCTACAGGCGCCAGACAGGGCGCGGCTTGGCGAGCCGTCTGACACCACCCCCTGCGCTCGTCTCAGCCATCTGATCTGCTTTTTTATCGAAAACCTGAGTCTGTTTTGCAAACAGCCCCACTCGGATCATGCAGCCAGCCTGAATAAACGCCTGATGAGGGCAACGCCATGACCGATCTGATCCCCGTGCGCAGCGTCGAGACCCTCGACCCGAGCAAACCCATCCGCCTGACACCGGCCCAGGCCGGCGGCCCGATCCATACGCGCAGCTTCACCGGGCGCTTTCGCAACCTGCGCCTGCTCGGCGCCGGCCTGCTGTTTTTGTTGTTCTTCGGCACCGCCTGGCTCGACTGGAATGGCCGCCAGGCCGTGCTCTGGGATCTGGAGAACCGCCAGTTCCACATCTTCGGCGCGACCTTCTGGCCACAGGATTTCATCCTGCTCTCGGCGATCCTGATCATCGCCGCCTTCGGCCTGTTCTTCATCACCGTGCTGGCTGGCCGCGTCTGGTGTGGCTATGCCTGCCCGCAGAGCGTGTGGACCTGGGTGTTCATGCGTGTCGAGCAGATCACCGAGGGTGACCGTGGCCAGCGCATCAAGCTCGACGCCGCGCCCTGGTCGCTGCAGAAACTGGCCCGGCGCGGCGCCAAGCATGGCCTGTGGCTGGCGGTGAGCCTGCTCACCGCACTGGCCTTCGTCGGCTACTTCACCCCGGTGCGCCAACTGACGCTCGATCTGGCGACCCTTGAAGTCGGCGCCACCACGGCGTTCTGGGTGCTGTTCTTCACCGCCGCTACCTATATCAACGCCGGTTGGCTGCGCGAGAAGGTGTGCCGCGACATGTGCCCCTATTCGCGCTTCCAGAGCGTGATGTTCGACAGCGATACGCTGGTCATCTCCTACGACGCAGCCCGTGGCGAGAACCGTGGCCCACGGCGCAAGGACGCCGACTACAAGGCCGAGGGCCTGGGCGATTGCATCGACTGCACGATGTGCGTGCAGGTCTGCCCAACCGGCATCGACATCCGCGACGGCCTGCAACTGGAGTGCATCGGTTGCGGCGCCTGCGTCGATGCCTGCGACAGCATCATGGATAAGCTCGGCTATGCCCGCGGCCTGGTGCGCTACAGCTCGGAGAACGAGCTGGCCGGCGGCAAGACCCACTGGTTGCGCCCACGCCTGATCGGCTACGCGGCGATGCTGGCGGTGATGATCGGCGCCTTCGTCTGGGCGCTGGCCGAGCGCCCGCTGATTTCCCTCGACGTGACCCGCGACCGTGGTCTGTTCCGCGAGAACGCCCTGGGTCAGATCGAGAACATCTACAGCCTGAAGATCATCAACAAGACCCAGCAGCCGCGCAGCTATGCCATCGCCCTGGTAGAGCCCGGTGACTTCGAGCTGCACGGCCCGCGCACGCTGAACCTGGCACCGGGCGAGATCCGCGATTTGCCGGTCAACGTCGCCCTGACCACCTCCAGTAACGGCGCCAGCACACGCACGGTGGAATTCGAGGTGAACGATCAGGCCAACCCGGACAGCCGCGTCAGCACCCAAAGCACCTTCCTCGCACCGCTGCGTTGAGGCCTTTAGCCCGGATGCAATCCGGGGGCTCTGTGCCCGTTCCCCGGATTGCATCCGGGCTACATCCGCCATCCCCCTCCTGAACGATTCACGAGGCACTGCCATGTCTGCCGCTCACCCCGTAAAGTGTTCGCCCATACCCTTTGCGGCGGTGAACCAGGACAGGATGAAACGCTACGAGAAATTCGCCGACGAGATCGCCGAGCTGATCCGCACCGGCGTGCTCGGCCCCGGTGAAAAAGTGCCGTCGGTGCGTCATGCCAGCCGTACCTACGGCGTCAGCCCGTCCACCGTGTTCCAGGCCTATTACCTGCTGGAAGACCGTGGTCTGATCCAGGCGCGCGCACGTTCCGGCTACTTCGTTCGCGAGCACGCCAAGCGCCCGCTGCACGAACCGGAGCTTAGCGCCCACGCAGCCCACACCACCGAGGTCGACGTCAGCGAGCTGGTGTTCTCCGTGCTCGCCTCGCTGAAAGACCCACACACCGTGCCCTTCGGCTCGGCCTTCCCCAGCCCCGATCTGTTCCCCCTGCCGCGCCTGGCCAAGAGCATGGCGCACGCCCTGCGCAGGCTCTCGCCGCACGAGATCATCGCTGACATGACCGCTGGCAACGCCGACCTGCGTCGGCAGATCGCCCTGCGCTACATGGTCAGCGGCGTGATGCTGCCGATGGAGGAACTGGTGATCAGCAACGGCGCCATGGAGGCGCTCAACCTCTGCCTACAGTGCGTCACCCAGCCGGGCGACCTGGTGGCCATCGAGTCGCCGACCTTCTACGCCTGCCTGCAGGTGCTGGAACGCCTACAGCTCAAGGCGGTGGAAATTCCCGTGCACCCGCGCGAGGGCATCGACCTGAAGGCCCTGGCGGAAAGTCTCAAGCAACTGCCGATCAAGGCCTGCTGGTTTATGAGCAGCCTGCAGAACCCGTTGGGCGCGAGCATGAGCGAGGAGAAGAAGCAGGCGCTGTACGAGCTGCTGGTCGAGCATCAGGTGCCGCTGATCGAGGACGACGTCTATGCCGAGCTGTACTTCGGCAGCCACCCGCCCAAGCCGGTGAAGAGCTTCGACCGCGACGGCCTGGTGATGCATTGCAGCTCGTTCTCCAAGAGTCTGGCGCCGGGTTATCGCATCGGCTGGGTGGCCGGCGGGCGCTATGCCGAGCAGATCGCCCGGCTCAAGCTGATGACCACCATCTCCCCTTCGGTGCCGGCCCAGGCCGCATTGGCCGACTACCTGCAGCACGGCGGCTACGACCGCCATCTGCGCAAGCTGCGCCATGCCCTGGAAATGCAGCAGAGCGCCATGCTCGCCTCGGCTGCCCGGCACTTTCCCGCCAGTACGCGGGTCACACGGCCAGCCGGCGGCTACTTCCTCTGGTTCGAGTTCCCCGAGCGCCTGGACTCGCTGCAACTGCTGCGCCTGGCACTGGCCCAGGGCATAAGCCTGGCGCCAGGGCCGATCTTCTCCGCCAGCCAGGGCTTTCGCCACTGCGCGCGGCTGAACTACGGCCACCCATGGAACCCACGCAGCGAACAGGCCATGGAAGTGCTGGGGCGCCTGGTGGCCGGGTTGTTATAGCCCGGAACAAGCGCTCCATTTCCTGTCGCGGCTAAAGCCCCTCCCGCAAATCATCTGCGCCTGTAGGTAGGAGCGGCTTTAGCCGCGATTCCTAACCATGATCCCGGACAATATCAGGCACTACCTGCCGGCCTAGACTCGCCCTTCCGAGTTCACGTAGGGCGGGTGCAACCCGCCAGCCTCGTGGCGGGCTTCGCCCGCCCCACCAACCCGCACGGAGAGCTGCAGCATGTCCCCCGATATCGTCATCGTCGGCGCCGGCCCAGCGGGCCTGTGCCTGGCGCGCGCCCTGTCCGGGCACGGCCTGTCCATTCTCGTGCTGGAGCGCCAGGCCGAACAAGCCGTGGCGGAGCCGGCTTTCGACGGCCGTGAGATCGCCCTCACCCATGGCTCGCAGGCGCTGCTCGAACGCCTCGGGCTGTGGGCGCGCCTGCCCGCTGAAGAGGTCGCCGTATTGCGCGATGCCCAGGTGTTCAACGGTCCGTCACTGTTCGCCCTGAAGATCCGCGCCGAACAGGCTGGGGCCGAGCGCCTCGGCCATCTGGTGGCCAACCAGGCGATCCGCCGCGCCGCCTATCAGGCCGTGAGCGACTGCGCCGATGTGCAACTGCTGTGCGAAAGCAGCGTGCGTACCATCGAGCACGGAGAGAGCAAGGTGAAACTGCTGCTGCACGACGGCCAGGTGCTGCAACCGCGCCTGCTGGTGGCTGCCGACAGCCGCTTCTCCGAAACCCGCCGTCAGCTCGGCATCGGTGCGCAGCTCAAGGACTTCGGCAAGACCATGCTGGTGTGCCGCATGCAGCACGAGCAGGATCACCAGCAGGTGGCCTGGGAGTGGTTCGGCTACGGCCAGACCCTCGCCCTGCTGCCCCTGAATGGCCGGCAGTCGTCCACCGTGCTGACCCTGCCGCCACGCGAGATCGAGCGCCTGCAGAAGCTGGACGAAGCCAGCTTCGCCCGCGAGATGGAGCAGCGCTTCGACCGCCGCCTGGGCGCCATGCAACTGGTCAGCGCTCGCCATGCCTACCCGCTGGTAGGCGCCTATGCGCGGCGCATGGTCGGCAACCGCTGCGCCCTGCTCGGCGATGCCGCCGTGGGCATGCACCCGGTCACCGCGCATGGCTTCAACTTCGGCCTGATCGGCGTGCAGCTACTGAGCGACGCCCTGCTGGCGGCTCATGCCAAGGGCCAGGACATCGCGGCAAGCTCCGCCCTGGCGCGCTACGAGCGTCAACTGCGCCTGGCCACCTGGCCGCTGTACCAGGCCACCAACCTGCTGGTGGAGCTGTACACCAACGACCGCCTACCCGCGCGCCTGCTACGCGGCGCCGGATTGCGCGTGGCACAGGGCCTGCTGCCGCTGAAGAAAGGCATCGCCCGTCATCTCACAGCCAGCGCCTGAGGCGTCAGACCCACTGGTCGTTACGCTTGCGGCGCACGCGCAGCATGGTCGGCAAGATCAGCCCGAGCAGCAGGCCAGCACCGGCGATACTGCCGCCATAGGCCATGTAGCGCATCAGCACCTGCTGCTGCTCGTTACCCAGTTGCGCCTGGGCATCACGCAGTTGCGAACGGGTGGTGGTCAGCTCGGCATCCAGCGCACCACGAGCGGCCTGCAACTCGTCGATCAGTTGCTTGCGTGAATCCAGGGTTTCCTGCATGCCCTGCACGCGCGCCTTCCAGGCATCGTCGATGCCCTTGAGCTCGGCCGTCAGGTCGGCGACCTTCTGCTCCAGTTGCGGCAGGCGCTCGGCCTGACCCGGCACCGATTGCAGGTCGCGGGTGGGAATCCAGACAGCATCGCCGTTCTCGCTGCGCACCTGGCTGTAATCGCCCTGGGAACGTAGCAGCGTCACTTTTTGCCCGGAGACCAGGGTACCAACGATGCGATAGCCATCGGTCGGGCCACTGCGTACGTAGGTGTTGAGGCTGTCGCTGACCCAGCGCTGATCGCTGGCGGCTTCTTCGGCGTGCAAGGGTGCAGCACAGAGCAGGCTGCCAAGCAGGCAGGCGCCCAGCAAGCGGGACGGTGTCGGAGTATGGCGAACGGAAAGCGGGCGGGATAAGCGCATAGGAAATCTTCGACTGGCAATGGTACGAAGCCCGACTGACGGGCGTGACAGAGGAAGGCCAACAGGTTGAATACAGGATCGCCACCGAAAGCTGCAAAATGACAGCAAATGGCCATTAAATCCCGCCCTGACAAGCCAACAGCAGACAGACCCTGGCAGGCCGCTGCGAGTTCAGTCGAAGCGCAAATGGAGGATGGACGGTTCAGCCGTTATGGCGCTGAACGAAGTGACAGAAGTCTTCGAAGGGCATCGGCCTGCCCAGCAGATAACCCTGGAACTGGTGGCAGCCGTTATCGTTGAGGAAATGCAGCTGCGCCTCGGTTTCCACCCCCTCGGCGATCACCGTCATGCCCATGCTCTGGCCGAGGGCGATCACGGTACGCACGATGGTTTCGCTGTTGGCATCGGTGGGTACGTCGCAGATGAACGAGCGATCAATCTTCAGCTTGCTCAGCGGCAAGCGCTTGAGGTGGCTGAGGGAAGAAAACCCGGTACCGAAATCATCCAGGGAGAAACGCACGCCACGCTCGACCAACGCCGCCATCTTGCTGGTGAGATCCTCCATGTCCTGCACGATCAGGGTTTCGGTCAGTTCCAGTTCCAGGCGCCGTGCGTCGATAGCATGGCGCTGGATCAGGTCGAGGATCTCGGCGACGAAACTGGCCTGGCCGGCCTGCTTCTGGCTGATGTTCACCGCCAGGCTGAGATCCTGGTAGAGCGGATCGTCCTGCCATTGGCGCAGGCGTGCGGCGGTCTGCTCCAGTACCCACTGGCCGATGGCAATGATCAGGCCGGTCTTTTCCGCATGATCGATGAACTCGCCCGGGCCGAGCAGCCCCCGTTGCGGGTGCTGCCAACGGATCAGCAGCTCGGCGCCGAGTACCCGATTGTGGTCGTCCAGCTGCGGCTGGTAATAGAGCACGAACTGTTGTTCACGCAGAGCGGCCTGCAGGTCGCGATCCAGCCCGGAACGCTCGGCAGTGTCGGTCTGCAGGATGTGCAGGAGCATGAACAGCATGGCCATGGCCGCCGCGCCCTGTAGCCAGGAGCCGAACGCACGCACCTCGTCGGGCAAGGCGTAGGCCAGGGTCGGCGACCAGTTAGAGGCGCCCAGCGCCAGAAACAGCACGAAGCAGAACAGGCACATGCCGTAGCGCAGCCACAGGGCTTCATCGCGGAAGGCCATCAGCGCGGCAACCGCCACTGGCAGCAGGTACAGGTGGGTCGCGCGTGGCGCGGCTGCCGTCTGCGGATCGAGAAACAGGGTCGAGCCGACGATGACCAGAATCAGCGCGGCGAACATCACCAGGTTGGCGCCGCGTACCCGGTTCTTCAGGGTCAGGATGAAAACGGTCACGCCACTGGCAATGAGCGCCACATCCATGACCACGATGGGCCAATAACCCCGGACAGCGAAGAACAGACCCCAGCTCAGCCCTACCAGTGGCATCACCAGGCTGGCCAACAGGCGCATGCGCCGCTCCCGGCGCTGACCGATCAGCGCGAGATCCGGGGCATTCCAGAGCTGGCGAATACGTTTGAGGAAACTGGCGAGCATGGAGGTGATATCCGATATGCCATCACCTTCATTCTCGAAGGTCGCTGGCCGAATGCAAGTATGGCTGGTGTTTCAGGGTTGCCAGTGTGCCTCGCTGGCCAGGCGTTCGGCGATGAAATCCAGCAACAGGCGCATCGCCGGCAGCATCTGCCGCCGCGTGCCGTAGAGAGCGTGGATGCCCAGTTCCGGCGGACG
Source organism: Pseudomonas sp. C11 (assembly GCF_034683865.1). NCBI lineage: Bacteria > Pseudomonadati > Pseudomonadota > Gammaproteobacteria > Pseudomonadales > Pseudomonadaceae > Pseudomonas > Pseudomonas sp. C11. Next base: position 403,106 of record NZ_JAWIIP010000002.1, read on the forward strand.
GTAATCCGTCAGCAGGCGTACCAGGCGTCCCTCGCGCAGCAGTCTGTCCACGGAGTACAGCGGCTGCAGGCTGATGCCGCTGCCAGCCAGGGTCGCCTCCAGCAATACCATCGACTCGTTGGCACTGAGGCTGCCGGCTACCGAAACGGCGCTCATCTCGCCCTGATGCTCGAACTCCCACAGGCTGCGGCCGAAATAGGCGTAGGCCAGGCAATTGTGCCGGGCCAGATCCTCGGGCCGCTGCGGCGTGCCGTGCCGCGCCAGGTAGGCCGGGCTGGCGCAGACCACCGAGCGGCATACGGCCAGGCGTCGGGCGATCAGATTGGGATCGAGCTGGTTGGTGATGCGCAGCGCCAGATCGATGCGCGCCTCCACCAGATTGACCGCTTCGCTGCCGACCAGGAGATCGACGCTGACCTGCGGATAACGCTCGGTGAAGGCCTGCAATGCATGCACCAGCCAGGCCTGAGCGAAGGACTGGCTGCAGGTCATGCGCAAGGTGCCGCGTGGCGTATCGTCCGCGCTCTGACCCAGCGCCTGCATGCGCTCGGCCAGCGCCAGCATCTCGCGGCACTGCGGCAGCATCTGCTCGCCGGCCACGGTCAGGCTCAGCTTGCGCGTGCTGCGGTGCAGCAGGCGCACGCCGGCCCAGCCTTCGAGCTCGGCCAGGTAACGCGACACCATCGCCCGCGACATGTCCAGCGCATCGGCAGCAGCGGTCTGACTGCCCCGCTCCACCACCTCGACGAATACCCGCGCTGCCGTCAGTCGATCCATGATTCGCTCGATTCATGCAATGAAGATGGCCAGCTTACGGGGCTTTTCGCTCGCCGGGTAGCGCATAGGATGCAGCCACCCTCACCTGCCTGGAGATCGTCATGTCCCTCGCCACCCGCCTCATCGCCGGCATCGGCCTGCTCGCCGCCGCCGGCAGCGCCCTCGCCCAGCCGCTCACCATGGAGACCTACAACCCGCGTGAAAACGCCGTCTTCCCGGTCAGCTCGACGCTGATCACTGGCACGAAGGATGCCATTCTGGTCGATGCGCAGTTTTCCAATACAGAAGCCCAGGCGCTGGTCGAACGTATCCGGGCCAGTGGTAAGCGCCTGACCACCATCTTCATCAGCCATGGCGACCCGGACTATTACTTCGGCCTCGACGTGCTGACCCGCGCCTACCCCGAAGCCAAGGTGCTGGCCACCCCGGCCACCGTCGCCTACATCGAGAAAACCCGCGCGCCGAAGCTGGCCTACTGGGGGCCGATCCTGAAAGACAGCGCGCCGGCCCGCACCCTGGTGCCGCAGGCGCTGCAGGGCAACCTGCTGGAGCTGGAAGGCCAGCGCATCGAAGTGGTCGGCCATGATCCGCAGCACACCAGCCTGTGGATTCCCAGCATCAAGGCCGTGGTCGGCGGCGTGCTGACCAGCGCCAATATCCACCTGTGGGTCGCCGACGCGCAGAGCGTCGAGGCACGGCAGGACTGGCTGAAGTCGCTGGACGAACTCGAAGCCCTGCAACCGACCACGCTGATCCCCGGTCACTATCTCGGTGAACCGGCGATGAACCTGGCCGATCTGCATTTCACCCGCGACTACCTGCTGGCCCTGGAGCAGGAACTGCCCAAGGCCAAGGACAGCCAGGCGCTGATCGCGGCGATGAAGGCACGTTACCCTAACCTGCAGGATGACAGCAGCCTGGAACTGAGCGCCAAGGTGCTCAAAGGAGAAATGCAGTGGCCATGAAACGCCAGATCCTGATTTGCGGCGCCTCGCGTGGGCTGGGCCTCGGTCTGGTGCGTGCCTTTCTCGATGCTGGTTGGCAGGTGCACGCCGTGGTGCGCGAGCTGCGCCCGGCCAGCCCGCTGGAGGCACTGAACACGCAGTATCCCGAAGCACTGCAGGTGATCGTCTGCGACCTCGACCGACTTGACGCCTCCTGCACCCTCGGCACCGCCCTGGCAGGCAAACGCCTGGACTGCGCCCTGTTCAATGCTGGTGTCTACGGCCCGGTGCATCAGGATCCACGCCAGGCCGAGGCCGACGACATCGCTCAGTTGTTCGTGAGCAATGCCATCGCCCCCATCCGCCTGGCCCAGCAACTGGCCGAGCAGGTGGTCGACGGCGGCGTGATCGCCTTCATGAGTTCGCAGATGGCCAGCCTGGAACTGGCGCGCGCCGCCGAGATGCCGCTGTACGGCGCCAGCAAGGCCGCGCTGAACAGCCTGTTACGCAGTTGGCAGGCGCAGATGCCGCAACTGCCCTGGAGCCTGCTGGCCCTGCATCCCGGCTGGGTACGCACCGACATGGGTGGCGATGCCGCGCCGTTGAGCGTGGAGCAGAGCGCCAGCGGCCTGCGCGACGTGATCATTGCCCAGCTAGGGCGTGGTCAGTGCGCCTTTCTCGACTACCAGGGCCAAGCCCTGCCCTGGTAGACCCGCCTCGCAAACCGCGCCCGGCAACGTCGGGCGCTTTGCTATCTGCCCCTGCAAAAGCTGTACAAGCCGTACAACCTGCACTGTAAAACTTCAGCCTCGGCTAGCGGATATCAGTTGGGCGAACCTGTTTTATCGGCAATAACACGCCGAGGGGGTTGCAAAACGACGCGCATAGCTATACAAAAGCTGTACACAAAAAATCCTTGTACAGCTTTGAGTGAATCGCCATGCCGTCATACCGCGCCCCGCTTCGTGACATGCGCTTCGTTTTCGAGGAAGTGCTCGATGCCTACACGACCCTCCAGGCTCTGCCCGAGCATCAGGAGCTCAGCGCTGACCTGGGTGGTGCGATCCTCGAAGAAGCGGCCAAGCTGGCCGAGAATGTCCTGGCGCCGCTCAATGGCCCGGGCGACAAGCAAGGCTGCCAGTACGATCCGCAGACTCACTCGGTACGCACCCCGGAAGGTTTCAAGGCGGCTTACAAACAGTTTGCCGAAGGTGGCTGGACTGCTCTGGCCTGCACCCCGCAATTCGGCGGTCAGGGCCTGCCCCACGTGCTCAACATGCTGGTCGAGGAGATGACCTGCTCAGCCAACCTGTCGCTGGGCATGTATCCGGGGCTGACCCATGGCGCCATCAACGCCCTGACCAGCCACGGCACGCCTGAACAGCAGGCGCAGTACCTGCCGCGCCTGATCAACGGTGAGTGGACAGGCACCATGTGCCTCACCGAACCGCAGTGCGGTACCGACCTCGGCCTGATTCGCACCCGCGCCGTGCCTCAGGCCGACGGCAGCTACGCCATCAGCGGTACCAAGATCTGGATTACCGGCGGTGAGCACGATCTGGTCGACAACATCGTCCATCTGGTGCTGGCCAAACTGCCGGATGCGCCGGACAGCGTGAAAGGCATCTCCCTGTTTCTGGTACCCAAGTTCCTCGAGGACGGCAGCCGCAATCCGGCCTTCTGCGGCGGCCTGGAACACAAGATGGGCATCAAGGGCTCGGCCACCTCCGTGATGAACTTCGAAGGCGCCAAGGGCTGGCTGATCGGCGAGCCGAACAAGGGCCTGAGCTGCATGTTCACCATGATGAACTCGGCGCGCCTGATGGTCGGCATGCAGGGTTTGGGCGTAGCCGAAAGCGCCTACCAGATCAGCCTCGGCTTCGCCCGCGAACGCCTGCAGAGCCGCTCCATCTCCGGGCCGAAAGCCGCCGACAAGCCGGCCGACCCGATCCTGGTGCATCCGGACGTGCGGCGCATGCTGCTGCGACAGAAAGTGATGATCGAAGGCTGCCGCGCCCTGGCCTATTTCACCGGTCTGCAACAGGACATCGCCCATGGCGCTGAGGACGCCGAAGCGCGCAGCCGTGCCGACGACCTGGTGCAACTGCTCACGCCGGTGGTCAAGGCCTTCCTCACCGATGAGGGCTTCACCTGCGCCAACGAAGGCCTGCAGGTGCTGGGTGGTTCCGGCTTCACCGAGGACTGGGGCATCGAACAACTGGTGCGTGACAGCCGCATCACCCGCATCTACGAAGGCACCAACGGCATCCAGGCGCTGGATCTGGTCGGCCGCAAGCTCGCCCTCGGCGGCGGTCGCGCGGTACGGGCCTTCTTCGCCCTGGTCGATGGCTGGCTCAAGGCCAACCCCGAAGCGCCGCACGTGGCGGCCGTTACCCAGACGCTGCGGCAACTGCAACAGGCCACCCTGTGGCTGGCCAGCGAAGGCAGTAAGGATCCGGAACAGGCAGCCGCCGCTGCCACGCCCTACCTGCGTCTGTTCGCCCTGAGCAGCCTGGCCTGGCTGTGGTCGCAGCAGGCTCAGGTTGCCCAACGGCAACTGGATGCCGGCAGCGCGGAAACCCATTTTTATTCGGCCAAGATCAAGTCGGCCGACTTCTTCGTGGCTCGGGTGCTGCCCGAGACCGAAGCCCTGCTCAACGAAATCAAGGCTGGCAAAGCCAGCCTGATGGCCTTCACTGAAGAGGAGTTTGCTGCCTGACGCCGGGCAGCCTCGACAAGCTGCGCAATCCGACAACCCACCACTCCCCCTTTTTGGTTGTCGGATTTTTTTATTCTGTGGTCGTGACCCGCAGCGGTCACGACCACCCCGCATCGGAGGGAAGGAACATGGCGACGCCTGCATTGCGCCTGTGTTCAGCCTGCCTGCTCAGCCTGGTACTGGTTCTGCCGGTGCAGGCCAACAGCCAGGGCTGGCGTGAGCAGTTGCCGCAAGCCAATCTGGTGGGCAGTGGTGATTTCAGCTGGTTCGGCTTCTCGGTCTACAACGCCAAGCTATGGAGCCCATCACCGCAGGTGGATTTCGCGGAGCCTTTCGCACTGGAGCTGACCTATCGCCGCAGTATCCGCCGCGAAACCCTGGTCGAGACCAGCCTCGACGAGATACGCCGCATCGACGTCAACGCCCTGCAAGGCGAACGCGAGGTGCAATGGGCCCGGCAGATGAGCAAGGCCTTCGTCGATGTAAGTGACGGCACGCGCATCACCGGCGTGTACCTGCCCGGCAAGGGTTGCCAATTCTATGTCGACGGCAAGCTGCAGCATGAGGTCGACGACCCGGCTTTCGCCCGTGCCTTCTTTTCCATCTGGCTCGATCCGCAGACCCGCAGTCCGAAACTGCGCGCAGCGCTGCTCGGGCTCAACCCATGAGGTATTCCATGAAAGCCCTGTTGATGGTGCTCGCCAGCCTGCTGCTGATCAGTTGTGGCCAGGTGCCGGTCGAGCGCTACGCCAACGAGAAACCGGCTCTGGATCTGCCGACCTTCTTCTCCGGCCCTGTACAGGCCTGGGGTATGTTCCAGGATCGTTCCGGTGAGGTGATCAAACGCTTCCATGTAAACATCGAGAGCCGCCGCGAGGGCGACAAGCTGATCCTCGATGAGCGCTTCCTCTACAGTGACGGCACCCGCCAGCGCCGGGTCTGGACGCTGACGCCCGACGGCACGGGCCGCTGGATCGGTACTGCCGGCGATGTGGTCGGTGAGGCCATCGGCGAAGTCGCCGGCAATGCCCTGCACTGGCGCTACTACCTCAACCTGCCGGTGGATGACAGCACCTACGTCGTCCATTTCGATGACTGGATGTACCTGATGGACGACGACACCATGGTCAACCGCTCGGTGATGAGCAAATTTGGCATCGAACTCGGCCAGGTGACGCTGTTCTTCCGTCGCGGCGCAGCCCAGCCATGAACCTGACCAGCCTGGGCAACGGCTATAAGGCACTGGTGATCGGCGCCAGCGGCACCCTTGGCCAGGCCTTCTGCCAATTGCTGCGCGCCGATGACAACTGCGCCAGCGTACGTGAACTGAGCCGCAGCAGTACGCCGGCACTCGATCTGGAAGACCCGCAGAGTATTGCCACTGCCGCTGAAGCGCTTGCTGACGAAGGGCCTTTCCAGCTTATTTTGCACACCGCAGGGCTGCTGCATCGCCCTGGCATCGCCCCGGAGAAAAGCCTCAACGCCATTGAGGCCGATGCCTTGCAGGCGGTGTTTCAGGTCAATGCCCTGGGTCCGGCGCTGGTGCTGCGTCACTTCCTGCCGCTGCTCGATAAACAGGGCGCCATGGCCATGCTCTCGGCCAAGGTCGGCAGCATCGGCGACAACCGCCTGGGCGGCTGGTACGCCTACCGCGCGTCCAAGGCCGCGCTGAACATGCTGATCAAGACCGCCGCCATCGAACTGGCGCGCAGCAAGCCCAAGGCGCGGCTGCTCAGCCTGCACCCCGGCACGGTGATCTCCCCGCTGTCGCAACCCTTTCGCGGCGCCACAGCCGCGCGACCGGCAGACCTGGCCGCCGCGCAAATGCTGCAGGTGATCGACAGCCTCGGCCCCGAGCACAGCGGCAGCTTCCACGCCTACGATGGACAGCCACTGCCCTGGTGAAGATCAGTTACAAACCACCGAACAGATCGAAGGAATCCAGCAGGCGCCAGGCGATTTCTGGGTTCTTTTCCATGGCTCGGCGGATGGCGGCAGGAATGCTCTGCCGGGTCTTGCGGCACAAACCAGGATGCGCGTCGAAGCGCATGTGAATGCCGCGCATGCTGCGAACCTCACCATGGCTCGGCTCGATATGCAGGCGAATGCCGAGGTTCTCGAACATGCGCTGTTGCATGCGTTCGAGGTCTTCCAGGCTTTGCAGGTTCTCGAGGCGCTCGAGCAGGCGCTGCTCTTCGCTGCGCGTCAGCAGCAACACGCGCGTGTCGGCGCCCGGGACCTGCAACAGCTCGTCGCGCTGGCAGTCGCAGGCGCCTGGTGGGCAGGAGTTTCGCAGGGGGAGCGGTGAATTCATGGTTCTGATCATAGCCATAGCCAGGCGAGCTGCCCATCCATGGCTACCGGCTGGCTGACGTCATGAACATGTTGCGGGGAATGCTGGCTTGATACCGGACTAGCAAATTTGTGTTTTTTGGTGTCTGTTCCGAATTGCCGCGTTTTTGTTGATGTTTTTGGTTTTGCCCTCCCGGGCAAGTTACTTTGCGGGCAAAGTAACCAAACCCTTCCGCCCGTTCATCCGGCCCTCGCTGCGCCAGGGTTCGCTCACTCCATCGCCGTTCCAGAGGCCCGCCGCGAAGGGCCATCCCTGGCCCATCGCGGCTCTCGCGACGTCCATGTCGCTCGACCTCTTCCACGACGATTCCGTTCGCCCTCCTGGACGGGCTCTGCGCGCGCCTGAACCTGAAGTAACTCAGGTGGAGCTGGGAGTGCTCTGGCAAGAGCAATAGCAAACCGCAGTGGTCCTCGAATCAAACCCGTAGTCTCAGGCGCGCGACTGGCCCCTTCAGGAGGGTGAGCGCAATCGTTGCGTAGAGGGGCGAGCAGCATGGATGCTGCGAGAGGCGTAATGGGCCAGGGATGGCCCATGTACGCCGACCCTCGTAGCGACGATGGAGCGAACGAACCCCGGCGCAGCCGGGGCCGGATGATGGGGTGCGCTTTCTTTTGCTTACTTTTCTTTGCGCACTTCAAAGAAAAGTGAGTCGCCCGAGGGGGCGAAACCCGGAATGTCTGAACACACCGAAGCGGCGTCCAGAACACCAAAAACATAAACCTGCCAGTCCAATATCACCCCCAACTTCCCCACCCTTTCAAAAAGAACCCTGCAAGCCTTCAGCACCAACGCAGCCGATTTCCCACCAGCCTGTTAAGCTCGAAACATTCCCCCCGATGCAAGGAACACCACCATGCTGCGCCTCACCACCCTAGCTGCCGGTCTGCTGCTCTCGGCCAACGTCTTCGCCCTGTCCCTCTCCGACCTGAGCCAGCAGGACGCCAGCGGCGGCCTCAAGGATGCGCTGATCCAGGGCGCGCAGGTGGCGGTCAAGCAACTGGGCACGCCAGGCGGCTTCAGCAACAACCCCGACGTGCGCATCGAACTACCCGGCAAGCTCGGCAAAGCCGCCAAGACCATGAAGATGATGGGCATGGGCGCACAGGTCGATCAGCTCGAAGAGAGCATGAACAAGGCCGCCGAAGCCGCCGTGCCTCAGGCCCAGGCACTGCTGGTCGATGCAGTGAAGAAGATGACCGTGGCCGACGCCAAGGCCATCCTCAGCGGGGGTAACGACTCGGCCACGCAGTACCTGAACAAGAGCAGCCGCGAGCAGATCCGCGCCAAGTTCCTGCCCATCGTCAAGCAGGCCACCGACAAGGTCGGTCTGGCCCAGCAGTACAACGCCTTCGCCAGCCAGGCGGCCAGTTTCGGCGTGGTCGATGCGAAGAACGCCACGGCCGAAGGCTACGTCACCGAGCAGGCACTCAACGGCCTGTTCGAGATGATCGCCAAGCAGGAAACCAGCATCCGTGAGAACCCGGCCGCAGCCGCCACCAGCCTGGCGAAGAAGGTCTTCGGCGCACTCTAAGTCCTCACGCGCACACTAAAACGCCCTGATGATCAGGGCGTTTTTCGTTGCAGCATCAGGGCAAGCAGAGCCTGTCGGTCTGTGGTCTGGCGAAAAGGAAACCCTGCATGTAGCGGATGCCCAATTCGAGCAAGGCGTCGCGCTCCCCGGCCGTTTCGATGCCTTCGGCGATGATGCGAATGCCCAGGCGCTGCGCCACCAGGACGATGCCGGCAACGATGGCCTGACGCACGTCGTCCTGGTCGATGCCCCGGGTCAGGGCCATGTCCAGCTTGAGGATGTGCGGCTGGAACTCAGCCAGCAGGTTGAGCCCGGAATAGCCGGCGCCGAAGTCGTCGATGGCCGTGGTAAAGCCCTGACGGCCATACTCGGTGAAGATTTGCTTGAGGTGCTCGGCATCGTGGATACGCTCGCCCTCGGTGACCTCGAACATCAACCGTTCCTGCGGAAAGGCGAAGCGTCTGGCTGCCTCCAACGTCGCGCGAATACAGGTTTCGGCGCGATAGACCGCATTGGGCAGGAAGTTGATGCTCAGCAGGCAATCCGGGATATCGAGCAAGCCCAGCGTGGCGGCCTGCTCGATGGCCTTGACCCGACAGGCCTGGTCGAAACGATAGCGATTGCTGTCGTTGACCCAGCCCAGCACCTCACCGGCAGACTCTCCGTTGCAGCCTCGCACCAGAGCCTCATAGGCGAACGGCCGCCGCTCCTCGATATCGACGATCAACTGAAACGCCATGGTGAAGTCGAAACCCAGGGCCTCAGCGTTTCGACACTCGGCGCATCCCACAGCCCGGAATGGCTGAGGAAAGATACTCTGGCTGGCAATACCCATCTGTGCTTCCTTATCGGGACCACCCTTGGTGGCTAGCTATTGTGAGCCTAGTCAAAAGCGGAAGAACGCGACATTTTTCTCCAGAGACACCGCCAACTGCTGCAGCTCGTGCGCCGTTCGCGAGGTATCGCTCACCGCTTCGCTGTTTTCCTGCGACATCTGCGCGATGCGCTCGACGTTGCGCGCCACGTCCTGGCTGGCAACGGTCTGTTCGCGCAGCGCCAGGGAGATCTGATCGACCACGCCGACGACGCGCCCGGAGGCATTACGGATGCTGACGATAGCATCGCCTGCCCGGCCGGCCTGCACCAGGCCACCGTTGACCTGTTGCACGCCAACCTCCATGTTGCTCACGGCGTTGCGTGTGCCGGTCTGGATCTTCTTGATCATCTCGGTGATCTCCTGGGTGGAGTTGGCCGTGCGCTGCGCCAGCAGGCGCACCTCGTCGGCGACCACGGCGAAGCCGCGCCCCTGCTCGCCAGCCCGAGCCGCCTCGATGGCCGCGTTGAGGGCCAGCAGGTTGGTCTGGTCGGCGATCTCCCTGATCACGTTGACGATGGAGGAAATCTGATCCGAATGCTGACCCAGTTCGGCGATCTGCGTGGCCGCGCCCTGCACGGTATCGGCGATGCGCTGCATGCTGCCCAGCGTCTCCTGGATCACCGCACCGCCGTCGGCTGACTGACGCCCCGACTCGCTGGACAACTCATGCGCCTCGTTGGCGTTGTCGGCCACGTGGTTGATGCTCACGGTCAGTTCCTCGACCGTCGCCGCCATGCTCGATGCCGCGTGCGACTGCTCCTGGGCGGAAACCGACAGTTGGCTCGACGCACTGGAAATGTTCTGCGCCGAAGCCACCAATTGCCCCGCTCCCGCGCGAATCTGCCCGATCATCTCGCGCAGGCGCTCCTGCATGGTGGCGAAGGCATCGAGCAGCACACCGATCTCGTCGCGGCCAGCCCGCTCGATAGTGGAATCGAGCCGACCTTCGGCGATCTTGCGCGCGATCTCGACCGCCTGCTGCAGACGCCCGGAGATGCTGCGCGACATCAGGAAGGCCACGCTCATGGCCAACAACGTGGCGATCACCCCACCCACCAGCAGGATGGTCAGCGACAGCGACTTGGCCGCGTTCATCGAGTCCGTACGACTCTCCAGCAGCGCGCGTTCCTCCCCCTGCAGCTCGCCGATGATCCGCCGCATGGCGTCCATCTTGACCTTGGCGCCACCGGCCGACACATGCTCGACCAGAGCGTCGAAGGTCTTCTGCCCCGACGTCACCTGGCGGCGCAGATCGAGATTGGTCTTGATCTCCTCGTTCAGCCACTGGTCATGCAGCGCCTGAATCTCGCCAAGGCGCCGCTGTTGGGTCGGGTTGTCACGCGTCAACTGGCGCAGTTGCGCCAAGTGCCCCTGAAAATCCTTCTCGCCTGCATCCATTGGCCCCAGAAACTGGTCGCGCCCGGTGATGAGGAACCCACGTGCACCGGTTTCGATATTGATCAGGCTGGCCAGCAGGTCAGCCGACTCGTTGATCACGTTATAGGTATGAATATTGTGCTTGACCGCGCTATCGACCTGATCGAAGCCACGCCAGGTGCTGAGCACCAGCAGCAGAATGACCAGCAATACGACGCCGAATCCGCTGTACAACTTCTGCGACATGCTGAGATTGGCAAACATGGGCACCCCTGAGTCGAAAGTGAGTTGCAGGCGCACACCATCGCGCCCTGAGCCATTTCAGTGCCCAGAGGGGTAAGACGGGATGCGAACGGAATGAATACGGTGGATCGGCCAGGAATCTGGCACCCGGCCATTATGCACATCGATACAACAGTTGTACAAAATTTTATTTACGTATAACTAATTTTCGTTGCAAACAGATCAGGCGCTTGCTCGGTATCCAGGAACGGGTACCCGAGAATGAAAAACCCCGCCGGGCTTTTGGCCGGGCGGGGTTTTCGGGTGCCGTTGCCGATCAGGCGCAGGCGGTTTGCATCTGCTTGTGCGTGTCGATGAGGTGCTGCACCACGCCAGGATCGGCCAGCGTGGAAATGTCGCCGAGTGCATCGTATTCGGCGGTGGCGATCTTGCGCAGGATACGGCGCATGATCTTGCCCGAACGGGTCTTGGGCAAGCCGGGTGCCCACTGGATCACGTCAGGCGTGGCGATCGGGCCGATTTCCTTGCGTACCCAGTTGCGCAGTTCCTGACGCAGTTGCTCGGAGGACTCCTCGCCAGCGTTCAGGGTGACGTAGACGTAGATGCCCTGTCCCTTGATGTCGTGCGGCACACCGACCACCGCCGCCTCGGCGACTTTCGGGTGGGCGACCATGGCGCTCTCGATCTCGGCGGTACCCATGCGGTGGCCGGAAACGTTGAGCACATCGTCGACGCGCCCGGTGATCCACCAGTAGCCGTCTTCGTCGCGACGCGCACCGTCACCGGTGAAGTACATGCCCTTGAAGGTCTTGAAGTAGGTATCGACGAAGCGGTCGTGGTCGCCGAACAGGGTGCGCGCCTGGCCCGGCCAGGAGTCGATGATCACCAGGTTGCCTTCGGCCGGCCCATCGATGATGTTGCCCAGGTTGTCCACCAGCGCCGGCTGTACGCCGAAGAACGGCCGTGCGGCAGAGCCCGGCTTGAGGCCATGTGCGCCCGGCAGCGGGGTCATCAGGCAGGCACCGGTTTCGGTCTGCCACCAGGTGTCGACGATCGGGCAACGGCTCTGACCGACGTTCTCGTAGTACCACTGCCAGGCTTCCGGGTTGATCGGCTCACCGACCGAACCGAGCAGGCGCAAGCTGGAGCCGTCGGCGCCTTCGACCGCGGCCTTGCCCTCGGCCATCATGGCGCGAATGGCGGTCGGTGCGGTGTAGAGAATGTTGACCTTGTGTTTGTCGACGATCTTGGCAACGCGGGAAACGTTCGGATAGTTCGGCACGCCTTCGAACATCACGGTGGTCGCGCCGTTGGCCAGCGGGCCGTAGACCAGGTAGGTATGACCGGTGACCCAGCCGATGTCGGCGGTGCACCAGAAAACCTCGCCCGGGCGGTAGTCGAACACACGCTCATGGGTCAGCGAGGCGTATACCAGGTAGCCGCCTGTGGTGTGCAGCACGCCTTTCGGCTTACCGGTGGAGCCGGAGGTGTAGAGGATGAACAGGGCTTCTTCGGCACCCATTTCCTTCGGCGCACAGACGCTGCCGGCAACCTTCATCAAGTCTTCGTACCAGATGTCGCGATGCTGGTTCCACTTGATCTGGCCACCGGTGCGGTTGACCACGATGATCTTCTGCACGCTGTTGGTTTCGGGGTTGGTCAGCGCGTCGTCGACGTTGGCTTTCAGCGGCACCTTCTTGCCACCGCGTACGCCTTCGTCGGCGGTGATCACCACCTTGGATTTGCAGTCGATGATACGACCGGCCAGGGCCTCGGGCGAGAAGCCGCCGAACACCACTGAGTGGATGGCACCGATGCGCGCGCAGGCCAGCATGGCCACGACAGCTTCCGGGATCATCGGCATGTAGATGGTCACCACGTCGCCGCGGTGAATGTCCTGGCCGCGCAGGGCGTTGGCGAACTTGCACACTTGCTCGTGCAGCTCGCGGTAAGTGATTTCCCGGTGCTCGGACGGATCGTCGCCTTCCCAGATGATCGCGACCTGGTCGCCACGCGTTTCCAGGTGACGGTCGAGGCAGTTGTAGGAGACGTTCAGGGTGCCGTCGGCGTACCACTTGATGTCGACGTGGTGGTCGTCGAAGGAGGTCTGCTTGACCTTGTCGTAGGGCTTGACCCAATCGATGCGCTTGCCCTGCTCACGCCAGAAACCCTCGGGGTTGACCACCGACTGTTGGTACATGGCCTTGTAGGTGGCCTCGTCGGTCAGTGTCCGCGCGGCCACTTCGGGACGCACAGGGTAAAGGGACGCAGCACTCATGGAATCACCTCGACGGGGAAGTTGTTTTTGTATGGTGCCTTTTGTATCCCCCGACCCTCCGTGAGGCCATTCGACCATGGTCTTACCAGGCTAAGACCATGGTCGTGAGGCTCTACCGGGCGCATGCCGAGCCAACTCGGCAGGGCCATGAACACGTCGAAAATGCAGAGCGCACTGGGGCGTCGCTCAGCCAACGAGCAAAACGGCGCGATGTGCGCCGTCCTGATCTGCCCCCCGCAGGCTTAGTGCTGGTTCGCGGCCTGCGCGGCCTTGATCACATCAGCGCCGATCTCGGCCTCGAACTTCTTCCAGGCCGGGCGCACGGCGTCACGCCACTTCGCGCGCTGCTCCGGTGTCAGAGTAATGATCTCGCTCTTGCCGGTGTCGAGGATCGCCTGACGGGCTTCGGCGTTCAGCGCCTCGGCCTGCTTGTTCACCTCGACGGTCACCTCGTCGACGATCTGTTCCAGCTCGCTGCGGATATCCCCCGGCAGGCCGTTCCAGAACTGGGTGTTGGTGATCAGCAGGTAGTTGCCGATGGCATGGTTGGACTCGGTCATGTACTTCTGCACCTCGAAGTACTTCTGCGAGTAGATGTTCGACCAGGGGTTGTCCTGGGCGTTGACCACCCCGGTCTGCAGGCCCTGATAGATCTCGGCGAAACTCATCTTGCGCGGTACGGCGCGCAAGGCGCTGTACTGCGCGGCCTGCAGATCGGACGGCTGCACGCGGAACTTCAGACCTCGGGCATCGGCCGGCTCACGCAGCGGCTTGTTGGCAGTGAACTGGCGCATGCCATTGAGCCAGTAGGCCAGGCCGGTGATGCCCTTGCTCTCCATCGACTTGAGCAGCGCCTTGCCCTTGTCCGAAGCCTGGAAGCGCTGCGCGGCGGCCACGTCATCGAACAGGAACATCATGTCGAACAGCTGCAGTTGCTTGGTGTATTGCTCCAGCTTGGACGGTGCCGGCGCCAGCATCTGCACTTCATTGAGCAGCAGCGCTTCCATTTCCTTGCCATCGCCATACAGCGAGGAGTTGGAGTAGACATCGACCTTGACCTTGCCGGCCAGGCGCTCCTCCACCAGCTTCTTGAACAGCAGTGCGCCCTGACCCTTGGGCGTGCTGTCGGCGGTGATATGGGAAAACTTGATCAAGATCGGGGCGGTCGGCTGCGACTCGGCTGCGTATGCCGACACTGCACCAAGCAGCGCACAACCGGCGAGCACGCCGGCCAGGCCACGACGGACGAATGAGAACTTCATGGAGAGCTCCTGTTGTTTTTGTCTGAGCGTCGAGGGCGGATCGCCGTCGATTGCCCCGGACTCTACTGCGGTGCCCTCCATGCTGAAATTCACATTTGAACAACCGAGCCTTCGGCATTCACGAAGGCAGCGCTGAAATAGCCTCTGTCGACGAGCTACTGCGCAGGTGATCGAGCATCTGCTTCGCGGTCAGCGAAAGGGTGTCCTGGTTGCGCACCGCCACCTTGAGTTCGCGCCGGGCCCAGGGGTCGTGCAGCGGGATCACCCGCACATCCAGCGCCGGTAGGTAGGTACGCACCGCCAGATCCGGCAACACGCCGACGCCCATACCGGTGTGGATCATCCGGCAGATGGCCTCGAAGCTGCGCACCTGGATGCGCAGGCGCAGGGCCACGCCCTGGCTGTGCGCCGAGTGCTGCAGCAGGCTGTGCAGGGAAGCGTCCTGCTGCAGGCCGATGAAATCGAAGCCCACTGCCTCGCGCAGGAACAGGCCGTCGCGTTCGGCCAGGGGATGCTCGCGTGGAGTGACCAGTACCAACTGGTCGTGGCGGTAGGTGAATACCTGCAGATCCTCGGCCGGCACATGTCCGGCGAAGATGCCGATATCGGTCAGCCCCTCGCGCACGGCGCGAATGGTTTCGCTACTGACGCGCTCCTCCAGATCGATCTTCACCTGCGGGTGCAGGCGGCTGAAGCCGGCCAGATCCTCGGGCAGGAACTCGATCACCGCCGAGGTGTTGGCGTGGATGCGCACATGGCCCTTCACTCCCTCGCTGAATTCGCTGAGGTCGGCGTTGAGCTGTTCGAGGTTGTCCATCATGTTGCGCGCGTGGTGCAGCAGCGCATGGCCCGCCGGGGTCAGCTCGACGCCCTTGGGCTGGCGATAGAGCAAGGCGATACCGAGCTGATTTTCCAGGTCACTGACGCGCTTGCTCACCGCCGCCAGGGCCAGGTGCTCGCGCTCGGCGGCGCGGGTCAGGCTGCGCTCGTCGGCGATGGCGACGAACAGTTTGAGGGTGACGAAATCGATACGGCGCATGGGGTCTCCATTTCGTGCCTGGCGAAGCGATGCTGCCAGGAAGCTGATTTACAGCATGCCACTTCGCGATACGCGAAGCCTAGCTTGGCCATTGGGCAATTGTCGGCACCGCGCCGCTGCGCCATCCTGCGCACCACGAGAAACGCACAGGCAAATCAGGTGCAGCCATGACTCAAAACAACACCAGCAACATGGCCCTGCTGGGGCTCAAGGTGATCGAGATGGGCCAGCTCATCGCCGGCCCCTTCGCCAGCAAACTGCTCGGCGAATTCGGCGCCGACGTGATCAAGATCGAGCCGCCGGGCGTCGGCGACCCGCTGCGCAAATGGCGCAAGATCAAGGACGGCACCTCGCTCTGGTGGCACGTGCAGTCGCGCAACAAGCGCTCGCTGACCCTCGACCTGAAGCAGGCCGAAGCCCAGGACATCGTGCGTAAGCTGGTAGCCGAGGCAGACGTGCTGGTGGAGAACTTCCGCCCCGGCACGCTGGAAGGCTGGGGCCTGGGGTATGACGCGCTGAAGGCGATCAACCCGCGGCTGATCATGCTGCGCATCTCCGGTTACGGGCAGACCGGCCCCTACCGCGACCTGCCCGGTTTCGGCGTGATCGGCGAAGCCATGGGCGGCCTGCGCCACCTCTCCGGCTACCCCGGCCAGGCGCCGGTGCGCGTCGGTATCAGCATTGGCGATTCGCTGTCCTCGCTGTACGGCGTGATCGGCGTGCTGCTGGCCCTGCAGGAGCGTGCGCGCAGCGGCGAAGGCCAGGAAATCGACGTGGCGCTGTACGAGTCGGTGTTCGCCATGATGGAAAGTCTGATTCCCGAATACGACGCCTTTGGCTATATCCGCGAGCCGGCCGGCAGCGCCCTGCCCGGCATCACGCCGTCCAACTCCTACCCGTGCAACGACGGCAGCTACGTGCTGATCGCCGGTAATGGCGACAGCATCTACAAACGCCTGATGAGCCTGATCGGCCGCGACGACCTGGGCAACGACCCGCGCCTGGCGCAGAACGACGGGCGCAGCCAGCATGCCGAGCTGATCGACGGTTCCATTGCCGAATGGAGCGCCCAGCGCAGCCGCGATGAAGTGATCGAAGCGCTCAAGGGCGCCCGCGTGCCGGCCGGCTACCCCTACACCGCCGCCGACATCGTGCAGGATCCGCACTACCTGGCGCGGCAGATGATCGAGCAGGTGCAGACCAGCGTCGGCCCGCTCAAGGTGCCGGGCGTGCTGCCCAAACTCAGCCGCACGCCGGGCCGTATCGGCACCGGCGGCCCGCAGTTGGGCGAGCACAACGACGACATTCTCGCCGGCCTTGGCCTGAGCGAGGAACAGGTCGCAGGTCTGCGCGAGCGCGGAATTATTTAACGGCAGCTACAGCGTAGGGTGCGCCGTGCGCACCAGTCCGTAGCCCGGATGAAATCCGGGATTTGCCGACGCATTTTCCCGGATTGAATCCGGGCTACAAGGCCTGCTGAGTACCCGTAGGGTGGACAACGCGAAGCTTGTCCACCACCGCCCCATCAACCAGGGCACCTAGATCACGCCTGCAATCACTCGATGATCGCAAGGGTGGATGAAAAGAGCGTCATCCCCCTACTACCCACCAGGATTCCCTCATGACAAAACGCCTTTACATCCAGGACGTCGCCACCCGCGACGGCTTCCAGATCGAAGCCGCCTTCATACCCACTGAAGACAAGATCGCCCTGATCGATCGCCTGTCCTGCACCGGCTTGGCGAAGATCGAGGTGACCTCCTTCACCTCGCCCAAGGCCATCCCCAACCTGCGCGATGCCGAAGAAGTGATGCGCGGCATCCAGCGTGTGGCAGGCGTCGAGTACACCGTGCTGGTGCCCAACGTGAAGGGCTGCGAACGCGCATTGTCCTGCGAGGTGGACGAGATCAATCTGGTGATGTCGGCCAGCGACACCCACGGCCTGGCCAACCTGCGCATGACGCCGGAACAGTCGCTGGCGCAGTTCGCCGAGATCATCGAAGTGACGCGCGGCAGCGGCGTATTTATCAACGCCTCGCTGTCGACCACTTTCGGTTGCCCCTTCGAGGGCGAGGTGCCCGAAGCCCGCGTATACGAGCTGACCGAGCGCCTGCTGGAGATCGGCGTGCAGGGCGTGACTCTGTGCGACACCACCGGTATGGCTGATCCGGCGCAGGTCGAGCGCATCTGCCGCGAAGCCTTGCAGCGCTGGCCGGAAGCGGTGTTCACCGCGCACTTTCACAACACCCGTGGCATGGGTCTGGCCAATGCCCTGGCGGCGCTGAATGCCGGCATCGACCGCTTTGACGCCTCGCTCGGTGGTCTTGGTGGCTGCCCCTATGCACCGGGCGCCAGCGGCAATATCTGCACCGAAGATCTGGTGCATATGTTCCAGCGCATGGGCCTGGACACCGGCGTGAACCTCGATGCCCTGCTCGAAGCCGCCGCCACCCTGCCCGACCTGATCGGCCACGACGTACCGGGCGCCATCCTCAAGGCCGGCAAGGCGGATCGTCGTTATCCCAAGCCAAAGTGGATGACCGAAGGCGAAGCCTGATGCAACAACCGACCATCGCGCGGTGACCAGCATCGCTTTCGCGCCGGGACGGCGCTCCTACACGGCTGCCAGGCGGCTCGCGGTCGTGTAGGAGCCGCGACCTCGCGGCGAATCGTGAGTGCGGCGCCGTAATCGCAGGCAAGCCGCGATCAATGCCCGCCCCCCGCCTCCGCGCCCTTGGCCGAGAACGGCGGTTTGGCCAGACAGATGATCAGGATCAGGCCGAAGAACAGCCAGCCAAGCAGGGTGAAGTAGTCCACCGTGGAGAGCATGTAGGCCTGGCTTTCCACCACCCGGTCGATCTGCGCATAGGCTGACTGCGAGGCACCGCCAAGCTGCTCCAGGTAATGCTGGGTGGCCGGGTCATAGGCGGTGACGTGCTCGGTCAGTTGCGCGTGGTGATAAATCTCCCGGCGATGCCAGATCCAAGTGGTCAGCGACGAGGCGAAGCTGCCCCCCAGCACACGCAGGAAGGTAGCCAGGCCCGAGCCGTCAGCGATGTCCTTGGGCGGCAGGCTGGAGAGCAGGATGCTGGTAGTGGGCATGAAGAACAGCGCCACGCCCAGCCCCATGAACACCTGCACCTCGGCGATATGCCGGTAGTCCACCTCGGTGTTGAACGAGGCACGCATGAAGCACGAGGCGCCGATCACCAGGAACGAAGCACCGGACAACAGGCGCAGGTCGACCTTGTGCGCGAACTTGCCCACCAGTGGCGACAGGAACAGCGGCAGGATGCCGATGGGCGCCGCCGCCAGCCCGGCCCAGATCGGCGTGTAGCCCAGTTGGGTCTGCAACCACTGCGGCAACAGCAGGTTGATGCCGAAGAAGCCGGAGTAGCCCAGCACCAGCGCCAAGGTGCCGAAGGTGAAGTTGCGGTACATGAACAGGCGCAGGTTGATGATCGGGTGCTTGTCGGTCAGCTCCCAGATCACCAACGCCACCAGCGACACCACCGAGATGGCGGTGCCGATCTGGATGAAGGTGGACTCGAACCAGTCCAGGTCGTTGCCCTTGTCGAGCACCACCTGCAGCACGCCGACGCCGAGCACCAGCAGCATCAGCCCCACGTAGTCGATAGGCTGGTGCTGGGTGACTTCAGGGCGGCTGCGTAACTGCGCCCAGACCACCAGGGTGGCGAGAATGCCGATCGGTACGTTGATGAAGAAGATCCACGGCCAGCTATAGCTGTCGGTGATCCAGCCGCCGGCAATCGGCCCGATGATCGGCGCCACCACCGTGACCATCGCCAGCAGCGCCAGGGCCATGCCGCGCTTGGCACTGGGGAAGATCGCCAGCAGCAGTGTCTGCGCCATCGGATACAGCGGTCCGGCCACCAGCCCCTGCAGCGCGCGGAACGCCACCAATTCGGGCATGGAACGGGCGATGCCGCAGAGAAACGAGGTGATCACGAACAGCACCACGGCGGCGAGGAACAGCTTCACCTCGCCGAAACGCCGCGCCAGCCAGCCAGTCAGCGGCAAGGCGATGGCATTGCACACGGCGAACGAGGTGATCACCCAGGTGCCCTGCTCCGAGCTGACCCCGAGGTTGCCGGAAATGGTCGGCAGCGCGACGTTGGCGATGGTGGTGTCGAGCACCTGCATGAAGGTCGCCAGGGAGATGCCGATGGTGGCCAGCAGCATGCTGGCCGGGCGGAAATTGGCGTCGCTCATCTCAGCCCTGCTTCGTCGCAACGGCGTTCTGCGGGCCGTTGTCGTGAATGATGCGCTCGATCAGCGCGTCGGCTTCGCCCAGCGAGGCGTCGTACACCGCAGTGCTGAAGCGCGCCTGCTTGGGCATCTGGCTGGTCAGCTGGGCGCCGCTCTGGTCATGCAGATCGACGGTCACCGTGGTCGACAGGCCGATACGCAGCGGATGCTTCTCCAGCGCTTCGTCGTCCAGGCGGATACGCACCGGCAGGCGCTGGACGATCTTGATCCAGTTGCCGCTGGCGTTCTGCGCTGGCAGCAGCGAAAACGCGCTACCGGTGCCCACACCAAGGCTTTCGACGTGGCCCTGGTAGGTCACGTCATCACCATACAGGTCAGCTTCGACGGTCACCGGCTGGCCGATGCGCATCTCGCGCAGCTGGGTTTCCTTGAAGTTGGCGTCGATCCACACCTCATGCAACGGCACCACGGCCATCAGCGCGGCGCCGGGCTGGATGCGGCTGCCGACCTGCACCGAACGCTGTGCCACGTAGCCGCTGACCGGCGCCACCAGTGTGCTGCGGGCATTGTTGAGGAAGGCCTGGCGCAACTGCGCGGCGGCACTCTTCACGTCCGGGTGCGAGGCGATCACGGTGTCGTCGACCAGCGCCTGGTTGGTGTCCAGTTGCTGCTGGGCAGACGTCAGGGCGCTCTGCGCGCTGTTCAGGGTATCGCGGGCATGCGCCAGCTCCTCGCGGGAAATCGCCCCCTTGCTGGCCAGGGCCACCCGGCGCTGGTAGTCGGCCTGCGCGCGTTGTACATCGATCCTGCGCGAGGCCACCTGGGCCTTGTAGCTGTCGACGTTGCTGTACAGCCCGCGTACCTGGCGCACGGTGCGCGCCAGGTTGGCCTCGGCACTCTGCTGGGCCACCTGGGTGTCGGCCGGGTCGAGCCAGACCAGCGGCTGGCCAGCTTCGACATAATCGCCGTCATCCACGGCGATACGGGTCACGGTACCGGTGATCTGCGGGGTGATCTGCACCAGGTTACCGCCGACATAGGCATCATCGGTTTCTTCGTAGAAACGCCCGTACAGCTCCTGGTAGGCGAAGATCGCCGCGCTGCACAGCACGATAACGGCGCCCAGGCCCAGCAGCAGACGTTTGCGCGAGCCTGAGTTCTCGGTGGTGGGAGTAGTTTGAGAGTCGGTCATGGCGAGTGCTCAGCGTGCGGAAGTGGATGACGGGGTGGCGGCCTCGAAGCCACCACCGAGGGCCTGCATCAGCAGCACCGAAGCGTCGATACGCTCGGCTTGCAGGCTGGCCAGTTGGCGTTCGCTCTGCAGCAGTTGCTGCTCGACACTCAGGGCATCGAGGTAGTTGCCGATGCCATCGGCATAGCGCTGCATGGCGATGTCGTAGGAGCTGCGGGCGATGTCACGGGCCCGTTGCTGTTGCTCGATCTGCCGCTGCAGGGAGTGGATGCGCTGGATCACGTCACCGATATCCCCCAGCGCAGTCACCAGCGTCTGGTTGTACTGCGCCACGGCCAGGTCGTAGTCGGCATCGCGCCCGGCCAGCGCCGCGCGGCGCGCGCCACCATCGAAGATCGGCAGGCTCAGCGCTGGCGCGATACTGAAGAAGCGGCTGGCCCCGCCGAACATGGCATCGCCGAGCAGCGACTTGCTGCCAGCGGCCACGCTCAGGTTGAGATTGGGATAGAAGTCGGCCTTGCCGGCATCGATGTCACGGCTGGCTGCCTCGACGCGCCAGCGTGCCGCCACCAGGTCGGGACGCCGGCCGATGAGCTCGGCCGGCACGTTGGCCGGCAGGCTCACGGCGCTGGGCGCGATCAGTTGCGGGCGTGGCAAGCTGGCGCCGCGATCCGGGCCCTGGCCGAGCATCACCGCCAGGCGAATGCGTGCACTCTGCACCTGCTGGGTGGCGGCCGTCAGGCTGGCTTCGGCAGCGGCTTCCAGGCTCTGGGTCTGCTGCAACTGGTATTCGCTGTCGAGGCCGGCTTCGACCCGGCTGCGGCCCAGTTGGAGCATGTCACGGCTGCGCTTGAGATCCTGCTCGGCCAGATCCTGGGTGGCGTAGGCCAGGCCCAGATCGTTGTAGGCGCGGGCCACCTCGGCGGCCAGGGTCAGGCGTGCGCCCTGTTGATCCACCTCGCTGGCACGGGCACGGCCGAGCGCCGCTTCCCAGGCAGCGCGCTCGCCGCCCCACAGATCGAAGTGGTAGCTCCCGTCCAGGGACAGGCTGCGCAAAGTGCTGTAGCGATCGCCCTGCCCGGTGGGGTCGTCGACCCGCGCCAAGCGGGAACGGGTCACCCCGGCATTGCCAGTCAGAGTCGGCTGGCGCTGGGCATCGGCCGCCAGCACGGCGGCATTGGCCTGGCGGGCACGGGCATCGGCAACCTGCAGATCCGGGTTGCTGCGCAGGGCCTCGTCGATCAGTGCATCGAGCTGTGGATCGCCCAGGCGATTCCACCAGTCACTGGCCGGCCAGGCCGCTGGCGACAGCTTGCCACTGAAGGTCGGCCCCTGAAGGCTGGCAGCATCCAGGGCCTGCCCCTGAGTATGCAGACCATGAGGGGAAGCACAGGCGGCCAGCAACAGCGCGCTGAAAAGCAGGGACAAGGGGGTACGCAACGGCATGGTGTTCATCATTCTCCTGGCTGCTGCGGCAAGGCATCGGCAGCCATCAGCATCTTTTTCATCAGGCGTTGGAATTCGTCGAGTTCGGCGCGCGTCAGGCAGCCGGTCAGCTCATTGGTGGCGTCCGCCGCGATCTGCGGCACCTGTACGCCGAGTGCCTCGCCGGCCTCGGTCAGACGCAGGTAAACCTGGCGGCGGTCTGCCTGGCTGCGCTCACGGGTCAGCAGGCCCTTCTGCTCCAGGCGATCGAGCATGCGGGTCATGGCCCCACTGTCGAGATTGAGCAGGCGCACCAGCTCGGCCGGGGTGCTGGCGCGCTGCTGGCTGACCAGCAGCACCACCTTGAATTGCGCGGCGGTGACCTGGTGATCCACCAGGTGACGCTCGATCATTCGATCCTTGAGCTGGTTGATCAGAGCGATCAGGTGCCCGGGAGAATGCTGCAGCGAGAAACGTTCACGATCGAAATGTGGCATTGGCGATTACCTGCTCAGGCAGTGATTGCCAGGCACAATACTGCCTAGGCAGAGATATGCCCAATCACAGTTGGTAATATTCGACATCGATGCCTGACATATTTAGAAATATCCAGGGGACAAGAGACTGACTCTCGGAAGCTGGACGAGTTCAGCGCGCGCCCTCTGGATGCACAGGTGTGACGGGCTTTACCTGGCGCCCCTCCTGACTGCCCAGAGACTCCAAAGCTGTCAGGCATGCGTGAGCACAGCAGACAGGGCGCAACGCAGATAAAGCGACCTGAGCAAGACGCCCAGGCAAACCAGAGGGCAAAAAAAAGGGCGACCAACTGGTCGCCCGCCCATTCAAGGCATTCCTCAAGAGGAATGCGGAAACGCTTGCACCCAAATCACGCAGGATCATTGGGACGGCCTCAGTGTCGCTGCAGGTGCCTGCCCTGCCTATTGCACCAAGGTCGTAGGTCGCGACTATTCCTTGCCCAGGCCGTGCTGGCGCAGCTTGTTGGCGATGGTGGTGTGGGAAACCCCGAGTCGCTTGCCCAGTTGGCGGCTGCTCGGGTGCTCGTGATACAGGCGCTCCAGCACCGCCTTCTCGAAGCGGCCGAGAATGTCATCCAGGCTGCCGTCGACCGAGAACTCACCCAGCGGCTGTGGTGCGCCGTAATCCGGCAGGCGGATGTGCTCGGCCTTCACCGTACCGCCTTCGCACAGTGAAACCGCCTGGAACAGCACGTTCTCCAGTTGCCGCACGTTGCCTGGCCAGTGGTAATGGGCCATGCGCTCGAACGCCTGCGGCGCCAGCTTGGGTAAGGCGCAACCGATCTGCCGGCTGGCCGAATCGAGAAAGTGCTCCACCAGCGGCGCCAGGCCGTCGAGGCATTCACGCAGCGGCGGAATGTGCAGGCTGAGCACGTTGAGGCGATGGTAGAGATCCTGGCGGAACTCGCCACGGGCGCACAGCTCGGACAGATCCACCTGGGTAGCACAGAACACCCGTACATCCAGGTACACCTCTTCGTCGCTGCCCACGCGACGGAAGCAGCCGTCCTGCAGAAAGCGCAGCAGCTTGGCCTGCAGGCGCGGGCTCATCTCGCCGACGCCATCGAGGAACAGCGTGCCGCCGGCGGTCAGTTCCAGCAGGCCGAGCTTGCCTTCCGGGCGCGCCCCTTCGAAGGCGCCCGGGCCATAACCGAACAGCTCGGTCTCGGCCATGGATTCGGGCAAGCCGGCGCAGTTGAGCGCCATGAACGGTGACTGCCCGCGCGGGCTGGCCAGGTGGCAGGCGCGCGCCAGCAGTTCCTTGCCGGTACCGGTTTCGCCCTCGATCAGCAAGGGCGCATCCAGCGGCGCCATGCGCCGCGCCTCGCGCACTACGGCCGCCATGACCTTGGAGCTTTGAAAGATCGAGTCGAAGCCGCGCAGTTCCTGTTTGCGCACGTGGTAGATACGCTCACCGACCCGGTCGGCGCGGTGCAGGGTCAGCACTGCGCCGGCCAGCGCCTCGCTGTCGTCATGCTCGTTCTGCAGCGGTGCAATATCGGCGAGGAACACATCGCCCTTGATCTTCACCCGCAGGCCATTGATCCGCGCCTTGTTGGCACGCACCAGCTCGGGCAGGTCGAAATCCTCGGCATAACGCGACAGCGCCATGCCCGGCACCTCATCCACACGCACGCCGAGCAACTGCGCGGCACTGCGGTTGGCCGCGACGATGGAGCCGCCCATGTCGATCGACAGCACCGGAAAATCCAATGCACCGAGCAAGGCATTGAGTTCCAGGTGACGGCGCTCGCTGGGCATCAGGCCGACCCGTTTTACGCCGAACACACCGGGAATGGCTTCGAATTTCGGCCGCAGCGACTGGAACTGCAGATTAATCAGGTTCGGGCAATGCAGGTAGATGGCATTGCCCTGCTCGCCCCCCACTTCGCCGCGGGCCACGTTGATGCCATAGTCGACCAGCAGGTTGAGCATGTCGCGCAGGATGCCGACCCGGTTCTGGCAATGAACCTTAATACGCATGGCAATCCTCCGGGCGATGCCCCACCGGCATTCGGCGGGAAGAAACTTGAAAATCAACAACGATCAATGGTCTTTATCCTTGTGTGAGAGGACGCCACGCCCGAAGGCGCAACGCCCGTGACCATTTTGTGCACGCTCATGCATTACTTGGCTCAGAGCACCTCTTGTCTTGCACTCCCCTCCCGCACCTCGGCGCCCTGCGCATGGCAGAGCAGGTACAACGCCGGCAGGAAGAACAGGGTGAGCACCGTCGCCACGGCAATGCCACCGATCATGGCATAGGCCATCGGCCCCCAGAATGCCTCACGGGCGATGGGAATCATCGCCAGGCCGGAGGCTGCTGCCGTCAGCAGAATCGGCCGGCAGCGGTGTTCGGTGGCGCTGACCACGGCTTGCTGCAGGGCCAGCCCCTGCTGGCGGAAGAGTTCGACCTGAGTGACCAGAATCACCGAGTTGCGCACGATGATGCCGATCAGCGCCAGCACGCCGAGGATGGCGACAAAACCCAGGGGCGAGCCCGTGATCAGCAAGGCACCGACCACACCGATCAGTCCCAGCGGCGCCACGCTCAGTACCAGCAAGACCTGTTTCACGTTCTGCAACTGGATCATCAGCAAGGTCACCATCAGAAACAGCATCCACGGGACGACACGCAGGATCGGCGCCTGTGACCGCGCACTGGCTTCTACCGCGCCGCCGACCGTCACCTTGTAGCGCCCTGGCAACTGCGCGGCAAAGTCCTCGACCGCCGGGCGCAGTTGTTCTACCAGCGCATCGGGCTGCAGCTTGCCGACGATGTTCGCTTTCAGGGTGATGGTCGGCTGGCGGTCACGTCGCCACACCAGTGGCTGCGCCTGCTCGTAACGGATACTAGCGAATGCCAGTAGCGGAATCGATTCACCCGTACGAGCCGAAGGTATCTGCAAGCTACCGAGCAGCTCCGGCGACTGCCGCTCATCGGCCTGCGCCCGAGCCACCACGTCGACCAGATGGATGCCGTCACGAATCTGCGTGACGCTGGAACCGGTTATCACGCTGTTGAGGATTTGCGCGGTGTCCTGCGAGGACAGACCGAACTGCCGCGCCTTGTCCTGATCGATGTCGATGCGCAGCACCTTGGCCGGCTCGTTCCAGTCGTACACCACCTGGCCGATGTTCGGATTGCTGTCGATGACAGCCGCCAGGCGCATGGCCTCGCGCCGCACCTGCTCGATATCGGGGCCACTGACCCGGTACTGGATCGGCCAGCCCACCGGCGGCCCCATATTCAGCGGCTGCACGTTGAAACCGATCCCAACGAACTCCTGGCGCAAGCGCTCGCGCAACCGGGCGAGCAAGCGATCACGCGCCTCGCCGCCCTGGCTGACGATCACCACCTGGCCATAGAACGGGTTGCTCAGTTGCTGATCCAGCGGCAGGTAGAAACGCACGGCGCCCTTGCCGACGTAGGAGCTCCAGCGCAGCACGTCCGGATCATCGGCCAGGGCTTGCTCGAAGCGATCCATCGTAGCGTGCGTGGCATTGATCGAGCCCTGTTGGGGCAGATGAAAGTCCACGAGAATCTCCGGTCGATCCGAGTCGGGGAAGAACTGCCGCTGTAGCAGCGGCGTCGCCGCCAGAGAGAGGGCGAAGACCAGCAAGGTC
Organism: Pseudomonas sp. C11; assembly: GCF_034683865.1. NCBI lineage: Bacteria > Pseudomonadati > Pseudomonadota > Gammaproteobacteria > Pseudomonadales > Pseudomonadaceae > Pseudomonas > Pseudomonas sp. C11. The sequence goes on from NZ_JAWIIP010000002.1 coordinate 429,516, forward strand.
AGGCCCACCGTCCAGTTGCGATGACGCAACGCCAACGCCAGCCAGCCGGAGAACCATTGCTCCCAACGACGCTGGCCATGCACCTCGGGCCGCTCCGGACGACGCAGCAAGTACACGCCAAGCAGGGGCGCAAAGACCACCGCCACCAGCCAGGACAGCAGCAGCGCAATCGCGATCACTGCGAACATGGTGAACACGTACTCCCCGGCTGAGCTGGCATTGAGGCCAATGGGCACGAAACCGGCGACCGTCACCAGCGTGCCCGTGAGCATGGGAAAAGCCGTCGAGGTGTAGGCATGGGTGGCCGCCTGCGGCAGCGAATCGCCGGCTTCGATGCGCTTGATCATCATCTCCACGGTGATCATGGCATCGTCCACCAGCAGTCCCAGAGCGATGATCAGCGCCCCCAGGGAAATACGCTGCAGGGTGATGCCGCTGTAGGACATGAACAGAAATACCATGGCCAACACCAGCGGGATGGAGCACGCCACCACCAGCCCGGCGCGCAGGCCGAGGCTGATGAAACTGACCACCAGCACGATCAGCACCGCCTCGAACAGCGCCTTGGTGAAAGTACCGATGGCCTTGTCCACCACCTGCGCCTGACTGGAGACCAGATGGACATCCAGCCCGAGCGGCAGATCGCTGGTCAGCTCATTGATGCGCTGCTGCAGGGCCGCACCGAAATCCTGAATATTGCCGCCGGCCTGCATGGCCACGGCCAGGCCGATGGCCGCCTGGCCGTTGTAGCGGAACAGCGAAGACGGAGGTTGTGCGTAACCACGCTCGATACGGGCCAGATCGCTCAGGCGCAGCAAGCGGTCACCGAAACGCAGGCTGATGGCTTCGAGATCCGCCTCGCTGGCGAAGGCACCGCTGGCCTGCACGGCGATACGCTCCTGCTCGCCATCGATGAGCCCCGCCGGAGTCACCACGTTCTGCGCCTGCAGGCTCTGGATCACCTGGCGCAGATCGATACCCAGAGCCGCCAGGCGGCGAATGGAAAAGTCCAGGTAGATGACCTCGGGCTGATTGCCGAGCAGCTCGACCTTGCCCAACCCCGGTACACCCTTGAGGCCCAGGCGCAGTTGCTCGGCGTAATCGCGCAACTGACGCGGAGAAAACCCTTCCCCGCTCAAGGCATAGATGTTGCCGAAGACATCGCCGAATTCATCGTTGAAAGCCGGCCCCTGCACGCCGCTCGGCAACTCGCCACGCAGATCCTGCATCTTCTTGCGCACCGCGTACCAGGCATCGGGAATCGCATGGGCGGGCGTCTCACTTTTGAGAAAGACGAACAGAGTGGCTTCACCGGCCAGGGTGTAACTGCGCACGTAATCCAGCGCGTCGATTTCCTCGAGCTTCTTCTCCAGGCGATCGGTGACCTGTTGCAGGGTTTCGTCCAGCGTCGCGCCGGGCCAGCGCGCCTGGATGACCATGGTCTTGATGGCGAACGCGGGATCCTCCTCGCGCCCCAGTTGCAGATAGGCGAAGCTGCCCATGAGCAACGTCACCAGCATGGCGTACCAGACCAGTATGCGATGACGCAGCGCCCAGCCGGACAGATTGAATCCTTCCCTCATGACCCACCACGCTCCTCGAGCCTGACCCGCTGCCCCTCCTGCAGCCTTGCGACACCGGCACTGACCACCCGGTCGCCGGGTTGCAGAACACTGCGTATACGCGCCTGCGCACCGTCGCGCTCGAGCACCTCGACTTCGATGGCCTGTACCTGCGAATGTTGCCTGTCGACCCGCCAGACGTACTGCTGCCCGGCGTGCGCCCACACGGCCGAAACCGGCACGAAGGGTTCAGCACTGGCGGGCGCCGGAACCAGTTCCACACTGACCAATGAGCCCAGATGAATGCCCGCTGGCAGTTGCTCCACGGCCAGCCTGACGCGTTGCACGCGAGTCCCGGCATCCAGCTGCGGATCGATCTGCCGTACCTGCGCCCAACTGCCCATGACCGGCTCGCTCATCGAGGCGACCCAGATACGCGGCGCCTTGTCCCGAGCCAGCTCGTTCACGCGCTGAGCGGGCAGATCGAACCACACCTCCAGGTTGTCCAGGCGCGCCAGACTGACCACCGGCGCACCACTGGCCAGCACCTGGCCAACCTCGGCATGCCAGGTCGTGACCACGCCATCGAACTCAGCCCTGACCTGGGTCTGCTGCAGATGCTCTTCGGCGCGATGCAAGGCGATGCGCGCCTGACGCAAGGTGGCCGCACGCACCTCGACCTCACTATTCAGTTGTTCGAGCCTGGCGACGCTACCGACACCCTGTTGGTGCAGCCCTTGATAACGCACCAGCTCGTCACGGGCATTGCGCCACAGCACCTCGGTGCGGGCGACCTCCCCCTGCGCGCTGCGCACTTCGCTCCGCTGGTCGCTGCTTTCCAACGTCGCCAGCAGTTGTCCACTGCGCACTCGCTCACCGACTTCGACCTGTCTGCTGAGCAGATGGCCACTCTGACGGAAGGCTGCGACCAGGTGATGACGCGGCTGCACGGTGCCGGTGAAACGCGCACTCAGCGGACGCACGGCAGCGACCACTTCATGGAACAGAACCGGGCGTACCACCTGCGTCGAAGGCGCCTGCTCACGGCAGGCCGCCAGCAAGACACACAACAGCACCAAGCAACCGCACGCCTGCTTCATGGCCCCGGCACCTGCTCAGACGCAGCGAGCACACTGGCAATCTCGACACGCTGCCCGGGGTAGAGCAGTTGCCCGCCGCGAGCCACGACCAGATCACCATCCTGCAGACCGGCTGCGATCAGTACCTGCCCGGCGTCGTAGCGCGCAACCTGCACCGGAACCAGGCTGACGCGTTGCTGAACATCTATCAGCCAGACCGCTGGCTGGCCCCGGTCACGACTCAAGGCAGCCCACGGCAACGCGACAACCCTGCCCAAGGGTTCGCCCAGACTCGCCGACACCACGGAGCCCAGCGGCCAGGCTCTGGCCTGCGCAGGCAGGCTGACACGCAGACGCACGGTGCCGGAGCGGCTGGATACGCTGGGGGCAATTTCCCGCAGGTGACCGACGACCGTTCCGGCCGGATCGCCCAACGCATGCACGGAGAGCGGTGCTCCGATCTGCAGCCCTGCAGGCAGGGCTTCGTACCAGTCGAATACCGCCTCAGGTGCGTCGTCATGCGCCAACGACAGCACCACCTGACCAGCCTGCACCACCTCGCCAGCCGATACCGCACGCGCGACCACCACAGCATCGGCCACCGCCAGCAGTTCGGCATCCGCCACGGCATCCGTGGCGACCTGACGCCGCGCCATGGCCGTCATCAACTCGGCCTCAGCGCCTTTCAGGGCGGCCTGGGATCGCTCGTACTCGCTGCGATTGGTGTAGCCCTTGGGCAACAGCCGTGCCTGCCGCGCATGATCGGCACGGGCCAGTGCGAGCTGTGCCTGCAGGGCCTGCACCTGCGCCTCGCTGGTCTCCAGAGTGGTGCGCAGCTCCAGAGGATCCAGCCGTCCCAGGAGTTGCCCAGCGACCACCCTGTCGCCGACATCGACCGGCAACAGCGTCACTTTCCCCGCGCTGGGGAAGGCAAGTTCACTGACGAAGCGGGCCTGAACGTCACCCGTCAAGACGGTTTGCACCACGGCGGGCAGCATCTCGACCCGTTGCGCCGTCACCCGCAGCACATTCTTTTGCGGCGGCGAATCTGCGGAACACCCGGCCAGCAGGGCGCCCCACATGCAGAGCGACGAAACAGAGCACAGCCTCAAGCGCGTTACAGCTTCCAATCCACCCATCATTCCCTATCGCGCCCTCTGCGAATCACACCAGCGAAGGCGACAGTTCCAGGTGTCTGGGCGCTGCAACCTCGGCCCCGAAAAAAGACAGCGCAGTCTTTCGCGAAGCCAACCAGGCCGCCTTGCTTTCCAAATCGAGAAAATGTCCCGCCTCCGGCACCACGACGAAATGGCTGTTGGCCACATAGTTGGCGAATTGCCGCGCGTCCGCTGCCGTCGTGTAATCGTCCCGCTCACCGTTGACGAACAATACCGGGATTTTTATCTGGGCAAAGCGCTCCACATAGTTTTTGGCACTGAGTTCACGAACCTGAGCGATATGAAACTCGATCTGCTGGTATTCGTGTTCCGCCAGGCTGATCAAATGCTTGAAGTTGTACAACTTGAACAGCCTGGGCAAATATTTGCCCACCGTATCGTTGAGCAGACTGCCGATCTTCTTCTTGTCGCGTGTCGCCAGGTAGGCCTGACCCTTGTCGAGATAATCGCGCATCGCGTCATTGATCACTGGCGAAAACGAACTGATGATCGCGCGCTCGACACTGGGCGGTGATTCGGCCAGCGCCAACATGGCCGATACGCCACCCCAAGACACCGAGAGCAGGCAATTAACCTGAAAACGCTCGATCAGATCGAGGATGATCCTGACTTCATCCTCCTTGCTCACAACATGCCCAGGTGTGTTGTGCTCACGAGACTTACCCGCAAAGGGAAGATCGAAAAGAACCAAGTTGAAGTAAGGCTGCAAGTATTTAACCGTCTGCCCAAACGATCCTGTCGTCGATAAAGCACCATTGATCAGCAAGACCGTCTTGGCCTCTTCGCCCCGCCAATACAGCTCGGTGTAAACATTGAAACCCGCCGCCTGCAGTACCTTCGTTTCCATGCCCTAGACTCCATAAACACAAACAATAAGCACGACCATTCTCATCCATGAACGCAGCGAATACGTCAAAAAAACGTCACAATCCAGAATGAAAGCTTCGTGAAAGGATTCAGCTCCTGCCCCACCCCAACAGGAACGGAAATTTTTATAGCCCAGAGCAATCATGACCGACAAGTCACTGACGCCATGTTTTAGACGATCACCCAGACAGGTACAGCCCGCAAAGACAACCTTTCACCCCCTCTCTTCACCCACCTGCTGCCACCCTGACCAGCAGCCATCGGATGTTGTCTGACGGTGTAGCAATTTACTTACAGCTTGATGCCCGACATCTCAGAAATATTTTGTTACACACACTCGATATCACAAAGCCATTTTCAAGAGCTCGAGAACTCACATATATCCACACAGGCAGGCTGTAAAATTTTCATGACGTAAAAATAAACTTACAAAAAGCGCCGTTCTTTCCTGAGAGCACGAACCAGTCTTTAACAGGCTTCATATATAAAAATATGAATGCATAACTCTCATGAGCCATTGCTTAGATATGAAAAACAAATGATCCAATCGGCAAAACCACGCAATACACAACCACCCCGGATATTTAACTCTCGCCCCGGATTCTGAAATCTGATTGGCACTTACCCCATCATCTAACAGTAATGGCAAGACAATCGACGCAGATTTCTCATGCAACCCGATGAGCACAGCTTTGCTGCCCGCCATTCGAAGATATGAAGTTCAAACGCTTGCAAATTGCAGAGTATCCCGCACATGGAAAAGATATCGGATCAATCCGCACGCATCGTTTGCCGGGTATGAACCCTATCTCCCTCTCGATACTCCGCATCGTTGCACACCGTTACCACCGCCAACCCAAGGCAGACGCAAGACACCGACCAGAACGGTGTGGCTATTTTCGATGCCCTGGCGAAAAATCGTAACGATTAATTTACATATAGAACCTGAAAACGCCTTGATCGGCGCTAATCACCAAAAAAAGTAAATAAAACGTTACGAAAAGAGTGCCTTAGCCGCCCATACCAGCATTGCCCTGACCTGGCCGCAGGACCTCTCCCACGCCATGCTCGACCATGACAAGAACAACAGCCTCAGAAGGAGGCCGCGATGAAGAGTACGCAGTACCTGGCCCGTGAACCGGACGCGAGTGGCTTTATCCATTACCCGGATTGTGAGCATCAGGTGTGGAATACCTTGATCACCCGCCAACTGGAGGTGATCCAGAATCGCGCCTGTCAGGAATACCTGGACGGTATCGAGCAACTCGGCCTGCCCCTGGAGCGCATCCCACAGCTTGGCGAGATCAACCGTGTACTCGAATCCACCACTGGCTGGCGCGTGGCACGAGTACCGGCACTGATTCCCTTCCAGACCTTCTTCGAGCTGCTGGCCAGCAAGCAGTTTCCTGTTGCCACCTTCATCCGTACGCCCGAGGAGCTGGACTATCTGCAGGAGCCGGACATCTTTCACGAAATCTTCGGCCACTGCCCGTTGCTGACCAATCCCTGGTTCGCCGAATTCACTCACACCTACGGCAAGCTCGGCCTCCAGGCCAGCAAAGAGCAGCGTGTCTACCTGGCGCGGCTGTATTGGCTGACCATCGAGTTCGGCCTGCTCGACACGCCGGCTGGCCGGCGTATCTATGGTGGCGGCATTCTGTCCTCGCCGAGGGAAACCCTCTACGCGCTGTCCGATACCCCCGAGCACCAAGCCTTCGATGCGCTGGAAGCGATGCGCACGCCCTACCGCATCGATATCCTGCAGCCGGTGTACTTCGTCCTGCCCGAACTCAAGCGGCTTTTCGAGCTGGCCCAAGAAGACATCATGGCGCTGGTGCATCAGGCCATGACGCTGGGCCTGCACGCGCCGAAGTTTCCGCCGAAAGCGGCGTAGACCGTGATTGCCCATTACGCACGAATGGTGCTGCCCTCTCGATTCGCCGCGAGGGCGCGGCTCCTACACGATGGTGCAATCCGCCGACCTGCAGGAGCGCCGCCCCGGCGCAAAACGATTACAGCCTTAGTTCATCATCGACCCCGCCCTCTCGATTCGCTGGGGGCGCGACTCCTACACTCGATGGTTAACTGATAGGCAGCAGCCTGATTCACCCAAGTTTCTTACCCAGGAGACCCCCCATGAGCCTTGCCCAAGCCCAATGCGAAGCCTGCCGCGCCGATGCGCCCAAAGTGACCGATGAAGAGCTGGCCGAGCTGATCCGCGAGATCCCCGACTGGAGCATCGAGGTACGCGGCGACCACATGGAGCTGGAGCGCGTGTACCTGTTCAAGAACTTCCGTCACGCCCTGACCTTCACCAACGCCGTGGGCGCCATCGCCGAGGAAGTCGGCCACCACCCCGCCCTGCTCACCGAGTGGGGCAAGGTCACCGTCACCTGGTGGAGCCACGAAATGCGCGGCCTGCACCGCAACGACTTCATCATGGCCGCACGCACCGATGTACTAGCAGCCAGCGCCGAGGGTCGCAAGTGAGTCACTTCGCCCAGGTCGCCCGCGTACCGGGTGACCCCATCCTCAGCCTGATGGAGGCCTATCGCCTCGACAGCAACCCGGCGCGCCTGGATCTGGGCGTGGGTGTCTACAAGGATGCTCATGGCCTGACGCCGATCCCCGGTGCGGTTAAGCTGGCCGAGCAGCGCCTGATCGACGCCGAACAAACCAAGACCTATATCGGCGGCCATGGCGATATGGCGTTTGGCACGCTGCTCAGCCAACTGGTACTGGGGGCTGACTCCGCACTGCTCGCCGAGCAGCGCGCCGGCGCAACGCAAACACCTGGTGGCACCGGCGCCCTGCGCCTGGCGGGTGATTTCATCCGTCACTGCCTGCCAGGGCGCAGTATCTGGCTGAGCGACCCGACCTGGCCGATCCATGAGACGCTGTTCGCCGAGGCCGGGCTCGAGGTCGGCCACTACCCCTATGTCGGCGCCAACAATCGTCTCGACGTGGAAGCCATGATCGACGCCCTGGCCCACCTGCCCAAGGGCGACGTGGTACTGCTGCACGCCTGCTGCCACAACCCCACGGGTTTCGACCTCGCCCCGCGCGACTGGAAACGCGTGCTGGAGGTGGTCAAGGCGCGCGAACTGCTGCCGCTGATCGACTTTGCCTACCAGGGCTTCGGTGATGGCCTGGAGCAAGACGCCTGGGCCGTGCGTCTGTTCGCAGCCGAACTGCCGGAACTGCTGATCACCAGCTCGTGCTCGAAGAACTTCGGTCTCTACCGCGAACGCACGGGCGCGCTGATCGTCTGCGCTGGCGACACCGAAAAGCTCCTCGATATCCGCAGCCAGCTGGCATCCATCGCGCGCAACCTGTGGTCGACACCGCCCGCGCATGGCGCTGCCGTGGTGGCACAAATCCTCGGTGACGAGGCACTAAAAGCGCAGTGGCTGGATGAACTGGAAGGCATGCGCCTGCGCGTTGCCAGCCTGCGCCGTGGCCTGGTCGAAGCGCTGGCACCCCACGGCCTGAGCGAACGCTTCGCGCACATTGCCGAACAACGCGGCATGTTTTCCTATACCGGTCTGTCACCACTGCAGGTGCAACGCCTGCGCGAGGACTTCAGCGTGTACATGGTCGGCAGCGGCCGCGCCAACGTCGCCGGCCTGGACGCGAATCGGCTGGATTACCTGGCGGCTGCCATCGCGCGCGTCTGCAACTGACGCCCCAGGCCTGACGGCATAACGGATCAGGGGCTCGAAGAGCCCCGGCCCGACGACCACCGAGACGTGCCTGCGTGGCGCCCCGCCGCACCTTGATTTCCGCACTGAGGGCACCGAGCCCTGCCCCACGCGCAACAGCGCCTCCTGATAGATGAACTCGACTGGGGCCTTGTTCATAGGGTCAGGCATGCCTCGCTCCGCTCAGCCAAACCCGCAAGTCATCACACAACAAAATCATAAATTTTAAGTCACCGCACGCCGTCAACGGCGCTGACTTCGCGCGAAACATCGCAAAAACCGCGATTATTCGGGCACACGCCATTGAACTTTGGTCTAAACGGCGATTGACAAAAAGAAAAGGTGCTGCCGATAATCCATCAAGTTGTATGACAACGTATAACAAAAAGAACAGGATCACAGCATGAACATCCCCACCTCACGCATCGCATCTCGGCGCCCAGCCTCGCGCCATTACACGCCATTCAACGGATTCGCCGGAGGCTGAACTCAGCCGCCGGCAATGCTGGCATCGCCAGCCTGTCACCCCCACCGGGGTCATCCTGACCTCTCCGCCATGCAGAGCCGTTCCTGGCATCGGCAGGGGATGGTTCGTTCTGAAACTGGGAGCACAACAACAATGACTGCACGCACTACCCTACCCCTGGCCCTGCTGGGCAGCACTGCCCTGGCACTGATCATGCCGATGAGCGTCCAGGCCGGCGGCTTCGTCGACGATGCCAAGGTCTCGCTGAACCTGCGCAACTACTACTTCAACCGCAACTACCTCAACCATTCCGGGCCGCGCCTGAACGGTGACGACCAGTCCCAGGCCGAGGGCTGGACACAGAGCTTCATCCTCGATGCCCGCTCCGGTTTCACCGAAGGCACCGTCGGCTTCGGCCTCGATGTGCTGGGCCTGTACAGCATCAAACTGGACGGCAGCGACACCGTGGCCAACAGCCAGTTGCTGCCGATCCATGACGATGGCAAGCCGGCGGATCAGTTTGGTCGTACCGCCGTCGCCGCCAAGGCGAAGATCTCCAAGACCGAGCTGAAGGTTGGCGAGTGGTTCGCCGTGCTGCCGATCCTGCGCGCCGACGATGGCCGCTCGCTGCCACAGACCTTCCAGGGCGCGCAGATCACGTCCAACGAGATTGCAGGCCTGGGCCTATATGGCGGCCAGTTCTGGAAGAACAGCCAGCGTAACGATGCCAGCCGCGAAGACATGAGCTTCAACGGCTTCGATGGCGACGACTTCAACTTCGGCGGCGCCGAGTATCGCTTCAATGGCAACGCCACCATGGTCGGTGCCTGGCATGCTCGCCTGGAAGACGTCTACCAGCAGAGCTTCGTACAACTGACTCACAGCCAGCCGGTCGGTGACTGGGTGCTCGGCGCCAACCTCGGCTATTTCACCGGCAAGGAAGAAGGCGCAGCCAAGGCCGGTGACCTCGACAACAAGGTCTACCAAGCCAGCTTCTCAGCCAAGACCGGCAACAACACCTTCACCGCCTCCTACCAGCGCCTGACAGGTGACACCAAGTTCCTGCGCATCGATGGCGCCAGCGGCGGCAGCCTGGTCAACGACGGCTTCACCGCCAGCTTCGACAACCCCGAAGAGCGCTCCTGGCAGTTGCGTCACGACTACAACTTCGCCGGCCTCGGCATCCCTGGCCTGACCCTGATGAACCGCTATACCAGCGGCGACAACATCGAAACGACCAGCCGCAGCAACGCCGAAGAGTGGGCCCGCGAATCCGAGCTGGCCTACACCATCCAGGACGGCACCCTGAAAAACCTCAGCGTGCGCTGGCGCAACTCGAACATCCGTCGTGACGTCGGCCAGGACTTCCACGAGAACCGCCTGATCATCAACTACCCGCTGTCGATTCTGTAATCCCGAGCGAGCACTTCGCTTCGATTGACTCCAATGTGTTACGGCACCCTAGGCCCGTCCTCGTGACGGGCTTTTTTTCGACCGGCCAAAGGCAGAGAGCCAATCGAAGCCCGAAAAGCCTGGAATCTCATACAGCCAGAGCCTAAATAAGAATGCCTGGCTGCAGCAGCCAGGCATTCAACGCATCTCCCTCAGGTTCCTGCGACAGAATCAGAGCAACAGGCTGCCGATCAGCGCCAGCAGGAAGGCGATGCCGCCGAGCAGCGTCTCCATCACCGTCCAGGTCTTGAGGGTGGTTTTCTCGTCCATCTGCAAGAAGCGGCTGACCAGCCAGAAACCCGAGTCGTTGACGTGCGAAAGCACGGTCGCGCCGCCAGCGATGGCGACCACGATGAAGCACAGGTCGAACTGGCTGAGCCCGGGTGTGGCTGCCACGGTAGGTGCCATCAGTGCGGCGGCGGTGGTCAGCGCCACGGTTGCAGAGCCCTGCGCCACGCGCAGTGCCGCAGAGATGACGAACGCGGCGACGATCACCGGCAAGCCGGTATCGGCCAGCAACGACGACAGCGCATCACCAATTCCACTGGTGCGCAGCACATTGCCAAACATGCCACCCGCGCCGGTCACCAGCACGATGGAGCAGATCGGCCCGAGCGCCCCTTCGCAGGCTTTCTCCAGATGCTTGCCGCTGTAGCGCCCGCTGAACAGCAGCAGCGCCAGGAAGGTGGTGATCAGCAGCGCCACGGGCGTCTTGCCGAGCATGCGCAGAAACTGCACCCAGGTATCGCCCGCCTGGACATGGCCGGTCACGGTGAGCGTGTTCAACCCGGTATCGAGGAAGATCAGCACTAAAGGCAGCAACAGGATCGACAGCACCAGAGCGAAGCTTGGCGGCGCCACCGACGCATCACGCTCGGCGTCGGTGAGAAAGGTGCTCGGCAGCTTCACGTCGAAGCGCTTGCCGGCCCATTGACCGAAAAGATAACCACCGACGTACCAAGTGGGCAGCGCAATTATCGCGCCGATGATTACCAACAGGCCGATATTCGCGCCAAGCAGATCAGCCGCCGCCACCGGACCGGGATGCGGCGGCACCAGCGCATGCATGGCGGCGAAAGCGCCCGCAGCCGGCAAGGCATAGAGCAAGGTCGAGCCACCAAAGCGCTTGGCCACGCTGAAGATGATCGGCAGCATCACCACCAGCCCGGCATCGAAGAAAATTGGAAAGCCGAATAGCAGCGAGGTGACGCCTAGCGCCAGCGGTGCGCGCTTCTCACCGAAGGCGCCGATCAGGGTATCGGCCAACACCTGGGCACCGCCGGTCATTTCCAACAGTCGCCCGATCATGGCACCAAGCCCAACCAGCAGGGCTACGGAAGCAAGGGTATTGCCGAAGCCGGTCAAGAGAGTCGGCACGATCTGCTCGAAGGGGATCTGCGTCACCAGCGCCGTGACGACGCTGACCAGCACCAGGGCCAGAAAGGCATGCACCCGCAGGCGCATGATCAGCAGCAATAACAACGCGACAGCAGCCGCCGCCGTGAGCAGCAAGCCCGTGGCATCAGGCGTGGAAGCCAGTTGGTTCATGGTCTACCTCATTATTTTTGTCGTAGAACAGCAGCTAGGAAGCGAGGTCGGTCAGGCAGGCCTCGCAATGACATCCGCCGACTTCCACCAGGTCTCTGCCGCAAGGCTGAGCTGATCGACGGACAGGGTTGCGTCGAGCGCCAGCGTCAGCGGCTCGACGTGAGGGGGTTCCAGCGCAGCGAACTGACTGTCGATCAGGCTGGCAGGCATGAAATGGTCGGGACGACTGGCAACGCGCTGGCCAGCCGTCTCCCGGCTCAGCTCGAGATAGACGAAACCCAGCCCAGGCACTGACTGGCGCAGTTGCTGACGGTAAGCGAGACGCAAGGCCGAGCAGGTCAGGACTGCCCGCTGCCCCTGGCAAGTGGCCTGGCGCAACTCCTCGCCGAGGCGCGCCAGCCAGCCGCCACGATCGTCGTCATTCAGGGGAATGCCCGCACTCATCTTGGTGATGTTGGCGGCTGGGTGGAATGCGTCACCTTCGATGAACAGTGCATCGCAGCGGCGCGCGATGGCCTGCCCGACACTGCTCTTGCCACAACCGGCGACACCCATGACGACCAGTGCATTGATACGGCGATGCATAGGCACCTCACTGAAGTAGCGCTATCTCTGCTTTAGTCACAGAAAAAGCGCCGTGATTCATTATACTTTTATCGTGATCGCTGCATTAATTCGCACGATAGCGTCATTAAAGCTGTTTAAAGGCCTTCACCTATTTGCCAGCCTCCAAAGACAGCGCTATCCTAGACAGCAGTTTCTAGCTTGGCAAGCACCGCAAGTCTGCCGATGCGATCCCCGGAAAGCGTCCACGAGCGCCCCAGAGGCTGCGCCACGGCATTTCACTGATTGCCATGCAGGGCTCGCGATCCAGGCGCCGAGTGCAGCAAAATACAAGAAACACAACAGGCGACATGCCCCAGATGAGCACTGCAAAGACAGGTAAAAGCACCCGCACCACCGGCCGGCCGACCCTCAATGAAGTCGCCCGCCAGGCTGGCGTCAGCCCGATCACCGCTTCGCGTGCCCTGCGCGGCATCCCCACGGTCGCCGAAGATCTCGTACAGAAGGTGCGCGAGGCTGCCAGCAAGCTGGGCTACGTGGCCAACCCCGCAGCACGCGCCCTCGCCTCCTCGCATAGCCAGACCATCGCCGTGATCGTGCCGTCGCTGACCAACCAGCTGTTCGTCGAAACACTGGAAGCCATCCACGGCGTGATGCGCCCGCGCGGCCTGGAAGTGCTGATCGGTAACTCGCACTACTCGCGCGACGAAGAAGAAGACCTGATACGCAACTACCTGGCCTACCAGCCACGCGGCATGCTGCTGACCGGTTTCGAGCGCACCGAAAGCGCCCGTCGCCTGCTCGATTCCAGCGGCATCCCCTGCGTTTACATGATGGACATCGACCCCGGTGCCGGCCTGCACTGTGTCGGTTTCTCGCAGATCCAGGCCGGTACCTGCGCCGCTGAACACCTGATTGCTCGCGGTCGCCGTCGCCTGGCCTTCGTCGGCGCCCAACTGGACCAGCGCACCCTGCTGCGTGGCGAAGGCTTTCGCCGCGTGCTGCAACGCGCCGGCCTCTACGATCCGACCCTGGAAGTGCTGACACCCCGGCAATCCACCGTGGGCCTGGGCTGTGAACTGTTTGCCCGGCTGGTGGCCGAGCAACCGGATCTGGACGGCATCTTCTTCGGTAACGACGACCTGGCCCAGGGCGCCCTGCTCGAAGCCATGCGCCTGGGCATCCGCATTCCGGAACGCATGTCGGTGCTGGGCTTCAACGACCTGCAGGCCTCGGCATTCAGCGTGCCGCGCCTGAGCAGCATCCGCACCCCGCGCGAGGCCATCGGCCGGCGCTCGGCCGAAATGCTGCTGACCCTGATGGCCGGCCAGACACCGGCCGAACAGGTGCATGACCTGGGGTTCGAGCTGATGCTGCGCGAGAGCACCTGAAGGATGCCTTGCGCCCAACCACCAACCACAGTGAGCGAATGCCCTTCGCGCCTGTCGAGATGAATACCTGATTCGGAGTCCGCCACATGCATCCACGCATCCTTGAGGTCACCGAGCGCCTGATCGAGCGCAGCCGCGCCACGCGTGCGCGCTACCTCGCCATGCTCGATGCCGCGGCCGCCGATGGCCCGCAGCGCGGCAAGCTGCAGTGCGCCAACTTCGCCCACGGCGTGGCAGCCTGCAGCGGCAGCGACAAACAGCGTCTGCGCCTGATGGACTCGGCCAACGTGGCCATCGTCACCGCCTACAACGACATGCTTTCGGCGCACCAGCCCTATGCCGACTACCCGCAGCGGATCAAAAAGGCGCTGCAGGCGATCGGCTCGGTCGGCCAGGTGGCCGGCGGCGTACCGGCCATGTGCGACGGGGTCACCCAGGGCGAGCCAGGCATGGAGCTGTCTTTGGCCAGCCGTGAGGTGATAGCGCTGTCTACCGCTGTCGCCCTGTCCCACAACATGTTCGATGCCGCGCTCTACCTGGGCATCTGCGACAAGATCGTGCCCGGTTTGCTGATCGGTGCCCTGCGCTTTGGCCATCTGCCGGCGCTGTTCATGCCCAGCGGGCCGATGACCTCCGGCCTGTCCAACAAGGAAAAGGCCGACGTGCGCCAGCGCTTCGCCGAAGGCCGTGCCAGCCGCGAGGAACTGCTCGAAGCGGAGATGCAGGCTTACCACAACCCGGGCACCTGCACCTTCTACGGCACCGCCAATACCAACCAGATGCTCATGGAAGTGATGGGCCTGCACCTGCCGGGTTCGTCCTTCGTCAACCCGGACGCCGAACTGCGCCAGTGGCTGAGCGATGAGGCCGCGCGCCGCGTGGTACGCCTGACCCGACAGGGCGGCAGCTTCACCCCGCTCGGCCGCCTGGTCGACGAGCGCGTGCTGGTCAACGCCGTGGTGGCCCTGCACGCCACCGGCGGCTCCACCAACCACACCCTGCACCTGCCGGCCATCGCTCAAGCCGCTGGCATCCAGCTGACCTGGCAGGACATGGCAGATCTCTCCGAGGTGGTGCCAACCCTGGCGCGCGTCTATCCCAACGGCAAGGCAGACATCAACCACTTCCAGGCTGCTGGCGGTGTGGCCTTTCTCGTCCGCGAACTGCTCGATGCCGGCCTGCTGCACGAGGACGTGGACACCATCATGGGTCGCGGCCTGCGTCGCTACACCCAGGAGCCCTTCATCGACGGCGAGCGCCTGGTCTGGCGTGACGGCACGGCGCAGAGCCTCGACGAGAACATCCTGCGCCCGGTCGCCCGGCCCTTCTCCGCCGAGGGAGGCCTGCGCGTGATGAGCGGCAACCTTGGCCAGGGGGTGATGAAAGTCTCCGCCGTCGCCCCCGAACATCAGGTCGTGGAAGCGCCGGCGCGGATCTTCCATGACCAGCAGCAACTGGTCGACGCCTTCAAGGCCGGTGAACTGGAGCGCGACCTGGTCGCGGTGATGCTGTTCCAGGGCCCGCGTAGCAACGGCATGCCCGAACTGCACAAGATGACGCCCTATCTCGGCGTGCTGCAGGATCGCGGCTTCAAGGTCGCACTGGTCACCGACGGGCGCATGTCCGGCGCTTCGGGCAAGGTACCGGCGGCCATCCACGTTTACCCGGAGGCCATCGATGGCGGCCCACTGGCCCGCCTGCGCGATGGCGATACCATCCGCGTCGACGGCCGCCTTGGCGAACTGCAAGTGCTGGTCGACGCCGCCGAACTGGCCGCGCGCCAGCCAGTGCAAACCCCGACAGGCGGCGGTGAGGGTTGTGGCCGCGAATTGTTCGCCTTCATGCGCAATGCCTTCAGCTCGGCCGAGCAAGGCGCCAGCGTATTCACCCAGGCCCTGAACGAACTGAAATAACCCATACATCGCGACGCTCCAACAGCGTCGTGATGACAAAAGCAAAGACAGCGCTATCTTAAATGCAACACCGAGGCCAAGGCCTGAGCGAGGATAAAACCGATGAACACCCTGCAACGCCGCAAGGCCCACAGCCCGGAGCTACCCGACATGGCCAGCCATACCGCGCGCATCGATGAGCTGTGCGCCGCAGCGCGCATCCTGCCGGTGATAAAGATCGAACGCGAAGCCGATATCCTGCCGCTGGCCGACGCGCTCGCCGCAGGCGGCCTGCACACGCTGGAAATCACCCTGCGCTCGGATCTGGGCCTGGAAGCCATCGCCCAACTGCGCAAGCTGCGCCCGGATCTGCGCATCGGCGCAGGCACCGTGCTCGACGAATCGATGCTGATCGAAGCGGTGGCCGCTGGCGCCGAGTTCATCGTCACCCCCGGCGGCACCCAGGCACTGCTGGAGGCTGGCCGGGAATCGCCGGTTCCCCTGCTTCCAGGTGTCAGCAGCGCCTCGGAAATCATGCTCGGCTACAACCTGGGCTATCGCCGCTTCAAGCTGTTCCCGGCCGAACTGGCCGGCGGCGTCGCCGCGCTCAAGGCCTTTCGCGGCCCGTTCGGCAACGTGCGCTTCTGCCCCACTGGCGGACTCAACCCGGGCAACCTGCAGCAATACATGCAGCAACCCAACGTGATGTGCGTAGGTGGCTCGTGGATGCTGGAGGACGCCTGGATTCGCGGCGGCGACTGGCAGCGTGTCACCCAGGCCAGCCGCGAGGCGCTGCAACTATTGGCATAACCCTGTAGTAGCAGGCACAGTCGGCTCAACACCGCTGGCATTTTTCTCGTAGGGCACCTCTAAAAGGACTGGAACCATGAGCACAGAGAACCGCCTGGACACCCTCTTCCCCAGCGCCGCTCAGATACCCGAGCAGTACCGCCTGGACACGCCGATCGAGCAACGCGAATACCTGCTCGATGGCGAACTGCATACCTGGGAAGGGCCTCTGGCCAGCGTGCGCAGCCCGGTCTGCCTGACCCGGAACGATGGCAGCGTCGAGCAGGTGGTGCTCGGTAGCGCCCCGCTGATGGACGCCGACGCAGCCCTCGCCGCCCTGGACGCCGCCGTACGCGCCTACGACAACGGTCAGGGTCTGTGGCCCAACCTGCGCGTGGCCGAACGCATTCGTCATGTGCAGAGTTTCCTCGCGCGCATGCGTCAGCAGCGTGATGTCGTGGTGCGCCTGCTGATGTGGGAAATCGGCAAGAGCCTGAAAGACGCCGAGAAGGAATTCGACCGCACCTGCGACTACATCGTCGACACCATCGACGAACTGAAGAAGCTCGACCGTCGCTCCAGCCGCTTCGAGCTGGAACAGGGCACCCTCGGCCAGATCCGCCGCGCACCGCTGGGCGTAGCACTGTGCATGGGGCCCTACAACTACCCGCTGAACGAAACCTTCACCACCCTGATCCCGGCGCTGATCATGGGCAACACCGTGGTGTTCAAGCCGGCCAAGTTCGGCGTGCTGCTGATCCGCCCGCTGCTCGAAGCCTTCCGCGACAGCTTCCCGCCGGGCGTGATCAACGTCATCTACGGCAAGGGCCGCGACACCGTCAGCGCGCTGATGGCCAGCGGCAAGGTCGACGTGTTCGCCTTCATCGGCACCAACAAGGGCGCCAGTGACCTGAAAAAACTACACCCGCGCCCGCACCGCCTGCGCGCCGTGCTCGGCCTGGACGCGAAGAACCCAGGCATCGTCCTGCCGCAGGTGGATCTGGACAACACCGTGGAAGAAGCCGTGACCGGTGCCCTGTCGTTCAATGGCCAGCGCTGCACCGCACTGAAGATCCTCTTCGTCCACCGCGACGTGCTGCAGCCTTTCCTCGAACGCTTCAGCGCCAAGCTCGCCGCGCTCAAGCCGGGCATGCCCTGGGAGCCAGGCGTGGCCCTGACGCCGCTGCCCGAGCCGGGCAAGGTCGACTACCTGAACGGCCTGCTGCAGGACGCGCTGAGCAAGGGCGCCCAGGTGATCAACGAAGGCGGCGGCAGCCAGCGCGAGACCTTCTTCTATCCGGCGCTGCTCAGCCCGGTCAGCGCGGACATGCGCCTGTACCACGAGGAGCAGTTCGGCCCGCTGATTCCAGTGGTGCCGTACGACGAGATCGAGGAAGTGATCGACTACGTACTGCACTCCGACTACGGCCAGCAGCTCAGCCTGTTCGGCAACGACCCAGCGCAGGTCGGCCAGTTGATCGACGCCTTCGCCAACCAGGTCGGCCGCATCAACGTCAACGCCCAGTGCCAGCGCGGGCCGGACAGCTACCCGTTCAACGGGCGCAAGAACTCGGCCGAGGGCACCCTGTCGGTGTACGACGCGTTACGCGTGTTCTCCATCCGCACCCTGGTGGCCACCCGCGACCAGGAGGCCAACAAGGCGCTGTTCAGCGGCATCATCCAGGGGCGGCATTCAAGCTTCCTGACCACCGACTACATCTTCTGAGAGCCTGTTCATCATCTTTACTAGTTTTGCCTGAAAACTGGTGTAGATACCCACCAACTTCGTTAAGCAGCAGAGAATGATCGTAAACAGGCTCTAAGCGTCCCGCCGTACCGGCCTGTGCTTATCAGCGCAGGCGGGTCACCATCTGCGCCAGCACCGTCAACACGTCACGCCCCAAGCGAGCGGAGCGCGCCCCGTTCCAGCCGGTGTCCGGCTGGGGGCTATCGTCATGATCCTTGAACGGCATCTCCAGGGTGAACGACAGGCAATCGAACGCCTGGCCCACGGCATTGCAGGCCAGTTACGTAGGGTGGGCTTCAGCCCACCAATTTCATTAAGCAGCAGAGAACGATCGTGAACAGGTTCTAAGCGTCCCGCCGTACCTGCCTGTGCTTATCAGCGCAGGCGGGTCACCATCTGCGCCAGCACCGTCAACACGTCACGTCCCAGGCGAGCGGAGCGCGCCCCGTTCCAACCGGTGCGTGGCTGTGGGCTATCGTCATGATCCTTGAACGGCATCTCCAGGGTGAACGACAGGCAATCGAACGCCTGGCCCACGGCATTGCAGGCCAGCGCCAGGTTGGCCTGACCCGGCTCGGCACGCGGGTAGCCGAAGCGCGTCTGGAACTCGCCGACCGCCATCAGGCGCGAGCGAAACTCTTCTTCCAGTGCGGCCAGGCGCGACGTGTAACCCGGATTGCCCTCGCAACCAGCGGTGAAGACGTGGGGAATTTCCTCGTCGCCATGGATATCGAGGAACAAGTCGACGCCAATCCGCCGCATCTGCTCCAGCACGAACAACACTTCGGGGCTGCGCTCGGCACCGGCTGACTGCCAGGCGCGGTTGAGATCCTGGCCGGCGAAGTTGGTACGCAGGTGGCCGCGAATGGCGCCGTCCGGGTTCATGTTAGGTACCAGATACAGATCGGCCTGCGCCAGCAGCTCGGCCATCTGCGCATCCTGGGCATCGAGCAGCCGCTCGATCAGCCCCTCCATGAACCACTCGGCCATGTGCTCGCCGGGATGCTGCTGGGCGATGATCCATAGCTTGCGCGGCTGGGCAGCTCGCCCGCCGATGCGCAGCAACTCGATGTCGCGGCCCTCCAGGCTCTTGCCGCAGGCGACCTGCTCGGCACCGGCGGCCAGGCTGCGCGCGATCAACTGATCATGCCGCGCGCGGCTGTAGGGTTCGAAATAGGCAAAACGAACCTGCGGCTGCTCGGCCACCAGCTCGAAGCGGAGTTGCCCGTCGACGAACTGCGTGGGCACGCGGAACCAGTGTTCGCCGTCATAGCTGGCGGCGGTCTGGTAGCCCGTCCAGGCATGGTTGTAGGCCGACTGTCCGGCGTTGGTCAGCACGAATCCATAGCGCTGCCCGACCGCAAGTTCGGCGACCTGAAAGTGAAACCATTGAAAGTGCGAGCTGTTCAGATCCGGGCGGATCGCCAGCAGCACGCGCTGCGCGTTACTGCTGTCGATGACCTGGATATTGCCGCTGTCGAAATCCGCACTGATCTTCATGCACGCCTCGCTGAATCGAACGAAGGCGGCAGCATTGCAGGTGATCGCTCGCCTGTGAAGGACTCGAGAGAACTATGGTGTATGCCTGAGGCCTAATGCCCCACATCTGCCAACCGGAGCCCCCATGAATAACCCACTTCGCTACCCAGCCCTCGCGCTGTTCACCCTGGCGCTACTGGCCGGCTGTGCCAGCCAGAAACCCGAGGAAAAACCCAAGGAGCAAGCGCCTGCTAGCGAGATGACGCAGGAGCAACAGGTGCAGCAGAAGCTGCTCCAACAAGCGCAGCGCGGCGATCTGGAGAGCCAGTTCCAGCTGGGCAGCAGTTACTTCGTCGGCCAGCCGGTAAAAGACCTCAAGCAGGCTGAGTACTGGTGGAAGCAGGCCGCCGACAAAGGGCATGCCATGGCAGCTGTCAGCCTCGCCTACCTCTACACCGGCCGCGACGCCCCGGAGCTGGCCAACCAGAGCGAGATGCTGCGCTATCTCAACCAGTCCGCCGCCGCCGGTAATCCGATGGCGCAACACGTACTGGGCAACCTCTATCGCCGTGGCGAAGGCGGCCTGCCGCGTGACCCGGATCAGGCACGGCGCCTGTACGAAAGCGCCTGCAAGCAAAACTACGATGTGTCCTGCGCCGCGCTGCAGCGTGAGTGACCCGGCAACTCTTTAGCGGATATTTCCGCCCCCTTGCCCTGCGTGGCCAAGGCGGTAGGCTCGGGGGCTCCCGCCTTGCGAGATACCGCCCATGCACAAGTTCTGGCTGACGCTGTTGGGCCTGCCCGTGCTGCTGGTTGCCTGCAGCCGGGTCGACCTGGCCTACCGCAACCTCGACTGGCTGATCCCCTGGAAGCTGAATGACTACCTGGCGCTCGACGACCAGCAGCGCGCCTGGCTCAAACCACGCCTGCAGCAGCACCTGAGCTGGCACTGCAGCCTGGAGCTGCCGCGCTACCTGATCTGGCTGCGTGACAACCAGGCGCTGCTGAACGATCCGGATCCGCAGCGTCTGAACGAACAGCTGGACGAATTCGAGCAGGCCCTGCAACGGATCGCCGTGCAGGTCACACCCCATACCACCGAACTGCTGCGCGGCCTCAACCCGCGCCAGGTCGAGCAACTGTTCGCCGAACTGGACGAGCAGAATGCCGAGCTGCGCGACACCTTCCTGACACCGCCGCCAGCCGAGCAGATCAGGCTGCGCGTAGAACGCATGAATGAACGCCTGGAGCCCTGGCTTGGCACTTTGAATGCGCCACAACGGCAAAGCGTCGAGGCCTGGGCCAACCGGCTGGGCGCGCAGAACGCGGTCTGGCTGGACAATCGCCTGACCTGGCAACAGGCGCTGCGCGAGACGCTGGACGCGCGGCGCAGCGACAGCTTCGCGCCACGCCTGGAAGCCTTGCTGCAGGCGCGCGAGCGCTTCTATACAGAAGCCTATCGAGCCAGCCATGCAGCCAACCGCGAGGCGTTGGTGCAGTTGTTCGTCGCACTCATCCGCCAGGCCGACTCCGATCAGCTAGCCCGTGCCGACAGCCGCCTGAATGCCCTGCACGATGACCTCGCAGCGCAGCGTTGCCAGGCCGACGAGTCCGTGGCCAGCGCGGATTGACGATCAGAGCGGCGGCAGTTGCCAGTCGATGGGCGTCAGGCCGTTCTGGCTGAGGAACTGGTTGCAGCGGCTGAAGTGGCCGTTGCCGATGAAGCCGCGATGCGCCGACAGCGGCGATGGATGTGGCGAGCGCAGCACCAGGTGCTTGGTCGGGTCGATCAGGCGCTGCTTGCTCTGCGCATGGCTACCCCAGAGCATGAATACCAGCTTGTCCTGATGCGCGCTGACCACCTCGATCACCCGGTCGGTGAAGAACTGCCAGCCCATCTTGGCATGCGAGCCGGCGTTAGCGCGCTCCACCGTCAGCGAGGTGTTGAGCAGCAGCACGCCCTGGTCGGCCCAGCTTTGCAGATAGCCGTGCGCGGGGATGTCGAGGTTCAGGTCGCGCTTGAGTTCCTTGTAGATGTTGACCAGCGACGGCGGCGTCTGCACACCAGGCTGTACCGAGAAGCACAGGCCATGGGCCTGGCCCGGGCCGTGGTAGGGATCCTGGCCGATGATCACCACCTTCACCTTGTCCAGCGGCGTGGAGTTGAGCGCATTGAAGATCAGCGGGCCCGGCGGGTAGATCTCCTTGCCGGCCGCTTTCTCCGCCCGCAGGAACTCGCGCAGCTCCTGCATGTAGGGCTTGTCGAACTCCTCGCGCAGCGCGTCCTTCCAGCTGGCTTCGAGTTTGATGCGATCGTCGGTCATCCGCTTTTCCTGCCTGAGTCTTCACAAGTGCAGGCACGCTAGAGAAGGGGTTGCGGCAAGTCAAGGAAGGCTGACCCGGCAAACTCAATGATGCTTTGCTAGCCTTCAAACCATAACTACCGAGAACGCCCCCGAAGCCAATGCCGACCACCGCCGATACTCTGCGCCTCGCGTTACTCAACCGTTTTCTCAAAGGCGAAGCGAAGATTCCGCAGATGCCCGAAGCCGCCGTGCGCATTCGCAAACTACTCGATGACCCACACACGTCACTGGAACAGCTGACCCGGGTGATCAATGGAGATCCGCCCCTGGCCGCCTATCTGATGCAGTTCTCCAACACACCGCTGCTGCGCGGTAACCGCGCCTGCACCTCGCTGCGCGACCTACTCGGCCGCCTCGGTACCCGGCAATTGGCCGACCTGGTGCTGGGCTTCAGCCTGCAACACCTCTTCACTAGCCAGGACGCCGCACTGCAACAGGCCTTCCGCGCGCGCTGGAAGCATGCCCGCGAACGGGCCGCCTATTGCGCCGTACTGGCACAACACATCGGCTTCTCCATGGACGACGCCATGCTCGGCGGGCTGCTGCAGGACATCGGCAGCCTGCCGCTGCTGTCGGAGCTCGAGCACTGGCCGGATCTGCCACGCGACGCCGAATCCCTGCATGGGCTGTGCGAAGCGCTTTCAGGGGATGTCGGTGCACTGATCCTGACGCGCTGGCAATTGCCCTCGGCGGTGATCGAATGCGCACGCCTGCAAGGTCAACTGCAACGCTCGCACGAAGGCGCAGCCGACTTGGCCGATCTGGTGCTGCTGGCCAGCGCCCTGCAAACGGCGGACGAGTTCACCGAGCCGCAGCCGAGCCAACTCAAACTGGGCCTGGAACGCCCACTTGCCGAGCTGCGCAACGAATTGGCGGACGGGCTCAAACTGTGGAAGCGCCTGCTCGCCTGAAACCTGCCCGCTAGCAGGCCGTTGAAAAACGTAGGCGAGGCAGGCAAGACAAGGAAAAAACGACCGAAAAAGCGCAGTTTACGTGTTGTAAATGAGCATTTTGACTGGGCTCGCACGCGAGGGCGTTTTTAACGCAGTATTGCCAACGCAGGTAGTTTTTAAACGGCCTGCTACCCCTGGTGCAGCGCCCGGTAATGACTGGGCGCCATGCCCACCACCTTGCGAAACAACCGTGAGAAGTAATACGGGTCGTCGTAGCCCAACTGCTCGGCCACCTGACGCACCTCGATATCGCCGCGGTCGAACAGGCGGCAGGCCAGGGCCATCTTCAACTGGATAAAGTCCTGGATCGGCGCATGGCCGGTCAGCGCGCGGTAGGTCTTGGCGAAGTGAAAGCGCGACAGTTTGAACTGCGCGGCCAGGTCGTCGAGGTTGAGACTGCCGTGCAGGTGCTCGCGCATCACCGCCTGCACGGCCTCGATATCCAGCACCCGCCCGGACTTGAGGTTGACCCGCGCCGGCAGCACCGCCAATGAACTAAGCATCGCCTGCAGACGGTGCGCGGCATGAATGAAGGGCACGGCATTGAGACCCTGGCGCTGTACGGCCAGCAGCGCTTCGAAATCGCCCAGCAGACGCGGCTGCACACCGATGCGGCGCAACACCTGCTTACCCAGCAGACGCAGGAAGTCCTCGCTGAGGCTGCCGTCGAAGTGCACCCAGTAAATCGTCCAGGGGCTGTGCGCGTCGGCACCATAGGCATGTGCGATGTCCCTGGGCAGCACCAGCAAATCGCCAGCCATTATCTCGAATCGTCCATCCCCCACCTCCAACCATCCGCCACCCGAGCGGCAATAGATCAGCAGATGATCCTCCGGCCGCTCACGCCGCATCTGATGCCCGGCAGCCTCCGGGTAGAAGCCCATGGCCAATGGATAGCAGCCTGCACTCAGGGCATGGCGTGCCAGCAGGCGACGCAGGCGCGGTGGTGTGATGAAGCGCTGCCCGCCAACCGGCAATGGCCAGTTGGAGGTTTCCACACGCACCGCCATACACACCTCACACTCGCAGATCGAATGCCAAGATCGTCCATCCAATGACCAAGATCGTCAATCCACAAGTACGTCGCCAAGGGCTATAACGGAGCACAGACAAGAACAACAGGAGGCCACGATGCCCCATACCCTGCCGCAACTGATCGACGGCCAATGGCAGCAAAGCCAGGCCACGGATCTGATCGAAGTCACCGACCCGGCCACCCAGGAGGTGATTGCCCTGGCGCCCAAGGCCACTGCCGAGGAAATCGAGGCGGCAGTCGCCAGTGCGCAGAAGGCCTTCCTCGCCTGGCGCGAGGTGCCGGTATCGGAGCGAGCCCGCCTGATGCTGCGCTACCAGCACCTGCTCAAGGAGCATCACGACGAGCTGGCGCAAATCCTCGCCCAGGAAACCGGCAAGACTTTTGCCGACGCCAAGGGCGACGTCTGGCGTGGCATCGAAGTGGCCGAGCATGCGGCCAATATCGCCAGCCTGATGATGGGCGAGACGGTGGAGAACGTCGCCCGCGAAATCGACACCGCCAGTTGGATCCAGCCGCTGGGAGTGTGCGTCGGCATCACCCCGTTCAACTTCCCGGCGATGATTCCGTTGTGGATGTTCCCACTGGCCATCGCCTGCGGTAATACCTTCATCCTCAAACCGTCCGAACAGGATCCGCTGACGCCCAATCGCCTGGCCGAGCTGTTCATCGAAGCCGGCGCGCCCGCTGGGGTGCTGCAAGTGCTGCATGGTGGCCGCGAACAGGTCGATGCACTACTGGTACATCCGGCCGTACGCGCGATCTCCTTCGTCGGCTCGGTCAACGTGGGCCAACATGTCTACCGCACCGGCACCCAGCACCTGAAGCGCGTGCAGGCCTTCGCCGGGGCCAAGAACCATATGGTGATCATGCCGGACGCGCCCAAGGATCAGGTGCTCAGCAACCTGCTCGGCGCCAGTTGCGGCGCCGCCGGGCAGCGCTGCATGGCCATCAGTGTGGCGGTGTTCGTCGGCGAGTCGAAGCAGTGGATCGACGAGCTGGCCGAGCAGATGGCCGCCCTGCGCCCCGGCCACTGGCGGGACAGTGGCGCGGCCTACGGCCCGTTGATCAGCCCGCAGGCACGTCAGCGCGTGCTGCACCTGATCGACCAGGGCAAGGCGGAAGGTGCCGAGTGCCTGCTCGATGGTTCGCAGTGCGCGGTGGAGGATTACCCGAACGGTAACTGGGTCGGGCCAACGCTGTTCCGTGGCGTGACGACGGAGATGAGCCTGTACCGCGAGGAAATCTTCGGCCCGGTGCTGGTGTGCATGGAGGTCGATACCCTCGAAGCCGCCATCGCGCTGGTCAACGCCAGCCCCTACGGCAACGGCACCAGCCTGTTCACCCGCTCCGGCGGCGCCGCGCGGCACTTCCAGCATGCGATTGAGGTCGGCCAGGTCGGCATCAACGTGCCGATTCCGGTGCCGCTGCCGTTCTTCTCCTTCACCGGCTGGAAAGGCTCGTTCTACGGCGACCTGCACGCCTACGGCAAACAGGCGGTGCGCTTCTACACCGAGACCAAGACGGTCACCAGCCGCTGGTTCGACGACACACCGCTGGAGGCCGGGCCGAACATGACCATCCAATTGAAATGAGAACGACGTAGCCGTTATACGAAAAGACAATCACCCAGGCCGGACAAGCGGCGTACAACGTAGTCTGCAGAACAAAAACAAAAGGAGACTGCAATGCGCCGACTGTCCGCCGTCCTGGCCCTGTGGGCCACGATCACCGCCGGTGCGCAGGCTGCCGAGCCCATTACCCTCGGGCTCAACTACCCGCGCACCGGCCCGTATAAAGAGGAGGGATTGGCGCAGATGCGTGGAGCCCTGCTGGCCATCGATGAAATCAACGCCGCTGGCGGTGTGCTGGGCCGGCCCTTGCGCCTGTCCAGCAAGGACACTGCCTCGCGCCCGGCCAAAGCGGTGAAGAACGTCGACAAGCTGGCTGCCGAAGGCGCGTCGATGCTCTTTGGCGGCTCATCCAGCGCGGTGGCCATCGCCGCCGGCAAGCGCGCCAAGGAGCACGGCCTGCTGTATTTCGGCACCCTCACCTACTCCAACGACACCACCGGCAAGGACGGCCACCGCTACATGTTCCGCGAGTGCAACAACGCCTGGATGAGCGCCCAGGTGCTTGGCCAGTACCTGAGCAAAACCTTGCCGAACAAGCGCTATTTCTATGTCACTGCCGACTACACCTGGGGTCATACCACCGAAGCTTCGCTGCGCCACGCCACCGCCAGCAATGACCCTGGCCAGCATGCCGGCGTACGCGTGCCCTTCCCTGGCGCACGCCTGGCCGACTACACCGATGCCCTGACCCAGGCCGCGTCCAGCAAAGCCGACATTCTCGCCCTAGTGCTGTTCGGTGAGGATCTGGTGCGCGCCATGCGCATCGCCAAGGACATGGGCCTGACCGAACGCATGCAGATCATCGCGCCCAACCTGACCCAGAGCATCGTCGAACAGGCCGGCCCCAGCCTGATGCAGGGCGTGATCGGTACCGAGCCCTGGACCTGGCGTGTGCCGGCGCTGGAGAAATCCGCGCGCGGTGAAGCCTTCGTCGAGGCCTTCAAGACCCGCTATCAGATGTACCCCTCCAGCTCAGCCGCCTCGGCCTACAGCATCGTCCAGCAATGGGCCGATGCCGCCAAGCGCGCCAACAGCCTCGACAGCGAAGCGCTGATCAAGGCGCTGGAAGGCCACCGCTACAGCCTGCTGAAAGACGAGCAGCAATGGCGCACCTTCGATCACCAGAACCTGCAGACCGTCTACGCAGTGAAGGTCAAGTCACGTGACGAGGTGCTCAAGGATCCGCTCAAGCAGGACTACTTCGAAATCGTCGACCGCCTCGACGCCAGCACGGCGCTGCCCAGCCTCGCCGACTGGCAGGCCGAGCGCGAGGCCGGCGGCCAACCCCTGACCTTGCAATGAGATGCCATGGACTTCGAACTCAGTGATGAACAACGCCTGCTCACCGACAGCGCCCGCGCCTTCGCCACGCGGGAGCTGGCGCCCCACGCCGCCGACTGGGATCGCGACCACCACTTCCCCGTCGAGGTGATTCGCCGCGCCGCCGAACAGGGCTACCTGGCCCTGTACATCGCCGAAGAGGATGGCGGTCTGGGCCTGTCCAGGCTGTCCAGCGCGCTGATCTTCGAGCAACTGGCGGCCGGCTGCGTCGCCACCACCGCCTACCTGACCATCCACAACATGGCCACCTGGATGCTCGCCAGCTTCGCCGACCCGGCGCTCAAGGACGCCTGGCTGCCTGGGCTGATCAGCGGCCAGTCGTTGGCTTCCTACTGCCTGACCGAACCGGACGCTGGCTCCGACGCGGCCAACCTGCGCACCCGCGCCCGCCGCGATGGCGACGAGTACGTGATCGACGGCAGCAAGTGTTTCATCTCCGGCGCCGGCAGCACCGATGTGCTGATCGTCATGGCGCGCAGCGGCGAAGACGGCGCCAAGGGCATCTCCTGCTTCCTGGTGCCGGCCGATGCCCCCGGCGTGCGCTACGGGCGCAACGAGGACAAGATGGGCTGGAAGGCGCAGCCGACCCGCACCATCACCTTCGAGGGCGTGCGCATTCCCGCCAGTCACCGTATCGGCCCGGAAGGCGAAGGCTTCGTCTACGCGATGAAGGGCCTCGATGGTGGCCGTCTGAATATTGCCAGTTGCTCGCTCGGTGCCGCTCAGGCGGCGCTGGAACAGAGCCTGCGCTACGTCGAGGAACGCAAGCAGTTCGGCAAGCCGCTCAGCCAGTTCCAGGCCCTGCAGTTCAAGCTCGCCGACATGCTCACGGATCTGACCGCCAGCCGGCAGATGGTGCGCCTGGCCGCGCACAAACTCGATCACGGCCACGGTGAAGCCAGCCTGTATTGCGCCATGGCCAAGCGCTTCGCCACCGACCACTGCTTCGCGGTGTGCAACGAAGCCCTGCAACTGCATGGCGGCTATGGCTACCTCAACGACTATCCGCTGGAGCGCTGGGTGCGCGACGCCCGCGTGCACCAGATCCTGGAAGGCACCAACGAAATCATGCGGGTGATCGTCGCCCGCCGCCTGCTTCTGCAGGGCGGCATGCTCGATCGCCTGCTGTAGTAGTAACCCCAGTTAGGTGCGAGCGATGTTCGCGAGCAGAGCTCGCTCCTACGGCAATGATGAATATCGAGGACGACCATGAGCACTGCACTGGAAACCTACAAATCCGGCATCTTCGACCTGACTCACAAGCTCACCGTGGAGAAGCACGGCCACACCGCGCTGATCACCATCAACCACCCGCCGGCCAACACCTGGGATCGTGACTCGCTGATCGGCCTCAAGCAGGTGATCGAGCACCTCAACCGTGACGACGAGGTGTACGCCCTGGTGGTGACTGGCCAGGGGCCAAAGTTCTTTTCCGCCGGCGCCGACCTGAACATGTTCGCCGATGGCGACAAGGCCCGTGCCCGAGAAATGGCGCGACGCTTCGGCGAAGCCTTCGAGACCCTGCGCGATTTTCGTGGCGTCTCCATCGCCGCGATCAACGGCTACGCCATGGGCGGTGGCCTCGAATGCGCCCTGGCCTGCGACATCCGTATCGCCGAGCGTCAGGCACAGATGGCCCTGCCGGAAGCCGCCGTCGGCCTGTTGCCCTGCGCCGGTGGCACCCAGGCACTGCCCTGGCTGGTCGGCGAAGGCTGGGCCAAGCGCATGATCCTCTGCGGCGAACGCATCGACGCCGACACTGCCCTGCGCATCGGCCTGGTCGAGCAGGTGGTGGACACCGGAGAGGCACGCGGCACCGCCCTGCTGCTGGCCTCCAAGGTGGCGCGGCAGAGCCCGGTGGCGGTGCGCACCATCAAGCCGCTGATCCAGGGCGCCCGCCAGCGCGGCCCGAACACCTGGCTGCCGGAGGAGCGCGAGCGCTTCGTCGACCTGTTCGACGCCGACGACACCCGCGAAGGCGTCAACGCCTTCCTGGAAAAACGCGATCCGCAGTGGCGCAACAAGTAAGCACGCTCGTAGGGTGGACGTCGCCTTTCACGTCCACCACAACACACGCGGTGGATGGACAAAGCGCCATCCACCCTACGCGGGAAACACGCATGAACCTGCAATTCGAAGAACGCCCCAGCCTGCATGGCTACCGCATCGGCATCGCCAGCCTGGATGCCGAGAAGAGCCTCAACGCCCTCTCCCTGCCGATGATCGAGGCGCTCGGTGCACGCTTGCAGGCCTGGGCCGATGACCCCGAGATCGCCTGCGTGGTGCTACGCGGCAACGGCGCCAAGGCCTTCTGCGCCGGCGGCGACGTGGTGCAGCTCGTGCACCAGTGCCGCGAACATCCCGGCGAGGTGCCGCCGCTGGCGCGGCGCTTCTTCGCCGACGAATACCGCCTCGATTACCGCATCCACACCTACCCCAAGCCCTTCATCTGCTGGGCGCATGGTCACGTACTGGGCGGCGGCATGGGCCTGATGCAGGGCGCCGGCATCCGCATCGTCACCCCGAGCAGCCGCCTGGGCATGCCGGAAATCAACATCGGCCTGTACCCGGATGTCGGCGGCAGTTGGTTCCTCGCCCGCCTGCAGGGTCGCCTGGGCCTGTTCCTCGGCCTCACCGCCGCCAGCATCAACGCCCGCGACGCGCTGGATCTAAACCTGGCCGACCGCTTCCTACGCGACGACCAGCAGAACGCCCTGCTCGACGGCCTGGTGCAACTGAACTGGCGCGAGCAGCCCAACGCCCAGTTGCACAGCTTGCTGCGCGCGCTGGAAAGCGAGGCGCGCAGCGAACTGCCCGCCGCGCAATGGCTGCCACGCCGCGAGCGTATCGACGCGCTGCTCGATTTCGCCGACCTGCCGGCTGCCGTGCAGGCGCTCAGCGCCCTGCAAGAGGACGACGATGCCCCGCTCGCCCGCGCCGCCAAGACCCTGGCCCACGGCTGCCCGCTGACCGCGCACCTGGTCTGGGAGCAGATCCGCCGCGCCCGCCACCAGTCGCTGGCCGAGGTATTCCGCATGGAATACGCCATGAGCCTGAACTGCTGCCGTCACCCGGAATTCCCCGAGGGCGTACGCGCGCGCCTGATCGACAAGGATCAGATGCCGCACTGGCATTGGCCGGACGTGGCTGCAATCCCGGCAGCCGTGATCGACGAGCACTTCGCCCCGGCCTGGGACGGTGAGCATCCATTGGCGGATTTGTAGAAGGCCGTGCACCCCATGCGTAGCCCGGATGCAATCCGGGAATCGGGTTGCACGAAACGCCCCGGATTGCATCCGGGCTACACGCTTTTGCGGGAGGGGCTTTAGCCGCGACCTGAAGAGCTGCAACCACTTACCAAGGAGCGACGGCATGGCCGACACGCAGCAGCAAAAAGCCCTGGCCTTCCAGGCCCTGCACCAACGTGACGAGCTGCTGGTACTACCCAATCCCTGGGATGCCGGCTCGGCGAAGATCCTCGCGGCGCTCGGTTTCGAAGCGCCGGCCACCACCAGCGCCGGCCTGGCCTTCAGCCTCGGGCGCGTCGATGGCGAAGGCCTGATCAGTCGCGAAGACACCCTGACCAATGCCCGCGCCATCGTCGAGGCCACGCCACTGCCGGTGGCAGCCGACCTGGAAAACGGCTTCGCCGACGAGCCGCTGGGCTGCGCCGATACCCTGCTGCAGGCCGCTGCCTGCGGGCTGGTCGGCGGTTCCATCGAGGATGCCAGCGGCAACCCGCAGGCCCCCATCTATCCGCTGGAGTTGGCGGTCGAGCGCATCCGCGCCTCGGTGGCGGCCGTACGCAGCCTGCCCTTCCCCTTCACCCTCTGCGCCCGTGCGGAAAACTTCCTGCACGGGCGCGAAGACCTGACCGATACCTTGCGCCGCCTGGAAGCCTATGCCGAAGCCGGCGCCGACGTGCTCTATGCCCCCGGCCTGACTACTCGCGCGCAGATCGATGCCGTGGTGCGAGCCGTGGCACCGCGCCCGGTCAACGTGCTGCTGGGGCTGTCCAGCAGCGCACTGACACTGGATGACCTGGCCGAGCTGGGCGTGCGCCGCGTCAGCGTCGGCTCCAGCCTGGCGCGCGCGGCCTTTGGCGGCTTCCTGCAGGCCGCACGCGCGCTGCGTCAGGGCGATGCTGGCTTCGCCAGGGAGGCGGCACACTTCGCCGAGCTCAACGATCTGTTCAAGCGCTGACAACAAGAAAAGGAGAACCAACATGACCCAGATCGCCTTTATCGGCCTCGGCCACATGGGCCTGCCCATGGCCCGTAACCTGCTCAAGGCGGGCTACCCGCTGAAAGTCTTCGACCTGGTGCGCAGCGCCGTCGATAGCCTTGCCAGCGAGGGTGCGGTGGCGGCCGACAGTGCTGCAGACGCCATCGATCAGGCGCAGGTGGTGATCAGCATGCTGCCGGCCAGCCGCCATGTGGAAAGCCTGTACCTGGGCGAAGACGGCCTGCTCGATCGGCTCAAGGCCGGCACGCTGGTCATCGAGTGTTCGACCATCGCTCCGGAGTCCGCGCGCAAGGTGCACGCCGCTGCCCGCGAACGCGGCATCGCCCTGCTCGATGCGCCCGTGTCCGGCGGCACCGGCGGCGCGGCGGCCGGCACCCTGACCTTTATGGTCGGCGGTGAAACCCAGGCGCTGGAAAGAGCCCAGCCGATCCTCGCCAGCATAGGCCGCAACATCTTCCACGCCGGCCCGGACGGTGCCGGTCAGGTGGCCAAGGTGTGCAACAACCAGGTGCTCGCGGTGCAGATGATCGCCACCGCCGAAGCCATGGCCATGGGCGTGGCCAACGGCCTGGAGCCAGCCGTTCTGGCCGAGATCATGCGGCAGAGTTCCGGCGGCAACTGGACGCTGGAGAAGTACAACCCCTGGCCCGGCGTGATGGAGAACGCGCCGGCATCGAACGGCTACAGCGGCGGCTTCATGGCCGAGCTGATGGCCAAGGACCTCGGCCTGGCCCAGGAAACCGCCAGCCATAACGGCAACAGCGCGCCAATGGGCGCCCTGGCGCTGCAGCTCTATCGCCTGCTGCTCAAACAGGGCAAGGGCAGGCAGGACTTTTCGGTCATTCAACAGTTGTTCGTCTGAGCGAGCTGGCGGGCAAGGCGCCCGCCACGCCTTCGATCAGCGCTCGCGCAAGGCCTCGGCGCGGGCGCGGATGATGGGCTTGAGCAAGTAGCTGAGGATGCTCTTCTTGCCAGTCATGATGTCGACCGAGGCCACCATGCCGGGGATGATCAGCAGCGGTTTTTCGTCGCTGCCCAGGTGGCTTTTGCGCGTGCGCAGCTTGATCAGGTAGAAGCTGTTGCCGTCCTCGTCGGTGACGGTGTCAGCGCCGATCTGCTCCAGCTCGGCCTCTAGCCCACCATAGATGGTGAAGTCGTAGGCAGTGAACTTGACCATGGCGCGCTGCCCGGGATGGAGGAAGGCGATGTCCTGTGGGCGGATGCGTGCCTCCACCAGCAGGGTGTCGTCCAGCGGCACGATTTCCACCAAGTCGCTGCCGGGCTGGATCACGCCGCCGATGGTGTTGACCAGCAGTTGCTTGACAATGCCCCGCACCGGCGAAGTGACCAGGGTGCGCTTGACCCGATCTTCCAGCGCCTTGCCGGTCGCCTCGGCCTTGTTCAGGTCGGTGCGCGCCTCGTTGAGCTGGCCCAGCGCCTCGCTGCGAAAGCGCGAACGGGTTTCGGCGATCTTCTGCTCGACTTCCTTGATTGCCGATTCCGCGCGCGGAATGGCCAGCGTCGTGGCATCCAGTTGCCCGCGCGTTTCCACCTCGGCGCGGCGCAGGCGCAGCACCTCGACGCGGGAGATGGCGCCTTCTGCCACCAGCGGCTCGGAAATGCCGATTTCCTGACGCAGCAACTGCAAACTGTTGCGGAATTGCGCCTGCTTGGAGATGAACTCCTGCAGTTCCTGACGCCGCTGCACCAGTTGCTGCTCCAGGCCGCCAACCTCATTGTTGAGCTGCTGGCGACGGCTGAGGTACAGCGCCTCTTCACTGGCCGCCTGCGCTGGCGCCGCGGCGCGCAGGGAATCGGCGACGACCAGCGGGCGATCATCCACCTCGGCGCTCAGGCGCTCGACACGCAACTGCATGGCGTTGCGATCGGCATCGGTCTCACCGACGTTGGATTCGAAACGCGTGGGATCCAGACGCAGCAACGGCGCCCCGATTTCCACCACCTGGCCTTCGCGCACGAACAGCTCGGAGACGATGCCGCCCTCGAGGTTCTGCACCTTCTGCAATTTGGAGGACGGGATCGCCTTGCCCTCGCCGCGGGTGACCTCGTCGATCTCGGCGTAATTCGCCCAGATGCCGAGGAAGGCGACGAAGCCGAGCAAGACCCAGATGGTCAGACGCACCACCCGTGGGGCGTCCTCCACCAGGGCCTTGTCCACCTCGGGCAAGGGCTCGCCGGACAACGACTCACCGCCCTTGAAGTACTGACGCAACGTCGAGAATGGGTTAAGCGACACTGATCTGCCCCTTCTTCAGTGCTTCCATGACCGATGCCTTGGGCCCGTCGGCGATGATGCGACCACGGTCGACGATCAGCAGGCGGTCGACCAGCGACAGCATCGAGGCCCGGTGCGTGACCAGCAACAGGGTCTTGTTGGCGATTACCGGAGCAAGGCGCTCCTTGAGGCGCTCCTCACCCGGGTTGTCCATGGAGCTGGTCGGTTCGTCGAGCAGCAGGATCGGTGGGTCGAGCAACAGCGCGCGCGCCAGGGCGACGTTCTGCCGCTGGCCACCGGAAAGGTTTTGCCCGCGCTCGCCAACCTGCAGCTCATAGCCCTGCGGGTGCAGCCGGGCGAACTCGTGCACGCCAGACAGCTCCGCCGCCTGCAGCACCAGCTCGTCCTCGACGTAGCGCGCGCCTGCCATCAGGTTGTCGCGCAGGCTGCCGCTGAACAGTTGGATGTCCTGCGGCACGTAACCGACGTTGTGGCGCAGCTCGCTGACATCCAGCTGGCGGATGTCGGTGCCATCGACCAGCAGGCTGCCGGCATCGGCCTGGTACAGGCCGACGATCAGCTTGGCCAGCGAACTCTTGCCCGAGCCGCTGCGGCCGATGATGCCGATCCTCTCGCCCGGACGGACGATCAGGTTGATCTCGCTGAGCGCCGGAGTCTGCTGGTGCGGGTAGGTGAAGCTGACCTGGCGCAGTTCCAGACTGCCCTGCAGCTTGGCACGCACCAGCGGCTGCTCGCCCTCTTGCCGTTCCTGCGGCAAGTCCATCATCTGGTCGACGTTGAGCATGGTCAGGCGCGCCTGCTGATAACGGGTGAACAACCCCGACAGTTGGCTCAGCGGGCCGAGTGCGCGGCCGTTGAGCATGTAGCAGGCGATCAGCCCGCCCATGCTGAGGTCGCCGGCCATGATCAGGTAGACACCGGCGACGATCATCACCACGCCAGCCAGTTGCTGGATCAGCAGGGTCAGGTTCATCGCCAGGCTGGAGAGCATCTTCACCCGCAGCTCCAGACGCCCGAGGGTGCCAATGGTCTGCTCCCAGAGGTACTGGCGGTCGCTCTCGGCGTTGTTGACCTTCACCGCGTCGAGGCCGGCGAGGGTCTCGATCAGGCTCGACTGACGCTCGGCGGCCAGGGCCATGGTGCGATCCATGGTCGCCACCAGCGGTTTCTGCAGCAGCCAGCTGATGCCCATGGCCAGCGGGAAGGCCAGCAGCGGCACCCAGACCAGATGCCCGCCGAGCAGGCCAATCACCAGGAGGATCAGCAGGGTGAACGGCAGATCGATGACACTGGTCAGCGTCAGCGAGGCGAGGAAGTCGCGCAGCGTCTGGAACTCGTGGATGTTCTGAGCGAAGCTGCCGACCCGCTGCGGACGGTGCTTCATGGCCATGCCGACGATGCGCTCGAACAGCGTGGCGGAGATGATCAGGTCGGTCTTCTTGCCGGCCAGATCGAGGCACAACCCGCGCATGGTCTTGAGCAGCAGGTCGAAGATGTAGGCGCCGCAGATGCCGATGGCCAGCACCCAGAGGGTTGCAGCGGCCTGGTTGGGCACCACGCGGTCGTAGACGTTCATCACGAACAACGGCGCGCCGAGGCCGATCAGGTTGATCAGCAGGCTGGCGGCGACGGCATCCATGTACAGCCAGCGCGAGCGCTTGAGGGTGTCGCGGAACCAGGACTTCGTACGCGGGATCAGGCTGCCCTGATCCAGATCGTACTTGTGCTGCGGCTGGGCGAAGAACACCTGGCCGCTGTAATCGTCATTGAGCAGATCGCGAGCGACCACCACCTCGCCACCGTCGCTCTCGCTGAGCAGCAGACGCGCCTGGCCCTTCTCGTTCCAGCCCAGCAGCACCGCACAGCGCCCTTCCTTTAATAGCAACAGGGCGGGCAAGGCGATCTTCGGGATCTGCTCGAGGCTTCTGCGCAACAGGCGCCCCTGCAGGCCGGCACGCGCGGCCGCTCGCGGCAACAGCTCGGCGGTCAGGCGCTGCTTGGGCAGCGGCAGGCCGCTGGTGAGCATGGCCCGGTTGGCAGGCTTGCGGTGCAGGACGCAGAGGGAAAGAAGCGAGTCCAGCAGTGGATCATCATGCTGGCCACGGGGATCGGAATGGCTTTCGACGCGACTGGCTTGTGGATCCACACCAGGACTCTCTAATTGGGGATTCTTCGGAGCTGCACAGGCCACAAACTCGAACGCCCGCCGGGAACCAGACGGCTCCCGACAGGCGAAACGGGTCGATCAGTTGAGGCCGGGCAGTGTTGCCTGAGGCTTGAGCTCGGACTGAACCACGGTTGCCATCGGCGCTACAACCCCCTGGCTCTTGAGCAGTTCGCCCATGGTGGCCTTGATGCGGTACTGAGTAAACAGTTCGGTGTAACGCAGGTCACTCAGGCGACGCGAGGCGGTGAACAGTTCGTTCTCGCTGTCGAGCAAATCGAGCAGCGTACGCTCACCGATGCTGAACTGCTTCTGGTACGACTCACGCACACGGGTGCTGTACTCCACGTAGTTGCGAGCGATCGGCAACTGTTCGCGGGCGTTGTTCAGGGCGTTCCAGGACAGACCGAGGTCTTCGTTGAGCACGCGCAGGGCGTTGTTGCGAATATCCAGCGCCTGGTTGGCCTGGTAGGACTTGGCCTCCAGATCAGCCTTGTTGCTGCCACCAGCGAACAGGTTGTAGCGCATGCGCAGCATGGCCTGCCATTCGTTGGAGTGGCCATTCACGCCATCGAGGTCATTGTCGGCGTTGCGCGACAGCTCGGCGTCGAAACGCGGGTAGAACAGCGACTTGGCTGCTTCGTACTGCTTCTCGGCTGCCACCACGTCGGACTCGGCCGAACGCAGGATCGGGCTGTTGGCCATCAGCGCCTGACGCGCGTCCTGCAGAGTGCCCGGCAACTGGCCCGGCAGACCGGCCGGCTCGACCAGTTCAGCCGGATCCATACCCACGACACTGAAGAAGTTGGTGCGGGCATCGGCCAGGTTGGTCTGCTCGGTGAGCAGGTTGTTGCGCGCCTGAGCCAGACGGGCTTCGGCCTGATCCTGGTCGGCCAGACGACCAACACCGCGCTGGCTGCGCAGGGTGATCTGATCGTAGATACGTTCGTGGCTGCGCAGGTTGTCTTCAGCCAGACGCACCATTTCCTGGCGACGCAGCACGTCGATGTAGACCTGTGCAACGTCCAGCGCGGTGCGTTCGGAGGTGCCGAGCAACGCATAGGCGCGCGAGTTGACGGTGGCCTGCTGGCGACCGACCTCGCTCTGCGTGGCGAAACCGTCGAACACCATCTGAGTCAGGCGCAGGCTCGATTCACCACGATTCAGGGTCTCGAACCCGCCTTTTCCGGCGGCACGCGTGGAGGTGTTGTCGGTGCCTTCACGGCCATATCCGGCCAGCAGGTCAACCGAAGGCAGGTAGCCGCCGCGGGCAGCATCGAGTTGCTTGTCAGCGGCCAGGCGACCATTCACACCAGCCTGGATTTCCGGGTGCATAGCCATCGCATATTGCATGGCTTCGGAGAGGGTCTGGGCATGCACAGGCAGGTTGAAGGCCAAGGCAAGCGGCAGAGCGTGGAACAGTCGCAAACGCATAATTCTGGGCTTCCTAAACAAGAGAGTGTGGACATCCGAGGCCACCTGTGGACGGTGCTTTCAGTCCGGGCCTCGAGACGTGATCCAAGTCACATTGAAAAACACCAGACGAAAAGCAAATATCAATGTGACATCAGCGCGGCGATTGTTTAGGATGCGAGCCAATAGGTCAATACTCTGACGCAAAACCAGGCGTCAAAAGTTCAAAAGTCAAAAAAACGTCAAACCTGTTTCATAACCTTTACACCGTAACAGCCAGTTAAGTGTCAGCCTCGCTCACCAGGCCGTCGCAACGCCCGTGAGCCCGCTGAGAACCGCCTCCAGGAGAGTCACACGATGAGCAGCGTCATTGCGACCGTCAAAAGCATTGTTGGCCAGGTATTCGCCATTTCCGCAGAGGGCGCACGACGCGTTCTGGTAGAGGGTGATCGACTCTTCAGCGGTGATCAGGTGCTGACCAGCGCCAACGGCGCAGTCACCCTCGAACTGGCCGACGGCCGTATGCTCGACCTGGGGCGTGAGAGCCAATGGAGCGAAGGCGACAGCCGCGCCGCTGCGCAGAACGCCGAGACGGCTCAGCAGGTCGAAAGCCCGGGCGATGACGTCGCGCAACTGCAACAGGCGATCGAGGCCGGCCTCGACCCGACGCAAGCCTTCGAAGCAACCGCGGCGGGCCCGGCTGCTGCCGGTGGTAGCAACGCCGCCAGCGGTGGCCATAGTTTCGTGGTGCTCGACGCCACTGCCGAGGTACTGCAAGCCTCCATCGGTTTCGAAACCAGCGGCCTGGGTAATTTCGGCCCGGCACTCGGTACGACGCAGGAACCTCTGCAGAACCAGGCCCCGCAGTTTCTCGATGGCAACGGCGGCGCCCAGGGCCCGCTGAACCTGCAGACCAACGAAGACACGCCGATCAGCGGCGTCTTCAACGTCCGTGACGTGAACGGTGACCTGATCACTCTGACCATCACCCGCGCGCCGACCAACGGCACCCTGGTGATCAATGCCAATGGCACCTGGACCTATACCCCGGCGCAGGACTACAACGGCAACGACAGCTTCCAGGTAACCGCCAGCGACGGCCGTGGTGCGTCCACGCCACTGAACGTCAACCTCGGCATCATCCCGGTCAACGATGCGCCGGTAGCCAGCGGTACCTACGAGAGCACGGTCACCGACAGCGAAGCCGCCGATACTTTCGCCGATATCAAGGGCCAACTGACCGCCAGCGACGTCGACGACACCCAACTGACCTGGAGTGGCAGCGCCAAGGGTGCCTACGGCGAGCTGACCGTCAACGCCGATGGCAGCTACACCTATGTCATCGACGCTGCCAAGGTCAACGCCCTGGCCGAAGGCGAGAACGCCAGCGAGAACTTCACGGTGACGGTGCGCGACCCTTCGGGCGCCAGCGACACCCGCGTCATCAGCATCAATTTCACCGGTAGCAACGACACCCCCATCGCCGAGGCCAGCGTCGCCGAAGTCAGCGAGGACGACAGCATCAAGGGCACGCTG
This sequence comes from Pseudomonas sp. C11, assembly GCF_034683865.1. Taxonomy (NCBI): domain Bacteria; kingdom Pseudomonadati; phylum Pseudomonadota; class Gammaproteobacteria; order Pseudomonadales; family Pseudomonadaceae; genus Pseudomonas; species Pseudomonas sp. C11. The sequence continues at coordinate 468,173 of NZ_JAWIIP010000002.1, forward strand.
CCAGGCAGCGATGCCGATGCAGGCGCCACCCTGAGCTATGGTCTGGACAGCCCGGCACCGGCCGGCTTCAACCTGAAGGACGACGGTAGCTGGACGTTCGACGCCAGCCACGAAGCCTATCAGTCGCTGGCCGAGGGCCAGACGCTTACGCTGACCATCCCCTACGTGGTCGTAGACGAATTTGGCGCCGCCAGTGGCAACACCCTGACCATCACCGTCACCGGGGTGAACGATGCCGCCATTCTCGGCAGCGCCGACGTTCAACTGACCGAAACCGATGAGCCGCTGAGCACCGGTGGCACCCTGAGCATCAGCGATGTCGATAGCCCCGCGACCTTCGTCGCGCAGAGCGACGTCGCCGGCACCTACGGCAGCTTCAGCATCGATGCGAACGGCAACTGGACGTACGTGGCCAATTCCGCCTTCAATGAGCTGAACGTCGGCCAGTCCTACAGCGAGTCCTTCAAGGTCGCCAGCGCCGACGGCACCGAGAGCAGCGTCACCGTCACCATCAACGGCAGCAACGATGCTGCCGTCCTGAGCAGCGCCAGCGTTCAACTGACCGAAACCAACGCCCCGCTGACCGCCAACGGCACGCTGAGCATCAGTGACGTCGACAGCCCCGCGACCTTCGTCGCGCAGAACAACGTTTCCGGTCAGTACGGCAGCTTCAGCATCGACGCGACCGGCAACTGGAGCTTCGTCGCCAGCTCGGCCTATAACGAGCTGAACGTCGGCCAGTCTTACAGCGAAACCTTCAACGTCGAGTCTGCCGACGGCACCCAGACCAGCGTCACCGTCACCATCAATGGCAGCAATGATCGCCCCGTTGGCGTGGCCGACCGCATTGCCATGGACGAAGACACCACCGCCACCGGCAACGTGCTGAGCAACGATACCGATGTCGACAACACCAGCCTGAGCGTCACCAAGTTCAGCCTCACCAATCTGCCGTTCGTCAGCGTCAAGGCTGGTGAAACCCTGGATCTTGGGGTCGGCAAACTGACCATCCAGGCCAATGGCGACTTCACCTTCGTCCCGGCGAGCAACTACAACGGTGCGGTACCGTCCGTCACCTACACCCTGAGCGACGGTAGCCTCACCAGCACGGCCACCCTGCGTTTCGATATCACTCCGGTCAACGACGCCCCGGTCAACACCACGCCCGGCGCCCAGACCCTGGCCGAAGACGGCAGCAAGACCTTCAGCCTGCTCAATGGCAACAGCATCGCTGTCAGTGATGTGGACGGCGACCGCCTGACTACCACCCTCTCCGTCGAGCATGGCGTACTGACCCTCGGCCCGCTGAAAGGCGGCGTGACTTTCAGTGGCAACGGCACCGGCAGCATTACCCTGGTCGGCACCCAGGCGGCCATCAACCTGGCCCTGCAAGGCCTGAAATACGTACCGGGCAAGGACTACAACGGCCAGGACACGCTGACCATCAACAGCAGCGACGGCAAGCTGAGCGACAGCGATAGCGTCAGCCTGACCATCACCCCGGTGAACGATGCACCGGTGGCCACGCCAACCTCCGCAGCGACCAGCGAAGACGCACCCGAGATCGGTGGTCAACTGGCAGCCAGCGACGTCGATGGCGACAGCCTGACCTTCACCGCCCAAGGTGCCCTGCCCGCCGGTTTCACCCTGAACGAAAACGGTACCTGGACGCTCGACCCGAGCAACGCGGCCTATCAGCACCTGGCCGAAGGTCAGTCCACCACGCTGACCATCAACTTCACCGCCAGCGACGGCAAGCTCACCAGCAACAGCACTCTGACCCTGACCGTCACCGGGGTTAACGACCAGCCGACCATTACCGCTGCCCAGGCCGAAGCCGTCGAGGGCGCGGGTGAGATCAAGGGTCAGATCGCCGCCAACGACGTCGACGATGGCGCCGTGCTGAGCTTCAGCACCACCGCCAACATCGCCGGCCTGAGTCTGGGCAGCGACGGCAGCTGGACGTTCGACGCCAACCATTCCGCGTACGACTACCTCAAGGCCGGTGAGCAACTGGTACTCGAAGTACCGGTCAGCGTCACCGATGAGCACGGCGCCAGCGCCGACAGCACCCTGACCATTACCCTCACCGGCACCAATGACGCGCCGGTGGCCAATGCCGTCAGCGCCTCGGGCAACGAAGACCAGGCCGCACGCATTCAGGTCAACCTGTCCGGCAGCGATGTCGACGGCAGCGTCAGCAGCTTCACCATCGGCACCCTGCCGGCCAACGGCACCCTGTACGCCAGCGCCAACGGCGGTACCGCCCTGAATTCTGGTGATAGCGTCAACGGCCCGGTGTATTTCGTACCGAACAAGGACTGGAACGGCACCACCACCTTCGAATACAGCGCCGTGGACAACGATGGCGCCACCTCGGCAGCGCCGGCCACAGCCACCATCACCATCGCGGCGGTCAACGATCGTCCGGTCGGCGTCAATGACAACGTCACCCTGGACGAAGACACCACCGCCACCGGCAACGTGCTGAGCAATGACCGCGATGTCGATGGCGACACCCTGAGCGTGACCCGCTTCAGCCTCACCAACTTCCCGCTGGTCAGCGTGCGCGCTGGCGAAACCCTTGACCTGGGCGTTGGCAAGCTGACCATCAAGGCCAATGGTGATTTCACCTTCGAGCCGGCGAAGAACTACAACGGCGCGGTGCCGTCCGTCACCTACACCCTGAGCGATGGCAGCCTCAACAGCACTGCCACCCTCAAGTTCGATGTCACCCCGGTCAACGACGCCCCGGTCAACACCACCCCGGGCGCCCAGACTCTGGCCGAAGATGGCAGCAAGACCTTCAGCCTGCTCAACGGCAACAGCATCAGCGTCAGCGACATCGATGGCGACCGCCTGACCACCACTGTCTCCGTCGAACACGGCGTACTGACCCTCGGCCCGCTGAAAGGCGGCGTAACCTTCAGTGGCAACGGCACCGGCAGCATCACCCTGTCCGGCACGCAAGCCGCCATCACGGCAGCCCTGCAAGGGCTGAAATACGTCCCGAGCGAGAACTACAACGGCCAGGACAGCCTGACCATCAGCACCAGCGACGGCACGCTGAGCGATACCGACAGCATCCGCCTGACCATCACCCCGGTGAATGACGCCCCGGTAGCTGCGGCCACTACCGCCGAGACCGTCGAAGACGCCCCGGCCATCGGTGGTCAGCTCGCCGCCAACGATGTCGATGGCGACACCCTGAGCTTCAGCCTGAACAATCCGGCCCCGGCCGGCTTCAGCCTCAATGCCAACGGCAGCTGGACATTCGACCCCAGCAACGCCGCCTACCAGTCGCTTGGCCAGGGCGAAGAGCTGGTCATTCAGGTGCCCTTCACCGTCACCGATGGCAAGCTTTCCAGCGCCAGCACCCTGACCCTGACCATCACCGGCGTCAATGACGCGCCGGTGGTCACCGGCGCCATCAGCGTCAGCACCGACGAAGACGCCGCCGGCCAGGTCATCAACCTGCTGGCCAACGCCAGCGACGCCGACGCCAAGGACAGCCTCAGCGTCGTCAACCTGAGCGAGCGCAGCGGCAACGACGCCTCGGGCGTCAGCCTGCAGGGCAACACCCTGGTGGTCGACCCGTCCAAGTACAACTACCTGGCTGCCGGCGAGCGCGTCGTGCTGACCTACGACTATCAGGTCAGCGACGGCAAGGGCGGCCTGGTGACCACCAGCGCCACCGTCACCATCGACGGCGTCAACGATGCCCCGGTGGTCAGCACCGCCATCACCCAGACCACCAACGAAGACGCCAGCGCGCTGCAGGTCGACCTGCTGGCCAATGCCAGTGATGTCGACACCAGCGACGTACTCTCCGTGACCAACGTCCAACTGGTCGGCAGCGGCGACACTTCCGGCGTTACCGTCTCGGGCAATAGCCTGCAGGTGAACCCCAACGCCTACAACTACCTGGCCGCCGGCCAGGAGCTGAAGCTCACCTACAGCTATGACGTGATCGACGGCAATGGTGGCGTCACCCCCACCACCGTCACCCTCACCATCGAGGGCCGCAACGATGCGCCCGTAATGGAAAGCAGCGTGCAGAGCGGCAGCGTCACCGAACGTGGCGATGGCGTACCGGGTGAGAATGCCGGCAGCCTGACCGCCAGCGGCGATATCGGCTTCAGCGACGCGGATCTGAGCAACACCCATACCGTGGGCACTCAACTGATCAGCGCGAAGGACGGCAACGGCCAGAATGTCGACGCGCTGGGCAATCTCAGTGCCGCCATCAGCGATGCCGCGCAGGGCGACGGCGAAGGCTCGGTGCACTGGAACTACAGCGTGGCCGCTGGCGCACTGGATTACCTGGGAGCGGGCGAGACGCTGACCCTGGTCTATCGCGTCACCGTCACCGACAGCAGCAACGCCAGCACCAGCCGTGATGTGACCATCACCCTGACCGGCAGCAACGATGCGCCGATCGTCAGCGGTGCCATCACCTCGCTGACCAACGAAGACGCCTCGGCCTACAGCATCGACCTGCTGCAGAAGGCCAGCGACGAGGATGCCAATGACCAGCTCAGCGTCAGCAACCTCAAGCTGGTGGGCAGCGGCGACACCTCCGGTGTCACCTTCGACGCGGCCAGCAACAGCCTCAAGGTCGATCCATCGCAGTACGACTACCTGGCAGTCGGCGAGAAAGTCGTCCTCAACTACAGCTACGACATCAGCGACGGTCATGGCGGCCTCGTCAGCACCACGGCCTCGCTGACCATCGAAGGTCGCAACGATGCGCCGGTGGTTACCGACACCCGGATCACCTCGGCCGAGGAAAGCACCGGCACGCCGCTGAACATCGCCGCTCCGACCGATGTCGACAGCAGCGACAGCCTGACCATTAACGTCACTGGCCTGCCACTGGTGGGTCGCGTCACCCTGGCCGACGGCAGCCCGGTCAGCAATGGCCAGAGCCTCACCCTTGCCCAACTGCAGGGTCTGAAATACGACGCACCGGCTGACTACAAGGCCGGCGACACCGTCGGCAACTTCACCTACAGCGTCAACGACGGCACCACCTCGGTGGTCGGCAGTGTCGCCATCAACGTCACGCCGGTGAACGACCTGCCGGTGGTCGACAGCACCTCCCTGACCGTTGCCGAGGAAAGCGTCGGCACGCCGCTGGGCCTCAAGGCGCCCAGCGATGTCGATGGCGATACCCTGACCATCAAGGTCACCGGCCTGCCGCAGGTCGGTCAGATCACCCTCGCCGATGGCAGCCCGGTCAGCGACGGCCAGACGCTCAGCAGCGAACAGCTGCAGGGCCTGAAATACAACGCTCCGGCCGACTACAACGCCGGCGATGCGGTCGGTAGCTTCACCTACAGCGTCAACGATGGCACCACCAGCGTGACCGGTAGCGTCACCCTGGGCGTCACCCCGGTGAACGATCTGCCGGTGGTGGACAGCACCTCCCTTACCGTCGCCGAAGAAAGCGTCGGCACGCCGCTGGGTCTGCAGGCACCGACCGACGTCGACGGCGATGCGCTGACCATCACCGTCACTGGTCTGCCGGTGGTCGGTCAGATCACCCTTGCCGACGGCAGCCTGGTCAGCAATGGCCAGACACTGACCAGCGACCAACTGCAGGGCCTGAAATACAACGCCCCGGCCGACTACCAGGCCGGCGATGCCGTCGGCAACTTCACCTACAGCGTCAACGATGGCACCGCGACCCTGAGCGGCAGCGTCGCGCTCGGCGTCACCCCGGTGAACGACGCCCCCGACGCTCGTGATGACGTCCCCGTGCTCACCGGTCTCAAAGGCAACTACTACGCCTACCGCGAAGGCGCCGACGGCCCGAACCTGAGCAATCTGGCGATGGTCAAGGACTTCATCGGCAAACACGCTGCCGATGCCACCTTCACCGCCACCTCGCTGGACTACGGCAACGGTGTCAGCAGCGACCTGGGCGGTGATGGCAACCTGCAGAAATTCCTCGGCAGCGACGCCACGTCCCTGAACACCGACCCGGCCAACAGCTCCGACGCCATCCTCGAACTCAGCGGTGCAGTGAACCTGAACGCCGGCAACTACCAGTTGCGCGTCACCGCCGATGATGGTTTCAGCATCGTCATCGATGGCAAGGTGGTTGCCGAGTACAACGGCAACCAGGGCCCGACCACCCGCGAGTTCGCCACCTTCAACGTGCCGACCAGCGGCGCACACCAGATTCAGATCGTCTACTGGGATCAGGCCGGCCAGGCCCAGCTCAAGGTGGAAATGCGCCCTGAGGGCGGCAGCTACACCGTGCTCGGCGGCACCAGCCTGAGCCACAGCCTCGATGCGCTGATCACCAACGAAGACACTGCGCTGACCATCGAGCCGGCTACCCTGCTCGGCAACGATACCGACGCGGACGGCGACAGCCTGACCATCGTCAGCGTGCAGAATGCGGTCAACGGCACCGTGGAACTGGTTGGCGGCAAGGTGGTGTTCACCCCGGCAGCCAACTTCAACGGCACCGGTTCCTTCACCTACACCGTCAGCGATGGCAACGGCGGAACCGATACCGCCACCGTCAAGGTGGGTGTCACAGCGGTCAATGACCTGCCGCTGGTCGATAGCCATGCGCTGACCGTCAACGAGAAGAGCACCGGCACCGCGCTGGGTATCCAGGCGCCCACCGACGTGGACAACGACGCGCTCACCATCACCGTCACCGGCCTGCCAGTGGTTGGCCAGGTGACCCTCGCCGACGGCACCCCGATCAGCAACAACCAGACGCTCACCAGTGAGCAGTTGCAGGGCCTCAAGTACAACGCTCCGGCCGACTACAAGGCCGGCGATGCCGTGGGCAGCTTCACCTACAGCGTCAACGACGGCACCGCCAGCGTGAATGGCGCCATCAACCTCGCGGTGAACCCGGTCAACGACGCGCCGGTGCTGAACAACGTCTTCATCAACGTGGACGAAGACGGCACCCTGGTCAGCCAGTTGAACGCCACCGATGCGGACGGCGACACGCTCACCTACACCCTGAAATCGGGTGTGAGCAACGGCACCCTGGTGCTCGACAGCGCCACCGGCCAGTACACCTACAAGCCCAACGCCAACTACAACGGCCCGGATTCCTTCATAGTCACCGTCAAGGATGGCAACGGCGGCGTGGTCGATGCCGTGGTACGGATCACCGTTGACCCGGTCAACGACGCGCCGACCGCCAACCCGGCCAGCCTGACGACCAACGAAGACACCCCGATCAACGGCAAGGTGGATGCTCAGGATATCGACAACGACACCCTCAGCTACCGCATCGCCAGCGGCAACGGCCCGCAGAACGGCACCCTCACTCTTTACACAGACGGTTCCTATACCTACCGCCCGAACAAGGACTACAACGGTTCCGACTCCTTTACCATCACCATCAGCGACGGCAAGGGCGGCGTCACCACCAGCCTGATCAGCATCGACGTGCTTCCGATCAACGATGCGCCGATCACCGCTGACCAGACCAAGGAAACCGACGAAGACCACAGCGTCAGCGGCCAGATCGTCGCCCGCGATGTGGAAGGCGACACGCTGACCTACACCATCGCGTCCGGTGTCGACCACGGCTCCCTGCTGCTCAACACCACCAACGGCGAGTACACCTACACGCCGAACAAGGACTACAACGGTAGCGACTCCTTCACCATCCGCGTTTACGACGGGAAAGGCGCCTACACTGACGCCGTGGTGAACGTGACGATCAACCCGGTCAATGATGCCCCGGTCAGCGGTCCGTCCAGCATCAGCACCAATGAGGACACGCCAATCGATGGCCGTGTGACCGCACGTGATGTCGACAGCGATCCCCTCACCTACAGCATCGCCAATGGCGACGGCCCGCAGCATGGCAGCGTCACGCTCAAAGCCGACGGCACCTATACCTATGAGCCGGCCAAGGACTTCAACGGTAGCGACTCGTTCACCGTCACCATCGACGACGGCAAGGGCGGCACCACCACCAGCGTGGTCAACATCACCGTCAAGCCGATCAACGATGCCCCGGTCACCGCTGATCAGAGCAAGGAAACCGACGAAGATCAGAGCGTCAGCGGCAAGATCGTTGCCAGTGACGTGGACGGCGACACGCTGACCTACGTCATCCAGGCCGGCGTCGACCACGGCTCCCTGCTGCTCAACACCACCAACGGCGAGTACACCTACACGCCGAACAAGGACTTCAACGGCACCGACACCTTCACCATTCGCGTCTACGATCCGAAGCTCGGCTATGCCGACTCCGTGGTGAACATCAAGGTCAACCCGATCAATGATGCCCCGGTCAGCGGCCCGTCCAACATCAGCACCAATGAGGACACGCCGGTCGATGGCCGCGTGAACGCTCGTGATGTCGACGGCGATACCCTCAGCTACAGCATCGCCAACGGCAACGGTCCGCAGCACGGCAGCGTGGTCATGGGCCCCAACGGTACCTATACCTATCAGCCGGCCAAGGACTTCAACGGCAGCGACTCGTTCACCGTCACCATCGACGACGGCAAGGGTGGCACCACCACCAGCGTGGTCAACGTTACCGTCAATGCCCTTAACGATGCGCCCGAGGCGCCGAACAGTCAGGCCTCGGTCGATGAGGATGGCACGCTGACCAGCCGCATCGTTGCCACCGACGCGGAAGGTGACAGCCTGACCTATGCGATCAAGACCGGTACGGCACACGGCAGCCTGGTACTCGATCAGTCCACTGGCCAGTACACCTACAAGCCCAACGGCGACTACAACGGCAGCGACAGCTTCGTGGTTACCATCCGCGATGGTAAAGGTGGCGTGACCGACACCCAGGTCAACATCACCGTCAACCCGGTCAACGACGCGCCGACCAGCGCCGACAATACCGTCACGACCGACGAAGACACCCCGCGCGGCTTCTCCAGCGCCGACTTCGCCTTCAACGACATCGATGCCGGCGACAGCCTCAAGGCCATCCGCATCAACAGCCTGCCGGCCAGCGGCAGCCTGAGCCTGGGCAACGAGGCGGTGACCATCGGCATGATCATCACCGCAGCGCAGATCGCCTCGCTGGTCTACACCCCGACGGCCAACGCCAACGGCAGCAGCAGCTTCAGCTTCTCGGTGCAGGATCAGAGCGGTGCCTTCTCCACCACGCCGAACACCATGACCCTGCAGGTTACGGCCGTGGACGATGCGCCCGGACTGGTCGACAGCAGCGTCAGCTTCGCTGAGAACCTGGCCTCCGGCAGCACCATCGCCAACCTCAGCGACCGTTTCACCGGTACCGATCAGGATCGTGACGGCGAGCCGCTGCTGTACAGCATCACCGGTGGCAACGACGCCGGCCTGTTCGCGATCAACTCGAGCACGGGGGTCATCACCCTGGCCAACGGCAAGTCCCTGGATTACGAGACTGCCACCCAGCACCAGCTGCAGGTCAGTGCCACCGACGGCAAGACGCCGGTCAGTGCGACCGTGACCGTCAATGTCACCAACATCAACGACAACGGTGTGGTGATCAGCGACAGCGACGCAGCGGCCAACCGCGTCGTGGAGAACGCCAGCACCGGCACCGTCGTCGGCGTCACCGCCAAGGGCGTGGACGGCGACGTGGGCGCCACCGTGACCCAATACGAACTGCTGGACAACGCTGGCGGCCGCTTCGCCATCGACGCCAGCACCGGCGTGGTCACCGTCGCCGACGGCAGCAAACTTGACTACGAGAGCGCCACCAGCCACGACATCACCGTCAAGGCCACCAGCTCCGATGGCAGCAGCAATACCCAGGTGTTCACCATCAACCTGAGCAACGTCAACGACAACGGTGTGGTCATCACTGACAGCGATGCAGCCGCCAACCGGGTCAACGAGAACGCCGCCAACGGTACGCTGGTAGGCATCACCGCCAAGGGTGTTGACGGCGACGTAGGCGCCACCGTGACCCAGTACGAGCTGCTGGACAACGCCGGTGGCCGCTTCGCCATCAATGCCACCACCGGTGTGGTCACCGTCGCCGACGGCAGCAAGCTCGACTACGAGACTGCTACCAGCCACAACATCACCGTCAAGGCCACCAGCTCCGACGGCAGCAGCAATACCCAGGTGTTCACCGTCCAGCTCGGTAACCTCAACGAGTTCGGCGTGACCCTCAGCGATGTCGATGCGACCACTAACAGCGTCGCGGAGAACGCCGCCAACGGCACCGCCGTGGGCATCACTGCACGCGGGGTCGACGGTGACGCCGGCACCACGGTCAGCTACGCGCTGACCAACGACGCTGGTGGCCGCTTCGCCATCAATGCCACCACCGGGGTGGTCACCGTCGCCGACGGCAGCAAGCTGGACTTCGAAACCGCCACCAGCCACAGCATCACCGTACTGGCCACCAGTTCCGATGGCAGCACCCGCGCGGAGACCTATTCGATTGCCGTGACCAACGTCAACGAGGCCCCTGTGGTGGTCTCCGGCGCCAGCGTTACCGGTGCCGAAGACAGCAACTACACGTTCGCCTGGAGCGACTTCAAGGTCAGTGACGTCGACGCCAACAGCAGCCTGTCGATCAAGATCGAAAGCCTGCCCGGCGAAGGCAAGCTGCAGATCAAGTCCGGCAACAGCTGGGTCGATGTCAGCGCCAACGCCACGGTCAGCAAGTCGGTGATCGATGCCGGCGGCCTGCGCTTTGTCCCGGACAGCAACGAGTCTGGTCACGACAGCTTCGGCGGCAACGGCGTCGGCTTGAACCAGGCTACCTACGCCACGTTCAAGTACAGCGGTAGCGACGGCAGCCTGAGCACCGCCAGCAGCACCATGAACATCGACATCGCGCCGGTAGCCGATGTACCGACTCTGACCGTGAAGTCCGCTGCCACCAGCACGCTGTTCACCACTACCTGGGAAAGCGCGCCTGACAGCAACTACACCTCCGAGTTGATCAGCGGTTCGACCTTCGAGAACTGGACGCTGGTCACCACCGGTGACAAGCTCACCGGCGGCAGCAATGTCTTCGAGGTCTGGGGCCACAACGACCGGATGGAGAACCAGGCCGGCACCGAGATCACCATCAAGATGCAGGGCAGCGGCAACAACGATGCTCTGGAGCTGAACGACTCCGCTGGCACGATGGCTCAGACCCTGGGCATCACCCGCAACGTCGCCACCGAAGTCGGCAAGGTCTACGAGCTGTCGATGGACTACGCAGGCCGCCTGGGCTTCGACACCAGCTACACCAAGATCGCGGTCTACCTGGGCAATACCCTGGTCGGTGAATACGGTTCCACCAGCAGCCAGACCAGCCTGAACTGGGAGAACATCCATTTCAGCTTCGTCGGCACCGGCAGTACCGAGGCCCTGACCATCAAGCTAGCGGGCACTTCGACCAACGATGCTGGCCGCGGCGCGCTGATCGACAACATCAGCCTCTCCTCGTCCCAGGGCGTGGTGGCCGGCGATGGCGGCGTCAGCGGCAAGACCAGTATCGCCCTGAGCAACTACATCAGTGGCGTGCTGACCGACACCGACGGTTCCGAGAGCCTGCGCTACGACCTTTCCAACCTGCCCAGCGGCGCCAGCGTGGTGGTCGGTGGCACCACCCTGTCGGCGGTTAATGGCGTGATCTCCCTGACCGCAGCCCAACTAGCCACCGCCAAACTGCAGATAGACAGCAGCGTACGCGGTGAGATCGGCCTGGATATCAAGGCCGTATCGGTGGAACCCAACGGCAGCTCGGCCAGCTCTTCCAGCCAGCACCTGACCCTGAATATCATCGATGGCGGCGTGGAGCACAGCAGCTACACCACCAACACCATCACCGCGAGCGAAACCGCGGGCGTAACCGCCCTCGGCAGCGGCCTGACCGGCGAGTACTGGGGGTATCAGGAAGACAGCAACAACCCGAACCTCACCAGCCTGAGCCAGGTGGAGAACTACATCGAGAGCCGCAGCGGCAACAACAGCAGCCTGGTCGGCTCGAACACCAACGCGGCCAATGGCTCGCTCAATGCCAGCTTCATCGCCAACCAGATCGACTATGGCCTGAAGAACGGCAGCCCGGTGTTCAGCGATGATCTGGGTGACAACCGTGACGTGAGAAGTGGCAGAACCATCGGCAGCTCCAACGACAGCCAAAACAACCTGTACGACTTCCTCACGGCAGCCAGCGTCAGCAATGTTTCGAACCTCAGGGCGGGCGGTGCCTGGCTGGGCGATACCACGGATGCCATCATCCGTGCCCACGGTTTCGTCTCGGTCGCTGCCGGTACCTATGACATCCGCATCACGGCGGACGACGGTTATCGCCTGCTAATCGGTGGCCAGGATGTAGCCAACGTCGACAAGGTTCAGTCCACCACTACCGATACCTTCAAGGGCGTCAATCTGACGGGTGGCCTGCAAGCGCTCGAGTTGCTGTACTGGGATCAGGGCGGCCACGCCAGCCTGAAGGTCGAGTTGAAGCTCAGCGGCAGCAGTGACTCGACCTACCAGACCCTCGGTGCGGGTGACTACAAGCTGTTCCAGGCCACGACTCTGAGCAGCGGTCAGGAACTGGTGCAGACCGATACCGGCTGGGCGGTACACACCATTCAGACCACCACCGGCTCCGAGGCCAACGACCTGATCAATGGCAGCAAGTACTCCGACATCCTCAATGGCGGCAACGGCCACGACGTGCTTTACGGCAACGCCGGCCATGACCTGCTCAATGGTGGTGACGGCAACGATCTGCTGATCGGTGGTGTGGGCAACGACACCCTGACTGGTGGTGCCGGTGCCGATACCTTCGTCTGGAAGGCTGGCGATCTCGGCAACGACGTGATCACGGACTTCAAGGCCAGCGACGGTGACCGCATCGACCTCAGCGACCTGCTGCCCGATGCGGCCAACGCCAACAACCTGCTCGACTACCTGAAGGTCGACACCACCACCAACACCCTGCAGGTCAGCACCACTGGCAATGTTGCCAACGGCGCCGACGTGACCATCAAGCTCGAAGGCGTGGATCTGACTCAGTACGGCTCCACCTCCGCGCAGATCGTCAACTCGCTGGTGGCCGGTGCCGATCCGCTGGTGAAGACCGAGCATAGCTGATGATCGCCCTCACCCACCGCGTTCGCGCGCGGTGGGTGAGGTGCATCCTTCTTGTCGAGGGCTCCGGCTGCGCGTATAGATGTGCGTCCGGCGCACATCCCATCGGGGGTATCCATGCTCTACGTACAACACGACGACCAGGGCCGCCTGGTGCGCGTCGAAGCGGCCGCGTTCGCCGGTCATACCGGCCAGCTTCCGGCCGACGCGCCTGACGTGCTCGCCTGGTACGCCAATCAGGCGGTCGAATCGAGCCTGCTGCAACTGCGCCAAAGCGACCAGGAAATGATCCGGGTGCTGGAAGACCTGATCGGTGCGCTGATCGCCAAGGGCGTCATCCGTATCACTGACCTGCCACCCGCCGCGCAATCCAAGCTGCTCAGCCGTAACCAGGCGCGCGAGGCTCTGGGCGGCCTGTCACGCCTGATCGGTGAAGAAGAAACCAGCACCGGCCTGATCTAGCCGGCGCTCTCAGATTCAGTCCGCAGTCGGCCACGGCATGGGCGCGCCAACGCGTTGCCCCTGCACACCCTTGAAGCCCATCTCGGCCAGCACCTGCAACTCCCCTTCGGTTTCCACACGCTCGGCGATCAGCGGCAGATCGATGCTGTTCGCTGCACGCTGCATGGCATCGATGAACAGGCGTTTGTCCGCCTCCATATCGATGGCGCGGATGTAGCTGCCATCCACCTTCAGGTAGGCCAGGCCCAGGCGCGCCAGGTTGCCGATCATGCTGAAGCGCCCGCCGAAGTGCTGCAGGCTGAGGCTGAAGCCCAGCTCGCGCAGGCGCCGGGTCAGTTGTTCCAGGGCGAGCGGATCCGGCAGTTGATCCTCCTCCAGCTCGAGGATCAGGCGCGGCCCGAGCGCAGCATGCCGGCGCAACAACTCGAACGCCGCCTCCAGCGCCTTGGGCTCGCGCAGTAGCGCGCCGGAGAGGTTCAGCGCCAGCGTCTGCTGGTGCTGGGTCAGTTGTTGCAGCACCTTTTCCAGCATCAGCAGATCCAGCCGCGACGACCAGCCGAAGCGCTGCAGCCAGGGCAGGAAGCGCCCGGCCGGAATCGTCTTGCCGGCTTCGTCGCGTAGCCGTGAGAGCACCTTGTAATGCAGCACCTGCTCAGGCGCCCGAGCGCTGACCACCGGCTGGAAATACAGCTCCACCTGGCGCCGACTCAGGGCGGTGTCGAGCAACTGGTGCCAGGCATGACGCTCGTCACCGACGCTGTGGCTCTGCTTGCGCGACACCAGTGCCCAGGTCTGCTCGCCCGAGGCTTCGGCCTTGGCCAGCGCCTCGTCGGACAGGCGCAGCAGGTCATGGCAATCATCGCCCGGCTGGAACGGCGCCAGGCCGATATGCGCCACCGGCGCACAATCAGTGGCGCCGATGCTGACCAGATTGCCCAACGCCACTTCCAGGCGTATCGCCAGTTGCTCGGCCTCCTCGCTCATCAGCCCCGGCGCCAGCAGTGCGAAGTCGCCGCCCCGGCAACGCGCCAGCAGGTGGCCTGAGCCCAGCGGCAGCGCCTCGCGGGCGAGCAGCTCGCTGACGGCCTGCAGCAACTGGTCGGTACGCTGACCACCGAGGCGCTGGTTGAGCCCACCCAGGTCATGCACGCGCACCAGCAGCAGGTAGCCGGCATTGGCCTGATCCTCGGCCCCCAGACGCGTCTGCAGTTGCATCTCGAAGTGGCGACGGTTGGCCAGCCCGGTCAGGGCGTCCTTGTAGGCCTCGTCGCGCAGGCGTTCGCTACGCTCGGCCTGTTCCTGAAACAGCGCCTTGAGCTTCTCCACCATCAGGTTCATCGCCTGCACCACCCGGCGCAGCTCCGGGGTGCGCGGCAGCATGGGCAGGCTGAGAAATTCGCGGCGGGCAATGGCATGGGATTGCTCGACCATGTAGTCCAGTGGTTTGAGCTGGCGGCGCAGCACGAAAGCACCGACGCCGGCGCTGAGCAGGCCACACAGCAACAACCAGCCCAGGCTACCCAGCGCGCTGCGCCAGAGTCGGGCGATGGCGAACAGCGGATGGCTGCGCACCTCCACCCGCGCCGCCTGCTCCCAGCCGCGACTGACGATGGCGTCACCGGCCTCGGCGTTCAGACCGATCAGGTCGACGAACCATTGCGGAACTTCGGTGCCGGCGGCATCCGGTACGCCAGTACGCTCGACCAGGATATTGCCGCTGGCGATGTCGATCACCCGGATGCTCTGGAAGTAGCCGCTGTCGAAGATCGAGCTGACCATCAGCTCCATCATCGCCGGGTCGTCCACGTGCGGCGTCAGCGACAGGCCGAGCGCGGTCGCGGCGTCCTGCGCGTGCGAGCGCAACTGGTTGACGTACTGCTCGCGGGAGCTTTCCAGACCGACCATGAAGCTGCCGGTGAAAGCGACCACGAGGAACAGGCAGATGGCAATCAGCAATTGTTTGAACAGCGACATCTCGACTCCTATCGACCCGACTCCGCCGGGAATCCCTCGGCCGTCATCTTTTTCATCAGTTCCTGCCAGCGCGACAGGCGCTTGGCATCTCCCACCTGCTTGCCACCGCCCTTGCCCGCCAGCCACATGCCTTCGGCATTGAAGGCATACACCGGCAACAGATCCGAACGCTCGCTGGCGGGCCGGATGACGTTGATCAGATTGTCCAGCACCAGCGGCATGGCTTCGGGGGTGGCGTAATAGGTCAGCACCATGTGCGCCTGGTTCAGGCGCAGTGCCTTGACGTAGGTGATCCGCAGTTTTTCACTGGCGACACCGGCTTCACGCAGGGTGAAGTACTTGGCGATGGCGAAGTCTTCGCAGTCGCCCGCGCCAATGCGCAATGCCTCGACCGGCGTCGCCCAGTAATCGTTCTGGTGCCAGATTTCGATGTCGTCACGGAAGCGCAGGCTGGCATTGAAGAAGCGGTTGACCGCCTCCAGCTGCGCCGGCTCGTCGAGCGTCGGCAGTCGCTCCAGCAGCGCCTGCCAGTCGTCGATGCGTGCCTTGCCGGCGCCCAGCGGGCCGTAGAGCTTTTCGGCACGCTGGCTGATCAGGTTGAAATCCCAGTCCGCCTGCAGGGCACCGGCCAACGCGATCAGCAGCAATGGCGCGGCCAGGCGCGATTTGCGCCGCCGCCACCCTGCTCGACCTGTGCCTATGCCACCTCGGAACATCATCCATCCGTCTCGGGGCCACCCGCCCCTGGAACAAGGCAGGAATGGTGCGGGCTGGCCCGGAAAAAGACAATGGCACTTCGCCGTTATCCGGCGCGCCGGCCGGAAGGCGGGGATGGCTTCAGCGCAGGCTGCGCAGGTGCAACACGCCGAACAGCAGCACCTGCAGGCGTTGCCACCACAGCCCGGGCAACGCGCTCAGGCGCGAGCGAAACAGCAGCAACTCGCCGACGTGCGCCAGCAATATCAGCAAGGCGGCCCAGTTGACCCAGCCGCCCAGTGGCACTGCGAAGGGATAGAAGAGATTGAGCAGCGCCACCAGCCAGAACATGGCCAGGGCACCCTTGGCGAAAGACAACAGCTTCATCGTTGGCCTCCAGTGCAGTGAAGCCTGGAGTGTGCAGAGAAGCGGCGGCTCATGCCGCCGCTCTTTGGATGGGTGATCGGCTAGCGACGGTGTTCGCCCAAGCCACGCGGTTGCTGATCGCGCCCCTGCGAGTAACGGCGATCACTGCGCTCCCAGCCACCCCGGGAAATACCACCGCCGCGCTGCTCGTAGCGGCGGCTGTCTCGGTAATGCTCATTGCGCGGCTGCCAGCGCGGCGGTTGTGCTTCGTGGTAGCGCGGCGGCTGAACGTAACGCGGTGGCGGGGGCAGGTAGCGACGATCCTGCCGGTAGTCGTAGCGGCGTTCCTCGTAGTAATAGCCCGGCACGTAAATTGGCGGTGAGGCGTAATAGCCGCGATAGCCATCGTTGTAGCGGTGTTCATAACGGCCATAACCGGGGCTTTCATAGCCCCCGCCATAAACCGCGCACCCTGATAACGAGAAGAACAGCAGGAACAGCATCTTCTTGAGCATGGCGGCCTCCTTTCGACCGCGAGACATAGCCGGCGCATGCCGGCAATAGGGAGTCGATCCCTGTTCCATCAGACAGCGGCAAGACCTTTAGGTGCGGCGGGAGGTGCTGCGTTTTTCACGGCGCGCCCCAGCAGGCAGCACATCCTCTCGCGCCCGCACCAACACGGCGCACACCAGCCACCCGCGCCCGCTGCAGCCCAGGCAGAACCAGGGGTTGAATACCTGGCACGATGTTCGCTTGAGCTACTGCGTGCAGGAAATACCCCGGTACGCCGGGTACGCGGCACCACAATTTGCAAATAGCCGACTAGGGTTCCGGCTCGCCAGAAAAGCGAGTGACTGGTCCGAGAGTTGGCGACCTCCTTCGAGGTTACACGGCGGGACAAAAGCCCGGGAGACGCGCCCCTGTATCGGGGAACCGCCGCGAACTCCTGCCCGCCCCTTTCTCGAACTGGAGGTTCTCCATGCGTAAGTCCCGTCTGCTCTCCGTTCTCGCTGCCGCCGGTCTCGGCGCCGCACTCAGTCTGTCCGCCCAGGCCGCCCCGAAAACCGACTTCAGCGTGTGCTGGACCATCTACGCCGGCTGGATGCCGTGGGAATACGGCGCGGCCCAGGGCATCGTCGACAAGTGGGCGAAGAAGTACGGCATCAACATCGACGTGGTGCAGATCAACGACTACGTCGAGTCGATCAACCAGTACAGCGTCGGCCAGTTCGACGGCTGCACCATGACCAACATGGACGCCCTGACCATTCCCGCCGCCGGTGGCGTGGACAGCACCGCACTGATCGTCGGCGACTTCTCCAATGGCAACGACGGCGTCGTGGTCAAGGGCGAAGGCAAGACCCTGGCAGACCTCAAGGGCATGGACGTCAACCTGGTCGAGCTGTCGGTCTCGCACTACCTGCTGGCCCGTGGCCTGGAGAGCGCCGGCCTGAGCGAGCGTGACCTCAAGGTGGTGAATACCTCCGACGCCGACATGGTCGCCGCTTTCGCCACGCCTGGCGTGCAGGCCGTCGCCACCTGGAACCCGTTGCTGGCTGAGATCGAAGCCACGCCGGGCGTGACCAAGGTGTTCAACTCCAGCCAGATCCCCGGCGAAATCATCGACCTGATGGTGGTCAACAGCGAAACGCTCAAGGACAACCCCGCCCTGGGCAAGGCCCTGACCGGCGCCTGGTACGAAATCATGGCCACCATGGGCAGCGACTCGGCCGAGGGTAAGGCTGCGCGTGAGCACATGGCCAAGGCCTCCGGCACCGACCTGGCCGGCTACGAGGCGCAACTGGCCGCGACCAAGATGTTCTATACCGCCCAGGACGCCGTGGCCTTCGCCACCAGCACGCAACTGCCGGCGACCATGACCAAGGTGGCCGAGTTCTCCTTCACCCACGGCCTGCTCGGTGAAGGCGCGCAGAGCAGCGACGCCATCGGCATGAGCTTCGCCGGCGGCGTGGTCACCGGCGACAAGGGCAACGTCAAGCTGCGCTTCGACCCGAGCTACATGCAGATGGCCGCCGACGGCAAGCTCTGACGCCTCTCCCGCCCGTTCCCCTGCGGGAACGGGTTCAGGCCCCAAGCCAACCGAGAGATCCCATGCGCCTGATCAATCGACACCCGGATCGCGGCAGCCGTCTGCTGCTGATCCTCCTGCCCTTCGCGCTGGTGCTGCTGGTGTACTTCAGCAGCTCGGCCACGCGCCTGGCGGAAAACCCCAACGACAAGCTGCTGCCCAGCGCCGGGCAGATGGCCGATGCCATCGACCGTCTGGCGTTTACCGAGGACAAGCGCACCGGCCAGTACCTGTTCTGGGCCGACAGCGCCTCCAGCCTGACACGCCTCGGCCTCGGCCTGGGCATCGCCGCACTGGCCGGCCTGACCCTGGGCATCGCCGCCGGCAGCCTGCCGCTGTTCGGCGCGCCGCTGTCGCCGCTGCTCACCGTGCTGTCGATGATTCCGCCGCTGGCCATCCTGCCGATCCTGTTCATCGTCTTCGGCCTGGGCGAGCTGTCCAAGGTCATGCTCATCGTCATCGGCGTCACACCGATGCTGGCGCGCGACCTCGAACAGCGTGCGCGGGAAATCCCCAATGAGCTGCTGATCAAGGCGCAGACCCTCGGCGCCAGCACCTGGACGCTGATCCTGCGCCTGGTGCTGCCGCAACTGCTGCCGCGCCTGCTGATCTCCCTGCGCCTGGTGCTCGGCTCGGCCTGGCTGTTTTTGATCGCCGCCGAGGCCATCGCCAGCACCGACGGCCTCGGTTACCGCATCTTCCTCGTGCGCCGCTACATGGCCATGGACGTGATCCTGCCCTACGTGGCCTGGATCACCCTGCTGGCCTGGGCCATGGATCTGGGCCTGCGCCAGCTCACGCGCCTATGCTTCCCCTGGTATGAGGGGGCCAAGGCATGAGCGCCTTCATCGAAGTTAAAAACGTCTGGCAGCAGTACGGCGACCAGACCGTCCTGGAACGCCTCGACCTGAGCATCGCCGAGGGCGAGTTCTGCACCCTGGTCGGCGCCTCCGGTTGCGGCAAGTCCACCTTCCTGCGCCTGCTGCTTGGCCAGGAGCGCCCCAGCCGTGGGCAGATCCTGCTCGGCGGCGAGCCGCTGGTGGCCGAGCCCGATCCCAGCCGGGGCGTGGTGTTCCAGCGCTATTCGGTGTTCCCGCACCTGAGCGTGCTGGACAACGTCGCCCTCGGCCTGGAACTGCGCCAGTCACGCCTGCTCGGCCGCCTGTTCGGCTCCGCCAAGCGCGAAGCGCGCGAACGTGCGGCCGAGATGCTGACCAAGGTCGGCCTCGGTCACGCTCTGGACAAATACCCCAGCGCCCTCTCCGGCGGCATGCAGCAACGTCTGGCCATCGCTCAGGCGCTGATCATGAAGCCGCGCGTGCTGCTGCTGGACGAACCCTTCGGCGCGCTCGACCCCGGCATCCGCAAGGACATGCACGCCCTGCTGCTGGAGTTGTGGCACGAGACCGGGCTGACCGTGTTCATGGTCACCCACGACCTGTCCGAGGGTTTCAGCCTCGGCACGCGGCTGATGGTCTTCGACAAGCTGCGCCATGACCCGCATGCCCCGGGCGCCTATGGCGCACGGGTGACCTACGACATACCCCTCAACGCAAGCCGCCGCAACCAACGCGCGGCGGCCGACCTGCTGCCCGAGCACCTGCTCGGCAGCCTGCAACCCACTCACCAAGGAGCCTGAGCATGACTGCCTCTCTCGCCCTGCGCCCAACTTTGTACGAAGAAACCGTCCCCGGTGGCGGCCACACCTCCTTCATCCTCAAGCGCGGCCAACAACTGCGCATCACCGATCTCGAAGGCGGCGCGAACGTCAGCCTGCTGCTGTTCAACGCCGCCGAGAAAAGCGAGCGCCTGAACCTGCCCGACACCCTCAAGGGCCAGCACACCGCCAAACTCACCGCCGGCCACTGCCTGTACTCGGACATGGGCAAGGTGCTGGCGGCCATCACCGCCGACACCTGCGGCTGGCACGACAGCTTCGGCGGCGTGCTCAACGCAGAAGAAACGCTGGAGAAGTACGGCCAGGGCCGCTACCAGGAACTGCGCAACGGCTTCTTCCGCAACGGCATGGACAACCTGCTGGTGGAAATGGGCAAGTGGGATCTCGCGCTGGCCGACCTGTTGATGAACCTCAACCTGTTCAGCCGCGTGGACGTCGATGCAGACGGTACCTTCCACTTCCAGCCCAACAACAGCAAGGCCGGCGACTACATCGAGCTGTACGCACCGATAGACACCCTGGTGGTACTCACCGCCCTGCAGCACCCGATGGATCCCAACCCGCAGTACGCGCCCAAGCCGGTGCAACTGACCTGGAGCAAGGTCGACAGCGACGGCATCACCGTGCTCTGCCGCACTTCGCGCCCGGAGAACAGCCGCGCCTTCCACAACACCGAACGCCAGTACATCTGAGGGCTGCCGAAATGACCCTGACCGCCAGCACCCTGCATGCCGAAACCGCCGTGTTCCGCCACACCATCCCGGCGGGCGAACCCTACCTGTTCGAGGTCAAGGCCGGGCAGACCCTGCGCCTGCATGACCTCGAAGGTAACCAGGCCATCGACACCCTGTTCTTCGCCGCCAACAACCCGCGCGAGCGCTTCGATCCGCAGCGCACCCTGCGCAAGCAGAACAAGGTCTACCTGACCACCGGCACGGTGCTCTATTCCAATCTTGGCAAGCCGCTGCTGACCATCGTCGCCGACACCTGCGGCCGCCACGACACCCTCGGCGGCGCCTGCGCGCAGGAGAGCAACACCGTGCGCTACGCCCTGGACAAGCGCTATATGCACAGCTGCCGCGACAACTTCCTGCGCGCCAGCCTGCACGACGGCCGCCTGAGCAAGCGCGACATCGGCGCCAACATCAACTTCTTCATGAACGTGCCGGTCACCCCCGAAGGCGGCCTGACCTTCGAGGACGGCATTTCCGCGCCCGGCAAGTACGTGGAGCTCAAGGCCGAGACCGACGTCATCGTACTGATCTCCAACTGCCCGCAACTGAACAACCCCTGCAACGGCTGGAACCCGACGCCTGCCGAAGTGCTGGTGTGGAACTGACGTAGGGCGGGTGAAACCCGCCAAAACCCAGCCAAAGCGCTGGCACAGCCAAAACCCGGCGGGTTTCACCCGCCCTACAAATCGTCCCGCCAACACGCGCGGCACGCATCACCGGATTTTTCGCCACGGACGACCGTGGTGCACGACAAATGACGGCGGGACGGCCCGCCACGCCCTTCGAGGGTCAATGAAGATGTTCGACAAACTGCTGATCGCCAACCGTGGCGCTATCGCCTGCCGTATCCTGCGCACCCTGCGCTCGCTGAACGTCGGCGGCGTGGCCGTGTACTCCGAAGCCGACGCCGCCAGCCTGCATATCCAGCAGGCCGACGAAGCCTTCTCCCTCGGCGACGGCCCGGCCGCGCAGACTTATCTGGTGGTCGAGAAGATCCTCGCTGCCGCCAAGAGCAGCGGTGCCAAAGCCATCCACCCCGGCTACGGCTTCCTCTCCGAAAACGCAGCGTTCGCCGAAGCCTGCGAAGCCGCCGGCATCGCCTTCGTCGGCCCGACGCCCGAGCAACTGCGCGTATTCGGCCTCAAGCACACCGCCCGCGCCCTGGCCAAACAGCATGGCGTGCCCATGCTCGAAGGCACAGAGCTGTTGGAAAACCTTGACGCTGCGCTCAAGGCAGGTGAACAGGTCGGCTACCCGGTGATGCTGAAAAGCACCGCCGGCGGTGGCGGCATCGGCATGCGCGTGTGCCGTTCGGCAGAGGAACTGAGCGACGCCTTCGAGGCGGTCAAACGCCTGGGCCAGAACAACTTCAGCGACAGCGGCGTATTTATCGAGAAGTACATCCAGCGCGCCCGCCATCTGGAAGTGCAGGTGTTCGGCGACGGTCAGGGTGAAGTGCTCGCCCTCGGCGTGCGCGACTGCTCGGTGCAGCGGCGCAACCAGAAGGTGCTGGAAGAAACCCCGGCGCCGAACCTACCGGCCGGCATGGCCGACGAACTGTGCGCCGCCGCGATCAAGCTGGCCAAGGCGGTGAATTACCGCAGCGCCGGCACCGTCGAATTCGTCTACGACAGTGAGGCCGAGCGCTTCTATTTTCTGGAAGTGAACACCCGCCTGCAGGTCGAACACGGCGTCACCGAACAAGTGTGGGGCGTCGATCTGGTGCGCTGGATGATCGAACTGGCCGCAGGCGATCTAGCGCCGCTCAGCGAGCTTGCCAAAGGCCTGAAGCCATCCGGTCACGCCATCCAGGCGCGCCTGTACGCCGAAGACCCGGGTCGCGACTTCCAGCCCAGCCCCGGCCTGCTCACCGCCGTCGCCTTCCCACAGGCTGACGGCAAGGCCCTGCGCATCGACACCTGGGTCGAAGCCGGCTGCGAAATCCCGCCCTACTTCGACCCGATGATCGCCAAGCTGATCACCTGGGCGCCGACCCGTGAACAAGCCAGCACCGCGCTGGACAAAGCCCTGGCCGACTCGGTGCTGTACGGCGTGGAATGCAACCGCGACTACCTGCGCCAGATCCTCAGCGACGCACCTTTCGCCAGTGGCTCGCCGTGGACGCGCTGCCTGGAGAACCTCGCTTACCAGGCGACCACCTTCGAAGTGCTCAGCGCCGGCACCCAGACCAGCGTGCAGGACTTCCCCGGCCGCCTCGGCTACTGGGCCGTTGGCGTACCACCGTCTGGCCCGATGGACAGCCGCGCCCTGCGCCTGGGCAACCGCCTGCTCGGCAACGACGAAGGCGCTGCCGCGCTGGAAATCACCATGAGCGGCCCGATGCTGCGCTTCAACACCGATGCCGTGATCGCGGTGACCGGCGCCGAGATTCCCGTCAGCGTCGATGGCGTGGAACAGCCGATGAACACCGCGCTGCTGATCAAGGCCGGCAGCACCCTGACGCTCGGCACCATTGCTGGCAGCGGTGCGCGCAGCTACCTGAGCATTCGCGGCGGTATCCAGGTGCCGGATTATCTGGGCAGCAAGAGCACCTTCACCCTCGGCCAGTTCGGCGGCCATGCTGGCCGCGCCCTGCGCGCTGGCGATGTACTGCACCTGCTGCCGCTGAGCGACACCAGCAACGGCGCGCAACTGCCCGCCGAACTCTGCCCCGCCCTACCGGCCGTGCGCGAACTGCGGGTGATCTACGGCCCGCACGGCGCACCTGAATACTTCACGCCGGGCTATGTCGACCGCTTCCTCGCCACCGACTGGGAAGTGCACTTCAACTCCAGCCGCACCGGCGTGCGCCTGATCGGCCCAAAACCGGAATGGGTGCGCGACAGCGGCGGCGAGGCCGGCCTGCACCCGTCCAACATCCACGACAACCCCTATGCCATCGGCGCGGTGGATTTTACCGGCGACATGCCGGTGATCCTCGGCCCGGACGGCCCCAGCCTCGGCGGCTTCGTCTGCCTGGTGACCATCATCGAGGCCGACCTGTGGCAGCTCGGCCAACTCAAGGCCGGCGACAAGGTGCGCTTCGTGCCGGTGGATATCGCCACGGCGCGGGCGTTGGCGCAAAGCAATGCACGCGAATACACCGAACTTTGTAGGAGCGGCCGGGCGGCGCTCCGCTTTAGCCGCGATGCAGGCTACACCGAAATCGCGGATAAATCCGCTCCTACAGACGCGACCGTAGCCCGGATGCAATCCGGGGAAATCGCAGCACCTGAGTCCCGGATTGCATCCGGGCTACAAAGCCCCATCGTCCTCGACATCGGCGAAGCCGACACCCGTCTGGTCGCGCGCCTGTCCGGCGACACCCACCTGCTGCTGGAAATCGGCCAGCCGGAACTCGACCTGGTGCTGCGCTTCCGTGGTCATGCGTTGATGCAGGCGCTGGAGGCCAAACAACTCGACGGCGTAATCGACCTGACGCCCGGCATTCGCTCGCTGCAAGTGCACTACCAGCCGGAAACCCTGCCCCTGCAGAAGCTGCTGGATATCGTCGCCGGCGAGTGGGATGCCGTCTGCGCCGCACGCGATCTGAAAGTACCGTCGCGCATCGTCCACCTGCCGCTGTCCTGGGACGACCCGGCCTGCCAGTTGGCCATCGACAAGTACATGACCACCGTGCGCAAGGACGCGCCCTGGTGCCCGAGCAACCTGGAGTTCATCCGCCGTATCAACGACCTGCCGAACCTCGACGAGGTGTACCGCACGGTGTTCGACGCCAGCTACCTGGTGATGGGCCTGGGCGATGTATACCTCGGCGCGCCAGTGGCCACGCCGCTCGACCCGCGCCACCGTCTGGTCACCACCAAGTACAACCCGGCGCGCACCTGGACAGCGGAAAACTCCGTTGGCATCGGCGGCGCCTACATGTGCGTGTACGGCATGGAAGGCCCCGGCGGCTACCAGTTTGTCGGCCGCACCCTGCAGATGTGGAACCGCTACCGCGCGGTCGAGGCCTTCGACGGCAAGCCCTGGCTGCTACGCTTCTTCGACCAGATCCGCTTCTACCCGGTATCGGCTGACGAACTGCTGCGCATCCGCCGCGACTTCCCGCTGGGCCGCTACCCGCTGCGCATCGAACAGAGCGAACTGGCCCTGGCCGACTACCAGCAGTTTCTCGATGACGAAGCCGACGGCATCGCCGCCTTCCGCCAGCAGCAGCGTGCCGCCTTCGACGCCGAACGCCAACGCTGGATCGACAGCGGCCAGGCGCACTTCGAGGTCGAGGAAGCCGCGCCCGAGCAGGTTGAGGATGCACCACTGGCAGCCGGCCAACATGCCATCGAAAGCCATGTCGCCGGCAACCTCTGGCAGGTGCAGGTGGAGGCCGGCGCGCAGGTGCAGGCGGGTGATGTGCTGGTGATCCTCGAGTCGATGAAGATGGAGATTCCGCTCACCGCCCCCATGGCCGGCACCGTGCGCGAAGTGCGCGTGCAGCCAGGCTCGCCCGTACGTGCAGGGCAGCGCGTGGTGGTATTGGAGGAAGCCTAAAAGCTGTCGCCGCTGAAGCGCCTCCCACAATGCTCGGAGTCTCCGGGAGGGAAGCGCTTCACGAGCGACTGGGCGGCATTCCGCTTCAGCCACAACCCGACAGCGCCACCGTAGGAGCAGCTTCAGCCGCGATCTCACCAAAGCCCCAATCCCCCCTGTGGGAGGGGCTTTAGCCGCGACCGCTTCACGCCCCACCGCAACCCAATCGCGGATAAATCCGCTCCTACAGTTCCCTAGCCCGGATACAACCGGGCAACGCTCACCGAGATAAAACCGCGCCAATTGTGATCACAACTGGCGCTTTCCCCGCCCAACGGGCTAGCATCACGCCATCAACCCGCTCCCGGATTCACCCATGTCCCTGCGCCCCAAACGGCACACGCAAATCTCGCTGGTATTAGTGCTCCTGTTGCTGCTCGGCAGTGGTTTCCTCACCACGTCACTGCTCAGCTACTACGCCTCGCGCGACTCGATCCGCGACCACATCATCAACACCGAGCTGCCGCTGACCTCCGACACCGTCTACTCGGAAATCCAGAAAGACCTGGTGCGCCCCACCCTCATCTCCTCGATGATGGCCCGTGACACCTTTCTGCGTGACTGGGTGCTGGCCGGCGAGCAGGACGCCGAGCAGATGACCCGCTACCTGCGCGAAGTGCAGGAGCACTACGGCGCCTTCACCAGCTTCTTCGTCTCCGACAAGAGCAGCACCTACTACCAGTCCAAGGGTGTACTGAAGAAGGTCAAACCGAGCGAGCCGCGCGACGTCTGGTATTACCGCGTGCGCATGCTGCCGGAGCCCTACGAGGTCAACGTCGACGTCGACATGGCCAACGCCGACCGCCTGACCATCTTCATCAACTACAAGGTGCTCGACTACGACGGCAACTTCATCGGCGCCACCGGCGTCGGCCTGGCGGTCGATGCCGTGGTCAAGCTGATCGACGAATACCAGCAGCGCTATGACCGCAGCGTCTATTTCGTCGACACCACCGGGCGCATCACCCTCACCGGCGCCCAGGGCGGGCCGCTGGGCGCCAAGGTCGGCGACCAGTTGGTCGACATCCCCGGCCTGGACAACCTGATGGAGAAACTGCCGACGCCACAGAGCGGCCAGTTCGAATACCAGGAACAGGGCCACGAGCATTTCCTCAACGTGCGCTACATCCCCGAGCTGGAGTGGTACCTGTTCGTCGACAAGCATGACAAGGCCCTGGCCGGCGTCCGCCAGGGGCTCTATATCAACCTGCTGCTGTGCCTGCTGGTCACCGTTATCGTCCTCACCCTGGTCAGCCTGGTGATTCGGCGTTATCAGCGCCGTATCGCCGCCCTGGCCACCACCGATGCCCTTACCGAGCTGCCCAACCGTCGTGGCTTCGACATCCTCGCCGAGCAGGCCCTCCAGGAAGCGCAGCGCGACAGCAGCCCGCTGTGCGCCGTGCTGCTGGATCTGGACAACTTCAAGCTGATCAACGACCAGCACGGCCACCTGGCCGGCGACGAGGTGCTGCGCCGCTTCGCCCGGCAGTTGCGCGGCGCACTGCGCCAGTCCGACATCCTCTGCCGCTGGGGCGGCGAGGAATTCATCCTGCTGCTGAAGAACACCGACCGCCAGGCCGCCCACGAACTGGCTGAAAAACTGCGCCAGCACTGCGCCGACCAGCGCTACGCCGTAGACGATGCGGCGCTGCAGGTCACCGTCAGCCTCGGCCTCAGCCAGTGGCAAAGCGGCGAGAGCCTGCATGCCCTGCTCGGCCGCACCGACCGCGCGCTGTACCGCGCCAAGCAGGCCGGGCGCGACCGCGTCTGTGAAGAGCAGTGATGGATAGCCAACGTTGCCCGCTGTGCGGCAGGCCTAACCAGTGCAGCGTCGCCGCCGGCCGCCGCGACGAACCCTGCTGGTGCTTCGAAGCCAAGATCGACCCCGCCGCGCTGGAGCGCCTGACGCCCGAACAACGCGACCAGGCCTGCCTGTGCCCGGCCTGCGCGGGTGCCGTTGCAGCCACCAAACGCGATGAGCGCGACTGAGCCATGCGCCTGGATCGCTTCCTCAGCAACTTCCCGCGCTTCAGCCGCCAGGACAGCCGCCTGCTGATCAGCGCCGGCCGCCTGCGCGTGGACGGCGCAGTGGTTCACGACCCGCGTCATGAGATCCGCGACTTCCAGCGCGTGGAGCTGGACGACGAATTGCTGCAAGCCGGGCGCAACGCGCGCTACTGGATGCTGCACAAACCGGTCGGCGTGGTCAGCGCCACCGAGCATGACGAGCACCGCACCGTGCTCGATCTGCTCGACGAGCCGGACAAGCATGACCTGCACCTGGCCGGGCGCCTCGATCTGAACACCAGCGGCCTGCTGCTGATCACCAACGACGGGCGCTGGTCGCGGCGCATCACCCAGCCGCAGCAGCGCAAGCCCAAGGTCTACCACGTCACCACCGAGCAGCCGATCACCGCCGAATACGCCGAGGTCTTCGCCCGTGGTCTGTACTTCGCCTTCGAGGATCTGACCACCCTGCCCGCCCAGCTCGACGTACTAGACAGCCACCACGCCCGCCTGACCCTGTTCGAGGGCCGCTACCATCAGGTCAAGCGCATGTTCGGCCACTTCCGCAACCGCGTCGTCGCCCTGCACCGCGAAAGCATGGGCGAGATCGTCCTCGACCCACAACTGGCTCCCGGCCAGTACCGCGCCCTGACAGCGGCGGAAATCGACAGCGTCTGACGACCTTTCCGGCTACCCGACCAACGGTCAGCACAATCGTCCATAAAGATGTGACTTGGCCTTGCGTGGCTGCAAGCTAGCTGCTTGAATCGAATCACAAGTCTTTGCGTGACCGATTGGTCACAGCGAGACGAACGAAAAAGTTCTTCGGTTGCTGGTGCTCTGCACCGACTGGATTCCTGCCTGGTAACACCGCCCTCTCCCGGCCCTGAAAACGCCTGGAGCGCTCGCCTGTTTCGATCCTAACTGATTGAAATCCCTAGACTTATAAAAATCTCCAGCCTGACATCACGCTGTCACGCTCAGGCGCTTTTCTAACTGCTCAAACCAACGCGAACGGTCGCCCGCTCGCCTTGACCTACTTGCGCCAGGAGGAAACGACATGAGGCCAGAAACCGCAGTCGTCGAGATCAACAGGAAGCACAAAGTCCACACGGAGTTCTACGGCAACCCGGCAGCAAGCAAGACCATCATTCTGGTCAACGGCTCCCTGGCGACCACGGCCTCGTTCACGCAAACGGTCAAATACCTGCAACCGCAGTTCAACGTGGTGGCCTTCGACCTGCCCTACGCCGGCCAGTCGAAACCGCACAACACGGACTTCACGCCGATCACCAAGGAAGACGAAGCGGCGATCCTGCTGCACCTGATCGACCACTACGGCGCCAACTACCTGATGTCCTTCTCCTGGGGCGGCGTCGCCGCCATGCTCGCCCTGGCCCAGCGCCCGGCGACGCTGGAAAAGGCCGCCATCTGCTCCTTCTCGCCGATCCTCAACGTGCCGATGCTCGACTACCTGCACAAGGGCCTGCGCTTTTTGAACGCCGTGGATCGCGACAACATCGCCCTGCTGGTCAACAGCACCATCGGCAAGCACCTGCCGTCGCTGTTCAAGCGCTTCAACCACAAGCACGTCAGCACCCTGGACGAACACGAATACCGGCAGATGTACGCCCACATCAAACAAGTGCTGAGCATGGAAGCGCACTGCAGCATGGAGTGCCTCAAGGCCATCGACATCCCGCTGCTGTTCGTCAACGGCGACCGCGACGAATACACCTCGGTGGAAGACGCCTGCCTGTTCGCCCAGCACATCGACCACGCCCAGTTCGCAGTGATCGACGACGCCGGCCACTTCCTCGACATGGAACACAAAGCCGCCTGGCTGCAGAGCCAACGCGTACTGCTGGACTTCTTCAACGCCCCCAGCAAACGCCTGCAACTGCCAACCAAAGGCGACCTGCGCGAGCTGCAGGCGATGGCGGTATGACGGGCACCGAGCGTGGAGCGGATGCGTCTATCGCCAAGCTCCGCGCTTTATTCCTGGATCGAGTTCCGGTATAAAGGCACCCGCTGCGGGTGTCGTATAATGGTAATACCCTAGCTTCCCAAGCTAGAGCCGTGGGTTCGATTCCCATCACCCGCTCCAGACTTCATAAGCCCTTGATTCTTAACGGATTCAGGGGCTTTTAGTTTCTGACTGCTTGCTGCCCTTCTGCTGATTGGTACAGAGGGCTGGTACAGTGGCGATCATGGCGCAACCCTGGAAACATCCACAGAACGGTATCTTCTACTTCCGCCGAGAAGTCCCCGAAGACATCCGCCGAGTCATCGGCAAGCGTGAATGGAAGGTCTCCCTCAAGACACGGCATCTCCCCGAAGCACGTCTTCGCTTCATTGGGGAAGCACAACGCTGTGAAGAAGCCTTCACTGCAGCGCGAGACCAACTCGCAGGTATCTCCCGAGTCTTACCCTCAGATGCAATCAAGCTGGCCGACAGATGGGCTAAGGCTGTTCTGCAGGAATGGGAGACCAACCCCGAAAAGGTGAAAGACTTCTTGGCTGTGTCCGATACAGGCTCGGATATCGACTACCTCCCCGCCTCTGACTTTGTGGGCCTGGATACACCCGTGGCCCTCTCCGAGGCGCTTTCCGGCTTCATCCGTCACACACTTCATCAACTCAACCTGCCGCTTCCTGTACCAGCCGATCCTGCAAGGCGAGCACTTGAAGACGCCTTCTACATCCGCTGGTGTGAGCTGTGCCGTCTCGCCTTTGCCCGTCATCACGGGGACTGGCTATCCAATCTCAGCCTTCCAGCCGCAGAGCAGCCCCTCACTATCGAGCGCTCAGCCCAACAGAAAGATCAGCACTCACCGAAACTCTCGGAGGTCTTCACGCTTTGGGCTGATGACAAGCGCCAGCTTGATGGGGACAACCCCAGCACAGCGAAGACAATCAGCACCTTCGGGGCAACCATTGCCATCTTCACCGAACTGTTCGGCGATATGCCTGTCAGCAGGATCACCCGTCCGATGTGCCAGGAGTTCAGCTCCAAACTGGCGAAGATGCCTACCAAGGGCGAAGGAACCCGAGGCCTGTCAGCGCCCCAACTCATCGCAAAGGCCGAGGCTGAGGGTCTTCCCACTGCCAGCTTGGTGACAGTCAAAAACAGGCTCAAGAGCTTCTCTGCTGTCCTGGCCGTGGCCTGTCGCCTTGGGTACATCCAAGAGAACCCGGTCACCGCTGCAGGGCTGATCCAGCGTGTAGCCAGGGCGGCACAAAAGACCCAGGGCATCGAAGACAAGGGCTACAGCCAAGCAGAGCTGGTCACCATTTTCACCAGCCCTCTGTTCACTTCAGGGTGGAAACCCGCACGGGCTGATGTTGGCGAAGCGCTTTACTGGCTGCCCCTTCTGATGGCCTACACCGGAGCACGCCGCGAAGAACTGGCACAACTGGAAGTGGCCGACGTGCGCAAGGATGATGATCTCGGCGTTTGGTATCTGAGCATCGCACCGGGCGAAGACAAGTCCGTGAAGACCCAGAGCAGCCGCCGGAAGATCCCACTTCACAAAGACCTGTTGGCGCTTGGTTTTCTTGAGTACAAGGACAGTCTCCCCCAACAGGGACGGCTATTCCCGAAACTGGAGAAACATCGCCAGGATGGCTATGGGCACTCGTTCGGCAAACTATGGAGCAAGTACCTGAAGGATGTGGCGAAGTTGGATAGCCAAGCCAGCCCTTCTCACGGCTTCCGTCATAGTTTCAAGACGCTGTGCCGGGAGGTCGGTATCGAGAGCGCTGTCAGCGATTGGATCACAGGACATGCGGCACCGAACGTGGGCGCGACCTATGGGAGCAACCCGCTTCGCCGGATGGCCAGCGAGCTGGAGAAGTTCCCGAGCATAGCTCAGGCTGCAGGGCTGCTACCGCAGTAGGCAGCGGAAGGCTGTCGCTAGGCTTAACCATACTGCTCGACGCGCTGACTCAGAGCAGCTAGTTGAGCCAGGGCATCAGCCCTCTCATTCTCGGGATGACCGCTATGGCCACGCACCCACTTGAAGTGAATCGTGTGCTCGGCCAGCAGCTGATCGAGGAGCTGCCAGAGGTCAGCATTGGCCACCGGCTTTCTGTCAGCGGTGCGCCAGCCATTCTGCTTCCACTTGGCCAGCCAAGAGGTGCAGCCGTTCCTGACGTAGGTGCTGTCAGTCACTACCTCCACCATCGAACCAGGGGTCTTCAGGGCTTGTAGCCCCGTGATGACCGCGGTCAGCTCGGCCCGGTTGTTGGTCTGCTTATCGCCCTCAAGCGGCCCAGCGATCTCCATCGTGCGCCCCTCAGGGTTCCGCAGAATGGCCGCCCAGCCTCCACGAGCTTGGGGTTTGCCGTTGTTGAGGCAAGCACCATCGGTGAATATCTGAATGATGCGTTGATGTTGCATGGATGTGGTGTTCCTCTTAGTTCTGCCGCCTGTGGTCGCCACCGCCTACGCCCACCAGCGCCCACCACAGAGGGCAGCGCAGACGGACACAAGCGGCAGGACTAAACGGGCTGGTAGTAATCGAAGTGCAGTGGCGAAACTGCAGCTCAGGCAGCGAATGACTTCCTCATGGTCAGCTTCCCTTCTTGATAGAGCTGGACGATCAGCTTTTTACCTTCTGCCGTGGGAATGATTTGGTAGTAAGGGCGGGCTGGATGTACTTTCAGCTTCTCGATAAACAGCGTGTCTCGGTACTTGGCGTGCACCCGGTATTGGTTAGTTTCCACGGAGCGGTATAGGTAGCCCTGGTCAGCCAAATCACGCTTGATGGCCATAGTATTGATGCCATTCAGGGTACGCACGAAGGTGGTCAGAGACTCCTTACGCAGCGCCACGCAGTTGTCGAAAACGACAGCCTTCGTTGCCATCTTCTTGTTCTCTAGAGCAAGCCGCTCTTTCTCCTGAGCGAGGCGCTCGACCTTCCGCTTGAGCATTTCGTATGCCTTCTGGATGAAGGCGTCCTCGTCCATTTCACCGGTCGCTACCTTCTCCTCGCCCATGATGTAGGCGCCGTCCTTGCGGATGGCTGGGAGTACGTCGCGGGTTACCCAGTCTTGGAAGCGGCGGGCCTCGGGCTTATCTGAACGCATGATCAGCTTGTACAGGCCGGACTCGGAGATGACAGCGATGCTGGGGGCGCTCCCTAAAACAGATTTAGGGAGGTCACCGGCTTTCAATACACGGCGCTCGTCGTGAGCCATCTTCTTCATGTGGGGTGCAGCACCGGCACTCAGGTTAAAACCCAAGGCGTGGCACACATCCACAGCGACGAACCAGGGCTTGCCGTCTAGTTCAACTATTCGGATCGGGAAGGTCTCTGCCAGGGTGGCGAAGGTGCGGGTGATGACGTTGGCGCTCATATTCTTGTCCTCCAGAAATGACAAAGCCCGCTCAGGGGCGGGCTATGGGTGTTCGTTGGTAGTGAGGGGGTTTGTTTACTGACCGATCAGGGCTTTGAGGCTCTCGACGGTCTCCCTGGCTTCGTCGATTTCTGCAATCAGCAGCAGGTTGCGCTTTTCCAGTCGGTTGGTCTGCTCGGCGTTGCAGAAAATCTGTTCGTTGTTGCAGCTGATCTCCACATCGTTGTCGGCGATCTGTTGTTCGAGCACGTCGATAGCCTTCTGGATCAGGTCATGTTTGATGGACAAAGAGCGGATTTTCGAATTGATCATGAGTTTCTCCTCACAGTTGTCGTGGGTCTTGAAACAGAAACCCCCGGCAGCGCGGGGCATACCGGGGGCGGTCTTCCATACCTGTGTGGTAATCCGTCGGTAGGGTCTTCCATACCTGTGTGGTAATTGGGTCAGATGTACTGGTTAGCCTGGATTTCCTGATGTTCTGTTCAGTTGGCTGCGGCTCTTCGTAAAAGCCGGAGCACCGGAAGGTTCATCTGCTGGGCTGCTTTCCATCTGCGTTTGTCTGCGGCCAGGATCTCGCTCAGCAGCGGATGTTGGGCGGTGCCTCCGTCGGTAGTAGCCAAGCCCGAAGCTCTCCGACTCCTGGCCTTCCTCACTTCAATGGCGATGCTCTTCATGAGCGAGCCCCTTCTGAGGTTTTCTGCTTGGATCTAGCTACCAGCTTGAAGTCGGTCTGCCAGGCGATGCAGAGCAGGTACACCAGCGGAACCAAAGGCCAGAGCAAGAGAGCGCCCAGGAACATCAGTTCAGGTAGACGCATCAGGCTACCTCCAAGTGCTGCTCGGTGATCGCTCTCAGTCCCGTTAGGGCAATAGCCTCCATAACAGATCGAGGGAGGTCGTAGTCGAGAGCAACCCTGTCGATTGCGAGCTGGCAGAGGCGCTTGTACTTCTCAGGATTCTTACATGCCAGCCAGTGGTCATGCTCGGTCAGGCGGTCGAACTCTCGTAGTGCCGGGAGAGCCTTCTCACGGATGTTCTCGGCCAGCGCATCCAGAAGCTCGGTTCGGATTTTCTGCTGGCCCATGATGTACATGCCGCGCTTGCGGATTGAGGGCAGAACCTCCGTCACAACCCAGTCCTCGAATCGTTCGGCAGAAGGCAGCCGTGAACTGAAGATCAGGCGGTAGACATCGCGTTCGGGGATTATCTTCATATGGCGAACCTGACCCGTCGATTCGTCGGGGCAGGTCATTGCGTTTCTGCAGTGCTTGCGGATCGCTGCATCGGTATCCGAATAGCCCAGTGCTTCGGCTACGTCCTTGGCTATGAACCAGGGATCATCATTGATCAGGACAGTGCGGATCTCATTGCCATCAAATGCGTAGACGATGGTTGGCAGGGTGTTGGTCGCGTTGTGAGTGGTGCCTTTGAGCGCGATTTTCATAACGTAGATCATCCTTTTTGTTCAGCCGTCAGAGTCCCTTCCATCCATGCCACCAGCTCCCATCTACAAGGGAAACATGGACGGCTCGGACGGCTGGACAAAACGGGCTGGGTTTGAGGGGAATCTGCAAGGGATGCAGGGTTGATGCTTGGTGACTTGCCCAGGAGTTCCCCGGTGCCTGGATGCCGCCCATGGGCCAAAGCCTGGGCAGCAGTGGTTGCCTAGGTCGCTACTGTGCTGAGGCCAGGGCTGATGGATGACAGAGGCGAATGGGGAAACTCCTGGGCGGAGTCATCTGGAGGTGCATGAAGATGAGCAGGAGGTGGACTGACAGAGAGGCTTGGGCTTCCTGACAACCACTGACGGGGATGGTCACTGACAACATCGTCATCGGTGATCATCGATCCTGTGTCAGCAGAGTTGGGGAGGCATCAAGAGCACCTTGCGGTGCAGCTTGAAGAGCACCTGTCAGTGTCTCCGCAAGACAGGCTTGATGCTGTCTCATTGCTACGTTCTTCATTGATGGTTTGATGGTAATGACCATGGATACAGGACAGCTCAAAGACACTCTTAGAGTGGCTTCGCCATCCACCGCTACACCCCGCGAGTCATCGCAGGTAGCCAGCCTCGACTGGACGCCATCACCTTCCAGCCAGCTATGTCAGGTTCGTCATCACCCGTGACTGCTGGCCGATTGGTCGGGGCAGTGAGAGGGGCTGTACGCCTGAAGCTCAAAGTAGCAGTAGGTACTCGGCGGTCGCCTCGCTGGGCTGTTGCCTTTCCCTGGCTCGATCAGTCTCCTAGCGGTTTGCCACCAATGATTATCGAGCGTCATGATTGAGGATCGAATGTACGAGATTGCGCGTACTTTCCTCCATGACGGTGTGGTAATCGATCTCCGCCGAACGTGCTGTGTTCTTGCAAAAAAGTAATATAGGCGGTAAGTGATTGGCCTCTGTCTCGTGGCGACTCCTATAGGCCAAGAGCGGCCGATGATGGGCGACACCTTATGACTCCAATATGCCGGTTAGAAGCGTCAAAACGACCATAGGTGGCCGACCTTATACATGAGTAGCCCGTCTCCTTTAACTTTCAATCCGCACGAGAGCAAGGACCCGACCGAGACGAATTCCCGTGGTTGAGGTGCCGAACGATGCCGGCTGCTTGGGATTGACCATCTAACAAATATCACGGTACCTACAAGCTAGACAGCATCGCCGGCAGCACCCTAAAAGTGAGACATCTGTGAGCGGTAGTTTGGCAGAAGCGATCGCCTGAACCAGAGTGCTTGGAAGATGTTCTGCGAAGCGCTATTTTACTGGCACCATGGCACCATGGCACCATGCCCGTCGTCCAGGGCTATAGAGCGCTATACAGGGAGTTTGTATGAGCATCAGTGTCCGCGTTCTGCAAGCCAACCATGGCGATTGCATCCTAGTCACTCATGAGGCCCCGGATTACGTATTTAACTTGCTGATTGATGGTGGGAATGCGGCCACCTTCAAATATGGCTCACCGCCTAGGAACAAGGGTTCGCTTTGCATCGTTCTGGATGAACTGAAAGCGAAAGGACAGCATATCGACTTGGTTATTCTGACCCATGTAGATGACGATCACATCGGTGGCCTCCTTAAAGCGTTCAAGGCGCCTGGTTATCTGAGCCAGATGGCCAAGTCCATATGGTTCAACTCCTCACGGCTAATTACTGATCATTTCAATGAGCCGGAGATACCTCAGAATAACGTTCATCTGAGCAGCGATTCGCCAGAGACAAGCGTACGGCAAGGTAAATTATTCGAGGCACTGTTGGATGAGATCGGCTGCAACCGTGCGCCCCTTGTGATGGCTGGTCAGACTATCCAAAAAGGCCCGTTCACATTTACTATTTTATCACCGAACGAAGAGAGCCCTAGAAAACTTCTGTGTATTTGGCCTGATGAGCGGAGCCCAGTTGAGACTACGCTAGCTACAGATTATGGATTGAGTTTCGAAGATATTTTGGCAACAGATAAATTTGAAAAAGATACGTCCATTGCTAATGGCAGCTCTATCGCATTTATTTTGAAGGCGGGAGAGAAGACCATGCTGTTTCTAGGAGACGCGCATGATGGTGTAGTGGTGTCGGCGCTGCGCGCACTGGGTTATAGCTCCAAATCTAGGTTGTCCGCCGATCTTGTAAAGATTTCGCACCATGGAAGTGAGTTCAACACTAGTTGGGAGTTTCTTGAACTGGTTGAAAGTGACCGCTTTATAATTTCTTCCAGCGGTTCAATCCATGGCCTTCCAAATAAAAGAACGATAGCTAGAATTTTGGAAGCAAGCAGCGCGACCATATACTTCAATTATAAAAAAATAATTGAACAAATTTTACTGAGCCATGAGCGGAATATCTATTCTAGCCGCCTAGTAGAACTTCCTCCAGAAATTGGTCTAGAAGATGGCAGTTGATGAATTAATTATTTCACACGCAGTAAAGGTGAACTCTGGTAGCGGCGTCTTAATAAGCGCGCTCTCGAAAGAATTTTCGTATGTTTTGACTGCGCGTCATGTAACTGGAGATAAACTTGAGGTGAGTCGCGATGGGCGGGCAATAAATATTATTGCCGCCCCTTATCACCATCCAGATAATCAAATCGACTGCTCCATCATCAAGGTTGAGTATCAAGAAGACATCAATCAGCGCATATGGGCGGGGACTCTTCCACCAGGATCAAGGATTTCCTATGTAGGTTATCCGAGGGAAAATGCGGGGACGGAAAGGCCTTACAAAATTTATGCTGGAAATCCGAACGACTTAGCGCATCAGATTATCGTATGTAATTTAGATACTAACCCGTCTCAGGATTCAATTGAGGGCATGTCTGGTGGCGGCGTCTATTACATCGCTGGAAATATACCATATTTATGGGGCGTCGAGTTCCGGATGGACGATGAAGACCCAGAGGCTAGATATGGACGGATACGCTGCCTCCCCATTAGCCGTTTTGAGGAAATAATTGAAGCTCATCAACTTGTACAAATTGCACCTCATTACCTAGGGTGTTTTTCTAACTTTAAAGACGATATCTTCTATTTCAACGCTGCAAACCCAGCAAATGTTCAAAAACTTCGGCAGAAGCTTGATGAGAAAGCAAATTGGCTTATTGAGCAAGGCATTCCTAGCCCCCATGATTTAATGTTGCGGTACCGAGAAAAGCTTTTAATAGGAGACGACGAGCCAATTGTTACCGTGTTAGACCGGAATCTTTGGGTGGCTTACTTTGAGTTTGTTATTGTCTGCTCCATCCTCGACGATGAAGATGTTATTGATGAGGCTTACCTAGACAAACTGGATCGCAAGCGTCGATTTGTATACTCAGGCAGCGACGACAACTGGATATGGAGATTGTCAGATATATTTAAGGCAGCAAGAGGCATGCTTGATGTCAATGGGGCAATGCTCGTTAACTCCCCTCAAGAAAATGCTATCGGGGTGCCAGACCCAGAAGATATTGCCGATGTCATAGATGATATTGCAAGCTCGCCCAGATTTAGAGAGTTGAGCCGAATAGATAGCGCTCATAGCGAAATTTACCAAACGTACTCAGTGGCGCATTTAAAAGGTCTGCGGAACGACCATATCCTGGCTAAGCATCGTGAGTATGGAAGATCCTCGATCGGAAGTCAGCTGAGTATACTCAAAGGTTACTATGATGACGCTATCAAAAAGAAATTATGATCTAAGCTTCCTAAGCTCGGAATTTGAAAATGTAAATTTTGAAATTTACTCTTCCGATCAATTGCAATTTATTAACTGTATAACATGTTGGTTTGACTCGCCTGAAGAGTTGATTAAGAGCTGGAAAGCACTCCAAAGTATTATTTCAGTCAAGTTTAAGCCTGAAGTGCGATTCGCAAGATGGAACATTTATCTAGCAATGCTCTGTGCAGCACCACTAGATGTTCGTGAAAAATATGCGATTGAGAATGATCGCTATGCGGCTAGAAAGATCGTACTCGATGGTCTGGGAGAACTGCCACCAGCTGAAAAGATTGAAGAGATGATCAATGTCGAGTTGCTGGGCACAGATTTAAAGCTGCAAACGATGCCTCAGCCGACCTCGGCAGTAAAACTTTCCATTGCTCCTCTTATAAAAAATGCACCTTTAGACTCGACAAGCAAGTCAAAAGAAAGGCGAGGGGAGATTGTAAGCAGACTAATAGAGCACTATAGGCAAAATGAAAATAAAGAGAGTTGAGATCGAAGGGTTTCGCGCCTATAAGCTAAAAGAGAATGGGACTTTTGACTTTACTATTGATGGCCATAGGCCATCATGCTTTGTTGCCATATATGCCCCAAATGGATTTGGGAAAAGCTCTTTTTATGATGCTGTTGAGTGGGCATTCACCGATAGTCTAGAAAGATATACGGGCGAACATAACAAAAAAAGTAGCCAAATAGCTGCGCGAGGAATAAAGCAAGATCGCATTCCTTTGAAAATCTTGCGCAATAAGGATGTGCCAGATGAAATTATAACCAGAGTGGAAGTAATTACCACGCACGGTCTATTTCCGCGAGAGCTACCAAAACCAAGATCAAACTCGACTGATCTTTCGTTCAGCGTGACTAAAAAAGCGAGAAAGAAAGAGTCAAGAATATTCAGTAATATTATTCTTTCTCAGGATGCCATAGATCGTTTTCTGCGCGAGGCCAAGCCGCAAGAAAGGTACGAGTTGTTCATGCAGTATTTCGGGGGCGAGACCGAGGCACTTCGTCAAGAAATTACAGCCATCCTGAACGAAAATAGATTCACGCTGGATGGCCTAAGAAAGCAACGGGCGGAGATCAAGCAACAACTTAAATTGCCGGTCGATACAACCATATTTGAAAAATTTAACTCCTTAGTTGCTGAACTAAATAAAGATGGCGAGTCGCTCCCACTTGCCTCTTCAAGTTTTAATGCCCAAGCTGAGCATAAACTACTTACATCTATAATTGATCGAAAACATGCACTAACATCTCTTCTCCTTGCAGAGCGGCAACGTGAATCCGCGCTACTAGAGCAATCCTCTCGCGTGGATCAATTACAGCTTAATCTTGATGTGATTGCCGAGCAAGGCCCTAACCTAGCAAAGCTCACGAAAGGTGTAGCGGACTCGCAACACTACCAATCTATCTCCGCTGCACACAGTAAAAATCTTGCAGAATGGAAAATATGGAGAGCCGAGCTTGCGGAGCTAGAGACCATCGAAGAGCTTGTTTCAGCATTTCTCTCTGATGTGTCGGAATTAGAGAAAGCAGCAAGTGAGCGCGCTACGCTTGAGAATAGTAGAACAAATCTTACAGCAACTCTTAAGTCAGCTCAAAGTACTTCAAAGTTTCATAGTGATGCTCTAGGTGCGACTGACCAACGAGCATTAGCCTTGCAGTCAATGTTATCAGGCAGCTCTGCTGTGTATGCGGAGATTGCAGTTCATCAGGCAGGCCTAGCGGCACAACGATCTGAACTACAGAACAAGATAACGAAAATCCAAGTCGACAGGGGTGAGCACGAACGCATCAGTGGCGAACTCGCGAAGCTCTCCGCGATGACCTTAAATATCGAAAGCTTAATAGCACAGGATATGGGATATCCTGTACTGCCGGCTCACCGCCTCTCTGAAGTTTATTCTGCACACCAAGAGTTAGGCCTACTACAGCAGAATGATCTTGCGATTAGGGGCACGCAAATAGCGCTCACTCGGCAAAAGGAAGCTATTGAGCAGATAGTCTCTCACGGCCTAACCTATCTCGCCGAATGGAGCAGCGATCAATGTCCTCTATGCCGAACGGTGCACTCCTCACCTGAAGCGCTGACCGCTAGGATTAGAGACAACGATCTCCTAAGCGATATGGCGAGACAGAATGCGGTTCAGCTTGAGCTGATTACCTCCCGGGCGGCTATTCTCAAAAACGTGATTGAGTCAGCGGTTGTCGAAGCCCAGGATCGACACGCAAAGAAAGTGGTCGAGATTAGAACTCAGCTCGATCAAATTTCCTCACGAATCAATGCAGCAGAGCAAGATAGCTCTTCGCTGAGAACCACAATTAACGCGACTGAAGAGACTATCAAGGCACTTCAGCTCAGAGTTTGGAACCTAAGCTCCGAAGAGTTACATAATCGGGCGGGTGCTGAGCTCGAAAAACTTTTCAGCAGTCGTAAATCTCAAGTCGAGCAGATTGAGGTCGCCAACGAGACTATTTTAAAATTACAAGCACAGGTACAAGCAATCGACGCAAGACTGCAAGCCCTACATCTTCGCGGGGAAAGCATAACGTCTAAAGATCAATACAAGAAATTAGTAGCATTTTCGGCGGAAAGGACGATTTCTGAATTTAGTGATCTCCCTTTGTACTGTGCTATGAGACGAGATCAGCTTGTTCGCTCTATCGACGAAAGTACTGCGCAGCTTGAGAAACTATCTAAAGAATGTAGTGATCTTCAACAGATAATGCTCGCAGAAGGAAACTGGATCGACTTTCAGACCTTGGCTTCTCAGAGAGATATCGCTTCAAAATTGGTTGCTGATACAACCTTTCTTATAGACTCGTTCTTGGCAGTCGTCGGCAGATTGCTTGGTAGGAAGTTCGAGGCGAATCCGGATGTTTTGCGCTCAGAGATAGCGTCCGCCATAAAATCTTCTTCTGAGAATTCCGCATACCTAGTATCGAAGATCAATAAATTTGAACTGCTTAATGAGCATTTGAGGGCATTCAAGCCCTATCTAGAGAGTCTAACCTTGCGCGATACTCTTTCTGAAATCGAACGAAAGATATCCGAGCATCAGATGGTCGATAGAAAACTTTCGGAAGAGCGGGAGCTCATTTTTTCTGAGCTTCGTGGGCAAATTGGTGCTTTCTTCTTCACGGATCTTATCAATGCAATTTACAGCAAAATTGATCCGCACCCGTCATTTAAGAAGGTAGAGTTCATTCCTGACTTTGACGGCTCAAATCAACCTGGCCTTAACATTGTGCTAAGAGATGATGCGGGCGATTTGATTTCGCCTATGCTCTACTTTAGCGCAGCTCAACTTAATATACTTAGTCTCAGCGTATTTCTGGCCAGCGCGTTACACGCTAGAGACGCAAAGGGTGCCCCCCTCGACGTCATATTAATTGACGACCCTATCCAGTCGATGGACTCAATTAATGTTCTTGCAACAATTGACCTTCTTCGAAATGTCTCGCTGCAATTTGACAAGCAAATAATTATATCCACGCACGACGAAAACTTTTTTGACTTGCTTAAGTTAAAGATACCTACTGAAGTATTTGGTTCTAAGTTCTTGCAATTAGAAAGCTTTGGCGTGGTCAGTCAAGTTCAAGACGCCCATGATTTTGTCGCGGGACTTCCAAAAGTTTATTCCCATTCTGAACGCAATCACAATGACTAAAACTATCTGGAACAATGGATAAAAGTACTGCAGGATACGGGGCGAAGGGGGCTGGTGTAACTTTTGCAAAGTTCTAACTATTATCGACTTATCACTATTGGCTTTCCAGAAAGCTTTGGGGCGAAAGTAGCCTGCTCGCAACGGCTACTTCTGGCCGGTTTCTGCCTGTTCTCACCGGCCGCTTCGGGTCGATAGAGGCCAACTTGCTATGTCCAAGACGAAAAAATAATTCACCCCCACTCACTCCAAGCCTTTTGTT
This sequence comes from Pseudomonas sp. C11, assembly GCF_034683865.1. NCBI lineage: Bacteria > Pseudomonadati > Pseudomonadota > Gammaproteobacteria > Pseudomonadales > Pseudomonadaceae > Pseudomonas > Pseudomonas sp. C11. The sequence goes on from NZ_JAWIIP010000002.1 coordinate 510,259, forward strand.
AGGCATCTAACGCTTTGGCCCGCAGCACTCTGCAAGCCCGCTTAACCGCCGCCGTCGAGATCCCCCAGTGCTTGGCGGTATCTGCAATGCTGGCCTCGTTCTCTTTCCTCCAGGCTGCCACAGCCTGATCATCGATCACCTTCGGTGCCCCCAGCTTCTTGCCCTGTGCCCTGGCTCGCTCAATCCCGGCCATCTGTCGCGCCTTGATATTGGCCCGCTCCAGTTCCGCAACGGCAGCCAGCATGGTGAGCATGGCTTTGCCGACTGGACTGGATAGGTCGAAACCTTCGCGCAGCGAGACCACGGTCACGCCCTTGGCCTTCAGGGCTTCGACTGTTTCCAGCACGTCGATGGTATCCCTGCCCAGGCGGTCGATTGCTGCCACGACAACCGTGTCCCCCTTCCTGGCGTAGGCGTGGAGCGCCTTGAAGCCCTCGCGCTGGAGTGCCTTGGTGGCCCCGCTGGTGGCCTCATCGGAGAACCACTCGTTCACATTGAAGCGTTGGCTGATGGCGTGGCGCTGGGCCTCGGTAGTTTGGTCGTCGGTGCTGACTCGGACGTAGGCGATGGTGGCGGTCATGGCTAATAGCTCCTTGAGCGCAAGGTGGATCACAAAGCTGGCTCAATATATTATTGGGTGGATCAATAAAAATCAACAGTTCTGATCCATTTGAGGGCCGCAGCGCGTCGTCTGGCTCAAGCTGGCTCGGAAGGTACACCTTCTGATCCACGCTGCTTGCCGGAGCTTTCGGCTCCGATGGTCGTTCACGAAGATAGACAGAGGCACCATGCGTGGAGATGCGCCCGATATCAACAAGCTCTATGGCATGGCTGCAGAGCAATTGAACCTCTCCCCGAGTCAACACGCAGACAAAGACTTCAAGCGCATCCTTGGTGGATGCACATCAGTGGTCGAGGGCTTGGGTGGACTGAGGAACAGGCTCGGTGACTCTCATGGGAAAGGGGCAACCTGGGTCAAGCCAGCGCCTCGTCACGCCGAGCTGGCAGTCAATCTCGCTGGCACAATGGCAACCTTCCTGATTGCAACCTGGGAGTTCAGGCAATCAAAGGATTGATACCCCCTGCCCCCTTATCACGCAGCAGCGACTGCGGGGGTACCGGGGGGAAAACGGAGACGGGAGCGCGTTATTACCGGCTCGAAAATCTCTACTAAAAAATCGGGTTTCCCTCTCGCAAGCAAAGCCTTGCATTGGTACAGAATCCAAGTACAGAATGGCACTCTAACTCGGAAGCAAGCCAATAGAATCAAGGCTTTCTGGAGCAAAAAATAGCTCCGTGGGTTCGATTCCCATCACCCGCTCCAGATAGCCAAGCAAAAGCCCCGTCATCACTGACGGGGCTTTTTCGTTTCTGGCGTTTGAAAGGCTTGACCGCAAGGGTTTGGGCCGGGAAAGATGGCACTTTGCCTCAAAAAATAGGCGCTAAACAGAGAAATAAATCCGCATCTGTAACCTCAAGTTCACTCACCCACAAGCCGAACCAGCATGACAATTGAAACTATTAAAAATATCACCCTTGCCTTAATGGTTTACGCCTGCATAATAACAGTAATTCTTATTACCTACTGGGGTCAAACCACAAACCTACTAACAACTGTCTTATCTGACCTTTCCAAAAAACAGAGAGTCATATTATTCTTCTCCATTGCAAATGTACTTTTCGTATGGATACTTTTCATATCCTTATACATTTACAAACCTGAAATAGACACCAACATAGGTCAAATAGGCGACTTCATAGGCGGATTATTAAACCCAATTCTAAGCTTCATGGCGCTCATCGCCATTCTAATGTCAATCGGAGTACAGGAAAAAGAATTATCATCATCGGTAAGCGCTTTAAAATCCCAAGAAGACGTCTTTAAAATACAAACCTTCGAAAACTCCTTCTTTAATTTATTAAATTTACACCGCCAACGCAGAACAGAACTAATTGAAATAGGGACAGACGGCAAAGTCATAAAACAATTAGAGCGCACAGCAAAAAACATAAGGAAATATAGGAAAAGCCTTGACTCTCAAAAAAACCTAAGCCCTCTACAACGCCATCGATTCGCTAGAAAATTCATAAAGAAAAGGCTAAGCACCATTAGCTGCGGAGTGATATATAGACAATTCCTAACCATTAGAGAAGTAATAAGCAACGCAAAATTAAGCAAACAACAAGAAAAATTTTACTACTCACTAGCATACAACGACTTCAACTCCTACGAGAGAGCCGTACTATGCAACTACGTTCTAGTCAAAAGAATAACAAGAAAAATACTTAGAAAGTACAAACTCACCGCAGTAAAAGACGAATGGCTGATAAGTCCTTTCTTGCACAAGTATTATCATCCTTAACCCACAGAAGAGAATAAAGCCCCCATGTCTAGGTGAACTGAAAGGCTAAAAAAGCTTTGCAAATCACTGCAAAGGGCTGGAAAGGGTTCGACTCCCCTATGCACGCAACTAGCCAAAACACTCTCCCATTCACCGGAATTTCCGCCACCCAACGCAACCAGAACACTGTCTGCCCTTTTCTGGAGGCACCTGGCGATGGAACAGTGAACTATCTGCGATATCTGGCTCAACGTGGCGATTGTGCTGGTCGCCACGGCGCTGATCTACAGTGTGCTGCGAACCGTGACCGTGGTCGGTGCGCTGCACGAGAAGAAGGGGACAGATTTATTTAATGGCCAAACCGTATCTAACCGCTCAGAAAATAAATCTATCCCCTGCCCCACGCGCCCCGGCTCAGCATCAACAGCCCAAGTCCGCTGGTGCGACACCCTTGCGTTGTAGTCGTGCGAAACAGCGAGAGGCTGGGCAGCGACTATCAGCTTGTACAAGACTCCAACGCCCCTCTCCAAAACTCAGCACACCTTCAAGCACACGGCTCATCGCCCTGCTGCCCCTGCTCTTGGCCTCTAGCTTGAGCCACATCCAGCCAAGAAGCCCAGCCCATAACAGCAAAAAGCCATCAATTAGCTTCACCAAGCCTGCCCATTGAAAAGCCCTAATAGCTATACAAACAGCAAATCACGTACAAGGTCGCGGCAGGCCGGGTTTGCGAATCGCGCAAGCCGCGCGGCGTTGTCTGCATCTTCAGGAGTAACCGCATGAATTCCCCCATGAGTATTGCTCAGCGTCTGAGCCTGGGCTTTGGCCTGGTTCTGTCGCTGATGATTCTGATCACGCTCATCGGTGTGCAGCGCGTCGGTTTCATCGACGAGACGCTGACCGCCGTCAGCGATGGCGCCGCGCTGAAGCAGCGTTACGCCATCAACTTTCGTGGCAGCGTGCATGACCGCGCCATTGCCATTCGCGATGCAGTACTGGATGGAGATGGTGCGGCGTTGACCGGGCACCTGGGCGAGATTCAGCGTCTGGATCGCTTCTATCAGGAATCGGCGCAGGCCATGGAAACGCTGCTGGCGAAACAGGCGCCCACGCCAGCGGAGCAACGCCTACTGGAGAACATCAAGACCATCGAACGCAGCACGCTGGCGCTGACCGAGCAGTTGATCAGCCTGCGTCGCGACGGCAATCAGGCGGCGCTGCCCTTGTTGATGGAGCGGGTTTCTCCGGCTTACAGCGAGTGGCTCAAGCACATCAATGCCTTTATCGATTACCAGGAACAAGCCATCAGCAAGGATTTGGGCGAAGTACGTGAAGTGGCCGGTGGCTTCCGTTTGCTGATTCTGCTGGTGACGGGCGCCGCCTTGCTGCTGAGCGTGGGCATCAGCCTGGTGATCATCAACAAGCTGAAATCGACCCTGGGCGCCGAGCCGCACCGGGTGGCGCAGGTGATCCAGCAGTTGGCCAAGGGTGAGCTCGATCAGCAGATCGAAACGCAGTACCCCAATAGTGTGATGGCGGATCTGCAGAACATGGTGCGCCGCCTGAGCGACACCATCGCGCAGGTACGCAGCGCGGCAACCGAGCTGACGCATTCCTCGGATCAGTTGATGGCCACGTCCGACAGCAACAACCAGCAGATTCGCCTGCAATCGAGCGAGGCCGAGCAGATGGCCACGGCGATCAACCAGATGGCCGCCACGGTCAGCGAAGTGGCCAACTATGCCGCCAGCGCAGCGGCCGCCACCCGCAATGCCGGCGGCGAAGTGACCATTGGCAATCGCGTGGTGAACGAGACGGCTGCCGCCATCCAGACCCTGGCGCGCACCCTGGAGAGCGCGACGCAAAGCGTGCAGCAGGTGTCCACCGACAGCGAGAGCATCGAAAAGATCATCGAGGTGATCACCTCCATTGCCGAGCAGACCAACCTGCTGGCGCTCAATGCCGCCATCGAGGCTGCCCGCGCCGGTGAACATGGCCGTGGCTTTGCCGTGGTGGCGGACGAGGTGCGCTCCCTGGCGACCCGCACGCAGGATTCGACCCGGGAAATTCGCGGCATGATCGCCAAGCTGCAGGAGGGTGCCGGCAAGGCGGCAGAAGTGATGCTCGAGAGCCGCGAGTTGGCGCAGAAGACTGTCGAGCAGACCCTGCTGGCCGAGCAGGCGCTGAGCAAGATCAGTGATGAAGTGACCGCGATCAATGACATGAACACGCAGATCGCCAGCGCCTCGGAACAACAAAGCGCGGTAGCCGAGGAGGTCAACCAGAACATCAGCCGCATCCACAACGCGACCCTAGAAACCTCCGCCGGCTCGGAGCAGGTGGCAGCCTCCAGTCAGGAGCTGGCCACTTTGGCGAACCGTCTGACCGACAAGGTGAGCTTCTTCAAGGTACGCGCTGCCTGAAGAAGCGAGCCGTTCAGGCGACTGCATCGACACCCGTGCAGTCTGCCTGACAACCATTGAGATGCCGCCGCTGCGCATTGGCGCTCCTGCCAATCGGTGGGAACTTCTACCGTTCAACGTCACCAGAACCCTATATGTGCGTTTTGGAGACGGCAGACGATGGAACAGTGGAATATCTGGCTTGACCGCGATATCTGGCTCAACGTGGCAATCGTGCTGGTCGCAACGGCGCTGATCTACAGCGTGCTGCGGGCCGTGGTCGGTGCGTTGCACAAGCGCTTGACGGCCTGGTCGAAGAATCAGGATGGCAACTGGCAACACTTCGTCGCGGTGGTGATCGGCCGTACCAGCCGGTTGTTGCTGCTGGCCTTTTCCCTGCTGCTGGCGTTGCGCTTGCCGGATCTGCCCGACAGTTGGCAGAGCGCGCTGAGCCATACCTGGTTCGTCGCGCTGGCCTTGCAGGTGGCGCTGTGGGTCGATAGCGGCGTACGCCTTTGGTCGCGCAGCCTGGTGATGGGCAAGAGCGGCGTCAACTACAACCCGGTGATGACCACCATCATCAGCATCATGGTGTTGATGGTGGTGTGGTCGGTGATGCTGCTGTCGATCCTGGCCAACCTCGGCGTGGATATCACCGCACTGGTGGCCAGCCTGGGGGTGGGCGGGATCGCCGTGGCGCTGGCGGTGCAGACGGTGCTCAGCGATGTATTCGCCTCGCTGTCCATCGGTGTCGACAAGCCCTTCGAGATCGGTGACTTCGTGGTGTTCGGCGAGGTGGCCGGCACCATCGAGCATATCGGCCTGAAGACCACGCGCATTCGCAGCCTCAGCGGCGAACAGGTGGTGTGTGCCAATGCCGACTTGCTGCGGCAGATCGTGCACAACTACAAGCGCATGGACACCCGGCGCATCGTCTTCAAGTTCGGCATCAGCTATGACACCCCCAGCGCCAAGGTACGCCAGGTGTCGGAGAAGGTCGGCGAGATCATCCGCGCCACACCGAAGACGCGCTTCGACCGCGCGCATTTTCTCGGTTTCGACGAGAGTCAGCTCACCTTCGAGGTGGTGTATATCGTACTGACCTCAGACTACAACCAGTACATGGACATCCAGCAGGAGATCAACCTGCAGTTGCTCGATGCCCTGCGCGAGCTGGACGTGCGCTTCGCCCTGCCTCGCCGCGATCTGCGCCTGGTGGGCGAGCGAACGCCAGTGCTCAAGGTTGCCGGCCTGCCGCAGCAGGTGGAGGCCGAGCGGGGTGAGGAAGATCAGCGCTTGCCGAGGTTCAGTTAACCGCTGACTCGCGCGCTTTGCGCAACAAAGCTGCGACTGTCACGCGGTATATCTGCGCATGACGCAACGATAGAGTGGGCGAACAGGAGACTTCGCCCATGACCATTCAAAACCTCGAACTGCAGTATTTCTTCGATCCGCTCTGCGGCTGGTGCTATGCCAGTGCCCCGGCTCTTTCCGGCCTGGCCGAGCACCATGGCACGGCGTTGCGGATGATGCCCGTGGGGCTCTTCACGCAGCCGCGCCCGATCGCGGGTATTGCCGATTTCGCCTGGCAGAACGACCAGCGCATCGCCACGCTCACGGGCCAACGGTTCAGCGAGGCTTATCGGGAGCAGGTGCTGCTGGCCGCCGATGGGGTGTTCGACTCGACGCCACTGACGCGGGCGCTGACGGCGCTGGCCGAACAGGACGCAAGCCTTGAGTCCCATCTGCTGCACGCCGCCCAGCTCGCCCGCTATGTCGACGGGGTGGACACCTGCCGCGCCGAAGCCGTCGCGCAGATTGCCGTGAATGTGGCGCAAGGCGCAGGCCTCGGCCTGGATGCCGCCGAATTTGCCGCGCGCCTGGGCGATGATCGCGCGCTCGCAGAAGCCACCGCACGTCGTGTCGCCCTGGCCCAACAGGCCATGCAGGCGCTGCCTTCAGGCGGCGTGCCGCAGTTGCTGGTCACCGTCGATGGCGTATCTCAGGTCATTGCCGGGCAACACCTGTACGCGGGCCCGCAGCGGCTGCTGGAACAGCTGCAAGCCCTTCTCGGTTGACGGACTCGTCCACCCCATCTGACGTGCCGCTCATTCCAGACCTATCGGCATGAGCGGCCAGCGCGCAGAACCTGCAAGGAGCGGCCTCAGGGTGGCCGTGCGGCTCGGGCGAACCGGCAAAGCCGGTACGCTTGCCGAGCAGCCATAAAATATCCAAAACGCCCTACCCCGACACATCCAGCCAACGCTTTGTTTATCAGGTGCTTATCGATTCCGCCTGAAGGTCGCCTGTCGCTTTTTTACGTCATGAACGCTGTATATGTTTGACATATTTTACGGCTTTGGCAGACTGCTGGCCCGTTGCGGCAGGTGGCCGCGAACCCGGTATGGCCAGCGCCTACGTGGGATCGCTCGCCAGTTGTGACGCGCCATGAAAACAACAATTCTGTCTGTCCAGGCGGCCTAGCGGGCACTGCCCACGCCGGACGACGGGCGAGCCACTGGTATTCATCCAATGCTGATCTGGTTTGTTGCGATCTACCTGCTGTTCACCGTCGGTGTCGGCGTCTATGCATCCACTCGCGTCAAGAACTCCAAGGATTTCGCCGCCGGCGGCAGGAGCATGTCCTTCCCACTGGTCGCGGCCATGGTGTTTGCCACCTGGTTCGGCTCGGAAGCGGTGCTGGGCATCCCGGCCACCTTCATCGAGGAAGGTTTCGCCGGCATCATCGAGGATCCGTTCGGCTCCTTCGGTTGCCTGATGCTGGTGGGTCTGATATTCGCCCGCCCGCTGTACCGCATGAACCTGCTGACCATCGGCGACTTCTTCCGCAAGCGTTACGGCCCGCACGTGGAGATCTTCACCAGCCTGGTGATCATCGGCTCCTACCTGGGCTGGGTGGCGGCACAGCTGACCGCGCTGGGCGTGGTGTTCAACGTGCTCTCCGACGGCTCGATCACCACCACCCAGGGCATGCTGATCGGCACCGCCATCGTGCTGCTCTACACCCTGTTCGGCGGCATGTGGTCGGTGGCGCTGACCGACTTCATGCAGATGATCATCATCGTCGCCGGCCTGTGCTACCTGACCTGGCTGATCGGCGACATGGCCGGCGGCGCCGATGTGGTGATCAGCCACGCGGCGGCCGAGGGCAAGTTCACCTTCATGCATGCCTTCGAGCCACGGGATATCGTCGCCTTCATCGCCGCGGCGGTGACGCTGATGCTCGGCTCCATCCCGCAGCAAGACGTGTACGCCCGCGTGATGTCGGCCAAGACCGAGAACATCGCCGCGCGCGCCTCGATGGCCGGCGCGGTGTTCTACCTGTCGTTCTGCATGCTGCCGATCTTCCTCACCTACGCCGCCTCGCTGATCGATCCGGCGATGGTGCAGAAGTGGCTAGCCGAGGATGCGCAGATGATCCTGCCGCACCTGATCATGGAGCGCACGCCGCTGTTCGCCCAGGTGATGTTCTTCGGTGCGTTGCTGTCGGCGATCATGTCCACCGCCTCGGGCACGCTGCTGGCGCCGTCGGTGACCTTCACCGAGAACATCCTGAAGAACTTCGTACCGGTGATGAGCGACCGCCAGTTCCTGCTGGCCATGCGCCTGAGCGTGGTGGCGATGACCATCGCCACGTCGATCTTCGCCCTGAACTCCACGGCGAGCATCTACGAGATGGTCGGCAATGCTTACAAGGTGACCCTGGTAGCTGCCGTGGTGCCGCTGTTCGCCGGCCTGTTCTGGAAACGTGCGACCACCCAGGGCGCGCTGCTGGCCATCATCCTCGGCCTGTCGAGCTGGATCGCCCTGGAGCTGACCTATCAGGAGACCGACTTCTGGCCACCGCAGCTGGCCGGTCTGCTGATCAGCCTGGCGGGCATGCTGATCGGCTCGCTGCTGCCGCAGTTCAGCCGTCACCGCGGCGACAGCGTACAAGCCATCACCGCCTCGGCCAACGCCTGAAAACAGGCGCCCTTCTCCTTCGAGAAGGGCGCTTTGCCACCATATAAGCCTTTGAAAAACCTAAATTTTCCTGCTTCACAAGCGTGGCAGTGACGGCTACTCTGCCGCCCCATGATTCGATCTCTACTGCTTCTGTTCTGCTGTTTCACAGCCCTGTCCCTGCATGCCGCACCCGCTACCTTCGCCGAGGCCAAGCGCCTGGCCTGGCCGCTGTATGCCAAGCAATCCACCGAGTTCTATTGCGGCTGCAAGTACAGCGGCAATCGGGTCGACCTGCGCTCATGCGGCTACACGCCGCGCAAGAATGCCAATCGCGCCCAGCGTATCGAGTGGGAACACATCGTCCCGGCCTGGGTGATCGGCCATCAGCGCCAGTGCTGGCAAAAAGGCGGTCGCAAGAACTGCGCCGCCAACGATACCCAGTTCCGCAAGGCCGAGGCCGACCTGCACAACCTGGTGCCGAGCATTGGCGAGGTGAATGGCGACCGCAGCAACTACAGCTTCGCCTGGCTGCCGCAGAAGCCCACCCAGTACGGCCAGTGCCAGACGGTGGTGGATTTCAAGGCACGCAAGGTGATGCCACGTGCCGCGATACGCGGGATGATCGCGCGCACCTACTTCTACATGGCCGACCGTTACAAACTGCGCCTGTCGAAGCAGGATCGCCAGCTCTATACGGCCTGGAGCAAGACCTACCCGGTCGAGCCCTGGGAGCGCCAGCGCAACCAGCAGGTGGCTTGCGTGATGGGCTGGGGTAACCCCTATGTGGGCAAAGTGGATATGAGCCGCTGCGGACGTAAGCGGGCGTAGGTCGCTAGATACGAAGGGTCGCGGCTGAAGCCCCTCCCACAGATGCGGGAGACTTGTGGGAGGGGCTTTAGCCGCGTAGGGCGGACTCAGGAGCCTAAGCGAACAGTCCGCCGGGCCATGCAGAGTCCGGCACTACAACCCACGCGCAATACGCCCCCCAACGGCGTACTGCTTCGCGAGTACGCCCTACTTGGCTGTAGGAGCCCCGCCCCGGGGCGAAGCTCTTGAGTTTTCTATCGCCTGAATGATCGCATTCGCTGCGGGGCGCAGCTCCTACAGTTGGTATGCGGCTCGCCATTCATGCCAGGCGCTGCAACTCGCGCCGCACCATATTGGCGAACTCCGGCGGGCTGAGCTGGTACAGCTCCTGCGCCACCCAGGGTAGCCAGTGCCCTTGTAGTTCAGCCTTGCGCGCCAACAGGCGCTGGGCCTCGGCTTCGGCGCGGGCCTGGTGCTCGCGGTGATAGTCGGCGCGGCTCGGTTTTTCTGTACTCACGCTGTTGCCCTTTTCCTCATATCGGGCGGAGCAGGCATAATCGCCGCCTGTTCGCCCATATCGACCGTCATCAATGCGCATCCACGTCAGCTTCATCGACCGCGTCGGCATCACCCAGGAAGTCCTGGCGCTGCTCGGCGGGCGCAATCTGAACCTCGATGCGGTGGAGATGGTACCGCCAAACGTCTACATCGACGCACCAACGCTAAGCGCCGAGGTGCTCGAAGAACTGCGCGGCGCGCTGCTGCAGGTGCACGGCGTGCAGAGCGTGGAGGTGGTGGACATTCTCCCCGGCCAGCGCCGTCGCCTGCAGCTCGATGCCCTGCTCGCCGCCATGCCCGACCCGGTGCTGGCGGTGGATGACCGCGCCACCGTGCTGCTGGCCAACCCAGCACTGAACGACCTCTACGGCCGCGCCCCCGAGGGCCTCAGCATCGCCGCGCTGTTCGCCGACGAGCCGCTGCAGCAATCGCTGCTGGCCGCTGGTTTCCACCAGCCGCTGCGCGAGGTGCATTTCGCCGGTCAGCCGCTGCTGCTCGATGCCCAGCCCATCACCGAAGACAGTCGCCTGACCGGCGGTCTGCTCACCCTGTATGCGCCGAGTCGCATGGGGCAGCGCCTGGCAGCGTTGCACCACGACCATGCCGAGGGCTTCGACTCGCTGCTCGGTGAGTCCGCTGCGATCAGCGCGCTCAAGACGCGTGCTCTGCGTGTGGCATCGCTGGATGCGCCGCTTTTGATCCATGGCGAAACCGGCACCGGCAAGGAACTGGTGGCGCGCGCCTGCCATGCCGTCAGCGTGCGCCGCACCGCGCCCTTCCTGGCGCTGAACTGCGCCGCCCTGCCGGAGAACCTGGCCGAGAGCGAGCTGTTCGGCTACGCCCCCGGCGCCTTCACCGGCGCCCAGCGTGGCGGCAAGCCAGGGCTGCTGGAGCTGGCCAACCAGGGTACGGTGTTTCTCGACGAGATCGGCGAAATGTCGCCCTATCTGCAGGCCAAGCTGCTGCGTTTCCTGAGCGATGGCAGCTTCCGCCGCGTCGGGGGCGACCGTGAGGTGAAGGTGGACGTGCGCATCCTCAGCGCCACCCACCGCGATCTGGAAAAGATGGTGGCCGAAGGCAGCTTCCGCGAGGATCTGTTCTATCGCCTCAACGTGCTCAACCTGGAAGTGCCGCCACTGCGCGAGCGCGGCCAGGACATCCTGCTGCTGGCCCAGCACTTCATGGCCCAGGCCTGCGCGCAGATCCAGCGCCTACCCTGCCGCCTGGCACCGGCCACCTTCCCGGCGCTGCTGGCCGGGCGCTGGCCGGGCAACGTGCGCCAGTTGCAGAACGTGATCTTCCGCGCTGCTGCCATCTGCGACAGCAACTGGGTGGAAATGGACGACCTGGACATCGCCGTGACTGAGGTGGCGCCACGGGTACAGGGCGAGGTTGGCAGCCTGGAGCAGGCCATGGACGAATACGAGAAGGCGCTGCTGGAAAAGCTCTACGCCAGCCACCCCTCCAGCCGCCTGCTCGCCACCCGCCTCGGCACCTCGCACACCGCCATCGCCAAGCGCCTGCGTAAGTACGGCATCGGCAAGCTGTAAAGACGCTCCTTTGCATAGGGTGGCCGGGCGGCGATCCGTTTCAGCCCACCAGCACAGCCATGAGGCGATGGTGCAACATGCCGGATCGGCCGGTGGGTTACGCGGCGCGCCATCACCGAGTTGTCAGCACGCCCGCTGCTTAGCGCCGCTAACCCACCCTACACGCTAGCCACCCTGGCGAATCCCGGGGGCTGCCTGCACGATCTTCCCGGATGCATACGGCCTACAAGCCACGCAGGACGTGGCTTGTAGGCAGCCTGTAGCCAAATCATTCCACCGTAACGATTTCGTAACGACACGGGTAAAGCCCCATTCCCGCTGGTGCGACCTCAACTTTGCTAAAAACGACGCAGCGTTTTGGAACGATATCGTTCCAGCATACTTTGATCACTCACCCATAAAACACTTAAGCAATTGATTTTATTGAATTTTATAGCAATGGCACCAAGCTTGCTCTAGGGCCAGGAGTTCGACCCGCCCTGCTGCGGGTTACCCGTTGCCTGCCGCAGAAGCAGGCCACCTTTGCCCTTTGAGGAGTTCACATGAGCGAGTTGCGTTTCACCGCCGATCACGAATGGCTGCGTCTGGACAACGATGGTCTGGTAACCGTCGGCATCACCCATTACGCCCAGGACGCGCTCGGCGACGTGGTGTACGTGCAACTGCCGGAAGTGAAGGCCTACGCCCAGGGCGAGGAAGTGGCCGTGCTGGAGTCGGTGAAGGCCGCCAGCAACATCGTCATGCCGCTGGACGGCGAGATCGTCGAAATCAACGGCGACCTGGAAGGCAGCCCGGAGCTGGTCAACGAGTCGCCGCTGGACAAGGCCTGGTTCTTCCGCATGCGCCTGGCCGACAACGCCGTGCTGGCGGACCTGCTGGACAAGGCCGGTTATGACCGCCTGCTGAACGCCAACGCCGACGCCTGAGTGACCGCCATGACCAAGCTCGATACCCAGAACGAATTTATCGCCCGCCATATCGGCCCGCGCGATGCCGACACAGCCGCCATGCTCGAACTGCTCGGCTATGACTCGGTCGACGCGCTGACCGGTGCGGTGATCCCCGAGAGCATCAAGGGCACCAGCATCCTCGGCGAGCAACCGGGCCTGTCGGAAGCCGACGCCCTGGCCAAGATCAAGGCCATCGCCGCGAAGAATCAGCAGTTCAAGAACTACATCGGCCAGGGTTACTACGGCACTCATACGCCGAGCCCGATCCTGCGCAACCTGCTGGAAAACCCGGCCTGGTACACCGCCTACACCCCTTACCAACCGGAGATTTCCCAGGGCCGCCTGGAAGCGCTGCTGAACTTCCAGACGCTGATCAGCGACCTCACCGGCATGCAGATCGCCAACGCTTCGCTGCTTGACGAAGCCACCGCCGCTGCCGAAGCGATGACCTTCTGCAAGCGCCTGTCGAAGAACAAGGCCAGCAACACCTTCTTCGCCTCCCAGCACTGCCACCCGCAGACCCTCGACGTGCTGCGCACCCGTGCCGAACCGCTGGGCATCGAAGTGGAAGTGGGCGACGAAGCCGCCATCACCGACGCCAGCGCCTACTTCGGCGCGCTGCTGCAGTACCCGGCGAGCAATGGTGATATCTTCGACTACAGCGCCCTGGTCGAGCGCTTCCACGCCGCCAACGCCCTGGTTGCCGTGGCTGCCGACCTGCTGGCTCTGACCCTGCTCACCCCGCCGGGCGAGTTCGGCGCCGACGTCGCCCTGGGCAGCGCCCAGCGCTTCGGTGTGCCGCTGGGCTTCGGTGGCCCGCACGCTGCCTACTTCGCCACCCGCGACGCGTTCAAGCGCGACATGCCGGGCCGCCTGGTCGGCATGTCGGTCGACCGCTTCGGCAAGCCGGCCCTGCGCCTGGCCATGCAGACCCGCGAGCAGCACATCCGCCGCGAGAAGGCCACCAGTAACATCTGTACCGCCCAGGTGCTGCTGGCCAACATCGCCAGCATGTACGCCGTGTACCACGGCCCGAAAGGCCTGACCGAGATCGCTCAGCGCGTGCACAGCTTCACCGCCATTCTCGCCCTGGGCCTGACCAAGCTGGGCCACAGCGTCGAGCAGCAGCACTTCTTCGACACCCTGAGCATCAAGACCGGCGCCAAGACCGCCGAACTGCATGCCAAGGCCCGTGCGGCCGGCATCAACCTGCGCGAGATCGACGCCGAGCGTCTGGGTCTGTCGCTAGACGAAACCACCGACCAGGCAGCCGTCGAGGCCTTGCTGGCACTGTTCGCCGCTGACCAGGCCGCGCCTGTCGTCAGCGACCTGGCCGCACAGATCGCCAGCCGCCTGCCGCAAGGCCTGCTGCGTCAATCGGCGATCCTGCAGCACGCAGTGTTCAACCGCTACCACAGCGAAACCGAGCTGATGCGCTACCTGCGCAAGCTGGCTGACAAGGATCTGGCCCTGGATCGCAGCATGATCCCGCTGGGCTCCTGCACCATGAAGCTCAACGCCGCCAGCGAGATGATCCCGGTGACCTGGCCGGAATTCGGCAACCTGCACCCCTTCGCTCCGGTCGAGCAGGCTGCCGGTTACACCCAGCTGACCACTGAACTGGAAGCCATGCTCTGCGCCGCCACCGGCTACGACGCCGTGTCGCTGCAGCCCAACGCCGGCTCCCAGGGTGAGTACGCGGGCCTCTTGGCCATTCGCGCCTATCACCTCAGCCGTGGCGACGATCAGCGCGACATCTGCCTGATCCCGCAATCGGCCCACGGCACCAACCCGGCGACCGCCTCGATGGCCGGTATGCGCGTGGTGGTCACCGCCTGCGATGCGCGCGGCAACGTCGACATCGCCGATCTGAAGGCCAAAGCCGAAGAGCACAAGGATCGCCTGGCTGCGATCATGATCACCTACCCGTCCACCCACGGTGTGTTCGAGGAAGGCATCCGCGAGATCTGCCAGATCATCCACGACAACGGCGGCCAGGTTTACATCGACGGCGCCAACATGAACGCCATGGTCGGCCTCTGCGCCCCGGGTCAGTTCGGCGGCGACGTCTCGCACCTGAATCTGCACAAGACCTTCTGCATCCCGCACGGCGGTGGCGGCCCGGGCGTCGGCCCGATTGGCGTCAAATCGCACCTGGCGCCGTTCCTGCCGGGCCACGCCAACATGGCACGCAAGGAAGGTGCAGTCAGCGCCGCGCCGTTCGGCAGCGCCAGCATCCTGCCGATCACCTGGATGTACATCACCATGATGGGCGGCAACGGCCTCAAGCGCGCGTCGCAGATGGCGATTCTCAACGCCAACTACATCGCCCGTCGTCTGGAAGAGCACTACCCGGTGCTGTACTCCGGTGAGGGCGGCCTGGTGGCGCACGAGTGCATCCTCGACATCCGTCCGCTCAAGGACAGCAGCGGCATCAGCGTCGACGACGTGGCCAAGCGCCTGATCGACTTCGGTTTCCACGCCCCGACCATGTCCTTCCCGGTGGCCGGCACCCTGATGATCGAGCCGACCGAGAGCGAGTCCAAGGAAGAGCTGGATCGCTTCTGCGACGCCATGATCGCCATCCGCGAGGAAATCCGCGCGGTCGAGCAGGGCCGCCTGGACAAGGACGACAACCCGCTGAAGAACGCCCCGCACACCGCCCTGGAACTGGTTGGCGAGTGGCACCACGCCTACAGCCGCGAGCAGGCCGTATACCCGCTGGCGAGCCTGATCGAGGCCAAGTACTGGCCGCCGGTGGGCCGCGTGGACAACGTCTACGGCGACCGCAACCTGGTCTGCGCCTGCCCGTCCATCGAGGCGTATCAGGACGCGTGATGAATCGCCCCTCTGGGGACTGTTCAGCGTCCAGCCCGTAGCCGGATGCAATCCGGGGAGGCCCGCAAAGCCCCACGGATTGCATCCGGGCTACGACTCGCGAAACGCCCCGCGCCATGGCGCCGGGCCTTTTCAAGGATTTTTCCGATGACTACCGAAACCCTCGCCAAGACGCCATTGCACGCCCTGCACCTCGAACTCGGCGCGCGCATGGTGCCTTTCGCCGGTTATGACATGCCCGTGCAATACCCGCTAGGCGTGATGAAGGAACACCTGCACACCCGCGACGCCGCCGGTCTGTTCGACGTGTCGCACATGGGCCAGATCCTCCTGCGTGGCGAGCACGCCGCGCGCGCTCTGGAAAGCCTGGTACCGGTGGACATCATCGATCTGCCGGTGGGCACACAGCGCTACGCCATGTTCACCGACGCCCAGGGCGGCATCCTCGACGACCTGATGGTCGCCAACCTGGGTGACGACACCCTGTACCTGGTGGTCAACGCCGCCTGCAAACATCAGGACCTGGCGCATCTGAACAAGCACATCGGCGAACAGTGCCAGATCGAGGGCCTGTTCGAGGAACGCGCCCTGCTCGCCCTGCAAGGGCCAAAAGCGGTCGACGTGCTGGCCCGCCTGGCGCCTGAGGTAAGCAAGATGACCTTCATGCAGGTTGCCCGTGTGCGCCTGCTGGGCAGCGAATGCATCGTCAGCCGCAGCGGCTACACCGGCGAAGACGGTTTCGAGATTTCCGTTGCCGTCGACCAGGCCGAAGCCCTGGCACGCAGCCTGCTGGCCGAAGCGGAAGTCGAGGCCATCGGCCTCGGTGCGCGTGACTCGCTGCGCCTGGAAGCCGGCCTGTGCCTGTACGGCCACGACATGAGCAGCGCCACTTCGCCAATCGAGGCTAGCCTGCTGTGGGCCATTTCCAAGGTGCGTCGCGAGGGTGGTGAACGTGCCGGCAACTTCCCCGGTGCCGAGCGTGTGTTCGAGCAGCAGCAAAAAGGCGTGGCGCGCAAGCGCGTCGGCCTGCTGCCGCAAGAGCGCGTGCCGGTACGTGAAGGCGCGGAAATCGTCGACGCCAACGGCAGCGTAATTGGCCAGGTGTGCAGCGGCGGCTTCGGCCCGAGCCTCGGCGCGCCGGTGGCCATGGGTTACGTCAATGCCAGCCACAGCGCCATCGACAGCGATGTCTGGGCCGTGGTGCGCGGCAAGCGCGTGCCGATGAAAGTCGCCAAGACCCCGTTCGTGCCGCAGCGCTACTACCGCGGTTGAGCCCTCGTAGCCCGGATGCAATCCGGGGGGCTTTTCACGGTCTCCCCGGATTGCATCCGGGCTACCTTTGTCTTCGCTCCGTCCAAAAGCAACAACGGCGTTTTGCGCGCCCCCATGGGGCAGTGGCGCTGCGCAAAAAAATTCACAAAGCCGTTCGTCAGTAAAAATTTTACTTAAATAACAACAACTTAAACAAAGCAACCGCTGCACACTGGCCTGTTTCGTGCTTGCCATCACCGGCATAGTTCCCTAGGGTAGTTTGCATGTTGTCTCTCATTGCCCCCATCAGCTCACTGCTGAGCGGCGTGGCTCTGCTCCTGCTCGGCAATGGTCTACTCAACACCCTCCTGACCCTGCGTGGCGTCGCCGAAGGCTACTCCACCACGATGCTCGGCCTGATCATGTCCGGGTACTTCGTCGGGTTTCTCCTCGGCACCTGGCTGGCGACTCCGCTGGTTCGACGTATCGGGCATATCCGCGCGTTCGCCTGCTGCGCCGCCCTGGCCGCCATCGCCGCCCTGCTCCATCTGCTGCTGATCGATCCGTGGATCTGGCTGGGCCTGCGCGTGCTCTACGGCCTGGCCCTGGTAACGCTGTACATGGTCATCGAAAGCTGGCTCAACGCTCAGGCGCCCAACGAAAAGCGTGGTCAGGTGTTCGCCGTGTACATGGCGGTCAACCTCGGCGCCCTGGCCCTGGCTCAGCAACTGCTGCACCTGGCCGACCCGGTGCAATTCACCCTGTTCGCCATCGCCGCCATCCTCATCAGCGCCGCGCTGATGCCCATTACCCTCACGCGCCAGTCGCAGCCGAGCCTACCGGAAACGCCGCCGAGCAACCTGCGCCAGCTGTGGAGCATCGCCCCCCTGGCCATCGTCGCGGCGGGGCTTTCCGGTCTGGCCATGGGCGGCTTCTGGGGGATGGCGCCGGTGTATGCCAGCCTGGCCGGCTTCGACACCGCCGGTGTCGGCCTGCTGATGACTGCCACCATTCTGGGCGGCGCGCTGCTGCAATGGCCCATCGGCATCTATTCCGACCGCCACGACCGGCGCCAGGTGCTGTTCTGGGTCGTGGTACTGGCCGTGGCCCTGGCACTGATCATGAGCCTGCTGCCGGCTGGCCCTTGGCTGCTCGGCGCCATCTTCATCTGGGGTGGCCTGGCCTTCGCCATCTACCCCATCGCCGTGGCCCAGCTGATCGACCAGTTGCACAGCGACGAGATTCTTTCCGGCTCCGCCAGCCTGCTGATGATCAACGGCATCGGCTCGGTGTGCGGGCCGCTGCTCGCCGGCGTGTTGATGGAGCAACTGGGCGCACACGCGCTACCGCTGTACTTCGCCGCCACCCTGGGCCTGCTGGCCGCCTACACCCTTTACCGGCTGCGCCATGTCAGCGACCTGATCAGCGGCGACGCCGCGCACTTCGTCCCCATGCTGCGCACCAGCCCGACGGTGCTGGAGCTGATGCCCGATGCACCGCCCCATGATTCGACGGAGGAGACAACTCAGTCCTGAAGTCACGCAACCGGCTGTTTCGGCAAGGCTCCGAGCCTACCCCAAGCAGCCAGAACCCCGGCCAGTCGGCCGCTCGCCTTCGAGCCGAGCCGCAGGCCACTTCTGGAGAAACAACGATGCTATTAGCCACCGACCTGGATGGAACCTTTCTCGCTGGCGATCCCGAAGATCGCCTGAGCCTCTATCAGACCATCGCCGCGCACCCGGAGATCAAGCTCGCCTACGTCACCGGACGCAGCCTGGAGGCCGTGCTGCCGCTGCTGGCCGACCCGACCCTGCCGCAGCCGGACTACATCATCGCTGACGTCGGCGCGACCCTGGTGCATGGCGACAGCCTGCAACCGATCCAGCCGCTGCAAAGCGTGGTCGATGCCCGCTGGCCTGGCGAAACCCAGGTGGCCAGTGCCATCGAGGCGTTCGGTCTGGAGCGCCAGGACGTACCGCAGGCGCGCCGCTGCTCCTACTTCTGCAACCCGGAACAGGCGGCCAACCCGCAACTGCGCACCATCGCCGACGAGCTGGGCTGCGACCTGCTCTACTCCGCCGAGCTGTATCTGGATTTTTTGCCCAAGGGGGTGAACAAGGGCAGCAGCCTGCAGGCCCTGGCCGACTGGCTGGAACTGAATCATGATCAAGTTCTGGCCGCTGGCGATACGCTCAATGACCTGTCCATGCTCAGCTCCAGCTTCCACGGCGTGTGCGTCGGCCAGTCGGAAAGTGCCCTGCTGGAGGCCACCCGCAGCCACTCGCGCACCCTGCATGCCAATCGCCCTGGCTGCGGCGGCATTCTCGAAGCCTTCGCCCATTTCGGTTTTCTCGGCGAGCATGGCATCGCCGCCGAACGCCGCCAGGCCGCGCAACCCGGCAAGGCCGAGCTGGTGATGGTCTATCACCGCCTGCCCTATGAGGAATACCGCAATGCCAGCGGCAAGCTGCAGCGTCGCCGGCCGACCTCGCCCAACGGCATCATCCCCACCCTGCTGAGTTTCTTCGGCGATGGCCGCCCCGGTTCCTGGGTCGCCTGGGCCGTGCACGAAGATGACGACGAGCCGTTCGACAGCCACACCACGGTGGATGCCGAGCGCTATCCCAAGCTCACCGCCGCACGGGTCAAACTGAGCAAGGAAGAGGTCGACGTGTTCTACAAGCGCTTCTCCAAGGAAGCCTTCTGGCCGACCCTGCACACCTTCTGGGAGCGCGCCACCTTCAACGAGGACGACTGGCAGGTGTTCTGCAAGGTCAACCGCGCCTTCGCCGAACGCACCGCGCTGGAAGCCGCCGAAGGCGCCATCGTCTGGCTGCACGACTACAACCTGTGGATGGTGCCGGCCTACCTGCGCGAGCTGCGTCCGGACTTGCGCATCGCCTTCTTCCACCACACCTACTTTCCCTCGGCCGACGTGTTCAACGTGCTGCCGTGGCGCCGGCAGATCGTCGGCAGCCTGCTGCAGTGCAATTACATTGGTTTTCACATTCCGCGTCAGGTGGAGAACTTCGTCGACGTCGCCCGTGGTGTGTTCCCACTCAAGACCCTGGATCGACAGAACTGCGCACCGCGCTTCATCACCTACGGCTGCGCCGTGGGCCTGGAGCGCATGACCACCGCGCTGGATACCGGCACCCGCCACGTCAAGCTGGGTGCGCACCCGGTGGGGCTGGACATCGACCGCGTGCGCAACGCCCTGGAAGCCCCGAAAATTCAGGAGCTGATGGGTCAACTGCGTGAAGAGATGAAAGGCGTGAAGCTGATTCTCGCGGTAGAGCGCCTCGACTACACCAAGGGCATCCTGGAAAAGCTCAACGCCTACGAACGCCTGCTGGCCGACAATCCGGAGCTAATCGGCAAGGTCACGCTGGTGACCGTCTGCGTGCCAGCCGCGCGTGAGATGACGGTGTACGACGAGCTGCAGACGCAGATCGAACAGGCGGTCGGCCGCATCAACGGCCGCTTCGCCCGCATCGGCTGGACGCCTTTGCAGTTCTTCTTCCGCAGTCTGCCGTTCGAGGAAGTCAGCGCCTGGTACGCCATGGCCGACGTGATGTGGATCACCCCGCTGCGTGACGGGCTGAACCTGGTGGCCAAGGAGTTCGTCGCCGCCCAGGGTCTGCTTGGTGGGCGCGGCGTATTGGTGCTATCGGAGTTCGCCGGCGCCGCCGCCGAGCTCAAGGGCGCGCTGCTGACCAACCCGCACGACCCGGCGGATCTGGCTCATACCTGCTACCTGGCGCTGAACCTGCCCAAGAGCGAGGCCCAGGCGCGTTTGCGCGAGCTGTTCGATATCGTCAGCTACAACGATATCCGCCGTTGGGGCGAGGACTTCCTCGCCGGCGTGGCGCCCGCCCAGGAGCGCCAGCCGCTGACACTGGCCAGTTGAGCCCATTGAGCTAACCGCGCTGCATGATGCCCTCGCAGGCCTGGATCAGAGCGGCCGCCAGCTCCCTTGCATGCCCCGGCAATTGCGCCCGGGCATGCAGGGCGACTTCTACCGGGGCCACCGCCGGAAAGCCCTCGGTCTCGGTCAGCTCGCGGTGCTCAGGGGTAATCAGCCGGCGCGGCAACAGAGTCAGGCCGAGGCCGCCCTCAGCCGCCGCACTGACGCCCGGCAGGCTGCTGCTGACGTAGGCGATGCGCCAGGCCTTGCCCATGGCATCCAGCGCATGGGTCATTTCCAGACGGTACAAGCCATTGGGCGGGAACACCGCCAGCGGGATCGGATCGCGCGCCAGCACCGGGCGTGCACGGCTGTCCAGCCAGGCCAACGGCTCGGCCCAACTGGCCAGGCCCTTGACGCTGCCAGCGCGCTGCTTGATCAGCGCCAGATCCAGTTCCCCGGCATTGAAAGCGCGCCAGACGTCATGACTGAGCCCGCTGGTGATCTCCAGACGGATACCGCGATGAGTGTCGGCAAAGTCCGCCAGATAGGGGGTCAGGCTGTTGGCCGCGAAGTCATCCGGCACGCCGAGGCGAATCTCTCCCTCCTCGGCACTGCGCCCCAGCGCCAGCTGCGCCTCATCCATCAGCGCGACGATGCGCTGGGCATAACCGAGCAGGCGCTCGCCTTCGGTAGTGGTGACCACGTAACGTCCGCTGCGGTCGAGTAACTCGGCGCCGAGCTGTTCCTCCAGGCGGCGGATCTGCTGGCTGACGGTGGACTGGGTCAGGTGCAGGCTGGCAGCGGCACGGGTAAAGCCGCCGGTCTGCACCACGGCGAGAAAACTGCGCAGAAGAACCGGATCGAGCACGGCGCCACTCCATCATGAAAGCCACTGGCACGCATTCTACTATTTAATTTCAGAATCCAGCGGCGGCTTGCTTATAGTGCCTGCACGTCTTTTCCACGCCGGGCGACCGCCCGACGCTTCACCATCGCCGAGGCCCTTCTCGATGAGTAAAACGCCCTTCTACTATGCCCCGCATGGCGGCCACCCCGGTCAGGAGCAATTACTGACCGACCGCGCCATGTTCACCGAAGCCTACGCCGTGATTCCCAAAGGCGTGATGCGTGACATCGTCACCAGCCATCTGCCGTTCTGGGACAACATGCGCATGTGGGTCATCGCGCGCCCGCTGACCGGCTTCGCCGAAACCTTCTCGCAGTACATCGTCGAAGTCGCCCCCAACGGCGGCAGTGACAAGCCGGAGCTGGATCCTACGGCCGAAGGCGTGATCTTCGTGGTCGAAGGCACCTGCGACCTGACCCTGAACGGCACGCAGCACGCCCTGCGCCCGGGCAGCTACGCCTTCATCCCGCCACAGAGCGATTGGTCGCTGCGCAACAAGAGCAGCGAAGCGGTACGCTTCCACTGGCTGCGCAAGGCCTATCAAGCCGTTGACGGCGTACCCTACCCGGAAGCCTTCGTCACCCACGAGCAGGACATCGAGCCGATCGTCATGCCGGGCACCGAAGGCCGCTGGAGCACCACGCGCTTCGTCGACATCAGCGACATGTGCCATGACATGCACGTCAACATCGTCAACTTCGAGCCGGGTGGCGTGATCCCCTTCGCCGAAACCCACGTCATGGAGCACGGCCTCTATGTGCTGGAAGGCAAGGCGGTGTATCGCCTGAACCAGGACTGGGTCGAGGTCGAGGCTGGCGACTTCATGTGGCTGCGCGCCTTCTGCCCGCAGGCCTGCTACGCCGGCGGCCCAGGCCGCTTCCGCTACCTGCTGTACAAGGACGTGAACCGCCAGATGCCGCTGACCCTGGGCGGCCTCAAACGCTGAATGATGGCGTGCCCGTAAGAGCGGCTTCAGCCGCGATCAGATCGCCACTCAAGCGCTCCCACAGAGCACGAACAAAAAAGGCCACCCCTCGGGGTGGCCTTTCAGTTTCTGCAGCAACCGATCAGCTATGGCGGATCAGGTGATCGAAGGCGCTCAGCGAAGCCTTGGCACCCTCGCCCACGGCGATGACGATCTGCTTGTAAGGCACGGTGGTCACGTCACCGGCAGCGAACACACCGGGGATGTTGGTCGCGCCCTTGGCATCGACGATGATCTCGCCAAACCGGTTGAGCTCGATGGTACCTTTGAGCCAGTCGCTGTTGGGCAGCAGGCCGATCTGCACGAAGATGCCTTCCAGCTCGACGGTGTGCAGCGCCTCGGTGGTGCGATCCTTGTACACCAGGCCGGTAACCTTCTGGCCGTCGCCCTTGACCTCGGTGGTCTGCGCGCTCTTGATCACGGTCACGTTCGGCAGGCTGAACAGCTTCTTCTGCAGCACGGCGTCGGCACGCAGGGTATCAGCGAACTCCAGCAGGGTGACATGGCTGACGATGCCGGCCAGGTCGATGGCCGCTTCGACGCCGGAGTTACCGCCGCCGATCACCGCCACGCGCTTGCCCTTGAACAGCGGGCCGTCGCAGTGCGGGCAGAAGCACACGCCCTTGGCCTTGTACTCCTGCTCGCCGGGAACCCCCATCTCGCGCCAGCGCGCGCCGGTGGAGAGGATCACGGTCTTGGCCTTGAGCGAAGCGCCGTTCTCGAACTTCACTTCATGCAGGCCGCCTTCACCGCTGGCCGGTACCAGAGCCGACGCACGTTGCAGGTTCATCACGTCGACTTCGTATTCCTTGACGTGTTCCTCCAGGGCGCGTACCAGTTTCGGGCCTTCGGTTTCCTTCACCGAGATGAAGTTCTCGATAGCCATGGTGTCGAGCACCTGACCACCGAAGCGCTCGGCGGCAATCGCAGTGCGGATGCCTTTACGGGCGGCATAGATGGCCGCCGAGGCGCCAGCCGGGCCACCGCCGACCACGAGCACGTCGAAGGCTTCCTTGGCGGTCATTTTCTCGGCGTCACGGCTGGAAGCACCGGTATCGATCTTGGCGAGGATCTGCTTCACGTCCATACGACCGGAGGCGAACACTTCACCATTCAGGTAGATGCTCGGCACGGCCATGATCTGGCGACGCTCGACTTCTTCCTGGAACAGCGCGCCGTCGATGGAGACGTTGCGGATGTTGGGGTTGAGCACCGCCATCAGGTTCAGCGCCTGCACCACATCCGGGCAGTTCTGGCAGCTCAGCGAGAAGTAGGTCTCGAACTCGAACTTGCCTTCGATGCTCTTGATCTGCTCGATGGTCTCGGCGTCCAGCTTGGACGGATGACCGCCCACCTGCAGCAGCGCCAGCACCAGCGAGGTGAACTCATGGCCCATGGGGATGCCGGCGAATGCCAGGCCGATATCCGCACCAGGGCGATTGAGCGAGAACGACGGACGACGGGCGTCGTTGCCATCGGTCTTGAGGGTGATCTTGTCGGTCAGGCCGACGATGTCTTGCAGCAGCCCGAGCAGTTCCTTGGACTTCTCGCCGTCATCCAGGGACGCGACGATCTCGAACGGCTGGGTGACCTTTTCCAGGTAGGCCTTCAACTGGGTTTGCAGATTGGCGTCCAACATGACGGGAATCCTCTAGAAATAGCGAATTACGGGCGAAAAAACGCCCGGACGGATCGCGCCCGGGCGTTCGGGCACTTGCGGCTGGGTTACAGCCGGCAAAGCGCAAGGCATTTGGAGCGGGGCCGCTGTGGCCCCGGGCAGATCTTAGATCTTGCCGACCAGGTCCAGGGAAGGAGCCAGGGTCTTCTCGCCTTCTTTCCACTTGGCCGGGCAGACTTCGCCCGGGTGAGCGGCGGTGTACTGGGCAGCTTTCAGCTTGCGCAGGGTCTCGGAGACGTCACGAGCGATCTCGTTGGAGTGGATCTCGACGGTCTTGATCACGCCTTCCGGGTTGATCACGAAGGTGCCGCGCAGAGCCAGACCTTCTTCAGCGATGTGTACGCCGAAAGCGTTGGTCAGCTGGTGAGTCGGGTCACCGATCAGCGGGAACTGAGCCTTGCCCACGGCCGGCGAAGTTTCGTGCCAGACCTTGTGCGAGAAGTGGGTGTCGGTGGTCACGATGTAGACCTCGGCACCGGCCTTCTGGAACTCGGCGTAGTTGTTGGCGGCGTCTTCGATTTCGGTCGGGCAGTTGAAGGTGAAGGCAGCCGGCATGAAGATCAGCACGGACCACTTGCCCTGCAGGCTCTGCTCGGTGACTTCGATGAATTCGCCGTTGTGGAAAGCGTTGGCCTTGAACGGTTGCACTTGAGTATTGATGAGGGACATCTCTGACTCCTTGATTGAGGTTTCACTGAGGGTTAGAACTTCGATGGGGCGTATATTAGCCGCCTATCGAGAAAAAGCTTATTGATTACACCCATGGTATCGATTGAATGTGGCAATCAGTGCTGCACATCATCGAAAAGCTCTATTGTGCCAGCTCGGGATCGATCAGCAGCACCACCTTGCCGGACACCTGGTTGCTGGCAAGGGCCTCGAAGGCCGCCTCACTGTCTTGGAGTGAGAAAGTGCGCTCCAGTTGCGGTTTGATTCGCCCTTCGTCGAACAGTGGCCAGACGTGCTGCCGTAGCTCAAGCAGCAGCTCGCCCTTGAAGCGGTCATCGCGATTGCGCAGGGTCGAACCGATCAGTTGGATGCGCTTGCCCAATACCTGAGCCAGATCGAGACTGGCCTCGCGTCCGCCCATCAGACCGATGTTGACCCAGCGCCCATCCTGCGCCAGCAGATCGAGGTTGAGCCCGGCATATTTGCCGCCTACCGGGTCGAGAATCACGTCGAACGGGCCAAAATCTCGCAACCCTTCGAGCCCATCACCGCGTAACACCCCACCCTGCGCGCCAAGTGCCTCGCAATAGGCCAGCCGCTCAGCCGAGCCGACACTGACCCAGCAGGGGCTGCCGAACGCCTTGCACAACTGGATGGCGGCCGAGCCGACACCACTGGCTCCCGCGTGCAGCAGCACCTTCTCACCCGGCTTGAGACCGGCGAGCTGGAACAGGTTGAGCCAGGCCGTGGCGTACACCTCTGGCAAGCCGGCCGCCTGCGCCAGGCTGAGACCCTCGGGTACCGGCAACGCATGACGGGCATCGACCACCACTTCCTCGGCCATGCCGCCGCCCGCGAGCAGACAACACACGCGATCCCCGACCACCCAGGCGCTACCAGCCCCGACCTCCGTGACTACACCGGCGCACTCCAGGCCAAGCGCCTGGCTGGCTCCAGGCGGCGGCGGATAGAGCCCTGCGCGCTGCAAAAGATCGGCACGGTTGAGGCCGGCAGCCGCAACTTTCACCCGAATCTGGCCCACATCGCAGGTCTGGGTCGGTTGTTCCAGCCACTCTGCGCGCCCTTCGACGCCTTGCAATGCCTTCATGCTGCCTCCATAGTGCAAGTGAAACCGAGCCCAGCGGCTGACCGCCGGGCTTCTGCCCAGCGCCAACGGAACCTGGCGCCCACATATACGGCCTAATATGCGTTATCACCTGCCACTACGTCGAATCAGCATGAAGCGCTCTCTCGCAAGCACCGCCCTCGCACTCGCCCTCGGCTTCAGCGCCTTGCCGCTGGCGGCCAAGACCACCAGCGCCGACTGGGAATACCTGCAGCCGGATCGCGAGCAGGTGATCGCCAGCCTCAACGTAGTGGAACTGTTGCGCCGTCACCACTACAACAAGCCGCCGCTGAACGACGAGCGTTCGATCCAGATCTATGACAACTATCTGAAGATGCTCGATCCATCGCGCAGCTATTTCACCGCTGGCGACATCGCCGAGTTCAATCAGTGGCGAACCAAGTTCGACGATCTGCTGAAATCTGGAGATCTCGAGCCAGGCTTCTTCATCTACCGCCGTCATCTGACCCGTCTTCAGGAGCGCCTGGACTATGCCCTGGCCTTGCTCGACAAGGGCGTGGACAAGATCGACTTCAGCGTCGACGAGAGCCTGCAGGTGGATCGCGAGAAAGCCCCCTGGGCCAAGGATAGTGCCGAGCTCGACGAACTCTGGCGCAAGCGCGTGAAAGACGAGGTGCTGCGCCTGAAGATCGCCGGCAAGGACACCAAGGCCATCCAGGAACTGCTCACCAAGCGTTACAAGAACCAGCTCTCGCGTCTGCAGCAGACGCGTGGCGAAGACGTGTTCCAGGCTTATATCAACGCCTTTGCCACCACCTACGATCCGCACACCACCTACCTGTCTCCGGACAACGCGGAAAACTTCGACATCAACATGAGCCTGTCGCTCGAAGGCATCGGTGCGGTGCTGCAGAACGACAGCGAATACGTCAAGGTCGTGCGCCTGGTGCCGGCCGGCCCGGCGGAGAAAAGCAAGCAGATCGCCCCGGCCGACAAGATCATCGGTGTCGCGCAAGGCAACGATGAAATGGTCGACGTGATCGGTTGGCGCCTGGACGAAGTGGTCAAGCTGATCCGTGGCCCGAAAGGCTCCACCGTGCGCCTGGAAGTGATCCCGGCGAGCAACCCGCCGAGCGACCAGACCAGCAAGGTGGTCACCATCACCCGCGAGTCGGTCAAGCTCGAGGAACAGGCCGCGAAGAAGAAGGTGCTGCACCTGACCCAGGATGGCCGTGACTACAAGCTTGGCGTGATCGAGCTGCCGGCCTTCTATCTGGACTTCAAGGCCTTCCGTGCTGGCGATCCGGACTACAAGAGCACCACTCGCGACGTTAAGCGCCTGATCGACGAGTTGCAGAAAGAGAAAGTCGACGGCCTGGTCATCGACCTGCGCAACAACGGCGGCGGCTCCCTGCAGGAAGCCACCGAACTGACCAGCCTGTTCATCGACCAGGGCCCGACCGTACTGGTGCGCAACGCCGACGGCCGTGTCGACGTGCTCGCCGATGAGAACAAGGGTGCCTATTACAAGGGCCCGCTGGCTGTGCTGGTCAACCGCCTGTCCGCCTCGGCGTCGGAGATCTTCGCCGGCGCCATGCAGGACTATCACCGCGCGCTGATCCTCGGCGGCCAGACCTTCGGCAAGGGCACGGTGCAAACCATCCAGCCGCTCAACCATGGCGAGCTGAAGCTGACCCTGGCCAAGTTCTATCGCGTCTCCGGGCAGAGCACCCAACACCAGGGCGTACTGCCGGATATCGCCTACCCCGACGTGATGAACACCAAGGACATCGGCGAGAGCGCCCTGCCGGCGGCCATGCCCTGGGACAGCATCCGTCCGGCGATCAAGCCGGAGCTGGATCCGATCAAACCGTTCCTCAAGCAACTGCAGAGCAAGCACGATCAGCGTACCGCGCATGATCCGGACTTCCTCTTCACGCGCGCCAGCATCGACCTGTCGAAGCAACTGATGGCCGAAACCACAGTCAGCCTCAACGAAACCAAGCGTCGCGCGCAACAGGCCGATATCGAGGCCAAGCAGCTCAAGCTGGAGAACGATCGACGCCAGGCCAAGGGCGAGGAACCGCTCAAGGAACTGGCCAAGGAAGACGAGGACGCCCTGCCCGCCGAAGAGGACAAGAGCAAGCCCGAGGACGATGCCTATCTGTCCGAGTCCGGGCACATCCTGATCGACTACCTGGGGCTCAACCCGTCGCTGGCGCTGCATTGATGACAGCAGCTGGAATCTGTCATCAAGCAGTCATCAAACTGTCGTGAAATACGAGGGCCGATCATTGATCGGCCCTTTTCGTTTCCAGGCATAACGAGACCACCATGACCGTCACCGAGCAGTTGAGCGCACTGGGTAACATCCTCGCTCACGGAGACCTCAACAGCCTGTTCCAACCGATCGTCTCCCTTTCCGAGCAGCGCATCCTTGGCTACGAAGCCCTGACGCGCGGCCCCTCCAACAGCGCCTTGCACTCCCCACTCACGCTGTTTGCCGTCGCACGCCACGCGGGGCGTCTCAGCGAACTGGAAATGCTCTGCCGCAAGAGTGCCTGCAAGCGTTTCAGCAATCTGGGGCTGGAGGGCAAGCTGTTTCTCAACGTCTCCCCCGAGTCCCTGCTCGAAGCCAGCCATCAGCCAGGACGCACCCTACAGTTGCTGCAGGCCTTCGGCATACCGCCCAGTCAGGTGGTGATCGAACTCACAGAACAGTCGCCGACCGAGGATTTCGGCCTGCTCGACAACGCCCTGCATCACTACCGCGCCATGGGATTTTCCATCGCCCTGGATGACCTGGGCGCCGGTTACTCCAGCCTGCGCCTGTGGTCGGAGCTGCGCCCGGATTACGTGAAGATCGACCGTCACTTCATCGATGGCATCCACCAGGATGCGGTCAAACGCGAGTTCGTCGGTTCCATCCTGAAGATGGCTCAGGCCTCGCGCGCCCAGGTTATCGCCGAAGGCATCGAATTGGTCGAGGAGCTCACCGTATTGGCCGAGATGGGGGTGGATCTGGTGCAGGGCTACCTGATCGGCCGGCCGCAGGAGAAACCGCCGCGCGATGCCCGGAAGCTGCTGCCAGAGCTGCTCGACAGTCAGGAAACGCTGGGCGAGGACAGCCACGATCTGAGCGCCCTGCTCAATGAACTGCCGGCCGTGGATCAGCAGACCGCGACTGCCGACGTGCTGGACGTATTTCGTGCCCAGCCCAACCTCAACTCCCTGGCGGTGCTCAACAACGAGCAGCAACCGGTGGGCATCGTGCATCGCCACTCGCTGTCCGAGGCCCTGCTCAAGCCCTTCGCTACCGAGCTGTTCGCGCGCAAGCCGATCAGCCGGCTGATGAGCGAGGATTTCCTTGCCGTCGAGTTGACGCAATCGCTGCAGAAAGTCAGCCGGCTGCTGACCAGCCGCGCCCGGCAGCGCATTGAGGAAGACTTCATCATCATCCAGCAAGGGCGCTATCGCGGCCTGGGCCGGGTGATCGACGTGCTCAAGCTGATCACCGAGCAGAAGCTGCAACAGGCTCGTCATGCCAACCCACTGACCCTGCTACCGGGCAACGTGCCAATCCAGCAATGCCTGACCCGCTTGCTGCAGCAGAAGCGCAAGGCGGCGGTGTGCTACGTCGATATCGACAGCTTCAAGCCCTTCAATGATCTCTACGGCTACGCCAAGGGTGACGAAGTGCTGCTCTGCCTGGCGCAGTGCCTGAATGAGCGGGTCGATCCGGCGCGGGACTTCGTCGGCCATATCGGCGGCGACGACTTCATGCTGGTGCTGGGCACCGACGATTGGCGGCAGAAGCTCAGTCGCCTGCTGGAGGAGTTCCAGAACCAGTGTCGGCGCTTCTACCGCGAGGAGCATCTGCAGGCCGGCTGTTTCAGTGCCCACAACCGTCAGGGGCAGCGTCAGGAATACCCGCTGCTGTCACTTTCGATCGGCGTGGTGCATCTGCTGGAGCAGGACTGCGGCGAGCTCGACGCAGCCCAGTTGGCCGAACTGGCCTCCGATGCCAAACGCGGGGCCAAGGCCGTGCCAGGCTATAGCGTGCACGTCATCGAAGCGACGGCTCAGCGCGCCTGACTCTCCAGCTCGGCATAACGGGCTGCCTGTTGCATATTGACTTGCAGACCGGGAGCCCCCTCCCGGTAAAGTTGCGCGAGATGTCGGGCCGCCAGAGGATGCCCAGCTTGTAGCGCCAGCTCCAGCCAGCGTACGGCCTCCTGGCCATCCGGTGCGTGCCGCGCATCGCCTTTGAGCGCCAGCAACCCGACCTGATAGGCCGCCTTGCCATCACCGCCTTGGGCGGCCAGGCGCAACAGGCGCATGCCCTCTTCACGCGCCCCGAGCCCCTGCCCACGAAACGCCAGAATATGGCCGTAGAAACTCTGCGCCGAAACATCCCCCAGATTCGCCATGCGCCCGTACTGCCCCTGCATCCATTGCCAGGCGCGAGGCTGGCGCATGATCCAGGGCAAATGAAACAGACGCCTGGCCAGCCAGTAGCACAGGCGTGCGCGTAACGTCCAGAGCAGCCTAGACATCGTCGGGGTAATCGAATTCGAACACGCGCGCCACCTCGGAAGCGTGCCAGGACGCCGCGGCCACCCCGTCGGAGGCACCGGAAAAACGCCCCAGACGCGTGGCGCACTCGAAGAAGCCGGTTCGCGGCAGGCGACTGGCACCCTGGCTGATCACCAGCGCACTGCGCAGTGGCCGTTCGGCACGCGCGTCCAGCGCCGCCAGATGCTCGAGCGCCGCCGCCAGGGTCTGCATGGCCGGGCTTGGCAACACCAGGCGCTCGATCAAGGCACGGTAGGTCAACAGATGGCGCTGACGGCGGGCATCATCCAGCTCAGTGAGCAACGCCTGCCAGTGCTGACGGCTGATCCGTACGCTCAAGACCAGCCCTCCAACCCGAGCTGCCAGGCCAGCGAGCGCTGGATGGCCGCGTCCGGTATACGCTCGCCACGCTCGATCATTGCCAGATAGTGAGGGCTGATGCCCACGCTGCGGGCCAGTTCCTCGGCCGCCAGGCCCTTGGCCTCACGCAGCCGTGCCAGCTCGATGAGCGCCGGCCGCACTGCGCTGGGGACAACCGCTGCAGTCGGCGCTGCCTCGGCAACGGCCTGGCCAGCAGCCTGCAGCAAAGCCTGGTAATCCGCCCAGGGCAGCACGGCGTATTCCGGTTCGCCATCGCGGGCAATGATTTGCACTGTCATCGATATCTCCATGGGAACGGCAGAGCCGATGCCTCGGCCCTTTCCTTGACGAGCGGTCATCTTAACAGGCGCCCAAGGTCAGGTGTTCGCCCGCGGCGGAAGGAGCCCGCCCTGCTCCCCCTCAGGCAGATATTCGATGGCGGCCAGGCGTTGCGGCGATTGTCGCTCACGCCAGGCACGAAACGCCTGCAATTCCCCCTTCCAGGTGTTGAGTACCCACGCCAGCACCGCCAGATCGTCGACGAAGCCCAGCCCGACCAGCCAGTCCGGAATGGCATCGAGCGGCGTGAGAAAGTACAGCAGCGCGGCGACGACCATCAGCATGGCCTGCTTGCTGACCTGCCGATACTCGCCTTTGAGCCAGGCCATACACAGGGCCCGCAGCAGGTCGAGATCCTCTCTGAGCGCGGCGAAACGAGCGCCCGACGGCGTCTTCTTGTCCGCCACCGCACGCAGCAGCTCTGGCAGCCGACCTTCACGCAGAAAGCGAGCGGCCAGTGGGAGGTAACGCGCCAGTTTCCAGGGAGTTTTCATCGCATCTCCTTGGCAGCCCAGTCACTGCCTGGGATTGATCGGCTTATCCACCGAAGCTGTGGATAAACCTGTGCAAAGAACTTCGACAAGCTTACCAAAGCCCCGTGGCATGGGGCCTTCGCTTAGATCGGACATTTTTTGCCCAACCCATAAAACTCAATGAAATCAACAAGTTGAACGTTGACAAAGACAGCAGCCAACTGTAACGAAATCCACTTGGGAGCGATTCCCAAAATGTGCATAAGCGTAACATCGAGATCAGAGGCGAGCGCCTCGGTCAAGGGTAAAAACGCAAACGCCCCGTCAAGACGGGGCGTTTTTCGGGCGCTCGCAGGTGTTACTGAGCGGCGTCTTGATCCTGGCCTTGCTGCTGGCTCGGATCCTTGATGCCGATCAGTTCGAGATCGAACACCAGCACCGAGTTGGCCGGAATGGCAGGCGACGGGCTCTGCTCGCCGTAAGCCAGCTCGCTGGGGATGTACAGCTTGTACTTCTCACCCACGTGCATCAGTTGCAGGCCTTCGACCCAACCCGGAATCACACCGCTGACCGGCAGATCGATGGGGCTGCCACGAGCGACCGAGCTGTCGAATACGCTGCCGTCGGTCAGCTTGCCTTCGTAGTGAACGGTCACCACGTCGCTGGCCTTGGGCTGAGCGCCGTCGGTCTTTTTGATCACTTCATACTGCAGGCCGGAGGCAGTGGTCACCACGCCTTCACGCTTGCCGTTTTCTTCAAGGAACTTCTTGCCGGCTTCGGCAGTTTCCTTGCTCAGGGTAACCATGCGCTCTTGGGCACGGTTCTGCAGGAAGGTGAAGGCCTCGACCATCTCCTCATCCTTGATGCGCGGATCCTTCTTCGCCAGCGCATCTTCGATGCCCTGGGCGACGGCCTTGGAATCCAGATCGTCCATGCCTTCCTCAGAAAGGCTACGGCCCATGTTCAGACCGATACCGTAGGAGGCTTTCTGCGCCGGGGACTTGAGTTCGACTTCGCTGGTCTGCGAATCACAACCGGTGAGCACCAGACCCACCAGGGCAACCGCCGCCGCCAAACGATGCTGTTTCATGCTTGTTCCTTGTAGATGCGCCCGAAGGCCGTCGTGTGAAAGCGCGAGCTTAGCAGCACGCCACGATCACTGGCTACGGCATAGGAGCCGAGCAAAGCGCATAAGTTCAGGCAAACAAAGGATTTTTTGAAAATTCAGGCGAACGCTGAAGGATTGTCACAGGAGGGGATGAAGCGAGGAAAAGAATGGCGCAGCGGACGGGACTCGAACCCGCGACCCCCGGCGTGACAGGCCGGTATTCTAACCGACTGAACTACCGCTGCGCGTAACTGCGAGATTGGTGGGTGGTGACGGGATCGAACCGCCGACCCTCTGCTTGTAAGGCAGATGCTCTCCCGGCTGAGCTAACCACCCCATTCACTCTCGAAGTGGGGCGCATTCTAGAGAGCGTTCACGACCTTGGCAAGCCCCGATGTGAAAAAAATTTATCGAAGTAGCAAGAACTTAGCGCAGCCTGGGGAATTTTCCGGGCGGCTGCTTGCCAATGGTTGGCCTGAACGCCGAGGCCGACAATAATGCACGCTTCGCATCGGCAGCCTGGCTGCCGCGTTCGCCGTCGCGCCGCCTCGCCGGTCTGCGCCCCTTACGCCAATGGAGAGTCATCCGCACATGTGGTTCCGTAACCTGCTGGTCTATCGCCTTACCCAGGACATCCCTTTCGACGCCGACGCACTGGAGGCTGCTTTGTCGAGCAAGCCGGCACGTCCCTGCGCCAGCCAGGAGTTGACCACCTACGGTTTCACCGCGCCCTTCGGCAAAGGTGCCGATGCACCGCTGGTGCACGTCAGCGGCGACTTCCTGCTGATCGGTGCGCGTAAGGAGGAACGTATCCTGCCCGGTTCGGTGGTGCGTGATGCGCTGAAGGAGAAGGTCGACGAGATCGAGAACACGCAGATGCGCAAGGTCTACAAGAAGGAGCGCGACCAGATCAAGGACGAGATCGTCCAGGCCTTCCTGCCGCGCGCCTTCATTCGCAAATCCGGCACCTTCGCCGCCATCGCGCCAAAACAGGGCCTGATCCTGGTCGACAGCGCCAGCGCCAAGAAGGCCGAAGACCTGCTTTCCACCCTGCGCGAGGCCATTGGTTCGCTGCCGGTACGCCCGCTGTCGGTGAAGATCGCCCCGACCGCCACCCTCACCGACTGGCTGAAGAACCAGAGCGCGGCCGAGGGTTTCTTCGTTCTGGATGAATGCGAGCTGCGCGACACCCATGAAGATGGCGGCGTGGTGCGTTGCAAGCGCCAGGATCTGACCAGCGAGGAAATCCAGCTGCACCTCTCCACTGGCAAGCAGGTCACCCAGCTGTCGCTGGCCTGGCAGGACAAGCTGTCCTTCGTACTCGACGACAAACTGACCATCAAGCGCCTGCGTTTCGAAGACGTGCTGCAGGAGCAGGCCGAGCAGGATGGCGGTGATGACGCCCTGGCCCAGCAGGACGCCAGCTTCATCCTGATGATGATGACCCTGGTGGAGTTCCTGCCCGAGCTGTTCACCGCCCTGGGCGGCGAAGAGATTCCGCAAGGCATCTGACCCCTCCCCCGGTGGATCGCTGCAAGGCGATCCACCGGGCTGCATCCCCCTAGCGATTGAGCTGACGATTCAGTAATCGACCCGGCCACGCCCGGCCTTGATCGTCCCGCGCTTGCTCTTGCCGTCCAGACGGCGTGTCTGCGAGCCCCGCGTGGGCTTGGTCGGACGGCGTTTCTTCTCGGTCTTGGCCACGTTGCGGATCAGTTCCGCGAGGCGCTCCAGGGCATCGGCACGATTCTGCTCCTGAGTGCGGAACTGCTGCGCCTTGATGATTACCACCCCCTCTGCGGTGATGCGCGAATCGCTCGCAGCCAGCAAACGCTCCTTGTAGAACGGCGGCAACGACGAGGCCTGGCTGTCGAAGCGCAGGTGCACGGCGCTGGAGACCTTGTTGACGTTCTGTCCGCCGGCGCCCTGGGCGCGGATGGCAGTCAGTTCGATCTCATCGAGCGGAAGATGGACAGCGTTGGAGATGATCAGCATGGGAGATGGCCTGGCTCGTGCGATGCCTACTGTAACCTTTGCTTGAAATTTCGCTACGGCAGCGGCGGCTCGGCTCCGCTAACGTAGCCACCTCGTCATTCACGGATCGACTCAATGGACTCGATTACCCAGGCCGTTCTTGGCGCCACCATCCAGGGCGCACTGCTCGGCCGCTGGCAGGGGCGCAAGGCCCTACTGTACGGTGCCATGCTCGCCACCCTGCCCGACCTTGATGTCGTCATCGACTATGGCGATGCGGTCGCCGACATGACCTATCACCGTGGTTTCAGCCACTCGTTGTTCGTCCTCAGCGGCCTGGCCCTGCTGCTGACATGGCTGGCGCGGCGTTATCGACCGCACCCCGGCTATTCGAGCCAGCGTCTGTTATTGACCCTGTGGCTGGTGCTGATCACCCACCCGCTGCTGGATGCCTTCACCAGCTACGGCACCCAACTGTTCTGGCCGCTGATGCCCACCCCCACGGCCTGGTCGAGCATCTTCATCATCGACCCGCTGTATACGCTGCCGCTGATCGTCGCCGTGCTGGTCGGACTGAGCGGTGGCCTGCGCGAGCGTTACACCCGCGTACCCGCCATCGCCCTGGCGCTGTCCACGCTTTATCTGGGCAGCACGCTGGCAGGCAAGTATATGGCCGAGCAACGTGTCGAGCGTGAGCTGGCACGCCAGGGCATCCAAGCCGAGCGCTTGTTCGTCACGCCCACGCCCTTCAACAGCCTGCTATGGCGCGTCATCGTGCTCGACGGCGAGCATTACTACGAGGCGCTGACTGGCTGGTTCGACAGCGCGCCACCGCAACTGCAGCGTCTGCCGCTAGGCACCGAACTGCGCCCGGCGCTGGCGGATGCACCGATGCACCAACGCCTGGCCTGGTTCACCGGCGGCATGCTGCGCTACGACCAGATCGACGGTCGCCTGATCGTCACCGACCTGCGCCTGGGCATGACCGGTTATCACCCTTTCCGCTTCGACTTCGCTCATTGGCAAGAGGGGCGCTGGCAGGTCAATCAACACATCGATCGTCTGCCCTTCGCCCGTGGCGAGCCCGAACAACTGCTGCTGTTGTTGCGGCGCATCTGGCAACCACAGACCGAAGTGCCACTACTGGCCTGGGCCAGCGAACTGAAGAGAACCCTGCCAGCTGAGACCGGTTCGCGTTAGGATCGGCCTTCGCTTTCCGGGCAGGATGCCGCTCTCATGTTGTTTCGCCGCTTCGAGTCGTTGATCGACGTATTCACACCCAGCCCCGATGTTGCACCACCGTCGGGGCTGCTGCGTTTCTACGCTCACTATCTGAAACAGGTGTGGCCGCTGATGCTGGCCATGCTGGTCGTCGGCTTCCTGGCCGCCTTGATCGAAGTCGCCCTGTTCGCCTTCCTCGGCCAGTTGATCGACATGGCCCAGGCCAGCCAGGACGCCAACAGTTTCTTCACCGAACACCAGGGCGAACTGCTGTGGATGCTGCTGGTGGCGCTAATCCTCCGCCCGGTGGTGTTCGGCCTGCACAACCTTCTGGCGCATCAGGCGATCAATCCGGGCCTGAGCAACCTGATCCGTTGGCAGAACCATCGCTACGTGCTCAAGCAGAGCCTGAGCTTCTTCCAGAACGACTTCGCCGGCCGTGTCGCCCAGCGCGTG
Source organism: Pseudomonas sp. C11 (assembly GCF_034683865.1). Lineage (NCBI taxonomy): Bacteria > Pseudomonadati > Pseudomonadota > Gammaproteobacteria > Pseudomonadales > Pseudomonadaceae > Pseudomonas > Pseudomonas sp. C11. The sequence goes on from NZ_JAWIIP010000002.1 coordinate 546,665, forward strand.
ATGCAGACCGGCCCATCGCTGCGCGAGTCGGCCATGCAGGTGATCGACGCGCTGTGGCATGTAGTGGTGTATGCCGGCAGCGCGCTGTACCTGTTCGCCGCCGCCGACCTGCGCCTGGTGCTGCCGCTGGCGCTGTGGATCATCGGTTACAGCGCAGCGCTGTGGTACTTCGTACCGCGCATCAAGGCGCGCTCGGCAGCGGCGTCCGCGGCACGCTCTAAGGTCATGGGGCGAGTGGTCGATGGCTACAGCAACATCGCCACGCTCAAGCTGTTCGCCCACTCACAGGAAGAAGAAAGCTACGCCCGCGAAGCCATGCAGGAGCTGCTGCACAAGTTCCGTCTGCAGTCGCGCACCATCACGGCGCTGGACTTTCTCATCACCTGCATGAACGGCGTGCTGATCGTCGGCACCGGCGCCCTGGCGCTGTGGCTGTGGAGCCAGGCATTGATCAGCACGGGCGCCATCGCCCTGGCGCTGGGCCTGGTGATCCGCATCAACAACATGTCCGAATGGATCATGTGGGTGGTCAACGGCATCTTCGAGAACGTCGGCACCGTGCAGGATGGCATGCAGACCATCGTCCAGCCGCGCCAGGTGCTCGACCGCGACGACGCCAGACCGATTCAGGTCGGGCGCGGCGGCGTGCGCTTCGAGGACATCCACTTCCACTACGGCAAGCGCGGCGGCGTTATCGCCGGCCTCGACCTGGCCATCCGCCCAGGCGAGAAAATCGGCCTGGTCGGGCCTTCCGGCGCCGGCAAGTCGACCCTGGTCAACCTGCTGCTGCGCCTGTACGACCTGGAAAGTGGACGCATCCTGATCGACGATCAGGACATTGCCTCGGTGACCCAGGAAAGCCTGCGTGCACAGATCGGCGTGGTGACCCAGGATACCGCCCTGCTGCACCGCTCGATCCGCGACAACCTACGCTACGGCAAGCCCGACGCCAGCGACGAGCAGCTCTGGGACGCCGTGCGCAAGGCACGCGCCGATACCTTCATCCCCACGCTGGACGACAGCCAGGGCGGCCTCGGCATGGATGCCCAGGTCGGTGAGCGTGGGGTCAAGCTGTCTGGCGGCCAGCGCCAACGTATCGCCATCGCCCGCGTGCTGCTCAAGGACGCGCCGATCCTGGTGCTCGACGAAGCCACCTCGGCGCTGGATTCGGAAGTGGAAGCCGCCATCCAGGAAAGTCTGGACAGCCTGATGGAAGGCAAGACGGTGATCGCTATCGCCCACCGCCTGTCGACCATCGCCCGGATGGATCGCCTGGTGGTGATCGACCAGGGCCAGATCATCGAAACCGGCAGCCACGCCGAACTGCTCGCCCACGGCGGCCTGTATGCACGCCTGTGGCAGCACCAGACCGGTGGTTTCGTCGGGGTCGACTAAGTGTAGGGCGGGTGCAACCCGCCAACTCCTGCCGGCGGGTTACACCCGCCCTACACTGACAGCCGTGTTACTCCGCAGCCGGCTTCTTGCGCTTGAGCGGCGCGCTGCCGTCGGCGCTGACCAGGCCTGATGGTTTGCCAGCCGGGCGCGGGCCAGTCTTGCGCTTGGGTGCGGCGGCCTTCTTCGGGTCTTTCTTGTCGGTCTTTTTCTTCTTGCTGCCGGCGGCCTTGCCCGAAGCCTTGAGGTTCTTCGGCCCCTGGTAGGCGCCCTTGAGTTCCTTGATGCTGCGACGCTCGAAACGCTGCTTGAGGTAGCGCTCGATGCTCGACATCAGGTTCCAGTCGGTGTGGCAGATCAGCGACACCGCCAGGCCTTCGCCACCGGCGCGGCCGGTACGGCCGATGCGGTGCACGTATTCATCACCGGAACGCGGCATGTCGAAGTTGATCACCAGATCCAGACCGTCGACATCCAGACCACGAGCGGCCACGTCGGTGGCCACCAGCACCCGCACCGCCCCCTGGCGCAGGCGCTCGATGGCCAGCTTGCGATCCTTCTGATCCTTCTCGCCATGCAGCACGAAAGCCTTGCCCCCGGCCGCCACCAGCTTGCCGTACAGGCGGTCGGCCTGTACCCGGGTGTTGGTGAAGACGATGGCCTTGTCATAGGTTTCATTGGCCAGCAACCAGTCAACGAGCTGTTCCTTGTGATGGTTGTGGTCGGCCGTGATGATCTGCTGACGCGTGCCCTCGTTGAGCTGGCTGACGCTGTTGAGCATCAGGTGCTGCGGCTCCTTGAGCACCTTGGCGATCATCTCGCGCAGGCCATTGCCACCGGTGGTGGCGGAGAACAGCAGGGTCTGGTGCGGCCCACAGGCCTCGGCCAGGCGCTGGGCGTCCTCGGCGAAGCCCATGTCGAGCATGCGGTCGGCCTCGTCGAACACCAGCACTTCGACCTCATCGAGCGGCAGGTTGCCGGCATTGGCATGCTCGATCAGACGGCCCGGTGTGCCGATCAGAATATCGATCTTGCGCATCATCGCCGCTTGCACCTTGAAGTCTTCGCCACCGGTGACCAGCCCGGCCTTGAGGAAGGTGAACTGGGCAAAACGCTCGACTTCCTTGAACGTCTGCTGCGCCAGTTCGCGGGTCGGCAGCAGGATCAGTGCACGAATGCTCAGGCGCTGGCGAGAGTTGCCATCACCGAGCAGGCGGTTGAGCAATGGTAGGACGAAGGCAGCGGTCTTGCCGCTGCCGGTCTGGGCGATCACGCGCAGATCCTTGCCCGCCATAGCCAAAGGAATGGCGGCCGCCTGCACGGGCGTCGGCTCGACGAAGTTAAGCTCGGCCACGGCTTTGAGCAGGCGTTCATGCAGGGCGAATTGGGCAAACACAGGGGCACTACCTCGAAGGATCGACAAAACGGTGCATAGCCTAACGGTTTCCGGCGCCCGGGCCGAATTTCTTTGCAGGAAGAACCCATCGGCGCCCCATGAATCCATTCGGAAAATGTGCAGTCACCACTGGAACCGGCGCTCGCGCTAGCCTATCTATCAAGCATCCTCACAAAGGAACACTGCCATGCCCAACAACCGTGCCTCTCTTTGCCTCGGCCTCAGCCTGCTCCTCGCCGCTTCACCTCTGCTGGCCAGTCCGCCACCAGGCAAGGGCAACAACAAACACGGCGGCGGCCAGGATCAGGTTCAGATCGACATGCGCGGCCCCAGTATCGATATCGGCCAGGTTCGCATCGTCCTGGGGGAGAATCGCCAACTGATCGCCCCTAGCGCTCCCCTGCCCCCAGGCATCGCCAAGAATCTGGCTCGAGGCAAACCGCTACCGCCCGGCATCGCCAAGCGCTTCGACAGCCGTCTGGCGAGCCGTCTACCTTATTACGAGGGCTATGAGTGGAAGCAGGTCGGCACCGACGTGGTGCTGGTGGCCGTGGCTACGGGCATCGTCTACGAGATTCTGCGCAACGTGCTGGACTGACTCAACCGACCAGTGGCATCGGGCGCAACGAACTTGCCTTGCGCGCAACACTCCAATATTCGTATTGCCTGCCGTGGAGGCATCATGAGCCCGTCCCTGATCTACCATGTGACGTCCAGTCTCGATGGCTATATCGCCCGCCCAGACGGCCGCCTCGACTGGTTCGATGCCGAGCGCCAGGCAGACGAGGAATACAGCTTTCAATACTTCTATACCGGTATCGACTCATTGCTGATGGGTCGCATGACCTATGAGGCATTATTGGCCAAAGGTGGCACCTGGCCCTACCCCGGAAAGCCCTGCGTGGTGCTGACCCGCTCCGAGCTACCACGCGCCTCGAGCGACATCCAACTGACCCACTGCACGCCCGCACAGGCGATCGCCGCCCTGCGCGAAGCCGGTTTTCAGCGTACCTGGCTGGTCGGCGGCGGCTCCCTGGCCGGCACCTGTTATGCCGCAGGCCTGATCGACGAGATAGTGATCAACCTGGCGCCCCACCTGCTCGGCGCCGGCATCAGGCTGTTCGCCACCGGACTCGAGCGCAGTCTGCAACTCAGTGACCAGCGCCGCTTCAACAACGGCACGCTGCAACTGCATTACCGGGTGCTGAACCAGCAGGCGGCAGCCCTGCCCCTCCCGGCATCCCACCACAACGCGGCCTGATCAGCGCCCGCGCTGCTTGTGCAGCAGCCTCGCACTGTCCCAACCGACCAGCAGCACGGCCAGCCAGATCGGCAGATAGGTCAGCCATTGTGCAGCATCGAAGCTCTCACCCAGCACCAGCAACGCTACAGCGAACAGCAGCACCGGCTCGACATAGCTGAGAATGCCGAACAGCCCCATCGGTAACAGCCGGCTCGACGCCATCATCGAAGCGAAGGCCAATGTGCCGATCAGCGCCATGCCTGGCACCAGCCACCAGAGCTGCGGCTTGTTGGCGAAAGCGCCGACCGGCCCGTAGGCGATGATCAGCCAGATGGCCAGCGGCGCCAGAATCAGCATCTCCAGCACGAAGCCGGACAGCGCATCCAGGCGCATCCAGCGGCGCAGCATCATGTATGGCGGGTAGCCCAGCGCGGTGATCAGCGTCAGCCAGGAGAACGCCTGGGTGCGCCAGAGTTCGTGTAGCACGCCAAGAATCGCGCAGGTCACGGCCAGGCTCTGCAACGGGCGCAGACGTTCGCCGTAGAACAGCCGACCGGTCAGTACCAGCGCCAGCGGCAGCAGGAAGTAGCCCATGGACACTTCCAGCATGCGCCCGGCCAATGGCGCCCAGAGAAACAGCCCCCACTGCACGCCAATCAGTGCTGCTGCCAGCGGGCAGGCCGCAAGCAGCAGCGGTTCGCGGCGCAGACGGCCGAAAGTCTCGCGCAGCAACGCGGTCTGCCGGGTCAGCAGCACCAGCAACAAGACCAACGGAATCGACCAGAGCACACGCTGGGCGAATACCTGTACGCCATCGAGTGGCGCCAGCCATTGCACATAGCCGGGCATCACCGCAAACAGCACGGAGGCGCCGACCGACAGCGCCACACCGCGTCCGGACAGGAGCATCAGGCTGCCCCCTGCCTGCGACCGATGCGCACCAGCGGCAGGGACGCCGCGATCACAGCGCCGCCCAGAGCCAGACGCAGCAAATCGGCATCGTGATTCCAGATCAGCAGATTGACCAGCAGGCCGGCAGGCACCAGCGCATTGTTCATCACCGCCAGGGTGCCGCCATCGACCAGGCTGGCGCCCTTGTTCCACCAGTACAACCCGAGCCCCGAGGCCATCACCCCCAGCCAGCCGAGCACGCCCCACTGCAGGGGCGTAGCCGGCATGCGCTCGGCATTACCCAGGAGCAGGAAGGCCGGCAAGGCGATCAGCACGGCGCCCAGATAGAAGAAGCCAAAACGCCGGTACTGCGGCTCGTCACTGGGATGGCGCAGCAGCAGGTGCTTGTACAGCACCTGGCCGGCGGCGAAGGTGAAATTGGCCAGTTGCAACAGCAGGAAACCGAACAGGAAGCCACTGCTGATGCCGTCGTAACGGATGATGGCCGCGCCCGCAACGGCCACGGCAGCCGCGACCAGCGCCCAGGGATTGAAGCGCCGATTGAGGGCGTCCTCGATCAACGTCACATGCAGCGGCGTGAGGATGGTGAACAGCAACACCTCCGGCACACTGAGCACCGAGAAGCTCAGGTACAGGCAGACGTAGGTGATGCCGAACTGCAGCGCCCCAATCAGCAGCATGCCGCGCACGAAGGCTGGAGCCTGTCCGCGCCAGCGCGTCAGCGGCACGAACAACAGACCGGCGATGACGATGCGCGTGAGCACGGCGAAATAGCTGTCGACCCGACCGGCCAGATATTCGCCGATCAAGCTGAAGGAGAACGCCCACAGCAGGGTCACTATCAACAGGTATCGCACGGCCACCTCCGGAAGAAGGCGGCGACCTTAGCGCGTTCCCCAGAGCCGGACAATCCACAGTTGAGAGCAGAATCGAGCGAACAGCGTATCGGCTGTCACGCCCTTGCTCAGCGGTAGCTGAGCGCCACATAAAAAACCGGCCATCCCATGGGGATGGCCGGTGCAATCGCCCACAGGGGCGCACAGGAGAGTGAAGACGGAATCAGGCCAATTCGGCCAGCTTGGCCTTGGCCTGGGCCAGGCCCTTTTCCACGAACTCGCCGCCCATGTTCATGCCTTCGGCATGGATGAACTGCACGTCGTGAATGCCGATGAAGGCCAGCGCCTGACGCAGGTAGGGTTCCTGGTGATCCAGCGCGCTACCGGCATAGATGCCGCCACGCGCGGTCAGCACGATGGCGCGCTTGCCGGTCAGCAGACCTTGCGGGCCGGTTTCGGTGTACTTGAAGGTGACACCGGCACGCAGCACATGGTCGAGCCAGGCTTTCAGCGTGCTGGGGATGGCGAAGTTGTACATCGGCGCGGCCAGTACCAGCACGTCGGCCGCCAGCAGTTCCTCGGTCAGCTCGTTGGAGCGCGCCAGGGCGGTCTTCTCCGCGTCGCTCTGTTGCTCGGCCGGAGTCATCCAGCCACCCAGCAGAGTCAGATCCAGGTGCGGCAGCGGATTGGCAGCGACATCGCGTACCTGAATCTGATCAGCCGGGTTGGCGGCTTTCCAGTTGGCGATGAATTGCTGGGTCAGCTCGCGGGACACCGAGCCTTGTTGACGGGCACTGCTTTCGATAACCAGAACGCGGGACATGAGGAAGACTCCATCGAAGTGTATGTGTGTCGATGGAGCACAGGTTATTCCCACCCTTATCGATGAAAAAGCGCAAATATCCGCTTACATATATCGATGAAGTTGATTTGTCGAAAAGGCAGCGCTAGCCTCTGATCACTTGGGATTGCAGGTGAGGTCGATGCGTAGACGAATCACGCTGCGGGTGAACTTGGCCGTCATGTTGTTGCTGGCCCCAGCCTGCAAAGACGTACGGCGGGTACGCGGTGCCTCTGGCCCATTACGAAATACCGCCGTGCATTCAGCGTCTTTCTGCCCATAGTTGTAGAGCATCAGCCCCGCCATGTTGTGGTCGATATCCTGGGTGGTGGCAGATACTTCGGCGCCATTGAGCTGTTTCTCCAGCTCGATCGGGTAGGCATGGGCGCCAAGCGGCAGGCAGGCCAGCAACAGCAGACAGCTTGTTCTTTTCATAGGGTGCTCTCCGTTGGGAAGCGCCAGTTTAGGTCGATAGCGCCGGCGATGACAGCCGGCAGCAGGATGATGTGATGAAAGCTCCTCGCGTAACCCTGGATCAATGGCGCACGCTGCAGGCCGTGGTGGATCAGGGCGGCTTCGCCCAGGCTGCCGAAGTGCTGCACCGCTCGCAATCCTCGGTCAGCTATACCGTGGCACGCATGCAGGAACAGCTGGGCGTGCCGTTGCTGCGCATCGACGGACGCAAGGCCGTGCTCACCGAGGCTGGCGACGTGCTGCTGCGCCGCTCGCGGCAACTGGTCAAACAGGCCAGCCAGCTGGAAGATCTGGCCCATCACATGGAGCAGGGCTGGGAAGCCGAAGTCCGCCTGGTGGTCGATGCCGCCTACCCCACCGCCAATCTCGTGCGCGCCCTGTCGGCTTTCATGCCGCAGAGCCGCGGTTGCCGAGTACGCCTGCGCGAGGAGGTGCTGTCCGGGGTCGAGGAAGTGCTGCTCGAAGGCACCGCCGATCTGGCCATCAGTGCGCTGAACATCACCGGCCATCTGGGCCTGGAATTGAGCGAGGTGGAATTCGTCGCCGTGGCGCACCCGGAGCACCCCTTGCACCGTATGCAGCGCGAGCTGAGCTTCCAGGATCTGGAAGGCCAGATGCAGGTGGTGACCCGCGACAGCGGCCGCCTGCAACCGCGCGATGCCGGCTGGCTCGGCGCGGAGCAGCGCTGGACGGTCGGAAGCCTGCCGACCGCACGCACCTTCGTCAGCAGCGGCCTGGGCTTCGCCTGGCTACCGCGCCACCTGATCGCCCGCGAATTGCAGGAAGGCCTGCTCAAACCCTTGCCGCTGGCTCAGGGTGGCATCCGCAAGCCACGCTTCTTCCTCTACAGCAACAAGGATCGTGTACTCGGCCCGGCTACGCAGATCCTCATCGAACTGATCAAGAACTTCGACTGCGCGCCCCTCGACATGCCCTTCGCCGCACCGCAGTCGCCCAACTGAGACACAGGCCATGCCCTACTTCGACAACGACGGCTGTCAGTTGCACTACGAGGACTACGGGCACGGCACGCCGGTGCTGCTGATCCACGGCCTGGGTTCCAGCACGCTGGACTGGGAGTTCCAGATTCCCGTGCTGAGCGCGCAGTACCGCGTGCTGGCGCTGGATGTACGTGGCCATGGTCGCTCCGACAAGCCGCGCGGGCGCTACCGCATGGTCGATTTTGCCGATGATGTCGCCGCGCTGATCGAACACCTGCAACTGCCGCCGGTGCACCTGGTAGGCATCTCCATGGGCGGCATGATCGGCTTCCAGCTCGGGGTCGACCAACCCCATCTGCTGCGCAGCCTGACCATCGTCAACAGCGCTCCGGAAGTGAAGGCACGCAACCTGCGCGAACGCCTGGAGATTGCCAAGCGCTGGCTGCTGGCGCGCCTGCTGCCGCTGGAAACCCTGGCCAAGGCCCTGGGCAAACTGCTGTTCCCCCGGCCCGAACAGGCCGAGCTGCGGCACAAGGTGGAACAGCGTTGGCCGCGCAACGACAAGCGCGCCTACCTGGCCAGCCTCGACGCCATCATCGGCTGGGGCGTGCGGGAACGCCTGCGGCGCATCCTCTGTCCTACGCTGGTCATCAGCGCCGACCGTGACTACACGTCGGTCGAGGCCAAACAGGCCTATGTGACGGAGCTCCCCGACGCGCGCCTGCAAGTGATCGACAATTCACGACACGCCACACCACTGGATCAACCCCAACGCTTCAACACCGCCCTGCTCGACTTCTTCGCCGAAGTCGACGGCACTGCCAACAAGGAAAGATAACCATCATGCTCAAGCAACTCGCATTCGCTGCCTGCACCCTGCTGCTGTCCTCCAGCCTGCTGGCGGCGGAAAATCCCAGGGTGCTGCTGACCACCAGCCTCGGGCAAATCGAAGTGGAACTGGCTGCCGACAAGGCGCCGATCAGCACGCAGAATTTCCTCAAGTATGTCGACAGCGGCTTCTACAACGGCACCCAATTCCACCGCGTGATTCCCGGCTTCATGATCCAGGGCGGCGGCTTCGATGCCGATATGCGCCAGAAGGACACCGACGCACCGATCAAGAACGAGGCCGACAACGGCCTGCACAACGTGCGCGGTACCCTGGCCATGGCCCGGACTCAGGCACGCGACTCGGCCACCAGCCAGTTCTTCATCAACCACAAGGACAACGCCTTCCTCGACCACGGCTCGCGCGACTTCGGCTACGCCGTGTTCGGCAAGGTCACGCGCGGCATGGACGTGGTCGACAAGATCGCCCAGGTGCCCACCGGCAACCGTGGCATGCACCAGAACGTGCCGCGCGAGCCGGTGCTGATCATCGATGCCAAGCGTCTGTAAAGCCATACCGTGTAGGAGCGAATTCATTCGCGATGGATAGAGCGCCAGCCAGCCCCTTTCGCAAATAAATTCGCTCCTACAAGAACGACCAAGCCGCCCATCGGGCGGCTTGGTCGTTCAACAGAGCAGCGTTTACTTCTCGACGAAGGCGCGCTCGATCAGGTAGTCGCCCGGCTCACGCATGCGCGGGGAAATCTTCAGACCGAAGCTGTCGAGCACTTCACTGGTCTCGTCGAGCATGCTCGGGCTGCCGCAGATCATGGCGCGGTCGTCCTGCGGGTTGATCGGTGGCAGGCCGATGTCGGCGAACAGCTTGCCGCTGCGCATCAGGTCGGTCAGACGGCCCTGATTCTCGAACGGCTCACGGGTCACGGTCGGGTAGTAGATCAGTTTCTCTTTCAGCGCCTCGCCGAAGAACTCGTTCTGCGGCAGGTGCTCGGTGATGAACTCACGGTAGGCCACTTCGTTCACGTAACGCACGCCGTGTACCAGGATCACTTTCTCGAAGCGCTCGTAGGTTTCCGGATCCTGGATCACGCTCATGAACGGCGCCAGGCCAGTGCCGGTGCTGAGCAGGTAGAGGTGCTTGCCGGGATTGAGGTCGTCGAGTACCAGCGTGCCGGTGGGCTTCTTGCTGATGATGATCTCGTCGCCTTCCTTGAGGTGCTGCAGCTGCGAGGTCAGCGGGCCGTCCGGCACCTTGATGCTGAAGAACTCCAGATGCTCTTCCCAGTTCGGGCTGGCAATGGAGTAGGCGCGCATCAGCGGGCGGCCGTTTTCCTGCTGCAGGCCGATCATCACGAACTGACCATTCTCGAAGCGCAGACCCGGATCACGGGTGCACTTGAAGCTGAACAGGGTGTCGTTCCAGTGGTGGACGCTGAGCACACGCTCGACGTTCATATTGCTCATGATGATGTTTTCCTCGAGAAACACGGCGCCAAGAAGCGCGATTGCGCGGCATTCTATTCGCGGCAACAATATCTGTTAAGTGGATTATCAAGATATAGGTTATCGGTTATATCGATATGCGATTTACCCTCAGACAACTTCAGGTATTCGTCGCCGTGGCGCAGCATGAGAGCGTTTCCCGCGCCGCGCAATCGCTCGCATTGTCGCAGTCGGCCACCAGTACCTCGCTGACCGAACTGGAGCGCCAGTCCGATTGCCAGCTGTTCGACCGAGCCGGCAAGCGTCTGGCCCTCAACGCCTTGGGCAGTCAACTATTGCCCCAGGCGGTAGCGCTGCTCGACCAGGCCAGGGAGATCGAGCGCCTACTGGGCGGCAAGAGTGGTTTCGGCTCACTCAACGTCGGCGCCACGCTAACGGTGGGCAACTACCTGGCCACCCTGCTGATTGGCAGCTTCATGCAGAACCATCCAGAGTGCCGAGTAAAACTGCAGGTGCACAACACCGCCCACGTGGTGCAGCAGGTCGCCCACTACGAACTGGATCTGGGCCTGATCGAAGGCGATTGCCAGCACCCGGACATCGAGGTCGAACCCTGGGTGGAGGACGAGTTGGTAGTGTTCTGCGCGCCGCAGCACCCGCTGGCCCAACGCGGCAGTGCCAGCCTGGAAGAACTCACCCACGAGGCCTGGATTCTCCGCGAGCAGGGCTCCGGTACACGCCTGACCTTCGACCAGGCCATGCGTCACCACCCGCGCTCACTGAATATCCGCCTGGAACTGGAACACACCGAGGCGATCAAGCGCGCCGTGGAATCCGGCCTGGGCATCGGCTGCATCTCGCGCCTGGCCCTGCGCGACGCCATCCGTCGCGGCAGCCTGGTGGCGGTGGAAACCCCGGAGCTGGATCTACGCAGGCAGTTCTACTTCATCCGCCACCGGCAGAAGTACCAGACCGCCGCCATGCGCGAGTTCCTCGAACAATGTCGCGCCCTCACTTCCGGCGTCAGCCGTAGCGACCAGATCGTCTTGCCGCCGATCGTCTAAACCTCAGCTCAGAAGAATCATCGCCCAGACCGTCGCGATCATGCCCAGCGCCACGAACTGTGCAGCGCTGCCCATATCCTTGGCGTTCTTCGACAGCGGATGGCGTTCAAGGGAAATACGGTCGATGGCCGCCTCAATGGCAGAGTTGAGCAACTCGACGATCAGTGCCAGCAGGCATACGGCAACCATCAGTGCTCGCTCACCACGACTGACATCGAGCACGAAGGCCGAGGGAATCAGCACCAGGTTGAGCAGTACCAGTTGACGAAACGCGGCTTCACCGACGAAAGCCGCACGCAGGCCATCGAGCGAATAGCTGGCAGCGTTGAGAATGCGCTTGAGGCCGGTCTGGCCCTTGAATGGCGACATGCGCCTCACCTTTACAGGAAACGGCGCGCAGCTTACTGCATCCGCTGCGCAAGAGCCTATATGCAAGATCGCGAGCTAGAGGGATGCAAGGCGAAAGCAAGTGAGGCTGCGGAGCTTACTGGCTGCGCAAGCCGAACTGGCTTTCAACGCAGCAGCAGATCGTCGATAGGCTCTCACTGCGCAGGGATTGACTCCATCTGCTGCAACAACAACGCCGCCTGGGTGCGAGTGCGTACGCCCAGCTTGCGGAAGATCGCCGTGACATGCGCCTTGACGGTAGCTTCGGACACGTTCAACTCATAGGCGATCTGCTTGTTCAGCAAACCTTCGCAGACCATGGTCAGCACGCGGAACTGCTGAGGCGTGAGACTCGCCAAGCCGGCACTGGCCGCTTTGGCCTCCGCGGAAACAGGAGCGCTCTCCTCGGCCAGTGGCGGCCACCAGGTATCACCGTCGAGCACCTGACGCACAGCTTCCTGCAGGGTTTCCAGCGGGCTGGACTTGGGGATGAAGCCACTGGCACCGAACTCGCGAGAACGGGCGATCACCGACGCCTCTTCCTGCGCGGAGATCATCACCACCGGGATCTGCGGATACTGCCCGCGAAGCAGCACCAGACCCGAGAAACCGTAGGCTCCCGGCATGTTGAGGTCGAGTAGTACCAGATCCCAGTCGCCTTTCTCGGCCAGACGGCCTTCAAGCTCGGCGATGCTGGCCGCTTCGACCAGGCGAACATCGGGCCCCAGCCCTAGAGTCAGCGCCTGGTGCAAGGCGCTGCGAAACAGCGGGTGATCATCGGCAATCAGGATTTCGTAAGCGGCCATTGGCAGATCCTGTTCTTTTTATGAGCGGCGCCCTAGACAGCGCCCTTGTCGCCCCTTGCTCAGCGTAGCGCATCCGGCACTACGATTCCCCTCGCGGAGCGAAAACGGCGCCCAGCATGCCGAGACGTGGAAGGGTGGTCAAGCACCACGCTTTGCGGCAGGATGCGCGCCTTTGTGCCAGGAACCCGTCCATGCGAAGCCAAGCCGTGCGTGCCGATCTATTGATGCTGCTCACCGCGCTGATCTGGGGCAGTGCCTTCGTCGCACAGCGCCTGGGCATGGACAATGTCGGCCCCTTCCTCTACACCGGGCTGCGCTTCGCCTTGGCCAGCCTCGCCCTGCTGCCGGTACTGGCGCTGTTGCAGCGAGGCAACCGACAGGTAGCAGAGCCGTGCAATCGCAGCCTGCTACTCGGCGGCGTGGCCATGGGCGTGGTGCTCGCACTCGGCATCAACCTGCAGCAGGTCGGCCTGCTGTTCACCAGCGTGACCAACTCCGGCTTCATCACCGGGCTGTACGTGATCGTGGTGCCGATTCTCGGCTTGTTCATCGGCCAGCGCAGTGGCCTGGGCATCTGGTTGGGCGCCAGCCTGGCGGTGATCGGCATGTTCCTGCTCAGCGTCGGCGATGGCTTCAGCGTAGCGCCCGGCGACTGGCTGCAGCTGACCGGTGCCTTCGTCTGGGGCGTGCATGTGCTGCTGGTCGGCTTCTTCGCCAGCCGTCACGATCCGCTGCGCCTGGCGCTGATCCAGTTCGTCACCTGCGCCGTGATCAGCCTGCTACTGGCCTCGATCTTCGAAACCGCGACGCTGAGCGGCGTGATCGAAGCCGCACCGGCGATTCTCTACGGCGGCCTGCTGGGCGTGGCGGTCGGCTTTACCCTGCAGGTGGTGGCGCAGCAGCATGCCATCGCCTCGCACGCGGCGATCATCCTGTCGCTGGAGGCGGTATTCGCTGCCATCGCTGGCGCCTTGCTGCTGGACGAGGTGCTGGCATTGCGCGGCTATCTGGGTTGCGCGCTGATGTTCGCCGGCATGCTGATCGCGCAACTATGGCCGAAGCCCGTCGTGATCAGCGATACGCCAGCAGACGCTGGTGCAGCGCGTCGTTGAGATCCAGCGGCAGGCGCCGCTTGGCGGCAAGGTAGTGGTGACTGAACGCATCCAGATAATCGTCCAGCGCAGCACTGGCCTGGGTATCGCCCGCCAGCTCCAGGCATAACGCCGCGACCTCGGCGGTGCATAGATGATCGCCTCGCGTGGAACGACGCAGGCGATAGCGCGACAGTTGTTCCGGCTTGAAGCTGAGTACTGGCAAGGCGTCCAGGTAAGGGCTCTTGCGAAACATCTTGCGTGCCTCGGTCCAGGTTGCATCGAGCAACACGAACAGCGGCCGCTTGCCCGGCGCCACGCTGACCTCCTCGACCACCCGCTCCTCACCGGCATATTCCCCCGGGAAGACCAGATAAGGCTGCCACTGCGGCTCGGCCAGCAACGCCGGTAGCGCCGGATCCACCTCGGTACGCGCCCAACCGAAGGCATGCGTATCGGGCACCACATCGGCGATCAACCAGCCAGTGTTGCTTGGCTTGAGCGCCTCGATGTCATGCATGACCAGGCACATGCCAGCATCTGCCGCGACCTGCGGGCGCCATGCGCACAGGCAGTACGCTGGCTGAATGCGGCAGGCCGGGCAGCGCTCGGCACGTGAGCCACGCGCGATGAAGGGTTTCAGGCTGCGCGCCAGGCGCTCGGCACGCAAGCGGGCAACGGCATGCAGGGAATCGGGGATGGCTTGGGGAGTCATGAAGCGGCTTGCCGGCAAAGGGGGCGCAAGTCTAGCACCCCCAGCCATACGACTTCAGAAGGTGTGATTCAGGGCCAGGCCGATGAAGTGGATGCGGGTGCGATATTCACCCGTGTAGTTGCCACCATTGCCAGTGCAGCGCTCACCGCTGTCCTGATACAGCCCACCGCTACCCGGCACCCAGCCGGCAGGTGAACACGCGTCACGATAGTCCATCTTGCCGGTGGCGAACTGCACGAAGCTGTAGGCCAGATCCACCGAGGTATCGGGCGTGACCTTGTAGTTGGCCCCGAACGATAGCCAGTAGCGGTCGGCATCAGGAAACGCCGGGTGACGCAGCTCGGCGGAATTGACCGGTGACTTGTCATAGGCCACCCCGGTGCGCAGCAACAGGTCGTCGCTGTACTGGTAGTTCATGCCCAAGGAGATCTTGTAGGTGTCCTTCCAGTCCTGCTTGACCGCCAGATCGCCCTCGGTCACCCCGTTGAAATACGGATAACCGGCCACTTGATCGATGCCGATACGCACTTCATCGAGCCGGGAATGGCGGGTGAAGGTCAGGTCGGCCATCAGCGCCACCTTGTCATTGAGCTGGTGGAAGGCACTGAACGATAGGGTTTCCGGAGTATCGATGGCCGTCTTGGCCGTGGAGTTGGGGTGCAGGCGGGTAGCAGCGAAATTCCCAGGATTGATCCAGTTGCTTGGATCCAGCACCTGACCAAGTGCATCGGCCGGTGGCAGGGTGATGATCCCTAGATCGATACCACCACTCAGATCGGTCTCCGGAGAAGGCACGCTTCCCGTGACATCAGCGAAACTCCACTTGGTCTCGCCCTCCATGGTGTGGCGGATATGTGAGCGATAGGCGACCCCGAACCGCGTCGACTCGGTCGGCTCCCACATGTAGCCGATGTTCCAGCCGAATCCCCAGTCGTCCCCCTTGACCCGGAAATAGCCATCGCCCTGAACGTTGTCGGCAAAGTTCTTCGCCACGCAGTCGACGAACGCATCGCCGGACTGGCCGTCACAGCTGCTGATTTCCGTGGGAACCGAGAGACCGTAGAGCAACGGAATCGCCGTTTGCCCGAGCGGTGAAGCGGCCAGCTCGGTGAGATCCTGATTGGCGCTGACGAATTGCCCAGCCAGTTGCCGTGAAGCGCCCTTCACATCCGCCGCGCCGCGCTGCACCGACTTGATGTATTGCGCCGAAACACCGAAACCGATGCTGTGATGCTCGTTGAAGCGATAGGCGATGCTGGGGTTGAAGGTCACGGTCTCCAGGCTGGCGGACTGGATGCCATAGCGTCCGGACCAGTTTTCCTTGTAGTCGAGCTTGGCCCCGAAGGGGGTAAAGATGCCCAGGCCGATGGTCACCTGGTCGTTGATCTGGCGGGACACGTAGAAGTTCGGCGCGCCGGCCACATCCGGCAGAAAGTCACCGGCATCCCCCGATACCGGATTGCCGAACACGTCACGGCTGCCTTTATCCTCGTATTCGCCATCGGGCAGCAGAATGCTCAGCCCGGAAGTCATCTGAGTGCCCTTGAGCCGGGTCATACCGGCTGGGTTGTAGAAGATGGTCGAAGGATCGGCGGCTTCGGCGCCGTTGGCATGGGCAGTGCCCTGCGCAGAGACGGACTGGGAGCCGAAGTGGTAACCGGATGCCTGTATCTGTGCCACAGGCAAAACCAGTAAACTGCCGACCATCACACGCGATGGCCAGCGCCGAGAGAGCATTGTCATTGTTATTCTCCTGCACACTGCCTTGAACACCGCACGCAGCAGCGCCCGGCGTCAGCAGATGTCAGGCAGGTCTGACTGGCGACGGGCGAATCACGTGTGGCATGCGAGTCATCCGCCCAGTGCATCCAGACCGGCGCCCATCGGGCGCACGCAAGATCGAAACCAGGCGGCTCATGATTCGGACGCCTGTATGACCACGATGATCCCCGGCCTTTGGTCGTGCTGACGAATGGCAGCAAGAGGCCAGCATGTCTCCATCGGTAACACCACTGGGCTCCGAACATTCGCTGCGAAGCCCTGTCCAATCCACGTTCGTCTTTTCAGGAGTTGTCCCATGCTGCGTTACGTTCTCCCCGCACTCGCGCTCGGCCTGGCTCTGCCGATGGCACAGGCAGCCTCATTGAAGGAAATGGAATTGACGCGAACGCTGGAGAAGGTGGCCCAGGAAAGCAGCGTGGGCACGCCGCGGGCTATCAATGAAGATATTCTCGATCAGGGCTACACCGTCGACGGTCACACGCTGATCAACCACCTCAGCGTGCGCCCCGACCATGCGGCGAAGATGCGCGGAAACCCGGATACGGTCAGAAGCCAGTTGGCGGCAAGCGTTTGTCGCAACCCCGGCTACCGCCAGTTACTGAGCCAGGGTGCACAGTTGCGTTACCAGTTCAGCGAATACCGCAGCAACCGCCCGATCACCACCGAGGTCTTCGATCGCAGCGATTGCGGCCTGTAAAGCAGATACGCGGTTGCCAGACGACCGCGATCAGCCCTTGGCGCGGCGCTGCGCATCGCCGGCGCGCAGCTCGGCCAGCAAGGCATCCATGTAGCGCGACCGGCGCACACCGCCCTCGAGACGACGCAGGCACTCGTCCTCCAGGCTCAGTTGGTTAACGCGCGCCGCTTCCCGCAGCATCTGGTACAGCTCTTCGTCCACGTCCACTATCAGCTTGGGCATACCTGCCCTCCTCTACCCGTCGATACTCTATGCAGGCCGTCGGGCTTCCGGCTTCGCTACACAACAGCCCACAAAGCAACCATACCGGCCGAGCCCCGCCTCATGCTGGCTACGACCCTCTGGCTCGCCACGCATCTGGATGGCGAGCTTCGCGGAAACACCCACTTCCTGCAAGTAAATCAGACGCCAGGCATCCCCCAAGTTCCGCAGACGAACGGCATCACGTCACAGTTGCGCCAACCTTCCTGCAATAACCGCCTGCCTGACCTGCATCAAATTCACCGCAGGCGGAACCCGGCATGCTGCAAGCACCTCAGGCATAAGGAGCAAACCATGGCCCTGCTTACCTTCCTCGGCGCGATTCAACAGGTCACCGGCTCCTGCTATCTGCTGGAGAGCCGCGAAGGCGCCAAGGTGCTGCTCGAATGCGGCATGCACCAGGGACGCAGCGAGGAAGAGAACCAGAACCGCAGCGCCTTCCCCTTCGATCCCAGCAGCCTCGATGCCGTGGTGCTGTCGCACGCCCATCTCGACCACAGCGGCCTGCTGCCGCGCCTGGTCGCCGAGGGTTATCGCGGGCCGATCCATGCCACCGAGGCCAGTTGCGAACTGCTCGAACTGATGTTGTTGGATTCGGCCTTCCTCCAGGAAAAGGACGCCGAATGGGAGAATCGCTGGCGCGCCCGCCAGGGCAAACCTGCCATCAAGCCGCTGTACACCATCGCCAACACCGAGCAGGCCCTGAGTCAGACACGCCGCCATGCTTATGGCGAGACGGTGGAGATCGCCAAGGGCGTGCAGGTGACCTTCCATAATGCCGGGCACATTCTCGGCTCGGCCATCGTCGAACTGTGCGTGGAGGATCATCACCTGCATCGGCGCCTGGTTTTCTCCGGCGATCTCGGTAATACCTGTTCCCCTCTGATGCAAGCCCCTGCGCAACTGCACGAAGCCGATGTGCTGATGCTGGAATCCACTTAT
The DNA here is from genome assembly GCF_034683865.1 of Pseudomonas sp. C11. Classification (NCBI taxonomy): domain Bacteria; kingdom Pseudomonadati; phylum Pseudomonadota; class Gammaproteobacteria; order Pseudomonadales; family Pseudomonadaceae; genus Pseudomonas; species Pseudomonas sp. C11. Next base: position 564,734 of record NZ_JAWIIP010000002.1, read on the forward strand.
GGCGACCGCGATCATCGCCCCAGCGAAGAAACCATCGAAGAGTTGGCCGACATCCTGCAACAGGCCCATCGTGACGGCGGCAACGTGCTGATCCCCTCCTTCGCCGTCGGCCGTACTCAGGATCTGATCTACTACCTGGGCCGCTTCTATCAGGAAGGTCGCCTGCCGCAACAGGCGGTCTTCCTCGACAGCCCCATGGCGATCCGGGCGAATGCCATCTACAGCCGCTACCACGAGCAGTTCGCTGCCAAGGATCAGGCCGCGCTGGTAGCCAAAGGCGTCAAACGGGTCGAAGACTGGTTGCCCGTGCTGCGCTGCACGCCGACAGCCGAAGAGTCCATGGCGATCAACCGGGTCAAGAGCGGCGCGATCATCATCGCCGGGGCGGGCATGTGCAATGGCGGGCGCATCGTCCACCACTTCAAGCACAACCTCTGGCGCGAGGACTGCCACCTGGTATTTCCCGGCTTCCAGGCCAAAGGCACACTCGGTCGCCTGATCATCGACGGCGCCGATACGGTGAAAGTGCTGCACCAACGCATCGCAGTGAAAGCCAAGGTGCATACCCTCGGCGGCTTCTCCGCGCATGCCGGGCAGTCGCAGTTGCTCGACTGGGCCGCCCAGTTCGAGCATCACCCCGAGCTGTACCTGGTGCATGGCGAACTGGAGAAGATGCAGACCTTGCAGCAGGTGTTGCGCGAGCGCCTGAACTGGCTGGCCAACATCCCCGAGCCGGGCGAACAGATCGCCCTGTAGGGCACTTCTAAAAACGTAAGCGAGGCAGCCAGCGCAAGGCAAAACAGGCGAGAAAGCGCAGTTTACGAGCTGTAAATGAGCATTTTGAGCCTGTTTTAACGCCGCGATGGCAACGCAGTTAGTTTTTAGAGGTGCTCTGTAAGCCGCGCTTACGAAAACAGGCTAAAACCTGGCTGTGGCATCGTTGGCGACACTCCATAATCAAGGAACCGCCCTGGCACGAACATGATGCGCACATGCCAGCGCGCAGAACAGGAGAGTTTCCATGCCCTACGAACCGGACGATTATCTCTCGCGCCACGTGCAGACCAGCGAAGTCGACCTGAGCAGCAAGCTCGACGAACTGATCAACCTCAGCGTGCCCAGCAACAGCCCCAACCTGCCGCTGTACCGGGAAATGCTCACCACCGTGATCCGCATGGCGCAGGCCGACCGCAACCGCTGGGACGCCAAGATCATGCTGCAGACCCTGCGCGAAATGGAGCAGGCCTTCGGCGTGCTCGAGCAGCTCAAGCGTCGCCGCAAGGTAACGGTGTTCGGCTCGGCCCGTACCCCGTCGGCCCATCCGCTCTACCAGCAGGCTCGCGAACTGGGTGCACTGCTGGCGCGTCGTGACTTGATGGTGATTACCGGCGCCGGCGGCGGCATCATGGCCGCTGCCCATGAAGGCTCAGGCCCGGAAAACAGCCTGGGCTTCAACATCACCCTGCCCTTCGAGCAGAAGGCCAACGCTACCATGCGTGAAAGCCATCATCTGCTGTCCTTCCACTTCTTCTTTTTGCGCAAACTGTTCTTCGTCAAGGAAGCCGACGGCCTGGTGCTCTGCCCCGGCGGTTTCGGCACGCTCGACGAAGCGCTGGAAGTGCTGACGCTGATCCAGACGGGCAAGAGCCCTCTGGTGCCTGTGGTGCTGCTCGACCAACCCGGCGGCAGTTACTGGGAAAGCGCTCTGGGCTTCATTCGCAGCCAGCTCGAAGACAACAGTTACATCCTGCCCACCGACCTCAACCTTATGCGTCTGGTCTACAGTGCCGAAGAGGCCGTGGAAGAAATCGTCCACTTCTACCGCAACTTCCACTCCAGCCGCTGGCTCAAGGATCGCTTCGTCATTCGCCTCAACCATCCTCTGAACGAGCAGACACTGGCACGACTCGACGAGGAATTCAGCGGGCTGTGCAAGACCGGTGGTTTCACTCAGCAGCCCCATTGCGAGCAGGAAAGCGACGAGCCCGAACTGTGCCAACTGACACGCCTGGCCTTCACCTTCAACGGCCGTGACTATGGCCGCCTGCGGGCCTTGTTCGATATCGTCAACGAGCCTGGAAACTGGGTCAGTTGATCGTGGCCCGGATGCAATCCGGGAACTGCCACGCCGACCTCAGACGTACAAAGCAAGAAGCCCAGCATGAGCTGGGCTTCGTTCGAATCGCTGCCTGATCAGGCGTTGCCGGCGACTTTCAACCTGGCGGCCTGGGTGAAATCGAGCATGCGCTTGAGCGGCTTGATCGCCTTGGGGATCAACGCTGGATCGACATGGATCTCACCGGAACCTTCGCGCAGCCCGGTCAGCACACGCTCCAGGGTGTTCATCGCCATCCAGGGGCAATGCGCGCAGCTACGGCAGGCCGCGCCATTGCCCGCCGTCGGGGCTTCGATGAAGGTCTTGTCCGGGCACAGCTGCTGCATCTTGTAGAAGATACCCCGGTCGGTGGCAACGATGAAGGTGGAGTTCGGCAGCGTCTGCGCGGCCTTGATCAGTTGGCTGGTCGAGCCGACGGCATCCGCCAGCTCGACGACATTCTGCGGCGACTCGGGGTGAACGAGGATGGCGGCATCCGGGTAGAGCGCCTTCATGTCCAGCAACTGCTTGGACTTGAACTCCTCATGCACGATGCAGGCGCCATCCCACAGCAGCATGTCGGCGCCAGTCTCGCGCTGGATGTAATTGCCCAGGTGCTTGTCCGGCGCCCAGATCAACGTCTCGCCGTTGTCCATAAGGCTCTCGACGATTTCCAGTGCGCAGCTGGACGTCACCACCCAATCGGCGCGCGCCTTCACCGCTGCCGAAGTGTTGGCATAAACCACCACGGTGCGCTCGGGATGCTGGTCGCAGAAAGCCGAGAATTCGTCGACCGGGCAGCCCAGATCCAGCGAACAGGTCGCCTCCAGCGTCGGCATCAGGATGCGTTTTTCCGGGTTGAGGATCTTCGCCGTCTCACCCATGAAGCGCACGCCCGCCACCACCACGGTCTGCGCCGGATGCTGGTTGCCGAAGCGCGCCATTTCCAGAGAATCGGCGACACAACCGCCGGTTTCCTCGGCCAGCGCCTGAATCACCGGGTCACAGTAGTAGTGCGCCACCAGCACGGCGTTCTGCTTCTTCAGCTCGGCAGCGATCTCGCGGCGATACGTAGCTTCTTCCTCAGCCGTCAGCGGCTTGGGCTGCTTGGCATCGAGGTGGGCCTGAACCAGAAGGCGTTCGGAAATCTGCGACATGTCATCCAACCTGTGGCGCTCGTAGGCGAGCCGCGAGTATACACCTGCCCTGCACAGCCGATGACACGGCTGCTCCGGGGCTTTTTTCGGGCAAAAAAAAGCCAGTCTTCCGACTGGCTTTTTGCGATGTTGGTGGGTCGTGTAGGATTCGAACCTACGACCAATTGGTTAAAAGCCAACTGCTCTACCAACTGAGCTAACGACCCAACGCGAAGCGCATGATACTGATTTAATTCAGGAAATCAACACTCCTCGAAAACTTTTTCACACATAGCGCGTGGCATCGGCCACGCCAGCAGCCAAAAAGCCGGCCGCGCGCAGGCGGCAGCTGTCGCACTTGCCACAGGCACGGCCATCGCTGTCGGCCTGATAGCAGGAAACGGTCAGCGCGTAATCCACGCCCAGACGCGTGCCGGCCTGGATGATCTCGCCCTTGCTCATGTACTGCAGCGGCGCACGGATGGTGAACCCCTGCCCCTCGACACCGGCCTTGGTCGCCAGGTTGGCCATGCGCTCGAAGGCTTCGACGAACTCCGGCCGACAATCGGGATAGCCCGAGTAATCCACCGCATTGACGCCGATGAAGATATCTTGCGCGCCGAGCACTTCCGCCCACCCCAGCGCCAGGGCAAGAAACACCGTGTTGCGCGCCGGCACGTAGGTAACCGGGATTCCCTCGACCGGTGCTTCCGGCACCGCGATGCTGGCATCGGTCAGGGCCGAGCCGCCCATGCCGTTCAGATCGAGGCCAATGACCTTGTGCTCGATCACGCCCAACTGCTGCGCCACGCGTTCGGCAGCCTGCAATTCGGCGCGGTGGCGCTGGCCATAATCGAAACTCATGCTGTAGCAGGTGTAGCCATCTGCCTTGGCCATGGCGACCACCGTGGCCGAATCCAGCCCTCCGGAGAGGAGGATGACCGCTTTCTTATCGCTCATATCAATGTCCCGGCTCGTCGTTCCAGAGAATCTTGTGCAGTTGCAATTGCAGGCGTACCGGCAGGTTGTCCGTCACGATCCAGTCAGCCAGCGCACGCGCGTCGACCTGCTTATGGCTGGGCGAGAACAACACCTCGTCGACGCGCGCCGCCAGGTCATATTCGATGAGCTTGGAGACCGCCCAGTCGTAATCCTCACGCGAGCAGATGACGAACTTGACCTGATCGTTACGGGTTAGCCAGGGAATGTTCTCGTAGCGATTGCGCTGCACCTCGGCCGAGCCAGGTGTCTTCAGATCGAGTACCTTGCTCACCCGCGAATCGACGGCAGAAACGTCGAGCGCGCCGCTGGTTTCCAGCGATACCTCGTAACCGGCGTCACACAGGCGGGCAAGCAGGGGGATGCAATTGGGCTGCGCTAGCGGCTCGCCGCCCGTCACGCAGACATAACGAGGCCGATAGGCGGCCACCTGTTCGAGGATGCTGTCCAGCGTGACGATCTCACCGCCGCTGAAGGCATAGGCAGTGTCACAGTACTGACAGCGCAGGGGGCAGCCGGTCAGGCGCACGAATACCGTCGGCAAGCCGGCAGTACGCGTCTCCCCCTGCAACGAGTAGAAAATCTCGGTGATACGCAGGGTTTCTTGCATGGTAGCCACGGGCGTGATGACGAAACAGGCCATCCGCCTCCGTTGCGTGGAAAACAATGCCGTGGTTCGGCATGACGGAGCCGCGCCCTCCGGAGACATCAGCGAAGCTGAAACCCCTTGAACGACGCGGGCGGCCATTCTAAAGGAAGATGCCCTGGCCGTCTCGGCACGCCGGGCATAAACGAAAAACCCGCGCCAGGGCGCGGGTTCGGGTAACACGTGATCGCTTACAGACGCTGCAGGTCGCGTTGGGCCAGTTGAGCGGCCGAGCTGCCTGGGAACTGAGCAATGACCTGCTGGAGGATGCCACGCGCCTTGTCGTTATGACCCAGACGACGCTCGACATCGGCTAGCTTGAACAGCGAATCCGGCACCTTGGCGTGACTCGGATACGCCTGACTGACCTTGGCAAAAGCCTGGCCGGCAGCCTGCAGATCACCCTTGGCCAGATTGACCTCACCCAGCCAGTACTGGGCGTTACCCGCGTACTGACTGCTGGGATAACGATTGAGGAAAGCGGCGAACGCCTGCGATGCCTTGTCGAAGTCCTTGGCCTTGATCAGGTCGAAGGCGGCATCGTAGTAGAGCTTTTCCTTGGCCGGATCACCCGGCTCGGCGCTGGCCTGCTGCTGCGCAGCGGGTGGCGTCGGCGTGCCAGCGGCGTTGATCACGCCATTGGCAGAAGAATTCTGAGCGGGAGCACCGGCAGCTGCACCGGCGGAAATACGTTGATCAAGATCCTGATAACGCTCCAGGCCTTCCTGCTTGAGGCGCTGGATTTCATTCTGCTGCTCTTCGACCATGCCACGCAGTTGCGCAAGTTCCTGCTGCATCTGCTGGAGCTGGTTGAACAGCATGCCCTGCGCCGAAGCAGGGGCTTGCGCCCCTGTTTCGGCGGAGGCGCCAGCCATACCATAACCCGCCGGTGGATAGCTGCTACCTTGCATGGTGCTGCTATCCATTACGGGAACTTCCGCCATTGCCGCATGCGGCAGGGCAAGTGTCAGAAGGGTCAGAGTACGGAGGCACTTAAGCATGGCAAATTACTTGCGCAGCTCTACGCGACGGTTCTGAGCCCAGGACTGCTCGTCGTGGCCAGTAGCAACCGGACGCTCTTCGCCGTAGGAAACCAGTTCCAGTTGAGCCGGGGAAACGCCCTGCAGAACCAGGTAGCGTTGAACGGCCTTGGCACGACGCTCGCCCAGAGCCATGTTGTACTCACGGGTACCGCGCTCGTCAGCGTGGCCTTCCAGAACAACGCGGTTGCCGTTGGCTTTCAGATCCTTGGCGTGTACGTCCAGAGCGCGCATGGCTTCGGCCTTCAGGTCGGAGCTGTCGTACTCGAAGTAGAAGGTGGTGATAGCGCGCAGAGCAGCTTCTTCGCTCAGGCTACCGTCAACAGCGCCGCTGTTGGCGCCGTAGCCGGCGTTCGGGTCGACCGCGCCTTCACCAGCAGCGTCACCGCCTTTGGAGGAGCAACCTACAGCAACGGCGAGAGCCAGGGACAGTGCAGCGAACTTACCGAATTTCAGCATTTCCATCATGTAACTCCTAATGAACCCCAGTGTGTTAAGCAAAAAGGTGAAGCACCGCATCAGTTCAGGTAAGGGGACCAAGAAGGCTCTCGAACTTCGCCTTGAGCGGTAGGAAGAGGGAGCCTCACGCGTCCATTGGAGGACGCCAACATCAAGACTCCCCGGCCCTGCTGGCGGGTGGCGTAGATTAGCATGGCGCCATTGGGCGCAACAGTGGGCGACTCATCCAAACTTGTATCGGAAAGAATGCGCAGGCGGTTGGTTTCCAGGTCTTGCGCCGCCACCTTGAACACGGTGAAACCATCCTGGCGATGGATCATCACCAGCATCTTCTCGTCAGCCGAGAGTTTCGGGTTGGCGTTGTAGTTGCCCACGAACGTCACGCGCTCGACTGCACCAGAATTGATGTTGGTCTTGTAGATCTGCGGTTTGCCTGCCCGATCCGAGGTGAAGTACAGGGTCTGACCGTCCTTGCCCCAGAAAGGTTCGGTATCGATGGCGTAGTGGTTGGTCACGCGACGCATCTGCCGGCTGGCCATATCCATCACGTAGATTTCCGGGTTGCCGTCTTTCGACAGCACGAAGGCCAGGCGCGAACCATCCGGCGACCAGGCCGGTGCACCGTTGAGGCCCTCGAAATTGGTGATCTGCTCACGGCGACCGGTGTCGATGTGCTGGACGAAGATGCGCGGACGACGCTGTTCGAACGACACATAGGCGATACGACGACCATCAGGTGCGAACGACGGCGACAGGATCGGCTCACGCGACTGCAGCAGGGTCACGGCACGCGCACCGTCGTAGTCGGAACGCTGTAAGGTATAGCGGGTGTTGTTGGTGCCAAAGCGCTCGGCCGTCACGTAGAGCAGCTTGGTGGAGTAAGCACCCTTGACGCCGGTGAGCTTCTCGAACGCCTGGTTGGAAATATGGTGCGCCATGTCACGCAGTTGGTCAGTGCCACCACCGACGTTACCGGTCATCACCTGTTGCTCGGTGGCGACGTTGAACAGGGCGTACTGCACCTGCAGGCGGCCGCCATTGGGCACGACGCTGCCGACCAGCACGTACTGGGCGCCCAGAGCCTTCCAGTCACGGTAGATGACTTCGCTAGCCTGGGTCGGCAGGCTGATCATGTTCTGCCGCGGGATCGGCTCGAAGTAGCCGGAGTTACGCAGGTCATTACCGACGATTTCGGCCATGTCCTGCGGCAGTACGCTGCCACCCTGCCAGCCGAAAGGCACGACGGCGATAGGCGTGGCGCGGTCGGCACCTTGGGAAATGACCAGCGGATCGGCCGCCTGGACGCTGCCGACCAGCATGACCAGCCCCAAAAGGGCGATACGAATCAGGTTGTTCACAGAGCTCAATCCTCCGGTTTGAAAATGACGCGACGCTGCCGGTAAAGGCTGTCGAAGGTGGCACGATCCAGTTGCTGCATCTCGGGAATACGTCCCACGTTGCGTACCGCAGCCACGGCCGAGTTGTCGAACGGCGCATCGCCACTGGAGCGCGAAACGCTGGCGTTGGTGATGGTACCGTCAGGCAACATCTGAATCAGCAGCTCAACGCTCATGCCACGGCGTGCCGACATGGGACGCTGCCAGTTCTGGGTGATCAGGTTGATGATCAGATCATCGAGACTACCGGCTACCTGATCGCCATGAGTATCGGCCAGTGCCTGCTGGTTCTGCACGTTATCCGACAGCAAGTCGGCCAGGGCCGCTGCTTTCTGATCCTCGGCAGCCTTGCGCTTGGCCGCTTCGGCTTTCTTCTTGGCGTCCTCAGCCGCTTTTTTCTTCGCCGCTTCGGCAGCAGCCTTCTTCTTGGCCTCTTCCGCCGCTTTCTTCTTCGCGTCCTCGGCTGCCTTCTTCTTGGCATCTTCGGCGGCTTTCTTCTTCGCCTCTTCCTCGGCACGCTTCTTGGCGATATCGGCCTGGCGTTTCTGCTCGGCAGCTTTCTCTGCCTCGGCTTTCTTCGCGGCTTCGGCCTTGGCGGCTTCAGCTTTGGCCTGCTCGGCCTTTCGAGCCTCGTCGGCTTTCTTTTGTTCCTCGGCCTTTTTCGCCGCGGCGACTTTCTGTTCTTCGGCTTTCTTCTGCTCCAGACGCTCGGTCTCGAACTGCGGCGCGGACGTTTTCTGCGCTTCGCCGGCGATCTTCTGCGTGGTCTGGGTGGTGGCCTGACTCTGCGACTTGAGCTGGTACAGCGTAGCCTGCACCACCGGACGCGCCGGCGGCAGTTCCGGCGAGAAGGCGAAGCTGACGAACAGCATGGCGAACATCAGGACGTGCAACCCCACGGCCCAGACGATGGGCCAGAAGTAGCTTTCCGATTGCGGACGCTCGGTTTGCTGCATCAGGGAGCCTCGGTAATCAATCCGACGTTACCCACGTCGGCCTGTTGCAGACCGCCCATGGCCGCCATCACGGTGCCGTAGTCCACCGATTTGTCGCCACGCACGAACACCTGCACCTTCTTACCCTGACGACGGTTCTCGGCAATGATCGCCGAGACGGCCTGGGTCATCTGCGCCAGCGTGGAGGCACGCTCCTGCTCGGTGTCGACGTCCACTTCGCTGCCCATGTTCCAGTAGTAGGTCTTGTCGGCCTTGATGGAGATGGTCAGTACCTGGGCGTCGTTATCCTGCGGCAGCGCTTCGCTGCTGACCTTGGGCAGATCGACCTTGACCCCCTGGTTGAGCATCGGCGCGGTGACCATGAAGATGACCAGCAGCACCAACATCACATCGATGTAGGGCACCACGTTCATCTCGGCGACCGGCTTGCGTCTGTTGCGAATTCTCGCCATGGCTTGAGCCCTGCCTTATTCGTCCGAGGTATGCACTTTGCGGTGCAGGATGGCCTGGAACTCGTCGGCGAAGGTGTAATAACGACCGATCAGCATCTCGCCCCGCGCGGAGAAGCGGTTGTAGGCAATGACCGCCGGGATCGCGGCGAACAGACCAATGGCCGTGGCGATCAGCGCTTCGGCGATACCCGGAGCAACGGTGGCCAGAGTGGCCTGCTGCACCTGAGCCAGGCCACGGAAGGAGTTCATGATGCCCCAGACGGTACCGAACAGACCAATGTAGGGGCTGGTGGAGCCGACGGTCGCCAGGAATGGCAGTGCGGCTTCCAGCTTCTCTTCCTCGCGGGAGATGGCTACGCGCATGGCACGGGCGACACCGTCCATGACCGCATCCGGGTCAACACCCGGCTGCTGACGCAGGCGCGAGAACTCCTTGAAGCCGGCACGGAAGATCTGCTCCAGGCCCGAGTCCGGGTCCGGGTTGCTGCCAGCCTGGCGATAGAGCTTGGACAGGTCTATACCGGACCAGAAGCGATCCTCGAAGTTGTCCAGTGCGCGCTTGGCAGCGCGTATGGCATTGCTGCGCTGAAAGATCATCACCCAGGAAATGATCGATGCACTCACCAGTGTGAGCATCACCAACTGCACCACAAAGCTGGCGTTGCTGATCAGACTCCACATCGACATGTGGTCAACGGCGTTGGCTTCCACGCTTACTCTCCTGCTGCAATTTGATCCGGCATCTGCGATCCGGCGAAGGCATGACGCATCGGCTCGGGAATGGCCCGGGGCTTCAAGTTTTCGGTGCGCACACAGGCCACCAGGAACTGCCCTTCACAGAGCAGTACATCATCCGCAGCCCGCCTGACCTGTTGACGAAAGCGCAGGCTGGCACGGTTCAATTCGATTACATCGGCGCTGATCACCAGCTCATCGTCCAGGCGTGCCGGCGCGTGATAGCGCGCTTCAGCCGAACGCACGACGAATAACAGGCCCTCACCGGCAAGCGTCGACTGGGCATAACCCAGCTCACGCAGGCGCTCGGTGCGAGCCCGCTCCATGAATTTGAGGTAGTTGACGTAGTAGACGATGCCACCGGCATCGGTGTCTTCGTAATAGACCCGACAGCAATGACTGAACGGCTGGACTCCGTTTTGCGCGCGCATACTCTAGTCCTGCCTCCGAGACTTGCCAATCCGGGCTGGTAACAATTTTTTCGTCATTCATCACCTGCCGAGAAAAGATCGGGCGCTACCTGCTCACCCAGGCGCTTGGGTATGTTCAGACCAAAGTGCAGATAGGCATGCCGGGTAACGACCCGCCCGCGCGGCGTGCGCATCATGTAGCCCTGCTGAATCAGGTAAGGCTCGAGCACGTCCTCGATGGTATGACGCTCTTCACCGATGGCGGCTGCCAGGCTATCGAGCCCTACCGGACCGCCATCGAACTTCTCGATCATCGCCAGCAGCAGACGGCGGTCGGAATGATCGAAACCATGCTCGTCGACATCCAGCAGGTTCAGCGCCTGATCGGCAGTGGCCTGGGAAATCTGGCCATTGCCACGCACTTCGGCAAAATCGCGCACGCGGCGCAGCAGACGGTTGGCGATACGCGGCGTGCCACGCGCGCGGCGTGCGATCTCATAGGCGCCCTTGGCTTCGATGGGCAAACCGAGAATCCCGGCAGAGCGCGAAACGATGGTTGCAAGATCTTCGATACCGTAGAACTCCAGGCGCTGGACGATACCGAAGCGATCACGCAACGGGTTGGTCAGCATGCCGGCTCGGGTCGTCGCGCCAACCAGGGTGAACGGCGGCAGATCCAGCTTGATCGAGCGAGCAGCAGGCCCCTCGCCGATCATGATATCGAGCTGGAAATCCTCCATCGCCGGATAGAGCACTTCCTCGACCACCGGCGACAGGCGATGAATTTCGTCGATAAACAGTACGTCGCCGCTTTCCAGGTTGGTCAGCAGCGCGGCCAGATCCCCCGGACGCTCCAGCACAGGGCCAGAGGTGCTCTTGATCGAACTGCCCATTTCCTGCGCGATGATATTGGCCAGCGTGGTCTTGCCCAGACCGGGCGGGCCGAAGATCAGCGTATGGTCGAGCGCTTCCGCCCTGCCCCGCGCGGCCTGGATGAACAGCGACATCTGCTCGCGCACCACCGGCTGACCGATATAGTCGGCCAGGCGCAGAGGGCGGATGGCCCTGTCCTGCTGTTCTTCACGCTCACGGGGACTGGCGGTGATCAGGCGATCAGCTTCGATCATCGGTTAACTTCCATTAGGCCATTCCGCGCAAGGCGCGACGAATCATATCTTCACTACTCAAACCATCCTCCTTGACGGCAGCGACTGCTCGGCTGGCCTCCTGCGGCTTGTAGCCAAGAGAGATGAGCGCGCTGACGGCGTCATTCTCCGCGCTTGAGACTGCCTGCGCCTGCTGAGGTTCAACCACCAACGGCGCAATGGACGGTATCGACTCCCAGGCCTTGAAACGATCCTTGAGCTCGACCAGCAACCGCTCGGCGGTTTTCTTGCCCACGCCCGGCACCTTGACCAGGGCGGCGGTATCCTGCGCTTGCACGCAGCGCACCAACTCATCCACCTCGAGGCCGGACATCAACGCCAGCGCCAGCTTGGGGCCGACGCCGTTGAGGCGGATCAACTCGCGAAACAGCTCCCGCTCGCGCTTCTCGAAGAAGCCATAGAGCAGGTGCGCATCCTCACGAATCACCAAATGAGTGTGCAGAGTGACTGCCTCACCCACCGAAGGCAGACGATAAAGGGTGGTCATCGGCACTTCCAGCTCATAACCGACGCCATTCACATCCAGAAGCAAATGCGGCGGCTGCTTCTCCGCCAGGGTGCCACGCAAACGTCCGATCACCGGCCGGCTCCTTCAACTGCGCTATAAACGAAGACGACCACCACGCCGCTTGGCGTTGGCCAATCCATGAGGAATCAGACTCTGCCGATGGTGGGCATGGCACAGGGCGATGCCCAGTGCATCGGAGGCATCGATTTGCGGCTTCTGCACCAGCCCCAGAAGGTGCATGACCATCATCTGCACCTGCTGCTTGTCGGCAGCCCCTGTGCCGACGACCGCCTGCTTGACCTGAGTCGCCGTGTACTCGCTGATCTCCAGCCCGGCTTCCACACCCGCGACGATGGCCGCCCCACGTGCCTGGCCGAGCTTGAGCGCCGAATCGGCATTACGCGCCATGAATACCTGCTCGATACCCATGGTCACCGGGCCGTAGGTAGCGATCACCTCACTGACACCGCGAAAGACGATCTGCAAACGCTCGGCCAGCGGCCCATTGCCAGTACGAATGCAGCCGGAGGCGACGTACTCGCAGCCGCGCCCGGTATCGCGCACCACACCATAGCCGGTGATGCGTGAACCAGGGTCGATTCCTAGGATGAGGGTCATGTCGGCAACTGTCTATTTATCCAGTTGGCGAGTATACGGAGGTCCTCATGCGCCGTCACTCGTGACGCGCCCGAGGAACCAGAGAAAACCATAAGACGAGCACAGGGTGGGAGGCGTAGGGTGGGCTTCAGCCCACCAGGGTAGCCTGGCATGACGAACCAAAGCGGAACGCCATCCAGCCCACGCCACCCCTCCGGGCGACGAGCGGGCTCAGCCGAGCTGCTCCATGATCTCGTCGGATACTTCGGCGTTGTGGTAGACGTTCTGCACGTCGTCCAGGTCTTCGAGCATGTCGATCAGCTTGAACACCTTCTGCGCGGTTTCCAGATCAGCGATCGGCGCGCTAATCGACGGGATCATGGCGATCTCTGCCTCTTCCCCCTTGAACCCGGCCGCACTCAGCGCCTCGTTCACCGCGTGGAACTCGGTGAAACTGGTCGACACCAGCGCCGAGCCGTCCTCACCCATTTCCACGTCATCGGCGCCCGCTTCCAGCGCCGCCTCCATCAGGGCATCTTCATCGACACCCGGAGCGAAGCTGATCTGGCCCTTGCGGTCGAACATGTAAGCCACCGAACCATCAGTACCCAGATTACCGCCGCACTTGCTGAAGGCATGGCGCACTTCCGCGGCAGTGCGATTGCGGTTGTCGGTCATCACCTCGACGATGATCGCCACACCGCTCGGCGCGTAACCTTCGTAGCTGAACTCGACGACGTTGTCGGCCTCGTTGTTGCCGGCACCGCGAGCGATGGCGCGGTCGATCACATCGCGCGACATGTTGTTGGTCAGCGCCTTGTCCACGGCCAGGCGTAGGCGCGGGTTATCCGCCGGGATCGGGCCACCGTGCTTGGCGGCGACCGTCAGCTCACGAATCAGCTTGGTGAAGATCTTGCCCCGCTTGGCGTCCTGGCGACCCTTGCGGTGCTTGATGTTGGCCCATTTGGAATGACCAGCCATAACTCACTCCATCTATAAGGTTTTCACAATTGCCGGGCGCAAGCGCTCGAGTCTCGCCGCCCCATAACGAAGAAGCCTGGGATCTCCAGGCTTCTTTTGCAGGCTTATTCGGCCTTGACTTGCTCGCGCAGGCGGATGTGCAGCTCACGCAGCGACTTGGCGTCCACCACACCCGGCGCCTGGGTCATGACGCAGGCCGCGCTCTGGGTTTTCGGGAAGGCGATCACTTCGCGGATCGATTGCGCACCGGTCATCAGCATCACCAGGCGATCCAGGCCGAAGGCCAGGCCACCATGGGGCGGCGCGCCGAACTTCAGGGCATCGAGGAGGAAGCCGAACTTCTCTTCCTGCTCGGCTTCGCTGATGCCCAGCACCTCGAAGACCGCTTGTTGCATCTTCTTGTCATGGATACGGATCGAACCACCACCCAGCTCGGTGCCGTTGAGCACCATGTCGTAGGCACGCGACAACGCAGCGCCCGGGTTGGCCTTGAGCTCGTCCGGGGTGCACTTGGGCGAGGTGAAGGGGTGGTGCATGGCCGTCAGGCTGCCATCGTCGTTTTCCTCGAACATCGGGAAGTCGACGACCCACAGCGGCGCCCATTCGCAGGTCAACAGGTTCAGGTCGTGACCCAGCTTGATGCGCAGCGCGCCCAGGGCTTCGGAGACGATCTTGGCCTTGTCGGCACCGAAAAACACGATGTCGCCATCGACTGCACCGACGCGATCGAGGATCACGTTGATGTTGTCCAGCGGGATGTTCTTGACGATCGGCGACTGCAGGCCTTCGACGCCGGCAGCACGCTCATTGACCTTGATATAGGCCAGACCCTTGGCGCCGTAGATGCCGACGAACTTGGTGTAGTCATCGATCTGCTTGCGCGGCATGCTCGCCCCGCCCGGAACGCGCAGCGCGGTGACGCGGCATTTCGGGTCGTTGGCCGGGCCGGCGAAGACCTTGAACTCGACATCCTTGAGCTGGTCTTCAACGTCGACCAGTTCCATCGGGATGCGCAGATCCGGCTTGTCCGAGCCGAAGCGGCGCATGGCTTCGGCCAGGGTCATGTGCGGCAGCTCATCGAATTCGACGTCCAGCACTTCCTTGAACAGGTTGCGCACCATGGTTTCGGTGAGATTCATGATGTCTTTTTCATCGAGGAAGCTGGTCTCGATGTCGATCTGAGTGAATTCCGGCTGACGGTCGGCACGCAGGTCTTCGTCGCGGAAGCACTTGGCGATCTGGTAGTAACGATCAAAGCCGGCCACCATCAGCAGCTGTTTGAACAGCTGCGGCGACTGCGGCAGGGCGAAGAAGCTGCCGGCATGGGTGCGGCTCGGCACCAGGTAATCGCGCGCGCCTTCCGGGGTGGCACGGGTCAGGATCGGCGTTTCCACGTCGAGGAAGCCGTTCTCGTCGAGGTAACGACGGATGCTCGAGGTGATACGCGAACGCAGTTTGAGCTTCTCGGCCATCTCCGGGCGGCGCAGGTCGATGAAGCGGTAGCGCAGGCGGGTTTCTTCGCCAACGTCGGTGTATTCATTGAGCGGGAACGGCGGGGTTTCCGCTTCATTGAGCACTTCAAGCTCGTAGCCCAGCACTTCGATGGCACCGGACGCCATGTTCGGGTTGCGTGCGCCTTCCGGACGCAGACGTACCTTGCCGGTGATCTTGACCACGTACTCGCTGCGCACGCGATCAGCCTTGGCGAAGGTCTCGGCACGATCCGGGTCGAACACCACCTGGGCCAGGCCTTCACGATCACGGATGTCGAGGAAGATCACCCCACCATGGTCACGGCGACGATGTACCCAGCCGCAAAGGGTGATTTCCTGGCCATCCAGGCTCTCGTTCAACTGGCCGCAATAGTGGCTGCGCATCATGATCGTGGTTCGCTTCTCTGATTAGGTCTTGGACAGGTCAGGTATCGCCCTGCGCACTCAGGCCAGGGCCGCGCCGGTATGCGCTTGGCGTATAACCGGCTTTGACAAAGGGCGGGATTATATAGCCTAAATCGCCTTGACGCAGCCGCCAGGCCACACACAAGAACGCATTGAACAGCAAGACGGCCAGCAGGCTCATGCAGCCTGACTCGGCAACTGGACAGGAAAATGAACTCGGCGCTATCAATAGGCTCTGAGTATTCACCTGATTGATATAAGCCAAAACCGGCTCGGCCATGCTCATGCTAGGCTCTCGTCTACATTTTGGGCGCCACATCCCGAGCCATATAGAGAGGAGAAGACCATGGATATCAACATCGGAATCGCCGAGCAGGATCGCGCCGCCATCGCAGAAGGCCTCTCGCGACTGCTCGCCGACACCTACACCCTCTACCTGAAGACTCATAATTTCCACTGGAACGTCACCGGCCCGATGTTCAACACCCTACACCTGATGTTCGAAGGGCAATACACCGAGCTGGCGCTGGCCGTGGACGCCATCGCCGAGCGCATCCGCGCCCTCGGCTTCCCCGCTCCAGGTACTTATGCCGCTTATGCCCGCCTGTCTTCGATCAAGGAAGAAGAAGGCGTGCCAAGCGCTGATGGCATGATCAAGCAACTGGTCGAGGGCCAGGAGGCCGTGGTACGCACAGCGCGCGGCATCTTCCCGCTGCTGGACAAGGTCAGTGATGAACCGACCGCCGACCTGCTCACCCAACGCATGCAGGTGCACGAGAAAACCGCCTGGATGCTGCGCAGCCTGCTCGCTGCCTGATCGCTCAAAGGCCCGGCTTGCCGGGCCTTTTCATTAGCTCTGCCACGCGCACTGATCTATGCTAATCGCATATGTGATCAAGCCACCGTGCGTGTATGCCCCTGCCTCCGAAGAATCCAACCGTCCTCGAACTCTTTCCCGAGGAAACCCGCGAAGCGGCCGAGCTATTGAAGCAGGCCGTGCCACTGATGGTGCGCCACGATATTCCACCCAACCCGGTGCACTACGCGCTGTGGTACTGCTACAGCAAGGGCAGCGATCCGGAACTCAACCGACGCCTGGACAAAGTCGTCGAAGACTTCGATGCCTTCCCGCCCGAGGTGGCCACCCGACTGTTTCGCGAATACGTGATCCACGGCGAACTCGAGGAGGCGCGCGCCGGACAGCAGCAGGTCATCGAACTGGTCGACGACATCGAAGATGACGTGTCACGCAGCGTCAGTGGCAGCCAGCACTATCAACTCAGCCTGGCACAGGGCCTCAACGCACTGCAGGAGCCGATCATCGACGACCTGCCGAGCGTGCTCAACGAGCTGCAGGAAAGCACACAGCTCATGCAGGATCAGCAGGAAAAATTCCTCTATCGCCTGCGCGCCGCTCAAAACGAAATCCAGCACCTGCGCAGCCAACTCGAGCGCGCTCATCTTGCCGCCACCCTGGACAGCCTGACCCGAGTCTTCAACCGTCACGCCTTCACCCGCCTGCTCGATCAAGCACTGAATGATTCCAGCACCGGCCTGGCATTGGTGATTCTGGACATCGATCACTTCAAGCAATTCAACGACCAGTACGGCCACCCACTGGGAGACCGCGTACTGCAACACGTCGGTCAATTGCTTCGCGATCAGTTGCCGGCACGCGCCTTCGCCGCGCGCTATGGTGGCGAGGAGTTTTGCGTGGTATTGCGCAACAGCGCCAGCCTCGAAGATGTGCACCGTTTCGCTGACCACCTGCGCAGCAAGATTCAGAGCCTGCGGGTCAAGGTGCGCAGCACCGATCAGGTACTCGACAGCATTACCGCCTCTTTCGGCTTCGCCCTGGCTGAACCGGGCGACACGCTGGAAACGCTGCTTACCCGGGCGGACGACGCCCTCTATCAAGCCAAACGCAACGGCCGCAACCAGGTTCATCCAGCCATCGGCGAAACCGTGCTAAGCGCTTGATTTGAGTAGCCTCTACCTTTGCTGTTAAATACAGCCCGCGTTGCGCTTTCTACCTGCGACGACACGGCCGCACACCGCTGTGCGCCACCCACCTGCACCTTTACAACCAAGTCATTCCTGAATCTGTGAGTTCGTCAAACATGTTGAAAATCGCCCATCTACTGGTGGGGCTCGCCGCCCTGCTGCTGTCATTCTTTTCCGGCTTCGCCACACCCGAAGGACTGCTGGCAACACCAAACGCGCTGTACCTGGCGCTGATCGCCCTGCTTAACCTCACACTCGCTCCGAGCGCGGCCATTACTGCAGCGAGCACCCGCCAACAACTGCAAAGCATCGCATGCGTGTTGCTGATCCTGGCCGCCGTACTGCAAGCGCTGGTGCTGCTTGCACCGCTGCCCAGCATCGGCAATCAGCCCGCTATCTGGCTAAGCCTGCTGATCACCGGAGTCGCTGTAGCCCTGCACCTCGCCTGCCAACTGCCACGGGAAACCGACGCTATCCAGGCACCACAAGCCAAGGTCGCAACCAAAGCCGAGACAGCTCCTGCCGCAGCGGTCACGCCAGAGGAAGACCGTGAAACCGGCACCGTGAAATGGTTCAACACCTCGAAAGGGTTCGGTTTCATTTCGCGGGATTCGGGCGAGGATATTTTCGTGCACTTTCGCGCCATTCGCGGCGAAGGCCACCGCGTCTTGGTCGAAGGGCAACGCGTGGAGTTTTCCGTTATGCAGCGCGACAAGGGCCTGCAGGCCGAAGACGTGATCGCTGCTGCACCACCACGCCGCTGATATAACGCCTCGACAAAATAAAAGCCCGCGATCAACGCGGGCTTTTCCATCTCAGTAATGAGGGGGCGGAGCATCGCTCTCGACGATCCCCACCTGCCCCTGCAACTCTTCCTGCCGCCGCGCCAGTGCCGCAAACTGAGATTGCAAGCGCTCGATACGCCGGTGCTGCTCGACCAACTCATCATTGAGCGCCTGAATGGTGTCATCCTGGAAAGCCAGGCGGCTTTCCAGCTCGGTGACACGAGCCTCCAGATTCATACGCCCTCCTCTGCAAAACGGAAGTTTTCGGTCAACACCAGACGCAACTTCTGCTTCAGCGCTTCGACCTGTTCGGCCGTGTAAGCCACCGCCGGATGGCGCCCCCAGACCGGCGCAGGCCAGGCCGCATCCGCACGCTTGCGCACGATGACATGCATGTGCAGCTGGCTCACCACGTTCCCGAGCGTCGCCACATTCATCTTGTCCGCTGCGAAAGTATCTTTCAGCGTCTCAGCCAGCAGCGTCGTTTCCAGCCACAACTGACGCTGATCCTGCGCATCCAGCTGAAACAGCTCGCTAACCTCCTCGCGCCTGGGCACGAGGATAAACCAGGGATACTGCGCGTCGTTCATCAGCAACAAACGACTCAATGGAAAGTCTCCAACCAGCAGACAGTCCTGCTGCAAACGCGAATCCAGGGTGAACATCACACTTCTCCTAATCACCGCTCACCAAAAGCTTAGCGCGGATGAAGCCACACGCCGATGCCGCGCAGCATACGCAGACAAAGCAGCCACTTCACCCAAAAACACACGCACCAGCTCAGGGCGCACACCACACATCCGCACCACAGGGGCGCACCATTTTGTTTCCTAACGTAATGCTCACCGCACAGCGTTACCGAGAACACCCCTCACACCCGGCCATAAACCTCGGCATCAGCATCTGATCAGAATCCTCGACGAGGCAAATGCCACCTTACCCCCACCGGCAGAGCCACAGCCGCCGGGCACGACACCGACAACACGACAGCCCAAACGTGCGAAGACCACAAAAAAACGATAAATCCACACACCACAGAAGAGTTGTGCACGACTTTTGCTACACCTCCCAGCAATGCCCGGTACGCCGCGCAGCAACCCAATAACAGCGGTACCCGGCACTCCCTGAACCGCGAAAGCGTCGGCCTGCCGTAGCACGAAAAGCAGAGCTATATATTTGCGACATTCTCCCCAACTCGATGCGACATAGGGCCAAAGAAGTCGTCAGGAATAGACTGCAACTATCGCCAACATTGGCTGCGTGCTATAAGTTAGCGCCGACACAAAAAGAAAGAGCCGCCCATACAACAAAACAGTGGGCAGCGCAACTCTTCTAAACCCAAGGAGCAATCACGATGCAAGTGATGAAGTGGAGCGTAATCGCCCTGGCAGTCGCCGCGGGCACCAGCCAACTGGCCTTCGCCAGCGCACAGTCCGAGTCGAACGGCTTCGTTGAAGACAGCAAACTGTCTCTTCTGAACAAGAACTATGCTTTCTACCGCGACTTCCGCAACAACACCTCGGATCGCCAGAACTACCGTAAAGAATGGGCCCATGGTATCAGCACCATGTACGAGTCCGGCTTTACCCAAGGCACCGTTGGTTTCGGCGTTGATGCTCACGGCATGCTGGGGCTGAAACTCGATAGCGGCAAAGGCACCTCTGGCACTGGTCTTCTCCCGACCGGCTCCGACGGTCGCTCCCAAGATGATTATTCCTATGCAGGCGGCGCAGTAAAACTGCGCGTTTCGAACACCGTGCTGAAATATGGCAACCTGATGCCGACAGCGCCTGTATTTGCTACAGGTACTGCACGCCTGTTCCCTGGTAGCGCAGAAGGTTTTCAGGTTCTCAGCAACGAAATCGAAGGGCTTAGCGTAGACGCTGGTCACTTCACTTCGATTCGTGACGGCAGCGCCTCCACTAACCGCGACGGTGATATTACTCTTTCCTACGGCGGTGCGATTGACGCCCAGAGCGTTGATTACGTAGGCGGCACCTACAGCTTCAACGATCAACTGTCGGCTAGCCTCTATGGTTCCGAACTCGAAGACGTATGGCGTCAATACTACGGGAACGTCAACTACACCATCCCGCTGGCAGATGACCAATCTCTGGGCTTCGATTTCAACATTTATCGCACAACCGATAAAGGCGACTCGAAAGCCGGCGACATCAGCAACACCACATTCTCCCTCTCTGCCTCCTATGCAATCGGCGCCCACAAGTTCACAGTTGCGCATCAGCGCGTGAATGGCGATGAGCCTTTCGATTACATCTCGATGGACGGCAACAACTCGGGGGACTCCATCTTCCTGGCCAACTCGGTGCAATACTCCGACTTCAACGCCCCGGGCGAGCGCTCCTGGCAGGCTCGCTACGACCTGAACATGGCTTCCTTCGGCATCCCCGGCCTGAGCTTCATGGCTCGCTACATCACCGGTGATAACGCAGATGGCACTCATGCAGATGCTACCGGCCCCTACGCTGGCAGCTTCGGCAAGAATGGCAAAGAGTGGGAGCGTGACCTGGAGGTCAAGTACGTTGTGCAAGAAGGCGCAGCCAAAGACTTGTCTTTCCGTGTCCGTCATGCTTCCTGGCGCTCCAACAATGATATGTCGGGCTTCTACTCCGCTGGCAGCAGCGCGATTGACGAAGTTCGCGTAATCACTGAGTACCCGCTGGACATCCTCTAACTCGAGGGTGCATTCAGAGCGAAAGCCCGGCTAAATTAGCCGGGCTTTTTTATGTGCTATTTAATTTTTCCGGCAGCACATACGTGCCCGTAACGTGCGCCACCAACTCATCCTCATTTCCCGCCGAATAAATCGAGACCTCGCATACAGCCTGCCGCCGACTCAGGCGTAGAATGCTTGCATGCGCCAGTAGGTCAACAGGCTTGGGCTTGACCAGAAAGTTGATGTTCAGATTGGACGTCACCGCCATCTCGACACGCCCCAGGCGCCCCAGCACGACGGCGTACATGGCGGCATCGCCGAGCGCCATGATGGTTGGCCCGGACAAGGTGCCACCCGGGCGCACCAATTTGGCGTGAAAAGGCACCCGCGCCAGCACACCACCTGCATCCAGTCGGTCGATACGCAGGTCGATATCCTCAGCCATCGGCAACCCCGAGCGGATCAGCGCCTGCACGTCTTGCGCGGTCAATGTCGACATTCTCTCTCCACATCGTGACCTTGATCGATGACAACGACAGAATCGTCGGCGCGAGCGAATTCACGCCTGCCGTGTCCTGTACGCCACTGTATAGGCACCGTACAATGCCGGCCTATTCCAAGCCCTAGCAACCGACAGAACGGCCAAACATGCGTACCAGTCAGTTCCTGCTCTCGACCCTGAAAGAAACCCCTTCCGATGCCGTGGTGATCAGCCACCAGCTGATGCTGCGTGCCGGCATGATCCGCAAGCTGGCCTCCGGCCTGTACACCTGGCTGCCGATGGGCCTGCGCGTGCTGCGCAAGGTGGAGAACGTGGTGCGCGAGGAAATGAACGCCGCCGGCGCCCTGGAAGTGCTGATGCCCGCCATCCAGCCGGCCGAGCTGTGGCAGGAATCCGGTCGCTGGGTGCAATACGGCCCGGAACTGCTGCGCATCAAGGATCGCCACGACCGCGAGTTCTGCGTGGGCCCGACCCACGAGGAAGTGATCACCGACCTGGCCCGCAATGAGCTGAACAGCTACAAGCAGTTGCCAATCAACTTCTACCAGATCCAGACCAAATTCCGTGACGAGATCCGCCCGCGCTTCGGCCTGATGCGCGGCCGCGAATTCCTCATGAAGGACGCCTACTCCTTCCATGCCGACCAGGCTTCCCTGCAGGAAACCTACGACCGCATGCACCAGGCGTACTGCAACGTGTTCACCCGCCTGGGCCTGAATTTCCGCCCGGTGCAGGCCGATACCGGCTCCATCGGCGGCACCGGCTCGCATGAATTCCATGTGTTGGCCGACTCTGGCGAAGACGATATCGCCTTCAGCGACAGCTCCGACTACGCCGCCAACATCGAGAAGGCCGAAGCCCTGCCGCGCGAGAAAGTGCGCCCGGCGCCGACCGAAGAACTGCGCCTGGTCGACACGCCCGATGCGAAAACCATTGCGGCCCTGGTCGAAGGCTTCAACCTGCCGATCGAGAAAACCATCAAGACCCTGATCGTGCATGCCGCCGAAGAAGGCAAGCTGATCGCTCTGGTGGTACGTGGCGATCACGAGCTCAACGAGATCAAGGCCGCCAATCTGGAACAGGTCGCCAATCCGCTGACCATGGCCAGCGACGCCGAGCTGCGTGCCGCCATCGGTGCCGGTGCCGGCTCCCTCGGCCCGCTGAACCTGCCGCTGCCGATCATCATCGACCGCTCCGTGGAGCTGATGAGCGACTTCGTCATCGGTGCCAACATCGACGACAAGCACTACTTCGGCGTCAACTGGGAGCGCGATCTGCCGGTGCCGACCGTGGCCGACCTGCGCAACGTCGTCGAGGGCGATCCGAGCCCGGATGGCCAGGGTACCCTGGTGATCAAACGTGGTATCGAAGTCGGGCACATCTTCCAGCTCGGCACCAAGTACAGCGAGGCCATGAACTGCCAGGTGCTGGGCGAGAACGGCAAACCGGTGGTGCTGACCATGGGCTGCTACGGCATCGGCGTTTCCCGCGTGGTGGCGGCTGCCATCGAGCAGAACTTCGACGAGCGCGGCATTCGCTGGAACGACGCCCTGGCGCCCTTCCAGATCGCCCTGGTACCGCTGCGCTACGAAACCGAGCAAGTACGCGAAGCCACCGACAAACTCTACGCCGAGCTGACTGCCGCCGGTTACGAGGTGCTGCTGGACGATCGCGACAAGAAGACCAGCCCCGGCATCAAGTTCGCCGACATGGAGCTGATCGGCATTCCGCATCGCATCGTGGTCAGCGACCGTGGCCTGGCCGAGGGTAACCTCGAATACAAGAGCCGCGCAGAGACCGAGCCGCAAGCCATTGCCCTGGCCGATATCCTGCCCTTCCTGCAAGCCCGTATCAGCCGCTGATTACAGCGCACCACCGAGCCATCATGCACACGAGCTACAACCTTCGCCTCATCGGTGCCGCCCTGTGCGGCGCCGTCTTCCTCAGCGGTTGCGCCAATCATCTGCCGCAACGCAGCGAGCACGAGGAGCGCGTCGAGCGCAAACTGCTGGATCACACCCTGCAGATCGACGTGGGTGAACCCAAAGTACTGGAACTGCCGCAACGGCGCGTGCGCGTGCATGAACAGAAGAGCTTCGAGGTGACGGATTTCGAGGTCACTCGCCGCTACGACCGCTACACGCCCTACCAGCCCTGGCGCGAGATCTATGAAGTGCCCATGGGCGCCGTGGCGGTGGTCGCCGGTGTTGGTGCCAACGTGCTCAACGTTGTGCTGCTCGGCAGCCTGCCGGAAAGCGCAACGCGCGACTGGATCAGCTACGGCATTGCGGGCCTCAACCCGTTCATGAACGTGGAGTCCAACGGCCGCGCCGAGCAGAACCTGGCCAGCATTGACGAGGTGCAGCAGGATCGGCACATGGAGTACAGCAACCTGCCCTGGGCCGAACGTCCGGTGCTGGTCAAGGCGGGCAAGCAGGAGTTCGAGCTGCTGACCGACCGTAACGGCGTGCTGCGCCTGAACCTGCTGGACAGCCCATTCAGCGAGCAGGACATCGGCCGCATCGGCACGCTGCTGTTGAGCGTCGAGGACGAGCAAGGCCAGGTGAAAGCCGAGGCCAATCTACTGGTCAGCCATACCCTGCGCGGCAAATTGCACGAAGCTCACGACCTGATCTTCGACGATCTGGAGGGTGGCGATATCGCGCAGTGGGTGCATCGGGTCAAGCGCCTGTCGGATCTTGGCCTCGAAGAAGAAGCCAGCGAGTTGGAGCAAAGCCTGATCGAACTGACGCGCAACGACCCGGAGCTGCAGGAGGCATTCCTCAAGGCGCTCCTGCATGATGCCGGTCGCTTGGCCGCAGACCCCGAAGCCCAGTGAGCACCTCAGCCTGGCGCCGTCCATGCGATCGGCGCCAGCCCCCTACTGAGGCTTGAGCAGCAGCAGCAGGGAAACCGGTTGCACGCTTTCCGGATGCAGCGGCTCCTGCAGCCATTCCAGGCGCCAGCCGGTGGCGGCGATCAGGCTCAGCCAGGACTGCAAGGTTCGGAAGAACCACGGCATGGGCGCCTGGAACCCCTCGCCAAAACCGACGAAATCCTCGACTCGCCAGCCATCCTGATAAGGTTCACCGTGGCTCGCGCGCCAGGGATGCAGAGTCTGGATCAGCAAACAGCCATCACGGGTCAGTAGCTGATGCAGGCTGCGCATCAAGGGTTCGAGCGGCTCCTCGAGCAGGGCGAAATTACACACCAGTACTTCGAATCGGCCCAACTGCTCGGCCTGGGTTTCCAGCTCCGCATAGCCGCAGACGCGGTACTGGCTGCCACCCTTGCAGGCGGCGCGCGCCTTCTCGATCAAAGGGGCGGATGCATCGACGCCAACCGAGGCGATCCCGTGCTCGGCCAGACCTCGACACAGCCAGCCCTCACCACAGCCAATATCGAGCACGCGCTTAGGCTGCAAGGCCAGCACGGCCTGCAGGATCGCCGCATCGGTGACCAGACGCCGGCTTTCGATGCGCTGCTCGCGCACGGCAGCGGCCCAGGCATCGGCGTTCGCCTGCCAGCTCATCTTCAGTTGCTCACGGTGATCGCGTTGCATGCACCCGCCTCCCGCAGTGGCCTTGGCGGACATTCTAGGAGTTCCTGACTCATCAGTCGCCTAGCACCATGCCGGGCATTGCCCGGCAGCGATGAACGTAGCGGTCTAGACTGTTTCTACAGACCAGGCGAGCGGTTGCTCACACGCCTCGACTCGTGCAGCAGCCATCCTCGACCAGGGTATGAAGTCAGGGGGGCGAACCATGAGCACAACGCAGCATTTCGACCCTGAACAGCATGACGGCGCCAGACCGGCCTCGAAACGGCGCTGGAAATACCTGATCTACCTGCTGCTGGTGAGCGTTCTGCTGGCTGCTGCCGTGATGCTGTTATTCGAGCTGCGCAGTGCCCACTTTCAGGCTCGCGAACTCAGTCGCTACGCCGCGACACTGACCTATGACCTGCAGCCTGGCGCGAGTAACGCCATTCACTACCCCAGTGACGGCCCGTTCGACCAGCGCCAGGGTTACGCCTACCTGCCTCTGATGCTCGAACGCCTGCAACAACGCGACTTCCATATCAGCCAACAGGTGCGTTTCTCGCCGGCGCTGATGCACTACAGCCAGCAGGGCTTCTACCCGCCTTATAGGGAAAAGAGCAGCGCCGGCCTGACCCTGACCGATTGCCGCGGCCTGCCCTTCTATGACTTTCATTACCCACGTCAGGGCTACGCCGATTTCGCCGAGATCCCGCCGCTGATAGTCAGCAGCTTGCTGTTTATCGAGAATCGCCATCTGCTGGCCAGGGATCAGCCTCAGGCCAACCCGGCAGTGGATTGGCCGCGCTTCGCCATGGCGGCGCTGTCACAGATGGGCAAGGTGCTCGACCTCGACGGACAGTCTGCCGGCGGTAGCACCCTGGCCACCCAACTGGAGAAATACCGGCACTCCCCCGATGGGCTGACGTTCTCTGCCGGGGAAAAACTGCGGCAGATGGTGTCAGCCAGCGTCCGCGCTTATCAGCAAGGGCCGCAGACGATGGCCGCACGTCAGCGCATCGTGCGCGACTACCTCAACAGCGTGCCGCTGTCAGCAGCTCCTGGTCACGGTGAAGTGCACGGTGTGGCCGATGGGCTGCGCATCTGGTACGGCGCCGACTTCGACCGAGTCAACGCACTGCTCGATCCATCACGTACACCTCAGGCCAGCCTGGCCGAACGTGGCCTGGCCTTGCGCCAGGTGTTGTCACTGATGATCGCCCAGCGTCGCCCCACCTATTACCTGGCCCAAGGACGCAAGGATCTGCAAGCACTGACCGACAGCCACCTGCGCCTGCTTGCAGGCGCAGGTGTGATCGATCCTGCCCTGCGTGACGCAGCCTTGAGCCAACCGATGCAGTATCGCGACTGGGAACTCGAACCCGCATTGCGCAGTGTGGAGAGCGACAAGGGCATCAGCGTGGTGCGCTCGCGCCTGTCCGCCCTGCTCGGCCTGCCGCTGTACGACCTCGACCGTATTGACCTGACCGCCCACAGCACGCTGCAACGGGATCTGCAGCAAGCGGTCAGCGCCTATTTGCAGCGTCTGGCCGACCCCGCCTTCGCTGGCGAGGTCGGTCTGTTTGGAGAGCGCCTGCTGTCACCAGAGAAGACCGCCGAGGTGCGCTACAGCTTCACCCTCTTCGAGCGCACCAGCAGCGGCAGCCGGGTTCGCGTGCAGACCGACAGCACCGACCAGCCATTCGACATCAACGAAGGCAGCAAGCTGGAACTGGGCTCCACCGCCAAGCTGCGTGTGCTGGCTACCTATCTGGAAATCATCGCCGAGCTGTATCAACGCCATGCCGGCAACACCAGCACCGAGCTGAAAGCGCTGGACATCGCCGAACAGGATCACCTGAGCCGCTGGACCGTCGACTACCTGCGCAGCCACCCGGACGCAACGCTCGCGACAGTCCTCGACGCCGCACTGGAGCGGCGCTACTCGGCCAATCCGCAGGAGCGCTTCTTTACCGGCGGCGGCGTACACACCTTCGGCAACTTCCGCCGCGAGGACAACGGGCGCAACCCGACTCTGCGTGAAGCACTGCGTGAGTCGATCAACCTGCCCTTCGTGCGCCTGATGCGTGACCTGGTGCGCTACAGCACCTACCAGAACAGCGCCGAGCTGCTAGGTGACGACAACGATCCGCGCCGCTTGCAGTACCTGCAACGCTTCGCCGACCGCGAGGGACGCACCTTCCTCCTGCGCTTCTGGCGCAAGTATCAGGGGCAGGCGCCGCAACAGCGTCTGGACACCTTCCTCAGTGGTCTGCGGCAGACACCGGTACGCCTGGCGGCCGTGCATCGCTACCTGCAACCACAGGCCGACCAGGCCACCTTCGCGGCCTTCCTGCACGCACAGCTGCCACAGGAACAGCTCACGCCGGCACGCCTCGCCCAGCTTTACACGGCCTACGGGCCTGGCGCCTACAGCCTGCC
Organism: Pseudomonas sp. C11; assembly: GCF_034683865.1. Taxonomy (NCBI): domain Bacteria; kingdom Pseudomonadati; phylum Pseudomonadota; class Gammaproteobacteria; order Pseudomonadales; family Pseudomonadaceae; genus Pseudomonas; species Pseudomonas sp. C11. The sequence goes on from NZ_JAWIIP010000002.1 coordinate 592,157, forward strand.
GGATCAAGGCTATATCGCCCGCGTGCATCCGCTGGAGCTGTGGCTGCTGGGCTATCTGGCGGCCAATCCGCAGGCGGTGTTCGATGATGCGGTGGCCGCCAGCTTCGACGAGCGCCAGGAGGTATACGGCTGGCTGCTGCGCAGTCGCCACAAGAGCGCTCGTGACAGCCGCATCCGCATCATGCTGGAGGTAGAAGCCTTTTCCGACATCCATCGACGCTGGAAGAAACTCGGCTACCCCTTCGGCCACCTGGTGCCATCCCTGGCCACCGCGCTGGGCAGCTCGGGAGACCGTCCGGCCGCATTGGCCGAGTTGATGGGCATCATCCTCAACGACGGTATTCGCCAGCCCGTACTGCGCGTCGACGCACTGGACTTCGCCGTGGATACCCCTTACGAAACGCACCTGCAGAACGACGGCGCGCAAACGCGCCAGGTCATGGCACCGGAAGTCGCGGCCGCCCTGCGCGGCGCGCTCTCACAGGTCGTCGAAGGCGGCACGGCGCGGCGTCTACAGGGCAGCTTCCAGTTGCCGGATGGTCAACCCCTGACGCTGGGCGGCAAGACCGGTACCGGCGACAACCGTATCGAAAGCGTCGGCCCAGGTGGCCGCATACTCAGCTCACGCGCCATGAACCGCACCGCGACCTTCGTCTTCTATCTCGGGCCGAATCACTACGGCACCCTGACAGCCTTCGTGCCAGGGCGCGATGCCGAGCGCTTCACCTTCACCTCGGCCTTGCCGGTACAGGTGCTCAAGGGCATGGCGCCGTTGCTCGCCCCCTATCTGCAACCGGGCACTGCCACGCACTGCCAGACGCCGCAACTGAGCGCGCGGTAATACCCGGTAATCCTTCGAGCACTGGTCAGGCGAACCGGCCCCTGGCAGGGTCGGTCTACGCCTGCACCTGCCCTTGATCTCAATTGCGGAGTCACCATGCCCACATCCTGGCGTGCCTTGCTGCGTCGCCGAGGCCTCAGCCTGCTGGCCCTGCTGTGCCTGGCCATCGCCTTGCCTATCGGCTGCGCCAAGCTGGAGGAAACCGAGCGCAAGCTGGTGTTTCGCATCGAATCCGGCACGGCGCGCTGGTTCAGTGGCATCCCTTCCGGGCTGGAGGAAATCCAGTTGCAATCGGCCGCACTCGCCCCTGGCGAAAGCCTGCATGCCTGGTGGTGGCCCGCCTCGCGCAAGAATGCTCCGACACTGCTGTACCTGCACGGCTCGCGCTGGAACCTCACTGGCCAGCTGTTTCGCATCGAGCAACTGCATGCCATGGGTTTCGCCGTACTGGCCATCGACTACCGAGGCTTCGGCCAGAGCCTGGGACAACTGCCCTCGGAGCGCAGCGTCTACCAGGACGCGCAGATCGCCTGGGAACACCTCGTGCGTGTTCAGCCCGATGCAGGCAAACGCTATATCTACGGTCACTCACTGGGGGGCGCGGTGGCGGTCAACCTGGCTCACGAGTTGGCCGAAACGCACGACTCGCCACAGGCCGGCGGCCTGATCGTCGAATCCAGCTTCACCAACCTGGCCGAGGTCGCCCAGGCTGTGACGGATACCGCCTGGCCGCTGCACTGGCTGCTGTCGCAGGAGTTCGACTCACTGGCCAAGATCGGCACTGTCGGCATCCCCGTGCTGCTCGCCCATGGCCGTGACGACCATTACGTGCCGGCGCGCTTCAGCGAAGCCCTTTACGCCGCGGCCAACGAGCCGAAACGCTTGCTGCTGATCGACGGAGCCAATCACAACAACGGGCTGCGCATGGCCGGCAACCAATACCGCCAGGCCTTGCAGGCGCTGGGCATGATGCTCAACTAGGGGCGCGGGAAGGTCTGCAGATACAGCGCCTCGACCTTGGATCGCGCCCAGGGCGTCTTGCGCAGGAAGGTCAGGCTCGACTTGAGGCTGGGCTCGTGCTTGAAGCAGCGTACGTCCACGTGTCGGGCCAAGTCTTCCCAGCCGATACGCTCGACCAGGGCGGTGAGAATGGCCTGCAGGCTGAGGCCGTGCAGAGGGTCATTGCTGTGCATGGGTGCATCCTGTTGGCGACGTGCAATAAAAAAGGCGATGACTGCAAGCAATCATCGCCTTCTGTTCAGCCGGCAGGATTATACCGACTTGTACTCTTTCTCGGCCTGATCGAAGCGGCTGAGCATCGACTGGCTCGGAGCCTGGCCGATACGGCTGAAGATCACGATGGCCAGCGTGGCGAGGATGAAGCCCGGAATGATCTCGTACAGGCCCAGACCGATCCAGTTCTTCCACACGATCACGGTGGCCGCACCGACCAGCATACCGGCCAGTGCGCCGTTACGGGTCATGCCCTTCCACAGCAGCGAGAGAATCACCACCGGACCGAACGCCGCGCCGAAACCGGCCCAGGCATAGGACACCAGACCCAGCACGCGATTATCCGGGTTGGCCGCCAGGGCAATGGCGATCAGTGCGACCAGCAGCACCATGCCACGACCGACCCAAACCAGCTCGGTCTGCGAAGCACCCTTGCGCAGGAAGGCCTTGTAGAAGTCCTCGGTCAGGGCACTGGAGCACACCAGCAGTTGGCAGCTCAGGGTGCTCATCACCGCCGCCAGGATGGCGGACAGGAGGATACCGGCGATCCAGGGGTTGAACAGCAGCTTGGCCAGTTCGATGAACACGCGCTCCGGGTTCTCGCCGACCGGGCCGGCTACATCCGGATGCGCCGAGAAGTAGGCGATGCCGAAGAAGCCCACGGCAACAGCACCGGCCAGGGTCAGGATCATCCAGGTCATGGAGATGCGGCGGGCAGCCGGGATCGACTTCACCGAATCAGCGGCCATGAAGCGCGCCAGGATGTGCGGCTGACCGAAATAACCCAGACCCCAGGCCATCAGCGAGATCACGCCAACGAAGGTCGCGCCCTTGAGCATGTCGAAGTTGGTCGCGTCGACCGCCTCGATAGCGACCATGGCCGGATCGAAGCCGCCGGTGGCGATCATCACCACGATGGGGGTCAGGATCAGCGCGAAGATCATCAGCGTGGCCTGCACGGTGTCGGTCCAGCTCACCGCCAGGAAGCCACCGATGAAGGTGTAGGCGATGGTGGCAGCAGCGCCAGCCCACAGTGCGGTTTCATAGCTCATGCCGAAGGTGCTCTCGAACAGGCGAGCACCAGCCACCACACCCGAGGCGCAGTAGATGGTGAAGAACACCAGGATCACCAGGGCCGAGAAGATGCGCAGGATGCGACTGTTGTCCTCGAAGCGGTTGGTGAAGTAGTCCGGCAGGGTCAGGGCATTGCCGTTGTGCTCGGTCTGCACGCGCAGACGACCGGCGACGAACAGCCAGTTGAGATAAGCGCCGATGACCAGACCGATGGCGATCCAGCTTTCGGAAATACCGGCGACGAAGATGGCGCCCGGCAGGCCCATCAGCAGCCAGCCACTCATATCGGAAGCGCCCGCGGACAACGCGGTGACGAAACTGCCGAGACTGCGACCGCCGAGGATATAGTCGGAAAGGTTCTTGGTGCGCAGATAGGCAATCAGGCCGATCAGCACCATGGCTGCAATGTACACCACGAAGGTGACGAGCATTGGAGTACTAGCTGTCATTGGGGGGCTCCCCTCTCGTTTGTTGTTATCGGGCATCGGGACCGCCCCATGCCCTGATTGGCAAAGCTCACTCGCACCAGGCAAGCGTCGGGCACCAGTCACTTCCATCCAGGCTCGTGCATCGTGCCGATGCCTTGCTCCGGCAGACCCACGTACTGCGCGAACCGTACGCTCCCCGGTCTGCCAACCGGCCTGCACGATACGCCTGAGGCCAGGTCAAGCGCTCGGTTTCGGCTGCCAACGCCCTTATTCGGTCTAGCCCAGCATCGCCGTGCTGACCAATTCAGACGCCCGAAAAACGGCCCGCATGAAAGTGAAAGGCGGAATGTAGAGGCAGCAGCGCGCGCGCTTCTTGCAAAAAACTCTGGAGTTTTTGCAGGAAACTCCATGCCTGGGAACTTCCGGCAAACGGTCATCAGGGTGTGTCCCCAAGCGCGAGAACAGCAAACCCGTGGTGAAGCCGTCAGTGCAGAACCCCTCTCCAGGACGAAAGCGCCGCGTCAGACACTGCCCGAAGGCGCGGGATCATACCTGCCGATACGGCAGATAACCACGGGCCTGTTCCGCATAGGCCCTTACGCCAGGGCGCTCCTGCTCGAGAAAATCGGCGACGGCAGCGCGCAGTCCCGGGTGACAGAGGTAGTGCCAGGAGTGCGTGATCACCGGCTCGAAACCGCGGATCAGCTTGTGCTCACCCTGGGCACCGGCATCGAAACGTCGAAAGCCCATCTCGATGACCAGCGTCATGCCCTGATAGAAGCAGGTTTCGAAGTGCAGTCGGTCGAACTCGGCCAGGCAGCCCCAGTAGCGGCCATAGAGGGTATCACCCCCCACCAGACTGAATGCCATGGCGACCGGCCGACCGTGTTGACGTGCCAGCACCACACGAATCGCCTGCGGCATGCGCTCGGCCAGCAGGCTGAAGAACGCACGCGTCAAGTAAGGTGCCTGGCCGCGAACATGGTAGGTGTTGGCATAGCAGTGGTAGACGAAGTCCCAGTCTGCCTCGCTCAACTCGGCGCCATGACGCCAGTCGAAGTCGATACCCTGCCCCGCCACCTGCTCGCGCTCCTTGCGCATCTGCTTGCGCTTGCGCGAGGCGAGCGTGTCGAGAAAGTCCTGAAAGTCGCGATAGCCTCGGTTGTGCCAATGGAACTGGCAGCCCAGGCGTTGCAACCAGCCGTCACATTGCTGCAGCACCTGATCACAGGATTCCTGAGTGAAATTGACATGCAGGCTCGATAGCCCCTCTGTTTCCAGGCCGTCGGTCAGGGCGGCGAGCAACTGCGCCGCGCCCTGTTGCGAGCCGAGCAGGCGCGGCCCGCTGACCGGGGAGAATGGCACGGCACCCAGCAGCTTGGGGTAATAGTCGATCCCCGCACGGCGGCAGGCATCGGCCCAGGCGTGATCGAAGACGTACTCACCATAGGAATGCTGCTTGAGATAGGCCGGTAGCGCCGCCTGGAGCTCACCACGCTCGTCCAGCCACAGCCGATGCGAGGGCTGCCAGCCACTGCGACCGCCTACGCTGCCACTGTCCTCCAACGCCGACAGAAAAGCGTGGCGCAGGAAAGGTTGCGTCTCCGGCACCAGGGCGTCCCAGGTGTCGGCAGAAAGATCGCGGAGTGAATTCAGAGTTTTCAGGGGCATGGCGAGCGTTCACCCGGGCGGCGCAGGTTTGGTCATCGGCGGACAGCTACGATGACAGGCGCAGGTATCAGCAATCAACCATTGCCAACGCAGAGGCTCCGCGTGCGCATAAAAAAGCCCCGCCAGAGGCAGGGCTCAAACACTGGAGCACTTACAGCGATGAATCAGAATACGTACTGCAGGCGCAGGGCCAGGGAGTCACCGTCGTCATCACCCACGTCGTTGGTCACGTTGTCGGTCTTGCCCTTGATGTAGTTGGCGGAAACCTTGACCGCTTCGTTGGCGTACCAGTTCACACCAACGGTGTGTGCCTTGCCCTTGGTGTCGTCGAAACCGCTTTCTTCGACCTTGATGTTGTCGTAGCGGTAGAAGACTTCCCAGGCGCCCATTTGCTTGTCGTTCGGCTTGATGCTGTCGAACTTGCCGCCGTCGAGTTTGTAGCCACGCGCCTCACCGGTCAGGGTGTAGGCCAGTTGCACGTTGTAGCCAGTCGCTTCGCGATCATTACGCGTAGAGTTCGACTTGGCATCGATATCGCGCTTGAGGTATTCGCTCTGAACCGAGAACGGGCCGACAGCGTAGGCCGCTTCCAGACCCCAGGCGCTGTCACCGTCGAACTGCCCGGTCACACCCGGGGCGAAGGTCGGACGGTTGCCGTTGGTGGTGTCTTCGGTGGTGCCACGTACGCCCATGCGGGAGGTCACGGAACCGTTGAAATCTTCCACGTCACGGTTGGCATAGTTGATACCGAAGTGCAGGACATTGCCGGCCTCGGCCATCGGTGCGATCACCGCACGCAGGTTGTAGGTCGGTTGATCCTTGCCGTGCTCGTTTTCGTACTCGGCGCCATCCTTGTTGAAGTAGCCGGCCGAGCCATAGAACATGTTGCCTGCAACGCCGCTGACCTGCACGCCCATGCCGTCCTGCTTGTCGTTGACCCAGGAGGCGATCTCATAGATGCCGGAGCGCTCCATGGCCGTGATCCACTTGGAGCTGGTGGCTTTTTCCAGGCCGAAGTCGGGGTCGAAGCGACCGACCTTGATGGTCACCGGGGCGAACCCAGTGTAGGAGATGGAGGCTTCATCCCAGTCGGAGCTGTTGCCCGACGAGGTGTTGCCATTGCTGAAGTCGTAGTTGAATACGTACTTCCAGTCCTTGTAGGCGGTACCGGAGATTTCCAGGATGGCGCGACGGAAGAATGCCTCGTTGGCAGTCTTGCCATCATCGGTGAAAACGCCGTCGAACTGGTTGTAATCGGCCTGCAGACGGCCGCCGATCTTGAAGCCGAATTCCTTGTCAGTGGTAGCGACTTCAAGACCACCTTTGGTCTTGACTACGATGTCAGCGCCGTCGGTGGTGACGGTGCCGGCGAAAGCCTGGGCGGAGACGGCCAGAGCCAGAGCGCTGGCTGCGAAACCGGCGAAGTGCTTACGGATCATCGAGGATTCCCCTGTTGGACTTTAAGTGTTGAAAACACCCGAGCAATGGGCTCGTTCGTGTTGGGGGGAATCTTGGCGAGGGGTTATTTCAGCGCAGTTGCTGATATATAAAGATTTGGTTACAGCGGAACTTTTTTACTTCCGATGCTTATAAGCAGCAAAGCCTCACGGCGCCTGCAGGCGCGAGCCGAACAGAATGACCGCGGAGCCGGCCAGGCATAACGCGGCGCCCAGCCAGTCACTGAGCAGCGGACGCGTCCTTTCGATCAGCGCCAGCCAAACCAGCGAAGCGACGATATAGACGCCACCGTAGGCGGCATAGGCGCGTCCGGCGAAAGAGGCCTCGACGCGCGTCAGGATCAGCGCGAACAGCGTCAGGCTGAGCAGGCCCGGGAGGATCCACAGCGCGCTACGGTCGAGGCGCAGCCACATCCAGAAGGCATAGCAACCGCCGATCTCGAACAAGGCGGCGAGCAGGAACAGCAGGTAATTGAGCATCGTCAGCCACGCAGACTGCCTTCACGCTCCCAGGCGCAGCGCACCCGCAAGGCGCCCTCCTGCGGGCTGTGAAAGCCGTTGTCGGATTCCCAGCGGAAGGTGTGCAGGCCGTTGAGCTCGGTTTCCAGGTGCACCACCGCGCTGGCCCAGTACAGGCGCTTGAGCAGCGCTTCGAAGGCTTCGATCCACAGGTTCCACTCGTATTCCACGGCGCCGTAGCTGGCACCGAAATGGATCACCTGGGTCTGGTACAGGCCGGCGCCGGGCAGCTCGCAGAAGGAGAACATCTCGCGGCCGAGAAAGGGCCAGAGATCGCCCGAAGGCAATTCGGCCAGCACGGCGTGATTGGTTTCGCGGCGCAGGCGGCGCTGCTCGGGATCATCCGACGGCCAGTCGCGGATGCAGCCATAGACGATGGATTCGGACTCCACACCGGCACTCCAGAAAAAACAGCCTGCCTTCTAACACAGCCTGCCAGGGCACGAAAGGAACTGGCGCGAATAATCAGCCACGCGCCTGTCGACCACGCCCGAGGCGCCAGGCCAGCGCCACCATCACCAGCGCCAGGCCGGTCAGTACGGCGAATGGCAGGCGATAGCTGCCGGACAGATCGCGCGCCAACCCGGTGAGAATCGGCGTCAGGCAGCCCAGGCCATAACCGGTGAAGAGCATCATCGCCGTCCAGCGGCTGACCGCCAGCGGCGAGCCGGCCTCATACAACGGCAGCACCAGCGACAGGGCGAAGGAGCCACCCAGCGAGAAGCCCATGGCGAAGGCGAACACCTCGGGCAGCAAACCGGGCAGGAAGGTGATCATCGCCAGGCACAGGCAGGTGGTCAGCCCGCACAGCATCAGCAGGGTGTAGCGAGCATCGAAACGCTGCGCCAGCCAGGGCAGCAGGAAGGAACTGGGCAGGCCCATGAGCATGATGATACTCAGCAGCGAGTTGCTATGCAGCATGCTCAGGCCGGCCTCGTGATAACGCGCCACGATCCAGGTGGCGATGGCGTAGAACAGCCCCGCCTGAATGGCGAAGAAGCTGCTCAACAGCCAGGCGCGCGGCACGCGCCAGGGCAACCCTGCCGCCTCACCTTCCTGGGCGCTGCCGGTCTGGTTGGGCAGCCCTATCCACAGCAGCGTCGCAGCCAGCGCCGGCACGGCCCAGATGGCCAGGCCAAGATCCCAGGCATCGCCGAACAGGCTGGTCAGTGGCGCGGTGAACACCGCACCTGCCGCGCCGCCCAAGGCCATGCCCAGGGAGTACCAGCCCACCACGCGCCCGACCTGGCCGGCGAAATGGCGCTTGATGAACCCCGACAGCAGCGGGCCGGCCACGGCAATGGCCGCGCCGAGCAGAACGGCGCTGCCGATCAGGAGAACGCTTTGCTGGGCCGCCAGGCGCGTCAGCAAGGCCAGGCCGATCATCGCCAGGCACAGCATGATGGTACGTTCCAGGCCCCAGCGCTGCGCCAGACGCGGTGCGAGCGGCGCCAGCAGGCCCATGCACAGCACCGGCAGCGCGGTGGTCAGGCTGATGAAGCCACGGCTGAGGGAGAGCTCGGTGGCAATCCGCTCGATGAGCGGCGCAAGAGAGGTGATACCGGGGCGCAGGTTGAACGCCGCCAGTACCAGGGCCAGCAGCATCAGGCCCCGAGAAAAAGCAGTCACAAGGTTTCCACAATCGAACGGCAGGCAGGCCGGGGGCGCCACCCTACCCCGCTCGTTCCGGTGGGGCAAGCCCACCGGCAGCAGAAACTGACCTAGTGGTCAGTTCATCGAGCGCGCCTTGTTGCGCATTTTCTCGGCCATATTGGCCATCTCATCGTAGAGCAACTGCGGGTTCTTCTGCTTCATCGCCCAGGCCATGCGCCCCATCTCATGCGGCAGGATAAGGAAGCTGCCCTTGGCCATCTCGGCATGAATGTACTCGGCGATATCGGCTGCGCTGATCGGCGAGCTCTCCAGCAGCTTGCCCACCTGCGCCTTCATCGCCGGCGTCGGGCCACGGAAGGAATCGAGCAGATTGGTCTGGAAGAACGAAGGGCACACTACATGCACGCCGACTTCCTGCTGGCGCAGCTCTATCAGCAGGCTTTCCGACAGAGCCACCACACCGGCCTTGGCCACGTTGTAGTTGCTCATCCCCGGGCCCTGCATCAGCGCCGCCATGGAAGCGATGTTGACGATCTTGCCCTTGCTCTTCTCCAGCAACGGCAGGAATGCCTTGCAGCCCTTGACCACGCCCATCAGGTTGATCGCGATCTGCCAATCCCAGTCCTCCAGCGACAGATCGGCGAAGAAGCCGCCAGAGGCCACGCCGGCATTGTTGACGATCACGTCGATACCGCCGAACTTTTCCTCGCAGGCCTGGGCCAAGGCGGTCAGTTGGCTGTAGTCGCGCACGTCGCAGCGCTGGGTGAAACCATCGCCGCCGGCCTCACGCACCATCGCCAGGGTTTCGGCCAGCCCGGCCTCATTGACGTCCGCCAGCGCCAGGTTCCAACCATCGCGTGCCCAGCGCAGGGCGATTTCGCGCCCCAGCCCGGAACCCGCGCCCGTGATCATCATGCGGTTTTGCATAAAAGGCCTGCCTTTGACTGTTCGGTTGCAATGCCAGGCAGTGTAGCGAAGGAAATACCGGCTCCATGCCTTCATCACCTGCATGAATAGGCAAGGCAAATCAACGGCGCGAGTGCGTGCACCGTCGCCACAGCAGGACGCCATACACCGAGGCATTGACCAGCATCACCAAGGTCGCGAGCACGAGTTGAATCTGCGGCGTCAAACCGGCGGGATAGATCACCGGCAACAGGTAGTGCTCGACGAAGCTGCCTGTATAGCCAGCGTCACCGGCGGCGCGACGCAGCTGGTTTTCCCAGGGCGTCAGCGGGCACGTCAGATGCAGCGCCTCGACCACGATGCCCCAGGCCACGGCGGGCAGATGCAACCAGCACAGACGCGGCCAACGCCAGACCAGCAAGCCGCCCAGCATGACGAACAGAATGAACGCCAGATGCACCAGCACCAGTGCATCGGCAGCCAGTCGCCAGAGCATCAGTCGACCACGAACAGGCGTGCGCCCACGGCCGTGGACGAGCGATGTGCCTCGGCACCGTCGGCCACCTGATAGCTCATGCCCGGCTTGAGCACGAATACCCGGCCATCCTCGAGCTCGGTATGCAGCTCCCCTTCCAGGCAGAGCAGGACATGCCCCTTGTGGCACCAATGGTCGGCCAGGTAGCCAGGGGAATACTCCACCATGCGCACCCGTAACGCGCCGAAGTTGCAGGTACGCCAATAAGCGATTCCGCTTTCGCCCGGATGTTCGGTCGGCTCGATCGCCGCCCAGTCGGTTACGCCGAAGGGAATATCACTGATCTGCATGGAAAAGCACTCTCAAGTAGATGAGCGCCCACCCTACGCCAGAGCCGCCAGGTAACGAAATTCATAGAAGAAAATTTTCAAGAATAAACTATCGATACCAATAGACTATCAAGCCCATGTAAAGGCCGAATTTCCGCCTCTGCTCAGAACGCACTAGCCTTCACCCATCGGCAAATGATTCTCAACGAGGTGCGCCATGCTCAAGACCCTGACCTTTACCCTCATGCATTTCTGCATCGCCTTCGGCGTCGCCTACGTGCTCACGGGCAGCATCGCGGTCAGCGGGCTGGTCGCGGCGGTGGAGCCGCTGTGCAACTCGGTGGGTTTCTACTTCCACGAGAAGATCTGGCAGCGTTTCGAGAAAAATCGCCAAGCGCGTGACGAGCGGCCGAAACACGCCTGGTTGCATCACCACGCCTGAAGCGATTCGCCCCGAGCAGCCACCCGACAAACGTCCACCGCAAAGAAGTCGGTAGCGGCGCGCCAGCGCTTGTGCTGAACTGCAGCGAGTGACCTGCAGCCTCTCGCCAGGCGCACCCTGACCACGCCAACATGACCATGGCCACCTGGCGAATGGGCTTCAGCATCGACACTCCACCGCCACCGAGTGCGCTCGCGGCGGTTGCGCGCGCTTCCGAAACCCAGGCATGGCACTTTGCCTAGCTAGCCGTTGTCATACTCACGCGATTCAATCCAGACGATCTCTTGTCAAAGGGACTTTAAATTTATGTCCAGCCTTGCACGACTTGCCACCTGGCTCGGTGGCCTGGTCTTCTGTGTGTCCGCTGCGGCCGCCGATATCGACGCACAAAGCTATGGCTATCCGATAGCCAATCCGTTCGAAGCCACCATCGCGACCACGCCACCGGAGCTGCGCCCGAAGCTGCCGGATGACCGCGATATCGATCAGAGCGACTACTCGGTACTCCTGCGTCCGGATCGCGAGTTCGAGCTGCTCGACAACTTCTGGCCGGTGACACGCATGCAGTATCGCCTCGCTCAGCAGAAAGGCCGGGCGCCGCTGATCTTCATCATCGCCGGCACCGGCGCCAGCTACAGCAGTGGCACCACCGAATACCTGAAGAAGCTGTTCTACGGTGCGGGCTTCCACGTGGTACAGCTCTCCTCGCCGACCAGCTATGACTTCATGGCCTCGGCATCACGCTTCGCCACCCCGGGTTACAGCCCGGACGATGCCGACGACCTGTATCGCGCCATGCAGGCGGTTCGCGCGCAGCATCCGAAGCTGGACGTCAGCGAGTTCATGCTCACCGGCTACAGCCTGGGCGCCCTGCATGCTGCCTTCGTCAGCAAGCTGGACGAGACTCGCCGCGCCTTCAACTTCAAGCGCGTGCTGATGCTCAACCCACCGGTCAACCTCTATACCTCGGTCAGCAACCTCGACAAGCTGGTACAGACCCGCGTCCAGGGTATCGACAACAGCACCAACTTCTACGACCTGGTACTGGGCAAGCTGACCCGCTACTTCAACGACAAGGGCGGCTTCGACATCAACGAAGCCATGCTCTACGACTTTCAGCGCTCCAAGGAACACCTGACCGACGAGCAAATGGCCATGCTCATCGGCACCTCCTTCCGCTTCTCTTCGAGCGACATCGTCTTCACCTCGGATCTGCTCAACCGCCGCGGCCTGATCACCCCGCGCGACTATCGCATCACCGAAAGCACCAACCTCACGCCCTTCTTCGAAATGGCGCTACGCTGCGACTTCGAATGCTACATGACCGAACAGCTGGTACCCATGTGGCGCGCCCGCTACGACGGCGGCAGCGTCAACCAGTTGATCAACGAGAGCAGCCTCTACGCCCTGGAGGACTACCTCAAGGGCAGCGACAAGATCGCCGTGATGCACAACGCCGACGACCTGATCCTCGGCAAGGGCGATATCGGCTTCCTGCGCCGCACCTTCGGCGACCGCTTGACCCTGTACCCGCGTGGCGGTCACTGCGGCAACCTCAACTACCGCGTCAACAGCGACGCCATGCTGGAGTTCTTCCGTGGCTAAGCACAAAGTCCTGATCGCCGCCCTGCTGCTGGCCAGCGGGCCGGCCCTGGCCGAACGCCAGATCGATGCCGATGGCTTCACCAACCCGTTGCAGAATCTCCAGTTCAACCCCGGGCTCGACCAGCAGGAGTTCGAACGCGCTTCCAGCGACGCCCTGCAGGTCTATGATCCGCTGGAGCCGTGGAACCGCCGCGTCTACCACTTCAACTACCGCTTCGATCAATGGGTGTTCCTGCCCGTGGTCGAGGGCTATCAGTACGTGACGCCGAATCTGCTGCAGACCGGCGTGCACAACTTCTTCAGCAACCTGGGCGAGATTCCCAGCCTGGCCAACAGCCTGCTGCAGCTCAAGGGCGAGCGGGCGATGAACAACACCGCGCGCCTGCTGTTCAACACCATCCTCGGCATTGGCGGCCTCTGGGATCCTGCCACCGCTATGGGCCTGCCCAAGTACCGTGAGGATTTCGGCCAGACCCTCGGTTACTACGGCGTCCCGGCAGGCCCCTACCTGATGCTGCCACTGCTCGGCCCCTCCAACCTGCGCGACACCGGTGGCCTGGTGGCCGACTACAGCCTGGAGAATGCGGTCAACTACCTGGACGTCGCCGAGGCAAGCAGCGACAACCCTGGCATCACGGTCTTGCGCGCAGTCGACCAGCGTGCCAATACCAGCTTCCGCTATGGCCAGTTCAACTCGCCGTTCGAGTACGAGAAGCTGCGCTACTTCTATCACGAGGCGCGCAAGCTGCAGATCGCGGACTGAGCCCACAACCGGGGATGAATCGAATTATTCGATTAATCCCTGGAATATTTTCCAACCATCAATCGACTCATTGCGCATAGCATGGCGGCATTCCTCACCGAACAGGAGCCCGTCATGACCCAGCATCGCCGCGTTCTCAGCATTCAACCCGGCCAACCCGCCTCGGACGGCGCCGGCGTACGCCTCAATCGTGTGATCGGCGGCCCTGGCCTGGAGCGCTTCGACCCGTTCCTGATGCTCGATGAGTTCGCCACCGACAACCCGGACGATTACATCGCCGGCTTCCCGCCGCACCCGCATCGCGGCTTCGAAACCGTGACCTACATGCTCGAAGGGCGCATGCGCCACGAGGATCATCTGGGCAACGTCGGCCTGCTCGGCAGCGGCGGCGTGCAGTGGATGACCGCGGCGCGCGGCATCATCCATAGCGAAATGCCCGAACAGGAATCCGGTGCCATGCGCGGTTTTCAGCTGTGGCTCAACCTACCCGCCAAGGACAAGCTCGGCGAAGCCGGTTACCGCGACATTCCGGCCAGCGAGATTCCTCGGCTGACCACGGCGCAGGGCGTGGAGGCGGTGGTGATCGCCGGCCAGTTCGACGACGGCAGCGTGCAACAGCCCGGCGTCGTGCAACGCCCGCATACCGAACCGCAGTTGTTCGACCTGCGCCTGCCGGCCGGCAGCGCCATCGTCCCCAAACTGCCTGACGGGCATCGGGTGATGCTCTACATCTATCAGGGTGAACTGCAATTGCCGGACGCTTGCCCGGAGCCGGTCAAGGCGGGACGCCTGGTGCGCCTGTCGGACGAAGGCGCATTGCACCTGAGCAGCAGCCAGGGCGCCGGTGTGCTACTGATCGCCGGCAAGCCCCTGAACGAGCCGATCGTGCAGTACGGGCCCTTTGTGATGAACAGCCGGGAAGAGATCGAACAGGCCCTGCGCGACTTCCGCGACGGCGTACTGGCCTGAGCACGCGCTCAGGCTGGCTGCACCAACTCCGCCAGGCCCAGAAAGGCGCACAACTCGCTCTTGCGCGCCATGGCGTCCTGGTAGCCCAGTTCTATCAGCTCGTTGCAATAACCCGACTCGAACAGCAGGTAGCTGAGCACACCGGCACCACCGGCCTTGGTCGCCCCCGGCCCGCGCAGGAACAGGCGCAGCACGCGCGGCAACTCACGCTGGTGCCGCGCGGCAATCTGATCCAGCGGTCGGCTCGGCGCTACCACCATCACATCCACCGGCTTCAGCCCCAGGCCGCGCGAACGTGGCTCGCCAGGCAGCATGCCACTCAACTGGTTCAGCCGGTTGAGCAACTCGATATCGCTTTCCAGGCTGTCGATGAAGGTGCTGTTGAGCAGATGCCCACCAATCTGCGCCAGCGTCGGCGGTCGCTTGCTGCTGGGTCGCGGCTGCAGTTCCACGGTCGTACTTTGCGAACTGGCATTGCCGCTGACGCCGATCACCAGCACCCGGCTGGCGCCCAGATGCAGCGCCGGACTGATCGGCGCGGACTGGCGCACTGCGCCGTCGCCAAAATACTCACGGTTGATCTTCATCGGCGGGAAGATCAGCGGAATCGATGCACTGGCCAGCAGATGATCCAGCGCCAGACGGGTGGGGATACCGACCCGCCGATGACGAAACCAGGGGTCGATGGTGGCGCGCCCCTGATAGAAGGTAACCGCCTGGCCACTCTCGTAGCCGAACGCCGTGACCGCCACCGCGCGCAGCTTGCGCTGGCGCACGGCGGCAGCAATCCCGGAGAAGTCCAGCTCACGCTCCAGCAAACCGCGTAGCGGCCGGCTGTCGAGCAGCGCCACAGGCGTCTCGCGCCCCAGCCCCAGTAGGCTGTGCCCCAGAAAACGTGCAGCCTGGTGCAGCACGCCCGGCCAGTCGCTGCGGTACACCTGATGGGTATGGAAGTTCTGCCAGACAGCGGTCAGCCGGCGCACCGCCTCACCGAACTGCAAGGCTCCGCAGGCCAGGCTGACGGCATTGATGGCACCAGCAGAAGTGCCGACGATGACGGGAAAGGGATTGTGGCTCGGATCAGGCAACAGGTCGGCGATGGCAGCCAGCACACCGACCTGATAAGCGGCTCGTGCACCGCCGCCGGACAGGATCAGACCGGTGACGGGCGCATACGGCTGGGCTATGACGGTCATCGGGCGATCCTGTTTTTTGTTTTCAGTATAGAGAGCCCTAACGACGCTTTCCGTACAACTTCGCCTCCCCCTCCGGACGCGTCTTGAAACGACGATGGGCCCACAGGTACTGCTCGGGGCAGGCGCTCACGGCCTGCTCGATCCACTGGTTGATGCGCAGGCAGTCGGCCTCTTCGCTCTCGCCGGGGAAGCCTTCGAGCGGCGGATGGATCACTAGCCGATAGCCGCTGCCATCCTCCAGCCGGCGCTGGGTGAAGGGCACCACGCGCGCCTTACCGAGACGTGCGAACTTGGTGGTGGCGGTGACGGTCGCCGCCTGGATGCCGAACAGCGGCACGAAGATGCTCTGCTTGCGCCCGTAGTCCTGATCCGGTGCGTACCAGATCGCGCGGCCGGCGCGCAGCACTTTGAGCATGGCGCGGATGTCCTCGCGCTCGATGGCCGTGGCATCCAGGTTGTGCCGCTCGCGGCCACGACGCTGGATGAAATCGAACAACGGATTCTTGTGCTCGCGATACATGCCGTCGATGGTGTGCAACTGGCCCAGCAGCGCCGCGCCGATCTCCAGCGTGGTGAAATGCACCGCCATGAGGATCACGCCCTGCCCCTCGGCCTGTGCCTGCTGCAGATGTTCCAGGCCCTCGACATGCGCCAGGCGCGCCAGGCGCGCCCGCGGCCACCACCAGCTCATGGCCATTTCGAAGAAGGCGATGCCGGTGGAGGCGAAGTTCTCGCGCAACAGCCGCTCACGCTCAGCCTCGCTCTTCTGCGGGAAGCACAGCTCCAGATTGCGCCGGGCGATACGTCGCCGCGCACCGGCGCTGCGGTACATCACCCACCCCAGCGCCCGCCCCAGCGCCAACAGCCAGCGATAGGGCAACTGCACCAGCAACCACAGCAGCCCCAGGCCCAGCCACAGCGGCCAGAAGCGCGGGTGAAGGAAGAAGGCGCGAAAACGGGGGCGTTCCATGAAGCAGATCCGGTTACAGGCAAGGCCGCGCATTCTACCCCAGTTTGCCCGCCTCGCTGCCGACCACGCCTCGGCAGATGGCGAACCTGCGCGACATGTCGCGGTCAATCCCCGGGACAGGGGCTGCGAGTTGCGGTGCGCAGTCGTTACCGCTATAAGTCCCGCAAACTTTCGTACCGCTGCAGAAGCCCCGCGCCCGACCATGAGCCAAGCCGATCTCCTCGACCAAGACCCCGTATTCCAGCTCAAGGGCAGCATGCTCGCCATCACCGTGATGGAACTGGCGCACAACGACCTCGAACGCCTGGACGCCCAGCTCGCCGAGAAAGTCGCCCTGGCTCCGGCCTTCTTCAGCAACA
The DNA here is from genome assembly GCF_034683865.1 of Pseudomonas sp. C11. Lineage (NCBI taxonomy): Bacteria > Pseudomonadati > Pseudomonadota > Gammaproteobacteria > Pseudomonadales > Pseudomonadaceae > Pseudomonas > Pseudomonas sp. C11. The sequence continues at coordinate 609,008 of NZ_JAWIIP010000002.1, forward strand.
CGCCGCTGGTGCTGGCGCTGGACAAGTTGCCGGAAGGCGAAGGCGAGCTGAACCTGGACGCGCTGATGGACGTCTGCCGTCGTCACGGCTTGCGCACCCTGGCCGTACGTGCGGCGCGCGAAAGCGACATCGCCGCGGCAGAGGCGCTCGACCTGCCGGTGTTGCCACCTTCCGGCGCGCGCGAACGCCCCATCGACCCGGCGCCAAAGGCACCGCCGAAGCCGGTGGAGCCGGAGCGCAAGCCAACCCGCGTGATCACCACACCGGTACGTGGCGGTCAGCAGATCTATGCCCAGGGCGGCGACCTGGTCGTGCTCGCCCCGGTCAGCGCCGGGGCGGAACTTCTCGCTGACGGCAACATCCATGTTTACGCGCCCATGCGCGGCCGTGCCCTGGCCGGTATCAAAGGCGATGTCACGGCGCGTATTTTCTGCCAGCAGATGGGCGCCGAAATGCTCTCCATCGCCGGTCAATACAAGGTTGCAGAAGACCTGCGCCGCCACCCGCTCTGGGGCGATTCGGTACACGTCAGCCTGTCGGGCGACGTGTTGAACATCACCCGCCTTTGACGGATACTGCGGCCATTTTTCATGGACACAAAAGGAGCGTCTGAAAACCTCGGCAAAGCCACCCGCAACAGGCGAAAACAGGCGCATGCAAGCGATCTGTCATCGACCTTCGCGGCAGCCAAGCAAGGCGTTTTCAGAGGTTCGTCAAAGGGCATCCGGACGCCTCGACCGGCCGACGGATTCCCGCGTTATCTTCATTTCTTAGGGTGAATCACCTTGGCCAAGATCCTCGTAGTCACTTCCGGCAAGGGTGGCGTCGGCAAAACCACCACCAGCGCTGCCATCGGTACCGGCCTCGCCCTGCGCGGGCACAAGACCGTCATCGTCGACTTCGACGTCGGCCTGCGTAACCTCGACCTGATCATGGGTTGCGAACGCCGCGTGGTGTACGACTTCGTCAACGTGATCAACGGCGAAGCCAGCCTGACCCAGGCCCTGATCAAGGACAAGCGCATCGAGAACCTGTTCGTCCTGGCCGCCAGCCAGACCCGCGACAAGGATGCGCTGACCCTCGAAGGCGTCGAGAAAGTCATCGCCGAGCTCTCGGAAACCTTCGACTACGTGGTATGCGATTCGCCAGCCGGCATCGAGAAAGGCGCCCACCTGGCCATGTACTTCGCCGACGAAGCCATCGTCGTGACCAACCCGGAAGTGTCCTCGGTACGTGACTCCGACCGCATGCTCGGCCTGCTGGCGAGCAAGTCGCGCCGCGCCGAGAAAGGCGAAGACCCGATCAAGGAACACCTGCTGCTGACCCGCTACAACCCCGAGCGCGTCACCAAGGGCGAAATGCTCGGCGTCGAAGACGTCGAGGAAATCCTCGCCATCCGCCTGCTCGGCGTGATCCCCGAATCGCAGGCCGTACTCAAGGCCTCCAACCAGGGCATCCCGGTCATCCTCGACGAGCAGAGCGATGCCGGCCAGGCCTACAGCGACGCCGTCGAGCGTCTGCTCGGCAAGGAAATGCCGCACCGCTTCCTGGACGTGAAGAAGCAGGGCTTCCTGCAAAGACTATTTGGAGGTCGAGAATGAACATCTTTGACTTCTTGCGTTCGCGCAAGAAGGACACCACAGCCTCCATCGCCAAGGAACGCCTGCAGATCATCGTCGCCCACGAGCGCGGCCAGCGTACCCAGCCGGATTACCTGCCAGCCCTGCAGAAGGAACTGGTCGAGGTGATTCGCAAGTACGTCAACATCGATCAGAAGGACGTACAGGTGGCGCTGGAAGATCAGGGCAGTTGCTCGATTCTGGAGCTGAACATCACCCTGCCGGATCGTTAAGCGAACCCGGCAACGCTCACGGCGGCTTCGGCCGCCGTGTTCATTTCTAGCCAAACGCACCTGTAGGAGCGGATTCATCCGCGAAGCTTCTACAGGCCAACAGCATCGCGGATAAATCCGCTCCTACACCAGCCCAAACACCATGCCGCTAAGCCAGATCGAAATTCTCCACCAGGACGCCGCACTGCTGGTGATCAACAAGCCCACCCTGCTGCTGTCGGTGCCTGGCCGCGCCGATGACAACAAGGATTGCCTGGTCACCCGCCTGCAGGAAAACGGCTATCCCGAAGCGCGCATCGTGCATCGGCTGGACTGGGAAACCTCGGGCATCATCGTCCTGGCCCGCGATGCCGACAGCCACCGCGAGCTGTCGCGCCAGTTCCACGACCGCGAGACCGAGAAGGCCTATACCGCGCTGTGCTGGGGCCAGCCACAGGCCGATAGCGGTAGCATCGACCTGCCGCTGCGCTACGACCCGCCGACCAAGCCGCGTCACGTGGTCGATCACGAACTGGGCAAACACGCCCTGACGCACTGGCGCATCATCGAGCGCTGCGGCGACTGGTGCCGAGTGGAGCTGACGCCCATTACCGGCCGTTCGCACCAGTTGCGCGTGCACATGCTGTCCATCGGCCATCCGCTGCTGGGCGATCGCCTCTACGCCCACGAGCAGGCCCTGGCCGCCCATGAGCGCCTGTGCCTGCACGCCAGCATGCTCGCCCTCACCCACCCGCAAAGCGGCGAGCGTATGCGCTTCGAATGCCCGGCGCCGTTTTGATCACCCGCCGTAGGGTGGATGACACTTTTTCATCCACCTTTCTGACGGCCACAACCTGCGCCCAAGCCCCCGCAAACGCCTAGCAGATAGCCTGAAACTATCGCCCCAAACGAGTGCGCAGCCGGCACAGGGCGATGCAAATTGGTTACACTCGCGCCATCGTTGCCCGGAGTCCCTATGCGCGAAGAACTGATCCAAGGCCTGCTCGATTTTCTCAACGCCTCGCCGACCCCCTTCCATGCCACCTCCAGCCTGGCCATGCGCCTGGAAGCTGCGGGTTATCGCCATCTAGACGAACGCGCGCCCTGGCACACCGAGGCCGGCGGCCGCTATTACGTGACCCGCAACGACTCCTCGATCATCGCCTTCAAACTGGGCAAGCGCCCGGCCGTCGAAGGCGGCATCCGCCTGGTCGGCGCACACACCGATAGCCCCTGCCTGCGCGTCAAGCCGAGCCCGGAGCTGCAACGCCAGGGCTTCTTCCAGCTCGGCGTGGAAGTGTACGGCGGCGCCCTGCTCGCGCCCTGGTTCGACCGTGACCTGTCGCTGGCCGGCCGCGTGACCTATCGCCGCGACGGCAAGGTCGAGAGCCAACTGATCGACTTCTACCAGCCCATCGCGGTGATCCCCAGCCTGGCCATCCACCTCAACCGCGAGGCCAACCAAGGCTGGGCGATCAATGCGCAGAACGAGCTGCCGCCGATCCTCGCCCAGCTCGCCAGCAGCGAAACCGCCGACTTCCGTGCCCTGCTCGCCGAGCAACTGGCCATGGAGCACGACTTCAACCCGGACGCGGTGCTGGACTACGAGCTGAGCTTCTATGACACCCAGAGCGCCGCCATCGTCGGCCTCAACCAGGATTTCATCGCCAGCGCGCGCCTGGACAACCTGCTGTCGTGCTACGCCGGCCTGCAGGCGCTGATCGACTCGGACGACGAGGAAACCTGCGTGCTGGTCTGCACCGACCACGAAGAAGTGGGCTCCTGCTCCGCCTGTGGCGCCGACGGCCCCTTCCTCGAGCAGGTGCTGCGCCGCGTGCTGCCGGAAGGCGATGCCTTCGTCCGCGCCATCCAGCGCTCGCTGCTGGTATCGGCCGACAACGCCCACGGCGTGCACCCCAACTATGCCGACAAGCACGACGGCAACCACGGGCCCAAGCTCAACGCCGGCCCGGTGATCAAGATCAACAGCAACCAGCGCTACGCCACCAACAGCGAAACCGCAGGCTTCTTCCGCCACCTGTGCCTGGAAAACGAAGTGCCGGTGCAGAGTTTCGTGGTGCGCAGCGACATGGGCTGCGGCTCGACCATCGGTCCGATCACTGCCAGCCAGCTCGGCGTGCGTACGGTCGATATCGGCCTGCCCACCTTCGCCATGCACTCGATCCGTGAACTGGCAGGCAGCCATGACCTGGATCACCTGGTGAAAGTGCTGACCGCTTTCTATTCCAGCAGCGACCTGCCTTGAGGCCCGAGATGATCGAACATATCCGCAACAGCCTGCAGGAAGCCCAGCGCGCGCTGGAGGCCTTCCTCGCCAACGAACAGACCCTGGGCAATATCCAGAAGGCCGCCGAACTGCTGGTCGAGAGCTTCGAGCACAAGGGCAAGGCCTTCTCCTGCGGCAATGGCGGCTCGATGTGCGATGCCATGCATTTCGCCGAGGAACTGACCGGGCGCTACCGCAAGAACCGTCCCGGTATCGCCGCCGTGTCGATCAGCGACCCCAGCCACATCAGTTGCGTGGCCAACGACTTTGGCTACGACTTCATCTTCTCGCGCTACATCGAGTCGCACGGCCGTGAAGGTGACGTGCTGATCGCCATCAGCACCAGCGGCAAGAGCCCCAACGTGGTCAAGGCCGCCGAAGCCGCCAAGGCGCTGGGCGTGAAGGTGATCGCCCTGACCGGCAAGCCCGGCTCACTGCTGGAAAGCCTGGCCGACGTGTGCATCTGTGCGCCGGGCGGCGATTTTGCCGACCGCGTGCAGGAGTTGCATATCAAGACCCTGCATATCCTCATCGAGCTGATCGAGCGCAAGCTGAGCCCGCAGAACTACGCTTGAGTGCCAACGGCGGGTTGCACCCGCCCTACGCAGCGCGCAGGCGCTTCGGCGTCAACCCCAGATAGCGGCGCATCGCCGTGGTCAGCGCGCTCTGGCTGGAAAAGCCGCACTCCTCGGCAATTCGCACCAGTGGCAGCTTGCTTTCGCGCAGCAGGCGCGCAGCCCGGTCAAGGCGGGTCTTGAGCAGGTACTGATGAGGCGTCAGGCCGACGCTGCCCTTGAACTGCGCATGGAAATGACTGGGGCTGAGGCACGCCACCTGGGCCAGTTCGGCGACACTGATGCGCCGCGCCAGGTGCTCGCCGATATAGCCATCGAGACGCTGCAGATCCAGCGCAGTCTGTGGCGGCCGACGCTGCTCACCGAACAGACGCAGGTGCAAGGCCCGCAGCAGCACACCGCCAATCGAACGCGCCAGAATGGAGTCGCCGCCATAGCGCTCCAGCTCGGCGCCGGCATAACTCAGCAAATTCTGAAAATCCGCATCCAGAGCCGGGTAACAGGGCTTCTCGAAGAGGCGCTGGAGCAGTTCCAGGTCTTCGCCGGGCGTATCCTGCTCATCCAGATCGAGGATCAGCATGCGGTTCTCGCCCATGCCGGCGAACTGGTGCGCAGCATCGCCCGGCACCAGGCAAGCACGCATACGGCAGACCTCGCCACCGCGACCGCCCACCTCAAATTCGGCACGGCCGACCAGCGACATCACCAGTTGATGATGATCATGGGCATGGTTATGAGCCTGTTCGTCCAGGCGAATCACTCGGGCTTGCAGCATCGGTCAGGATCCACGACGCGAAACGAGGGTTGCACTTTACCGTTTTTTCGGAGAAAGCGCCGCAACCCGTCGTCGACAAAGGTTGCACCTTTAGCAACCAAGCCCCTTAAGCCGGCCTGAACACCCCATGAGTGACGAGTCATTCGGCCGAGCAGCGATCCGATCCAGCCTGTCCGCCAGGTGCCTCCATAGCGCCAGGAACCATTGGCAGGCGTTGAAAACCTCCGCGCCTCGCCCCATGTAGCAGCTAACGTACACGCACAGGTGCTCCATGAACGATCAGGACAACACCCCCGAAGCTGTCGAAGTTCACGTCCAGGCCGATAGCACCGGCCTGGTACTGCCCGCGCAGCAGTTGCCGGACAAGCTCTACATCATCCCCATCCACAACCGTCCGTTCTTCCCCGCCCAGGTACTGCCGGTGATCGTCAACCAGCAGCCCTGGGGGCGCACGCTGACGCGTGTCGGCAACACCGAACACAAATGCCTGGCGGTGTTCTACGTCGACAACCCACCGGACGAGCATGGCGAGTTCGATCTCGACAGCCTGCCCGAGCACGGCACCCTGGTGCGCGTGCACCACGTCAGCGAGGAAGGCGGCAAGCTACAGTTCGTCGCCCAAGGCCTGACTCGCGTACGCATCCGGGGCTGGCTCAGCCGCCGTGGCCCGTACCTGGCCGAAGTCGAATACCCCCAGGCGCCGAACGACCCGCGCGACGAGGTCAAGGCCTATGGCATGGCGCTGATCAACGCGATCAAGGAGCTGCTGCCGCTCAACCCGCTGTACAGCGAGGAGCTGAAGAACTACCTCAATCGCTTCAGCCCCAACGATCCGTCGCCACTCACCGACTTCGCCGCCGCCCTGACCACCGCCTCTGGCCAGGAACTACAGGAAGTGCTCGACACCGTGCCCATGCTCAAGCGTATGGAAAAGGTGCTGCCCCTGCTGCGCAAGGAGGTCGAAGTCGGCCGCCTGCAGAAAGAACTGTCCGCCGAGGTGAACAAACAGATCGGCGAGCGTCAGCGCGAATTCTTCCTCAAGGAGCAGCTCAAGCTGATCCAGCAGGAGCTGGGCATCAGCAAGGACGACAAGAGCGCGGATCGCGAGGAATTCCTCGCCCGCCTGGAAGGCAAGACCCTGCCGGCGCCCGCACAGAAGCGCATCGACGAGGAACTGAACAAGCTGTCGATCCTCGAAGCCGGCTCGCCGGAGTACGCCGTCACGCGCAATTATCTGGACTGGGCCACCGCCCTGCCCTGGGGCATACACGGCGAGGACAAACTCGACCTCGGCCGCGCACGCAAGGTGCTGGACAAGCACCACGCCGGCATGGACGACATCAAGGAGCGCATCACCGAGTTCCTGGCCGTCGGCGCCTTCAAGGGCGAGATTGCCGGCTCCATCGTGCTGCTGGTGGGCCCGCCCGGCGTGGGCAAGACCAGCATCGGTAAGTCCATCGCCGAATCCCTCGGCCGACCGTTCTACCGCTTCTCGGTGGGCGGCATGCGTGACGAGGCGGAGATCAAGGGCCATCGCCGCACCTACATCGGCGCCATGCCCGGCAAGCTGGTGCAGGCGCTGAAGGAAGCCGAGGTGATGAACCCGGTGATCATGCTCGACGAGATCGACAAGATGGGCACCAGCTACCAGGGCGACCCGGCCTCGGCGCTGCTGGAGACCCTCGATCCGGAGCAGAACGTCGAGTTCCTCGACCACTACCTGGATCTGCGCCTGGACCTGTCCAAGGTGCTGTTCGTCTGCACCGCCAACACCCTCGACTCCATCCCCGGGCCACTGCTCGACCGCATGGAAGTGATCCGCCTGTCCGGCTACATCACCGAGGAAAAACTAGCCATCGCCAAGCGCCACCTGTGGCCCAAGCAATTGGAAAAAGCCGGCGTGCCGAAGGCGCGCCTGTCCATCAGCGATGCGGCGCTGCGCGCGGTGATCGAAGGCTATGCCCGCGAAGCCGGCGTGCGCCAGTTGGAGAAGCAACTGGGCAAGCTGGTGCGCAAATCGGTGGTGAAACTGCTGGACGATCCCGAGGCGAAGATCCGCATCGGCGCCAAGGATCTGGAAGCTGCGCTCGGCATGCCGGTGTTCCGCAACGAGCGGGTATTGGCCGGCACCGGGGTGATCACCGGCCTGGCCTGGACCAGTATGGGCGGCGCCACCCTGCCCATCGAGGCGACACGCATCCACACGCTCAACCGCGGCTTCAAGCTCACCGGCCAGCTCGGCGAAGTGATGAAGGAGTCGGCTGAGATCGCCTACAGCTACGTCAGCTCGCACCTGAAGCAGTTCGGTGGCGACCCGACCTTCTTCGACCAGGCCTTCGTCCACCTGCACGTACCGGAAGGCGCCACGCCCAAGGACGGCCCCAGCGCCGGCATCACCATGGCCAGCGCCCTGCTATCCCTGGCGCGCAACCAGGCGCCGAAGAAAGGCGTGGCCATGACCGGCGAGCTGACCCTCACCGGCCAGGTGCTGCCCATCGGTGGCGTGCGCGAGAAGGTGATCGCGGCGCGCCGGCAGAAGATCCATGAGCTGATCCTGCCGGAGGCCAATCGCGGCAGCTACGAGGAACTGCCGGACTACCTCAAGGAGGGCATTACCGTGCACTTCGCCAAGCGCTACAGCGACGTGGCCAAGGTGTTGTTCGACTAAAGAGGCGTATGTAGGAGCGAGCTCTGCTCGCGAAGCTTTTCAGGCTCACAGACATTCGCGAGCAGAGCTCGCTCCTACGGCAAACCGCGCGTCTCTACGGTCGCCACCGACAGGCCTATGCCGCTATGCTGGGGCCAGGTTTCGTCGACTGGAGTTCGTCATGTACGCCACCTTGCGCCTGCTCACCCTGCCCGCCCTGACCCTGCTCAGCGCCTGCGCCCACCAGTCTGGCACACTGGAGTTGAGCAAGCAGCGGCAATGCCCGCTGACGCTGGACAAGGGTCAGCAACTGATCCTCAGCCTACCGAGCAACCCCACCACCGGTTTTCGCTGGGAAATCCGCGACGGAGCGGAGAAGGTTTTGCGCAGCCTCGGCCCCGAGGTCTACAGCAATCCGGAGGATGCCGGGCTGGTCGGTGCTGGCGGCATGTCCACCTGGCGTTTCACGGCGCGCGAGCCTGGCGAAGGTCGCCTGCTGCTGACCTATCAGCAACCGTGGGAGCCGAATGTGCCGCCGGCAGAAACCTTCGTGTGTGAACTGCGGGTGAAGTGACCCGACGGCTTCTGTGGCAGCGGCTTTAGCCGCGACAGCTCGAAATCAGTCGCCGCCAAGGCGCTTCCCGTAGGGCGGGTGAAACCCGCCATGAATATGTGGCGGGTTTCACCCGCCCTACGGGCTGAGGATTTCCCTCGTTTCGCGGCTCAGCTCTTGAGCCGGTAACCGGTCTTGAAGATCCAGCCCACCAGCGCGATGCACAGCGCCAGAAAACCCAGCACCATCGCCAGGCTGACGCCGACGTTGACGTCGGACACGCCGTAGAAGCTCCAGCGGAAGGCGCTGATCAGGTACACCACGGGGTTGAACAGGGTCACCGTCTGCCAGGCGGGCGGCAGCATGCTGATGGAATAGAACGCACCGCCGAGGAAGGTCAGCGGCGTGACGATCAGCGCCGGGACGATCTGCAGCTTCTCCCAGCCATCGGCCCAGACGCCGATGATGAAGCCGAACAGGCTGAAGGTCAGCGCCGTCAGTACCAGGAATGCCGCCATCCACAGCGGATGCTGAATCTCGAAATCGACGAACAGCCTGGCGGTGAGCAGGATGATGATGCCGAGGATCACCGACTTGGTGGCTGCCGCGCCGACATAACCGATCAGAATCTCCAGGTACGAGACCGGTGCCGAGAGAATCTCGTAGATGCTCCCCGAGTACTTGGGCATGTAGATGCCGAACGAGGCGTTGGAAATGCTCTCGGTCAGCAGCGCCAGCATGATCAGGCCGGGAATGATGAAGGCGCCGTAGCTCACGCCGTGCACCTGAGTCATGCTCGCACCGATGGCCGAGCCGAACACCACGAAGTACAGCGAGGTACTGATCACTGGCGTGGCGATGCTCTGCAGCAAGGTGCGCCAGGTGCGCGCCAGCTCGAACAGGTAGATGGCCTTGATGGCATAGAGGTTCATGCGCGCGACTCCTTGAGCAGGGACACGAAGATTTCCTCCAGCGAACTCTGGCTCGACTGCAGATCCTTGAAGTCGATGCCGTGCTGAGCCAGGTCGCGCAGCAATTCGGCGATACCGGTGTTCTCGTGCTGGGCATCGAAGGTGAACACCAGGGCATGGCCCTGATCGGCCAGCTCCAGGCCATAGCGCGCCAGTTCCGCCGGCACGCAGGACAGTGGCTGCTGCAACTGCAGGGTGAGCTGCTTCTTGCCCAGCTTGTGCATCAGCACCTGCTTGTCCTCCACCAGGATGATGCGGCCCTTGCTGATCACCCCGATGCGGTCGGCCATTTCCTCGGCCTCTTCGATGTAGTGGGTGGTGAGGATGATGGTCACGCCGCGCTCGCGCAGGCGCCGCACCATGTTCCACATGTCGCGGCGCAGTTCCACGTCGACGCCCGCGGTGGGCTCGTCAAGGAAGAGAATCTGCGGCTCGTGCGAGAGCGCCTTGGCGATCATCACCCGGCGCTTCATGCCGCCGGACAGTTCCATGATCTTGGCGTTGCGTTTGTCCCACAGCGACAGATCCTTGAGCAGCTGCTCCAGGTAGGCCGGATCGGGTTTCTTGCCGAACAGGCCACGGCTGAACTTGACCGTCGCCCAGACGGTTTCGAACACGTCGCTGACCAGCTCCTGAGGCACCAGGCCGATCTGCGAGCGGGCCGCGCGGTAGTCGCGGACGATGTCCTTGCCGCCGACCAGCACCCTGCCCTCGCCTGGATTGACGATGCCACAGATGATGCTGATCAGGGTGGTCTTGCCGGCGCCGTTGGGGCCGAGCAAGGCGAAGATCTCTCCCTGGCGAATGTCCAGGTCGATACCTTGCAGCGCCGGATGCCCGGACGCATAGATCTTGTTCAGTTGCTGGATGGAAATGACCGACTGCACGGTGGATGGCCCCTTGCCTGCGGAAAACGCCACAGTTTACAGGGCTTGCCAGCGCCAGGAGAAAAAACGGCGCACTTGTGGTGCGCCGGGGGTGCTGCTGGGAGGGAAGGAACGATTGCACCGCTTGTGACGGGGCAACGATAGGCCAGGCGGCAGGCGCAGCCCGGCGTATGCCGTAGGGCGGGAGCAACCCGCCAACTGAAGCGGCGGGTTGCACCCGCCCTACAATGGAGTCAGCAACCTGCCGTTGGCGATGAAGGCGCGCAGGTTATCCAGCACCAGATCAGCCATCTGCTGGCGCGTCTCGACGCTGCCACTACCGACATGCGGCAACAGCACCACGTTGTCCAGCTCGCGCAATGCCGCCGGCACCTGGGGCTCGCGTTCGTACACGTCCAGCCCGGCGCCGCCAATCACCTTGTGCTGCAACGCCGAGATCAGCGCGGCCTCATCGACCACCGAGCCACGTGCGACGTTGATCAGAAAACCATCCGGGCCCAGCGCTTCGAGTACCTCGGCATTGATCAGGTGATGGGTAGCCTTGCCGCCCGGACAGGTCAGCACCAGGAAGTCTGCCCAACGCGCCAGCGCCAGCAGATCCGGCTCGTGCTGGTAAGGGCTACTCTCGACCGCACGGCGATTGTGGTAACGCACCGGCATGGAGAAACCGGAGGCACGCTGGGTCACCGCCTCGCCGATACGGCCGAAGCCGACGATGCCCAGGCGCTTGCCGCTGACCCGACGCGCCAACGGGAAGCCCGTGGGGCTGTTCCAGGCGCCGCTGCGCACGAAGCGATCGGCCTCGGACAGGCGTCGCGCACTGTCGATCATCAGCCCCATGGCCAGGTCGGCGACACAGTCGTTGAGCACGTCTGGCGTGGTGCTGAGGGCAATGCCGCGATCACGCAACAGCTCCAGCGGATAGGGGTCATAGCCGACACCGAAACTGCAGATCGCGCGCAGATTCGGCAGCAGCGCCAGCTGGTCAGCCGTACAGCCGAAACGTGCCGAAGACACCATGTAGATGAACTGCTCGCCCTGCTCGCGCAGGAACGCCAGCGGCTCGGCCTGTTGCCACAGCGCGCTGACCTCGTACTCCTCGGCCAGTTCGCGATTGAAGCGCTCGCTCAACGGGCCGATCTGCAGCACCTTGGGTTTGCTCATGGATCCTCCTGTCTCGATTGTACGACTCACAGCAATTTGCCCGGGTTCATCAGCCCGGCCGGATCCAGCGCCTGCTTGACGCGAGCCATCAACTCCAGCTCCAGCGGCGCCTTGTAGTGCTGCGCGGCCAGGCGCTTGGACTGGCCCAGGCCATGCTCGGCGCTGATGCTACCGGCATAACGCAGGGTCTGGTCGTAGATCACGCGCATGATCGCCTCGGCCTGCGCCTTGAACGCGACATCCTCGGCGCCGATTGGCTTGCTGATGTTGTAATGCAGGTTGCCGTCGCCGACGTGCCCGTAGGCCACGATGCGCACACCGGGGAAGGCCTGCTGCAGTGCGGCATCGGTACGTTCGATGAAGTCGGGAATACGGCTGACCGGCACGCTGATGTCGTGCTTGAGGCTCGGCCCCTCGTGGTTCTGCGCCTCCGAGATGCCTTCACGCAACGCCCACAAGGCGCGCACCTGCGCGTCGCTGGCGGCGACCACGGCATCCAGCGCCACGCCCTGTTCGAAGGCAGCACCGAGGCCCTCTTCCAGCAACTCGTTCAAGGGCGCGTTGGGCTGGGTGTCACTCAGCTCGATCAGTACATACCAGGGATGCGCATCGGCGAACGGATCGCTGACACCGGCGACATGACGCAGGACGAACTCGACGCTTTGCCGCGACATCAGCTCGAAGCCGGTCAGGCGGTCGCCGCACAGCCCGCGCATCTGCCCGATCAGCTCGACGGCCGCCTGCGGGCTGGGCAGCGCCACCCAGGCAGTGGTCAGGCTGCGCACGGCGGGGAACAGCTTGAGCACGGCGGCGGTGATGATGCCCAGGGTGCCCTCGCTGCCGATGAACAGGTGTTTGAGGTCGTAGCCGGTATTGTCCTTGCGCAATCCGCGCAGGCCGTCCCAGATGCGCCCATCGGGCAACACCACTTCCAGACCCAGGGTCAGGTCGCGCATGTTGCCGTAGCGCAGCACCGCGGTGCCGCCGGCATTGGTCGCCAGGTTGCCGCCGACCGTGCAGCTACCCTCGGCGCCCAGCGACAGCGGGAACAGCCGGCCGACTTCGGCGGCGGCCTCCTGTAGCTGCTGCAGGATCACCCCCGCTTCGACGGTGATAGTTTCATTGCCCACATCCACTGCGCGGATGCGCTTCATACGTGTCAGCGACAGCACGACCTGCGCGCCGCTGTCGTCCGGAATCGAGCCGCCGCACAGGCCGGTATTGCCGCCTTGTGGCACCAGGGCGACGCCGGCCTGCGCGCACAAACGCACCACGGCGGCAACTTCCTCGGTCGAAGCCGGGCGCAGCACGGCAGCCGCCTGGCCACGGTAGGCACCGCGCCAGTCGCTCAGGTAGCTCTGCATGCGCTCGGTGTCAGTGATCAGGCCAGCCTCGCCGACCGCCTCGCGCAATGCCTGGAGCAGAGCATCGGACAGGCCCGTCATCTCAGGTCACCGGCGCCGGATTGAACAGCACCAGATCGTTGTGCAGGCGCAGGTGCTCGGCGCAGGTCTGCTTGCGACCACTGGCCACGTCCAGGTAGAGCTGGAAGATATGCCAGCCCATTTGCTCCAACGTCATGCACCCGGAAACGATCTGCCCGGCGTCGACGTCGATCAGATCCGGCCAGCGTTCGGCCAGTTGCGTGCGTGTGGCCACCTTGATCACCGGCACCATGGACAGGCCATAAGGCGTACCACGCCCGGTGGTGAAGATGTGCAGGTTCATGCCCGCCGCCAATTGCAGGGTGCCGCAGATAAAGTCGCTGGCCGGCGTGGCGCAGAACCACAGGCCCTTGCCACGAATGCGCTCGCCCGGCGCGACCACGCCGGCAATCGGGCTGTTGCCGGACTTGGCGATGGAGCCCATGGCCTTCTCGACGATGTTGTTCAGCCCGCCTTTCTTGTTGCCCGGTGTGGTGTTGGCGCTGCGGTCGGCCATGCCGCGCTGCAGGTAGCGGTCGTACCAGTCCATCTCGCGGATCAGCGCATCGGCCACTTCGATGCTGGCGGCGCGCGGGGTGAGCAGGTGAATGCCGTCACGCACCTCGGTGTTCTCCGAGAACATCACGGTGGCGCCGGCGCGCACCAGCAAGTCGGCGGCCACGCCGAGCGCCGGGTTGGCGGTAATGCCGGAGAATGCATCGCTGCCGCCGCACTGCATGCCAACCACCAGCTCAGACGCCGGTACGGTCTCGCGTCGGCGCTGGTCGAGCACCTTCAGGCGTTCCTCGATCATGCCCATGATCTGCTCGACCATGCCGGTGAAGCCGGTGCCGGAGTCCTGCAGGCGGAACAGCCAGTCTTCCTCGTCCATGCCGTTGGTGAGCTGGTCACCATCCATCAACTGGCTGGCCTGCAGCTTCTCGCAGCCGAGGCTGATCACCAGCGCCTGGCCACCCAGGTTGGGGTTGCGGCTGATGTTGTACAGGGTGCGGATCGGCACCACCGCGTCCGGCGCGTTGATCGCTACGCCGCAGCCGTAGCTGTGCGACAGCGCTACTACGTCGTCGACGTTGGGGTACTTGGGCAGGACTTCCTTGCGCACGCGCTCGACCACGTGATCAAGCACGCCGACCACGCACTGCACGGTGGTGGTCACGCCGAGGATGTTGCGCGTACCGACGCTGCCGTCCGGGTTGCGGAAGCCCTCGAAGGTATAGCCTTCCAGCGGCTCGCCAGGTGCGGTCTTGAGGGTCGCCTTGGGCAGGTTGTCCAGCACCGGCGGCTCGGGCATGCGCAGCACCTGCTCAGTGACCCAGCTGCCGGCGGCGATGGCTTTGAGCGCATAGCCGATGACCTCGCCATAACGCACCACCTCGCCACCTTCGGCGATATCCACCAGCGCCACCTTGTGGCTCTGCGGGATGCCTTCAATGGCCGTCAGGCCGTCGTCGAACTGGCCGCCTGCGGCCACGCCCTGGTCATTGACCACCACGCCGACGTTGTCGCTCGGGTGCAGGCGGATGTAACGGGGCGAATCCTGATGGGGAATCAACTGCATGCTGCGTGCTCCTGTTGTGCGTTCAGGATGCCGAGCCGGACGTGGCGTCCAGCTCGACCCTGTGAATACGGCCGACGATCAAGCCGAAGCTCACGACCGCCAGCAGGGCATTGAGGCCGACATAGACCAATGCCCCATCGAAAGAACCGCTATGGCTGACCAGATAGCCGATGATGATCGGCGTGGTGACGGCCGCCAGGTTGCCGAAAGTGTTGAACAGCCCGCCGGATAGGCCAAGGATCTGCCGGGGCGAGGTGTCGGCCACCAGCGTCCAGCCCAGCGAGCCGAGCCCCTTGCCGAAGAACGCCAGGGCCATCAGTGCCACCACGGCGGCGTCGCTGTCGACGTAAATGCACAGCACCACCGCGCTCGACAGCAGCAGGCCGAGCACCATCGGCAGCTTGCGCGCCAGGGTCAGCGAGTGGCCGCGACGCAGCATGCCGTCGGACAGCAACCCGCCGAGCACGCCACCGATGCAGCCGCTGATGGCCGGCAGCGCAGCGGCGAAACCGGCGCCGAGGATGCTCATGCCACGCGCCTGCACCAGGTAGACCGGAAACCAGGTGAGAAAGAAGTAAGTAATGGCGTTGTTGCAGTACTGACCAAGGTAGATGCCGATCATCGTGCGCTGGCGCAGCAGCAGGCCCAGGTAGCGCCACTGCGCACCGCCGTTACCGCCGCGCTGCCCTTCCAGATCGATCAGCGCCCCGCCCCGTTCCAGGTGGGCCAGCTCGGCTGCGCCGATACGCGGGTGCTGACGCGGGCCGTGCAATTGCTTGAGCCAGACGAACGACAGCGCCAGACCGAGACAACCGAGCACGATAAATACCGACTGCCAACCCAGAGTTTGCACCACCCAGCCCATCAACGGTGCGAACAGCGCCGTGGCGGCGTACTGCGCCGAACTGGAAATGGCCGTGGCGGTGGCGCGCTCGGCGGTGGGAAACCAGGAAGCGGTGATCCGCGCATTGCCCGGAAAGCAGGGCGCGCTGGCAAAGCCCACCAGCAGCCGCAGCAAAAACATCGAGGTTACCGCCCAGGTGGTCGGCAGCCAGCCGACGAAGCCTTGCAGCAGGGTCAGCGCCGACCAGATGAACAACGCCAGGGTATACACCGGCTTGGTGCCGAAGCGGTCGAACAGCCAACCGCCGGGTATCTGGCCGATCACATAGGCCCAGCCGAACGCCGAGAAAATGTAGCCAAGCGTCACCGCATCGATGCCCAGGCCAGCCTGCATCGCCGAGCCGGCGACGGACAGACTGGAGCGATCGGCAAAGGTGATGGTGGTGACCAGAAACAGCATCAGCAGAATGCTGTAGCGCACACGACCCGGTTTGGCATCTGGCATCGGCAAGGCTCGTGAGACAACAGGAAAGGCTAAGCCCGTAGGTGAGCAGGACACCCGTAGGGCGGGCCGGGCGGCGCTCCGCTTCAGCCCACCGATTGTAGTCACGGTGGGCTAAAGCCCACCCTACAGGACTGCGGGCTTGGCTCAACGCACCAGGCAGGGCTTCTTGTTATTGAAGGTCCAGCCGGGGATCAGGTACTGCATGGCCACTGCGTCGTCGCGCGCGCCCAGACCTTTGGCCTGATACAGCTCGTGCGCCTTGGCCAATGCATCCCAATCCAGCTCGACGCCAAGACCCGGCGTTTTCGGCACCTGCACCAGGCCACCCTCGATACGCAGCGGGTTGCGCGTCAGGTACTGGCCGTCCTGCCAGATCCAGTGGGTATCGATGGCGGTGACTCGACCCGGCGCCGCAGCGGCGACGTGGGTGAACATGGCCAGGGAGATGTCGAAGTGGTTGTTGGAGTGCGAACCCCAGGTCAGGCCCCAGTCGTTGCACATCTGCGCCACGCGCACGGAACCGGCCATGGTCCAGAAGTGCGGGTCGGCCAGCGGGATGTCCACCGATTGCAGGGAGATGGTGTGGCCCATCTGCCGCCAGTCGGTGGCGATCATGTTGGTCGCGGTCGGCAGGCCGGTGGCGCGACGGAACTCGGCCATCACCTCACGACCGGAGTAACCGTTCTCGGCGCCGCACGGGTCTTCGGCATAGGCCAGCACGCCATGCAAGTCGCGGCACAGGGCGATGGCCTGATCCAGCGACCAGCCGCCATTGGGATCAAGCGTCACACGGGCATTGGGGAAGCGCGCGGCCAGGGCACGAATCGCCTCGACCTCGGCCTCGCCATGCAGCACGCCGCCCTTGAGTTTGAAATCGTTGAACCCATAGCGCGCGTGTGCGGCTTCGGCCTGGCGGACGATGGTTTCCGGGGTCATTGCGGTCTGGTTGCGCACGCGCTCCCAGGTGTCATCGGCATCGCGCTCGTCGCGGTAGCCGAGATCGGTCTTGTCCTTGTCACCGACGAAGAACAGATAACCGAGCATTTCCACCGCGTCGCGCTGCTGGCCTTCGCCAAGCAGGGCCGCCACCGGCACACCGAGGTGCTGACCGAGCAGGTCGAGCAGCGCCGACTCCAGCGCGGTAACGGCATGAATGGTGATGCGCAGGTCGAAGGTCTGCAGGCCGCGACCACCGGAATCACGATCGGCGAAGGCGCGGCGTACCTGATTGAGCAGCGCGTTGTAATTGCCGACCGGCTGGCCGACGAGGATCGAGCGGGCATCTTCGAGGGTCTTGCGAATGCCCTCGCCGCCGGGGACTTCGCCGACACCGACATGGCCGGCGCTGTCCTTGAGAATGAGGATGTTGCGGGTGAAGTAAGGGCCGTGGGCACCGCTCAGATTGAGCAGCATGCTGTCCTGACCGGCGACCGGTACGACTTGCAGCTCGGTGATCAGCGGAGTGCCGACAGCGGCAGGAATCTGTGAAGTCATGAGCGTTACCCTGTTGTTCTTGTGCGGGTTCGACAATGGTTCAGCGTCGTCGCGCCGGGCCTGCCGGCGCGCGACTGGGCCGCTCACCAAGGCGAGCGGCCATCTGCGGTGTTACTGCGCGCCTTGCGCTTCGACCAGCTTGGCCAGAGCTTCGTACTCTTCCGGCAGCAGATCGGTCAGCGGAGCACGTACCGGGCCGGCATCGTAACCGACGATCTTGGCACCGGCCTTGACGATGCTCACGGCATAGCCGGCCTTGCGGTTACGGATGTCCAGGTACGGCAGGAAGAAATCGTCGATCAGCTTGCCGACGGTGGCGTGATCTTCGGCAGCGATGGCCTTGTAGAACGCCATGGCGGTTTTCGGAATGAAGTTGAACACGGCCGAGGAATACACCGGTACACCCAGGGCCTTGTAGGCCGCTGCATAGACTTCAGCGGTCGGCAGGCCACCGAGGTAGGTCAGGCGCTCACCCAGGCGACGGCGGATCGACACCATCAGCTCGATGTCGCCCAGGCCGTCCTTGTAGCCGATCAGGTTCGGGCAACGCTCGGCGACCTGCTCCAGCAGGTTGGCGTTGAGGCGGCAGACGTTACGGTTGTAGACCACCACGCCGATCTTCACCGACTTGCACACCTGCTCGACGTGAGCGGCAACGCCGTCCTGCGAGGCTTCGGTCAGGTAGTGCGGCAACAGCAGCAGGCCCTTGGCGCCCAGACGCTCGGCTTCCTGTGCCATCTCGATGGCAACGCGGGTCGGGCCGCCAACGCCAGCCAGGATCGGTACGGACTTCTCGCAGGTGTCCACGGCAGTCTTGATCACGGCGCTGTACTCGTTCGGCGCCAGGGAGAAAAACTCACCGGTACCGCCAGCAGCGAACAGGGCGGAAGCACCGTAAGGCGCCAGCCACTCGAGGCGACGGACGTAGCCAGCCGGGTTGAAATCACCAGCGGCATCGAAGTCGGTCACCGGGAAAGACAGCAGACCAGAGGAGAGGATGGACTTCAGTTCTTGTGGATTCATTATGCGAACACCCTGTAAAGCGAGTTGTGAGAAATGACGTCAGCCGCAGCTGTAGAGATACGTTATCGTACAACAACAAAAAAAACACCAGTTTTTGCATTCGCCGTTCGTCGAAGCCTTCCGCTTAATCCCAACGCTCCGCGTGCGTCCCTGCGTTTTCAAGGGAAAGCCACATGCAGAGCAGCTTCTACCACAGCCGCCGAATGAATGGCAGCGCAATCATCGTCCACCAAAACAGCGTTGACAGCCTCGGATCGGGCTGGTACTAATTTCGCCAAGTCATACGACAACCTATGACATTCCAATAAAAACAAGCGAGGCCCAGGTCATGTCACCGACCTTCACTGCCACCCTGCCCTGCCATCGCCCGGCTCCTCACCGCGATGCCAGCAGCCAACTGACCAGCGCGTCCTGCGCAGGCTTCGTTGCCGTTTTTGTCCACGCCTTCACGTGCAGCAGCGAGGATCGTCTGCTGATCCCGGCGCACGACTGAACCGCCCCTTCGCCATTGCGGCCAAGGGCCGCGCCAGTTTTGGAGCCCCAGCCAAGATGTACGAAGCCTCCCGCCATAGCACGCCGCAGATCGTCGAGATGGAGGTCATTCCGGTTGCCGGGCATGACAGCATGCTGCTCAATCTGTGTGGCGCCCATGCACCCTATTTCACCCGCAATCTGGTATTGCTCAAGGACAATGCCGGCAACACCGGTTGCGGCGAAGTGCCGGGGGGCGAAGGGATCCGTCAGGCGCTGGAGCGCTGCCGCGAACGGGTGATCGGTCAGCCGATTGGCCGCTACAACCGCATTCTCAACAGCCTGCGCCAGGCCATCGCCGGCCCGGCCAAGGGTCCGCAGACCACCCAGCACCAGGTCACCTCGGAATCCGAAGCGCGCGTGCTCAAGCAGCCGCATGAGATCAACCTGCGCCTGGACAACGTGATCACCGCCGTCGAAGCCGCGCTGCTCGATCTGCTCGGCCAGCATCTGGGTGTGCCTGCCTGCGAACTGCTTGGCAGCGGCCAGCAACGCGATAGCGTGCCGATGCTCGCCTACCTCTTCTATATCGGTGATCGTCAGCGTACCGACCTGCCCTACCTTGCCGGCAAAGGCTCGGCCGACGACTGGTACCACCTGCGCCATCAGGCTGCAATAACACCGGAGGCCATCGCTCGGCTGGCCGAGGCAGCGCATGCGCGCTACGGCTTCAACGATTTCAAGCTCAAGGGCGGTGTGATGCGCGGCAGCGAGGAGATGGACGCGATCCGTGCAATCAAGGCGCGCTTCCCCAATGCGCGCGTCACCCTCGACCCCAATGGCGCCTGGTCGCTGGACGAGGCCATCGCCCTGTGCCAGGGCCAAGGTCATGTATTGGCCTACGCCGAAGACCCCTGCGGCCCCGAGAACGGTTATTCCGGCCGCGAGGTGATGGCCGAGTTCAAGCGCGCCACCGGCATTCCCACCGCTACCAACATGGTCGCCACCGACTGGCGGCAGATGGGCCACTCGCTGCGCCTGGAAGCCGTCGACATTCCGCTGGCCGACCCACACTTCTGGACCATGCAGGGCGCCGTGCGCCTCGGCCAGGTGTGCGAGGAGTTCGGCCTGACCTGGGGTTCGCATTCGAACAACCACTTCGACATTTCCCTGGCCATGTTCACCCATGCCGCTGCGGCCGTACCGGGCCGTGTCACCGCCATCGACACCCACTGGATCTGGCAGGAAGGCGAGGAGCGCCTGACTCGCGAACCGCTGCAGATCGTCGGCGGCCAGGTGCAGGTCTCGGACAAGCCCGGCCTGGGTATCGAGCCGGACATGGAGCGGATCATGGCCGCACACGAGCTTTACAAGAAGGTGGCCAACGGCGCGCGTGACGACGCCATGGCCATGCAGTACCTGGTTCCGGGTTGGCAATACGACCCGAAACGTCCCAGCCTCGGTCGTGACTGACTCACGCGACCTCAATCCCCCACCCGGAGCATTCCAATGAAAAAAACATTCCGCGCCTCCCTCCTCTCTGCCGTCGTCGGCATCGGTGCCCTGGTCAGCCACGCGGCTACCTTCGCCGATGAGGTCAACTGGCCGACTCGCCCGATCCAGGTGGTGGTCATCGCCAACCCCGGCGGCGACACCGACTTCAACGCCCGCATGATGGCCAAGTACTTCAACCAGATCACCGGCAAGACCATGGTGGTGACCAACGTCGCTGGCGGCGGCGGCACCCTGGCGGCCGAACAGGTCAAGGGCGCCGCACCGGATGGCAACACCATCCTCTTTACCCACCCGGGCCAGTTGATCGTCAACGAAGTCGCCGGACTGACCCAGGACAGCTATGAAACCTTCGATGTCGCCTGCATCGCCGGTGTCGATAAAAGCACCGTGTTCGTCGCCTCCAAGCAGGCTGGCGTCAACAACATGCAAGAGCTGATCGACAAGTCCAAGGCCAATCCGGGCAGCGTCACCTACGGCACCGAGATGGGCAGCTTCTCCCACCTGCAGGGCCTGATGCTGGAGAAACTGGCCGGCATCAAGCTGAAGATGGTCGATGGCGGCACCGTATCCGACCGCGTGGTCGGCATGCTCGGCGGTCGCCTGGGCATGGGTGCCATCACCTACGGCTCGGTGCAGGATTATGTTCAGGGCGGGCAGATGGTCGCGCTGGGCCAGCCTAACGCCGAGCGTAACCCGATGATCGGCGACGTACCGACCCTCAAGGAGCAAGGTCTGGATATCACCATGGACAAGCCGTACGTGGTCGCCTTCCCGAAAGGTACCGACCCGGCCATCGTCAAGAAGATGTCTGACCTGATGAAGCAGATCACCGAAGTGCCCGAGTACGCCGAGGATCTGAAGAAGTTCAAGCAGCCGGTCGCCTTCTACGCCACCGAAGATGCCAAGGCCATCCTGGCCAAGACCCGCAATGACTTCATGCAGTTCAAGGATGACCTGCGCAAGGCCAAGTAAGCCCCATAGTGCTGCCGCCCCGCCTGATGCGGGTCGGCAGTGCACCTCAGAACATCGAGGCATGCGATGAGCACCCTGAACAAGAAAGAACTGATCATCGGCGTCGCCATGCTGGCCGCCAGCATCGGCTACATGCTGATGAGCTACCAACTGCCTGGACACCAGGGCGTAGACGCCGCGACCGTTCCCGTCCTGCTTTCCGGCCTGCTGCTGTTGCTGGGCGTGATGCAACTGTTCAGCGCCTTTGCCAGCAAGCCAGTGCAGAGCACCGAAGCGTCCGCCCAACAAGCGGAGGAAGACGGCGAAGCAGCAGCACCTGAAATCGTCGAACCCAAGACGGTCATCAAGACCCTGGTTCTGATCCTCGCCTACATGGCCCTGCTCGGCCCGGTGGGTTTCCCGATCATGACCGCGCTGTACCTGTACCTGCAGTTCATCGTGCTGACGCCGGTGAACCAGAAAGTCCGTCACCTGACCTACGCCCTGATCGCCGTGATCAGCTCGGCCGTCATCTTCCTGCTGTTCCGCGAGGCCTTCGACCTGTTGCTGCCCGCTGGCCTGCTGAACAACTTCATCTGAGGATCGACCATGCTCGAATTACTGCAGCAAGGCTTCGGTGCCGTCTTCTCTGTCCATATCATGCTGCTGATGGCCATCGGCGTAGCCGTGGGTATCGTCTTCGGCGCGGTGCCCGGCTTGTCCGCCACCATGGCCGTGGCCCTGTGCCTGCCGCTGACCTTCACCATGGGCCCCCACGCGGGTCTGTCGCTGTTGGTGGCACTGTTCATCGGCGCCACCTCCGGAGGTCTGATCTCGGCGATCCTGTTGAAAATACCCGGTACACCCTCCTCCATCGCCACGGTCTTTGACGGTGGCCCGATGATGGAAAAAGGCGAAGGCGTGAAGGCGCTCGGCGTCGGTATCGTGTTCTCCTTCCTCGGTACCATCTTCAGCATCGTCGCGCTGATGTTCATCGCCCCGCAGTTGGCCAAGGTGGCACTGAGCTTCGGCCCGCATGAATACTTCGCCATCGCCGTGTTCTCCCTGACCCTGATCGCCACCCTGTCGGCCGGCTCCATGGTCAAGGGGCTGTTCGCCGGCGCGCTGGGTATCGCCGTGTCCACCGTTGGTATCGCCCCGGTCGAAGCCATCCGCCGCTTCACCTTCGATTTCAGCGAGCTCAACGGCGGCTTCTCCATGCTCACGGTGATGATCGGCATGTTCGCCGTGGCCGAAATCATCAAGGTCGCCGAAACCGGCCGCCATGCCGTGCAGGGCAAGGCCAAGTCGGTGAGCATGAAGAACATCAAGGGCTTCGGCTTCTCGCTCAAGGAGTTCCGCGAGCAACTGCCCAACGCTGGCCGCTCCGGCCTGATCGGCCTGGGCATCGGCATCCTGCCGGGCATTGGTGCAGGCACCTCCAACCTGGTGTCCTACATCATCGCCAAGAAGCGTGCGAAGGACGGCCACACCTACGGCAAGGGCAATATCGGTGGCGTGGTCGCCAGCGAGACCGCCAACAACGCCGGTATCGGTGGCGCCATGCTGCCGCTGATGACGTTGGGCATCCCCGGAGACACCGTTACCGCGATCATGCTCGGTGGCTTCCTGATCCACGGCATCCAGCCCGGTCCGCTGCTGTTCATCAGCCAGGGCCCGCTGGTGTACACCATCTTCGCCGCCCTGATCGTCGCCACCTTCATGATGCTGTTCATGGAGTTCTACGGCCTGCGCCTGTTCATCAAGCTGCTCGACGTGCCCAAGCACATCCTGCTGCCGATCATCCTGGTGCTGTGCGTAGTCGGTGCCTTCGGCCTGTCCAGCCGCCTGTTCGACGTCTGGTCGATCCTGCTGTTCGGTCTGCTCGGCTACGGTTTCGTCAAGGCAGGCATGCCGGCAGCGCCGTTCATCATCGGCTTCATCCTCGGGCCGATGGCAGAAACCAACCTGCGCCGTGGCCTGATGCTGTCGGATGGCAACTTCGCCGACTTCTTCACCAACCCCATCGCCGGCACCTTCCTTGGCCTGGCGCTGGCGTTCGTGCTTTGGCAGGTGTTCAGCGCGCTGCGTCCCAAACCCAGCGCGATCAACGAGATCCTGCGTACCTGATCCACCTCACCGCCCCCTCTGCTCAGGGGGC
This sequence comes from Pseudomonas sp. C11, assembly GCF_034683865.1. NCBI lineage: Bacteria > Pseudomonadati > Pseudomonadota > Gammaproteobacteria > Pseudomonadales > Pseudomonadaceae > Pseudomonas > Pseudomonas sp. C11. The sequence continues at coordinate 632,664 of NZ_JAWIIP010000002.1, forward strand.
GGTTTCTTTTCCGTCCCGTTATCCCTCAAGCCCTCTAGAACGATGTCTACAGCGGCTTGAAGCAGATAATGGACGCCTGCATTGATCCAGGTCTAATCTAATCCATCACTTGATTGATACCCGGATTGAATCAATGTTCGACCTCACCCAACTGCGCTGCTTCACCACTCTCGCTGCAGAGTTGAATTTCCGCCGCGCCGCCGAACGTCTGAACATGACCCAGCCACCGCTGAGCCGGCAGATCCAGTTACTCGAACACCAACTGGGCGTGACGCTGCTCACCCGCAGCACCCGTTCGGTCGCGTTGACGGCGGCCGGGCGCGCCTTCTTCGTCGAAGCCCAGGCCCTGCTCGATCAGGCGCATCGCGCCGCACAAAGCGCCCGCCTGGCTGCCATCGGAGAAAGCGGTTCGTTGAATATCAGCTTCGTCGCCAGCGCGGTGTACGACGTGCTGCCAAGTGCGATCACCACCGCCAAGCGCGAACGCCCCGGCGTCGATATCGCCCTGCAGGAAATGAGCACCTTCGAGCAGGTGCAGGCATTGCGCGCCCGGCGCGTCGACCTGGCCATCGTGCGGGCACCGTTGCAGCAGCCCGGCCTGGTCAGCGAATGCCTGCTGCGCGAGCCCTTCGTGCTGGCAGCCCCGGCCGAGCATCCCCTGGCGCAGCACGAACGGCCGACCCTGGAAATGCTCCATAGCCAGCCCTTCATTCTCTATGCGCATACGGCCTGGCAGCCGTTCAACGAACTGCATACCGGCCTGTTTCGCGCCAGCGGCATCCAACCGGAGTTCGTTCAGTCGCTGGGCTCGACCCTGACCATCCTGTCGCTGGTCAACGCCGGCATGGGACTGGCGCTGGTGCCGCGTAGCGCCAGCGCCATTCGCTTCGAGCAGGTGCGCTTCCGCGATATCGCGCTGCCGCAAGGTGTGTGCGGCGAGCTGCATCTGGTCTGGCGCGACGACAACGACAACCCCGCATTGCCAGCGGTGATCGATGCCGTGCGCCAGGCCGCTCGCGAAATTTATCCGCCTAGCTGACCACTCAGGCGCGCTTGCCAACCTCGGCCTGCTGCACCGTCCAGGCGGCGACCTGCTCGCTCAGGCTCAGGCCCAGGCCCGGACGGGTCGGCACCAGCATGCGCCCGTCACGAATTTCCAGGCGCTCGTTGAACAGCGGCTCCAGCCATTCGAAATGCTCGACCCAGGGCTCACGCGTATGGCTGGCGGCCAGGTGCACATGCAGCTCCATGGCGAAGTGCGGTGCCAGGGTCATGCCCGCCTGCTCGGCCAGGGTCTGCACACGCAGGTACGGGGTGATACCGCCGACGCGCGGCGCATCGGGCATGAGGAAATCGGCGCCGCGCTGGCGGATGAATTCCCAGTGCTCGGCCGGGCTGGTGAGCATCTCGCCGGTGGCAATCGGCGTATCGAACTGGCGCACCAGCTCGGCATGGCCTTCGGCGTCATAGCAATCCAGCGGTTCCTCGATCCAGATCAGATCGAAGGGTTCCAGCCGACGGCACATCCGCCGCGCAGTCGGACGATCCCATTGCTGGTTGGCATCGACCATCAGCGGGAAGCTCTCGCCCAGGTGTTCGCGCACCGTGCTGACACGATGGATATCCAGCGCCCAGTCGGGCTGGCCGACCTTGAGCTTGATACCGCCGATGCCCTTCTCGCGCGAGATATCGGTGTTCTTCAACAACTGATCTAGCGGCGTATGCAGAAAACCACCCGAGGTGTTGTAGCAACGCACCGAATCGCGGTGACTGCCGAGCAGACGCGCCAGCGACAGACCGCTGCGACGCGCCTTGAGATCCCACAGCGCGACGTCGAAGGCGCCGATGGCCTGAGTCGCCAGGCCGCTACGGCCGACCGAAGCGCCGGCCCAGCACAACTTGTCCCACAGTTTGGCGATATCGCTGGGGTTCTCGCCGATCAGGTTCGGCGCCACCTCCAGGGCATGGGCGAACTGCCCAGGGCCACCAGCGCGCTTGGAATAGCTGAAACCCAGACCGCGATGACCGTCACGGGTCTCGATCTCGGCGATCAGGATGGCGATCTCGGTCATCGGCTTCTGCCGTCCGGTCAGCACCTTGGCGTCGCTGATCGGGTTGGCCAACGGCAGCGCCACCGAGCGCAGGCTCAGCCAAACGATGCGGTCGTCATCGGCACAGACAGGGTTGGATCGATCATTCATGAAAACTTCCTCGGAATGGACAACCGACGACCCAACGAGGCCGCCGAAAATGAGCAACCCGATTCAGGCTACGATGATTGCGCAATCATTCAAGCAAGGTTGTGAGAGATGAACGATGGCCCACAGCCGCACTTGAACGGCAAACCTGTGCAAGCCACGATCTCGATAACAACTCACCCACTCACCCACTCACCCGCCCGACCAGCTCGAACCCCACATCCAGCCTGAACGGCTGGCGCGCCAAATTCGGCTCGGCGATACGGGCCAACAGGGCTTCTGCGATGGCGTTACCGATGCGCGGACCGTCGATGCGGATGGTGGTCAGCGGTGGATGGCTGTGTGCGGCGCTGGAGAGATCGCCGAAGCCGATGACTGCCAGGTCGTCCGGTACACGCAGGCCACGGCTGGCGGCTTCGGCCAGCACGCCTTGGGCCAGGGTGTCGGAACTGCACACCACCACATCACCGGCCCGCCCGTCCTTTAGCAACCTGGCACAACCTTCACGGCCGACCGCGAGGGTCGCCGGAGCCGGTAGTATCTGTGCGCCGAGCAGTTCGACGCCCTGTGCAGTCAAGGCCTGCGCCAAACTGCGGTAGCGACGCAGACCGCGCGGGTCGTCGAGGGTGACCACCGACATACGCCGATAGCCCTTGCCGACTAAATAATCTGCCACGGCCTGGCCCACCGCTTCGTGAGAAAAACCAATCTGCATGTCCAGCGGTTTTGCTGACAGATCCCACGCCTCGACCACGGGAATGCCGACCCGCGCCAGGCGCTCGCGGCTGGTCTGGGTGTGCTCCGTGCCGGTGAGCACGATGCCGTCTGGCCGGCGACCGAGCACGGTTTCGAGCAGCGCCTCTTCCTGCTCCGGGCTGTAACCGGTCAGCCCCAGCAGGGTCTGGTAACCGGCGGCTGCCAGGCGATCCGTCAGCGCCTGCACCGTATCGGCAAAGATCGAGTTGGCGATGGTCGGCAGAAATACCGCTACCAGCCGGCTGCGGCTGGAAGCCAACGCCCCTGCCGCCAGGTTGGGTACATAGCCTGTCGTCCGCACGGCCTCCAGCACCCGCTTGCGCGTCGTCGCCGTCACCACCTCGGGGCGCCCCAGGGCGCGCGACACGGTAATGGGAGACACACCCGCCACCTTGGCCACGTCGATCAGTGTGGGGGCGCTACCAGGACGTCCAGCTGAAGATCGCCTGCTCATCGGTCACTCCTTGGGCATTCAGGTGAGAGACCTTGTGTCTAACGCCTGAGGAAGATAGTTGTCATACAACATTGGTCGAATAGGCCCTATTGATGCAAGCTACCGTTTCGGTATGGCTCAAGCGGCGGCCCAATACTTATCGAAAAACATCAAGATGCCTGAGATAGAGCCGCCGGATTGACTGTAAAAAGCTGCAGAATGGCGCTTTCCCGATGCTCGGCGGCGTATCCAGAGCTGGATGAAAAGTCCTGATTCAGTGCTGGTTTCACGTTGACATCCCCTGGGGCAGATGTTGATAATCACTCCAAGTCATACGACAACGTATGACAACCCAATAACAACAAGCAATCTAGAGTTCAGGCCCCGCCATGACGACCACCTCCAGCGAACTGCGCCCTTTCAATCGCCTGCTGCTGACCGGCGCCGCCGGCGGCCTGGGCAAGGTACTGCGCGAACGCCTGCGCCCCTATGCCAGCATCCTGCGTCTGTCCGATATCGGTGAGATGGCGCCCGCCGCCGGCCCGCATGAAGAGATCGTGCGCTGCGACCTGGCCGACAAGAACGCTGTGCATCAACTGGTCGAGGGCGTCGACGCCATCATTCACTTCGGCGGCGTCTCGGTCGAGCGCCCCTTCGAGGAAATCCTCGGCGCCAATATCTGCGGCGTGTTCCATATCTACGAAGCGGCGCGCGGCCATGGCGTGAAGCGCGTGGTGTTCGCCAGCTCCAACCACGTCATCGGCTTCTACAAGCAGGACGAGAAGCTCGACGCGCATTCGGCGCGTCGTCCGGACGGCTATTACGGCCTCTCCAAGTCCTACGGCGAAGACATGGCCAGCTTCTATTTCGACCGCTACGGCATCGAGACCGTCAGCATCCGTATCGGCTCCTCGTTCCCCGAGCCGGCCAACCGCCGAATGATGAGCACCTGGCTGAGCTACGACGACCTGACCCAATTGATCGAACGCAGCCTCTACACCCCAGAGGTCGGCCATACCGTGGTCTATGGCATGTCCGATAACCGTGATGTGTGGTGGGACAACCAGTTCGCCGCGCATCTGGGCTTCGAGGCCAAGGACAGCTCAGAGGTATTCCGCGCCAAGGTCGAAGCGCAGCCGATGCCGGCAGCCGATGATCCGGCGCGTATCTACCAGGGCGGCGCCTTCGTTGCAGCGGGGCCTTTCGGCGACGACTGAAGCGCTCCCGACACCGCCGCCACGTCATAACAACAAACAGAGTGACGAACCCGCATGTCAGCCGAACTGATCTTCGACGCCCGCAACGCCACCGGTGAAAGCCCGGTCTGGCATGCCGCCGAACAAGCGCTCTACTGGGCCGATATACCCGCCGGGCGCCTGTATCGCTGGCAGTTGGCCGATGGCCAAACGCAAAGCTGGCAAGCCGAAGAGATGCTCGCCTGCCTTGCCATTCATCCGGCTGGCGGCTGGCTCGCCGGCATGCAGAGTGGTCTGTTCCATCTGCGCCCTCAGGACGATGGCAGCCTGCAATCCGAGCGCCTGGCACAGGTTGCACATGCTCGCCCGCAGATGCGCTTCAATGACGGGCGTTGCGACCGTCAGGGCCGCTTCTGGGCCGGCACCATGCTGCTGGACATGGCCGCCGGCGCACGCGTCGGTACGCTGTATCGCTACGACGGCCAATTGCAGCAGGTACTCGATGACCTGATCGTGCCCAACGGCCTGGCCTTCAGCCCCGACGGTCGCACCATGTACCTGTCCGATTCGCACCCCTCGGTGCAGGCGGTGTGGGCCTTCGATTACGACATCGACAGCGGCACCCCGCACAACCGCCGCCTGTTCATCGACATGAACCTGCATCCCGGTCGCCCGGATGGCGCGGCCATGGATGTCGACGGCTGCTACTGGATCTGCGGTAACGACGCCGGCCTGATCCACCGTTTCACCCCGGATGGCCGCCTCGACCGCTCACTCGCCGTGCCGGTGAAGAAACCGGCCATGTGCGCCTTCGGTGGCGCCAACCTGGACACCCTGTTCGTCACCTCGATCCGCCCGGGCGGCGACCTCACCGACCAGCCGCTGGCAGGCGGCGTGTTCGCCCTCGACCCAGGCGTACGCGGCATCGAGGAGCCCTCCTACCAGCCCTGAATCCGATCCACCCCGGGCCGCAACAGCGGTACCGGCTAGCCATGCTGTTCACCAACAACAACAAGATGGAGCTTTCCGCATGAACCTCAAACGCAAGCTGCTTCTCGCCACACTTCCGCTGGCGCTCGGCCTGTCCTCCTTCGCTCAGGCCGAGATGACGCTGAAGATCGCCGAGATCCACCCGGCGGGTTACCCAACCGTGGTCGCCATGGAACACCTGGGCAAGAAGCTTGAAGAAGCCACCAATGGCGAACTCAAGTCGCGCATGTTCTCGGGCGGTGTACTGGGTTCCGAGAAGGAAGTGATCGAGCAGACCCAGATTGGCGCCGTGCAACTGACCCGCGTCAGCCTCGGCTCGGTGGGCCCGGTCGTCCCCACCACCAACGTCTTCAACATGCCCTTCGTGTTCCGCGACGTTGACCACATGCGCAAGGTAGTCGATGGCGAAATCGGCCAGGAAATCCTCGACGCCATCACCGACTCGGACTTCAACATGGTCGGCCTGGCCTGGATGGAAGCCGGTAGCCGCAGCCTGTACACCAAGAAGCCGGTGCGCAAGATCGAAGACCTCAAGGGCATGAAGATCCGCGTGATCGGCAACCCGCTGTTCATCGATACTCTGAACGCCATGGGTGCCAACGGCATCGCCATGGACACCGGTGAAATCTTCAGCGCCCTGCAAAGCGGTGTGATCGACGGCGCCGAGAACAACTCGCCGACCCTGCTCGAGCACAACCACTTCCGCGTGGCCAAGTACTACACCCAGACGCACCACCTGATCCTCCCCGAGCCGCTGCTGATGTCCAAGACCACCTGGAACAAGCTCACTCCCGAGCAGCAGGCCCTGGTCAAGAAGCTGGCCAAGGAAGCCCAGCAGGAAGAGCGTGAACTGTGGACGGCCAAGGAGAAGGCCAGCGACGAGAAGCTCAAGGCCGAAGGCGTCGAATACATCGAAGTCGATACCAAGCCCTTCTACGACGCGACAGCCCCGGTACGTGCCAAGTACGGCGCGCAGTTCGCTGATCTGATCAAGCGCATCGAAGCGGTCAAGTAACTCCCTCCTCCTGAAGAACGTCGCGGCGCCGAAAGGCGCCGCCTCTGGTGAAGTCTCATGAAAAACCTGGTACTGGGCGTCAACGACGTCATCTACCGGGCCTGCATCGCAGTTGCCGGGATGGCGATCACGATCATGGCCCTGATCATCCCCTGGGGTGTATTCAGTCGCTACGTGCTTGGCCAGGGCCTGGGCTGGCCCGAGCCGATCGCCATTCTGCTGATGGTGCTGTTCACCTTCGTCGGCGCCGCTGCCAGCTATCGCGCTGGCGCGCACATGGCCGTGCAGGTGTTGAGTGACCGCATGCCTGAAACGCTACAACCGCTGCTGACCCTGTTCGTGCGCCTGGCAATGGGCGCGATCAGCCTGTTCATGGTGATCTGGGGCTACAAGCTCTGCGTGGCGACCTGGAACCAGTACCTCAGCACGCTGACCTGGATGCGCGTCGGCATCAGCTACGCCCCCATTCCGCTGGGCGGCTTCATCACCCTGCTGTTCGTCATCGAGCAGTTGCTGTATGGCGACCAACACCAGCGTCGTGTCGTCGATTACGAAAACTGCGCCGACTCCAAGGAGGCCGTGTAATGGACGCCTTGATCCTGCTGGGCAGCTTCATTGCCCTGATCCTCCTCCGTGTGCCGGTGGCCTATGCCCTGGGCATCTCCGCCCTGATCGGCGCCTGGTGGATCGATATTCCGTTGCATGCCGTGATGATCCAGATCGTCGGCGGCGTGAACAAATTCTCCCTGCTGGCCATTCCGTTCTTCGTCCTGGCCGGCGCAATCATGGCCGAGGGCGGCATGGCGCGGCGCCTGGTGGCCTTCGCCGGGGTGCTGGTGGGCTTCGTTCGCGGCGGCCTGTCACTGGTCAACATCACCGCCTCGACCTTCTTCGGCGCCATCTCCGGCTCGTCGCTGGCCGATACCGCCTCGGTCGGTTCGGTGCTGATCCCGGAAATGGAAAAGCAAGGCTACCCGCGCGAGTTCTCCACCGCCGTCACCGTCTCCGGCTCGGTACAGGCGCTGCTCACCCCGCCCAGCCACAACTCGGTGATCTACTCGCTGGCCGCTGGCGGCACGGTATCCATCGCCGCGCTGTTCGTCGCCGGCATCGGCCCAGGCCTGTTGCTCAGTTTCACCATGGCCGCGCTGTGCCTGATGTTCGCCAGGAAGCGCAACTACCCCAAGGGTGAAGTGATTCCGCTGCGCCAGGCGCTGAAGATCTGCGCCGAGGCCCTGTGGGGCCTGATGACCATGGGCATCATCCTCGGCGGCATCCTCAGTGGCGTGTTCACCGCCACCGAATCGGCAGCCGTGGCGGTGGTCTGGGCGTTCTTCGTCACCATGTTCATCTACCGCGACTACAAGTGGAGTGAACTGCCGAAGATGCTCCATCGCACCGTGCGTACGCTGTCGATCGTGATGATCCTCATCGCCTTCGCCGCCGCGTTCGGCTACATCATGACCCTGATGCAGATTCCGTCGAAGATCACCACAGCCTTCCTGACCTTCTCGGACAATCGCTACGTGATCCTGATGTGCGTGAACTTCATGCTGCTGGTACTCGGCACCCTGATGGACATGGCACCGCTGATCCTGATCCTCACGCCGATCCTGCTGCCGGTGGTCACCTCCTTCGGTGTCGACCCGGTACACTTCGGCATGATCATGCTGGTCAACCTGGGTATCGGGCTGATCACCCCACCAGTCGGTGCGGTACTGTTCGTCGGCGCCGCCGTCGGCAAGGTCAGCATCGAGAGCACCGTGAAAGCGCTGCTGCCGTTCTACGTCGCGCTGTTCGCCGTACTGATGGCGGTCACCTACATTCCGGCCATCTCGCTGTGGCTGCCGAGCGTCGTGCTCTAACCACTCCGGGCAACCCAACCGAACGCCGCCCAATCGGGCGGCGTTTTACTTTGGGCCATGACAAACAGGATTTTCGTCATGCACAGCTCCACCCTCTTCCCTCGCCATATCGCCGTGCTGATTCTGGCGCTCATCGCCTGCTCCTTCGCCGGCAACCATATCGCCGCGCGTATCGCCTTCGACCATGACACCGGCCTGCTGCTGGCCATGCTGTGCCGGGCCGGCGTCACCCTGGTGGCCTTGCTGGCCCTGGTGTTCTGGCGCCGCGAATCACTGCGCCTGGGTGCACGCACCTGGGGCTGGCAGTTGCTGCTGGGGCTGCTGATCGCGATCCAGAGCTTCTGCATCTACTCGGCTGTGGCGAGAATTCCGGTGGCCCTGGCGCTGTTGGTGGTGAACCTCTCACCCATCCTTCTGGCCCTGCTGACCTGGGCGCTGGGCGGCGCAGCGCCGACCCGCCAGGCGGTGGGCATCATGGGGCTGATCCTGTTCGGTCTGGTGCTGGTACTGGATGTGCCGGGACGCCTGTTCGGCAGCGATGCCACCGATGGTCAGTGGCTGGCCGGCATCCTCTTCAGCCTGACGGCTGCCGCGGTCTTCGCGGTGGCCCTGTGGATCACCGAGAACCGCCTGTCCAAGCTGGCTGGCTCGGTGCGCAGCATGCTTACCTTGAGCGTGGTACTCGTCGCCTCCAGCGCATTGGGGGTCAGCGGTCTGCTCCCTGGTGGTCTGAGCCTGCCCAGTGCCATGCCTGGCTGGGTGGCGCTGGCCTGCCTGGTGGTGCTGTATGGCGCGGCTTTCTCGACCCTGTTCATCTGCATGCCACGGCTGAACATCGCCCACAACGCCCCCGTGATGAACATGGAGCCTGTGGCCGGTATGGTGTTCGGCTGGCTGATTCTCGGCCAGGTGCTCGGCGCCCTGCAGGTGCTGGGCGGACTGATCGTGGTCGGCGGGGTGATCCTGCTGGCCTACAAGCGCTGACGGCCGATCATGCAGACCGGCCAGCTGGGTTCGTCAACCGTGCAGCGCTTCAGCCTCGGCGGCTTCATGCGCCTGGCGCAGGCGCTCGCGGCTGTTGGTCAGGTGCAGGCGCATCGCGGCACGCGCCGCCTCGGCGTCCTGACGGGCGATGGCCTCGAAGATCTGCTCGTGTTCACGCTCCAGGCGCGCCATGTAGTGCGCCTGATCATCATGCGCCAGACGGGCGGAATTGACCCGGGTGCGCGGGATGATGCTGGTGCCCAGATGGCTGAGGATATCGGTGAAGTAGCGATTGCCGGTCGCCTCGGCGATGCGCAGGTGGAAATGAAAATCCGAGGACACCGCGTCGCTGGAGCTGGCCGTGCTTTCGTTGATGGCGTCCAGCGCCTCACGAATCGCCTGCAGTTGCACATCGCTGCGGCGCTGCGCCGCCATACCGGCGGACTCCACCTCGAGGCTGATACGCAGCTCGAGAATGGCCAACACGTCACGCAGGGTAACGATGGTCGCCGGGTCGATACGGAAACCACTGGCGCTGGGTGTGTCGAGCACGAATGTGCCGATGCCGTGACGGGTCTCCACCAAGCCGGCCGCCTGCAACCGCGACAACGCCTCACGCACCACCGTACGGCTGACGCCCTGCTCTTCCATGATCGCCGACTCGGTCGGCAGCTTGTCGCCGCGCTTGATCACGCCATCACGAATGCGCTGCGACAGCTCGGCAACCAGTTCCTGGGCCAGGCTACGGTGCTTGCGACGGGCCCTGGGTTGGGCGGGAGTGTTGTCCATATCGGCGGCGATTCTCGGTTAACGGTCAAACGGCAATCATAGCCCAGCGGTTGTACGATGACACTATCAATTAACGCACATGCGGTATCCAGCCATGTCGACGCCAGTCCTTACCTTGCAAGATAGCCTGACTCGCCTGACCGTGGCGCCGGAAATCGGCGCCAGCCTGGTCAACTGGGTGCGTCTGAGCGATGACTTGCCACTGCTACGCCCATCAGACGACGAAGCACTAGCCAGCGCCAACCCAAGAAAATTGGCCTGCTATCCCCTTGTGCCCTGGTCAAACCGTATTGGCGGCGGCGGCTTCGATTGCCCGAATGGTTGGCTCACCTTGCGGGCCAATACCAGCCACGAGCCTCTGCCCATTCACGGCAGTGCCTGGCAACAACCTTGGCAGGTCATCCACCAGAGCGAACAAGCGGCGACGCTGGAACTGCACAGCCAAGTGCCCTTCCCATACCACGCACGCTTCGATATTGCCCTGCACGAAGGGCAACTGAGCCTGGCTCTGTACGTCACCCACCAGGGCGAACAGCCGACCTGGTATGGCCTGGGCCTGCACCCCTATCTGCCGCGCACGCCAGCCACTCGCCTGCAAGCCTCAGCGCGATCGGTGTGGCTATGTGATGACGACAAACTCTCTCGTGAACACATCACCATTCCGGCCGACTGGGACTTCAATGAACAGCGCGCGCTGCCACAAGAGCTGGTGGACAACGCCTTCACCGACTGGAACGGCCAGGCCTGCATCATCCAGCCGGATCATGGTTACCAGTTGCAGTGCAACACTACGGATACCAACGTCTATCTGTTGTTCTGCCCAACCGAGCAGAACTTCTTCTGCTTCGAACCAGTCAGCCACCCGGTCAACGCCCACCACTTGCCGGGTCGACCAGGCCTCGTTCTGCTACACCGCGATCAAACCACACACTTGCGTTACAGCCTGCACTATCGACCACTACCAGCCTCTTGATACTGGACAGCCTTGGGCATTTCGCGATAATGCCGGGGTGCGCTGCGAGTCACTTATCCAAAAGCCGTTACATAATCAAATGTAACGAAACGGAAAAGACGGACTCCAACGATACTGACAGGTCATAAAAACCAGACTGGTACGACCTACCCCAACGAATGGCCGCCACAGTGAAGCACGATGCCTCACGCGCCGTTCGAATCATGAGAAACCACAGGAAAGCCAAGTGACGAAAGACGAACTGCGCGCCGAACTCGAGCGCCAGGCGCAGCGTTACAAGGATGTTTACGGCGGAGAAGTCATTACCTACGCCGCCCAGCCGGATCCCGACCGCAAGCCCTGGCGCAAACGCCCCAGCCTGCTCGACCAAGCCTTCGACAAAGAACTCGAAAAGATCGAAAAGGAACGCCAGGAAAAACAGGACGCCGCCAACGAAGCGGCGAGCTGAAAAGTGTGCTTGGCGGAGGGATTCGCCAAGTAGTCGAAAAACTATCTGAATAAAACTACACGTTAAATAGCTCTAGCCTTAGAAGCCGAATTTCCGCACGTGATAAGACAAAGGCGGATGTGTTTTTTTCCATTGTTCGAAAAAAGCCACCCCTTCTTTCTTTTCATCTACAGATAATGAATTTTCAAACTCCTCGGTCAAAAGGCTATCTGTTTTTTCTTTCCCCAAAGCATCGCGTCTAAATAAAAGCAGGCCATAAGCGCTTGTTTTTTTTGGCACATACCCAAGAGCCACGTATTCGTCAAGCAAATGCTGATGAATTAACTCCAATCTTAAAACACAGTCGTAATGGCTTGTCAGCAAGCACTTATCCAACCAAACCCTAGATTGACTATAGTCTTTTTCTTCAGAAAGAATTGTTGAGAGCAATGCCATTGCATGTGGATTACCGCCTTCGGCAGATTTTTCCAAATGATATCTAATATCCTTAGGCAATAACGCGTGGCCACTCCCATTATTCATAGAATCACTAAGTACTAGCTTAGCAAGAAAATATCCTGCTTCAGCATTTCCTTTGCTAGAGGCCTTAACCAGCCACTCTCTACTACCGGTCATATAGTACATTGCCTGCATTGCTAATCCATTACCCGCCTTAGCTTGCGACGATGCTATTTTATGCGCCTGCCCTTCCCAATATTTACTATCTTTTCCACATTCGCCATTAGCACATAAATCATCATTTTGAGACAATCGCAACATCGCAAAAATATCACCTTGCTCAGCTGCCGCGACATACCAACCAGCAGACTCCTCAGTCATATATCTGTTTGCAAGCCTTAAGGATTCCGCAAGATAGTACTGCGCTTCTTTATTGCCAGACTTTGCAGCCACCCTAAGTGGCTGTTGAGAGCTTATCCAATCATTTTGATTATAAAGAACCAATCCCTTAACCAAATCACTGTCGCTACCACATGCTATCTGCGCAGAAAAACAAAACACCAAAATCAATAATATATTTCTAGCCACAGGAGAATCCCTTTTCATTAAAGAGAGAAATACATAGATAGCTTGCGCACAACCACTCTATATTCCATTTGCGCCAAACGCACACTATCACTTCGAGTGGAGTGCCCCATAAATCTATCTAAGACGGCTAAATTTTTCCTGGCAACTTTCAGCTTATCGTCGCCATGGCTACCATCGATACTCATTCTTTCCAATGCCTTCTGAAACAAAATCTGAGCTGGATTTCTATCCACATCACTGTATGGCTTACCGAGCGAGTTATTTGCAACCCATTTCAAGCAACTAGATACAGCAATAATTTGCATATCTCTCGCCTCTTCTAAAGTATAACCATCTTTACTGCCTTCGACATGAAAGCCTTGCGGAGTACTGGTTAGCGTATAAAGTAGCGGCCCTAAAGCTTCAGGCGGCATACCCAAGAACCATCGTGCCATTGCTTCTTGTCGAATATCATTAGCAATTGTATACGCAAGAAATCCAGCTCGCTTACTGGGTTTACCTGTAACTTCATCAATTAACGAATCTACTTTGGTCGCAAGCAAAGCGCCAAACTCAGCCATACTCCCCAGTGTAACGCACCCAAAAAGTGTAACTTTACTAAGATAGGTAAATGCATTCTCATCGATCCAGTGGATTCGACGAAAATTATTTTTCATAAGGATTCGACGATAGAGCATAAGGATACTGTCAAGGGCTGCTCCATTGACCTCAAAGCTAAATGCTCCTTTAGCGCCGGGCCCGAAGAATACTGCAGCTTTGATGCAGAGCATGAGCCTGCCTCTATCCGTCATCAAATTAAAATCGAATTCAATTCCGACACCAGCTCCGATAGACGCATCAAGTTTAGCACCCAAAAGAGTAATCCAGTTTATCTCACTGGACAGGCCAGGATTAAGAATGGCTGCGTCTTTCGGTGGCTTCCAATTAACTCCACCTTGTATTGTGCAGCCCACTTCGGCACCGGCATAAAGCCTAAGTTTCCCTAGCAACCCATTACGCTCGGCAAAATCAATTCCGCTTATGCTTGGCAGGCCTTTTTCGTCGACTTTCAGTGCAATTTCGCGGGCCATCATTAAGCTCACCCCCGCAAACCCCCAAGCAACTACACTATAGTTAAGATAAAAACTTCCCATCGACTGAGAGGCTTCTTTTCCATCACCATCAATAAATCGTAGCTCGACAGGAACCGCTTCGCTCTTTGGAGGGAGTTCGATCTTAACCAGATCTACTTCAGCCCGCGCAAGGTTGACTGTCATCCCCAACTCTGCGCTTGCGAGTCTCCTCTCTTTCATCACTTTGGGGTCTGAGTCAATCCCGCTCGCATCTGCGCTGCCTGATACATCTAACGTATCAAGTCGCGTACTTAACACATCCAATTCGGCAACAGGTATTACACTAGGAGAATTATAGCGAACGAGGCTATTTACACTATCTGCACTACTCCCTATACCAAGCATTCTGACGAACTGCGCTTGATAAGATGTATCAAAAAGAATGAGCTGCTGCCGTGCACTGTCCTCAAAGACCATCTGCGTAAGATGCTGGCCCCATTGCTCGGCATAAGCATCCAAGCCTTGGATCTCATGTCCAGCGTCGTTTAGCTTGGAAAAAAATTCTCCAGGAAGAAAAACGCCGTTCTTGTCGAACCACTTGGAATCTTGCTCCTCAATTGAAATAGCACCATTACGCTCCAGAAACTGCGTCAGTATCATATCTGGATCTGCTTTATGCAGAGAGGCATATCGAGCTGTTCGGGCATGATCCTTCTTAAGCCTTGAAGCCAACTCAACGTCACACTTTTCAGCTAGATCATAGAGACTGATATGTACTAGTGGCTTTTTACTAGAGGCAAGGCTTAACTCGCGGAGAGGAATGTCGTCATTGCATACGCTATCTTGTTCGCGCATAACATAATTATTCGTATCCCATAGAAGCCGTCGACTAGGCCGAATACTTAGCATATTTCTCTGAGCACGACCAAAGAGGCGATCAGCTTCTTTTTGTAGAGGAGCAAGCATGGCTCGCTCCTCTTCTAGCAGCTCAGCTGGTGGTGGTGAAAATCCCCCAGTTGCCTTGACAAATTTTTCGTATCGTTCCTCGGCCCGACTGATCAGGGTCTGTTTCTGCTGCATGAGCTCCATGTATGCTTGGTAGTCTTTCAGACCGCTAGCCATATTATCGGCTATACTAAGAGCAAATTCAGGCGTAGCAATACCCAAGTTAGCCAGCCTAATAATTGGCTCAATGTACCCTCCAAGGCGGTACTCTAACAAGTAGTTATAATACTCTCGATAGTCGTTCAGGGCGCGGCAATTCAACTTACCCGCGTCACAAGAAAGAATGATCTTTTTATAAGCATCGAGCACATTCCAAATCGGCTCATACTGACTAGAAAGGCGATTATACTCCTCAAAGGAGTAACTTCTAACCTTAGCCATAAAGGAGTTATATTCCTCCAGAGCCGTTCTGATGGCAACTTCACGAGCCCCATAGATTTTTTTATTCTCTATATGAAACCCTAGCGACCTTGCTACGGCATATCCTTTACTTCTTAATTTCTGCCTATTAACGGTCAATGCTCTGAGATGCATCCGCCTAGATCGGACTTTAGTCTCAATTTCTTGCTGTGCAGCTCGATACTCCTGCAAATATGGCTTCTGCGCTTCCACGCCTCGCTTCGACAGCAATTTCTTTTCCGCTTCTTCAAACCGCTTAAGAACCAATGGCTCGTCAGCCTCCAGTTCCGCACGAACCTGGCGGATATCTTCCTCTAGACCGTCATATACTCCCTGGTCGTCTGGATTTAGGAATACATATGCATCCACAGGTATGAATGGCTCATGCAGCCCATGTCTTGCCAATGCATTATTCCGGGTGTCTTTGTCCGCTTGGGATAGCGAGTCCGCAAGTTCTTCATGGCATTCAACAAGCAAGTCCCTGAGTCGCTCAGGCAACAACCAAAACCGACGCTGCCCAGTAATGTATGCAATATCAGAAAATATCGTTTTCGCACAAGCTCTTGATTCATGATCGGCAAACGAAGCCTGATCAGGCTGCGAAGCATGAATTGACGACGGAAGAACTATTGGCTTTTTCAGACATTCGAACTGGGACATACCTGTCATATTATTTCTCCAAAGACTTTATCTTTTGCGCAGCACTCAGATTGCTTCGTAAAACCATCATTGCCTCGCCATCTTCAGCCAAGTTTTGATCAGACAGTAAAGGCAGTACTTGACGCAAATGACGAGATTCGTGAATACCGCAACTAACCAGAAGCTGCAGATTATCGATAGAAATTTGTAATATGTCAGGATTTAGCTGATAGCGAAGTAGCTTTGAGTTCTGGATAAGCCAAAAATACCAACGAACCCTCTTATGCTGCAGCAGAGTTTCATTGCCAACCGCCAAGAAATCAGCTTCATTCAAAGCAGCCTGAAACTTTACATTTTTATAGGTGAGCCACGCTACTTTTGGCTCTTCTTCAGACGTAATAAATGGAGCTAAAACCTCACTCCATCCTCCCATCAAACGCTCCGTATTTTTCAGCGTGGTAGCAAGTGCATGCCAAAGTCGAGGATCATAATAGCGGCACAGGCTTTCACCATAGCCATCGCAATACATAGTCAAAAGATACTGGGCTTGTGCAACTGCAGAGTCTTCTGAACACTTAGTAGAAACTGCGATACCTGCCAATGACTCCTGACACATAGTCGCAGCAAGAAGGCCTGCCTCCTGGCAGCCATTCAGCGCGATCCACACGGGGCCAACATCACTTAACCCTGCATAATCAGTACCTACAAACAATCGCCTTGCTGTAACTCTTCCGCTAACTTGATACAGCCTTTCTAAAGCATCCGGTCTAATTACCTGATCAATTATAAAGTAAGAATCAGCCCAGTCATTTTCTGATGTTTTTTTGATCTGCGAATTTTCAGGGAGACTCATTAGCCATAAAGACATGGGCAATCCCCTCTACTACAATTACCGTTCGCCTGCTTACCGCAACGAGGTACGAATGGTTGTGTTTGATGCGAGCTGCGGACAAAGACATTAGGGGCAATTGGCATTGTTAGGTGCCCCGCCTTATCCTGATCCGCCGCCCACGGAATCACCGGCGCCAGTATTTTCAACCCCGAACCACTACCCGGCGCCCCGCCCGTGTTCATCTTGATCGTCGCGCCGCTGATGGTTACGCCGCTGGGGTCGAGTTTGACGAAGCTGCCGCCGCCAGCTGCGGTGAGTTCCATTCCCGCGTCGATGACGACTTTGCTGCCAGCGTTGTAATGAATTTCGTTGCCCGCTTCGATGAATAGGCCGGTACCGATCTTGTTGTGCTGGGTGGTGGCGACGGTGAGGTGGTCGTTGGCGCGTACTTCCACCTTGCGGTCGAGGTCGGTGGTGCGGTGTTCTTCGGCCTTGAGTTCGGTGTAGGTGTTGGCCTCGACCGTGTCGTGGCGCTCGTTGCCGATGCGGATCTTCTGGTCGTGTTCGATGTTTTCGTCCCAGTCGCGCTGGGCGTGGATATAGATCTGCTCGGCGCCCTTGCGGTCTTCGATGCGAAATTCGTTGTAACCGCCACCGCCTGGGCTGCTGAGGGTCTTGAACACGCTGCGGGTCTTGTTCGCCGGCAGGTCGTAGGGCACCACATGTTCGGCGTGGTACAGGCAGCCGGTGACCAGCGGTTGGTCAGGGTCGCCTTCGAGGAAGGTGACCAGCACCTCCATGCCGACGCGAGGAATGGCCACGCCGCCATAGGCTTTGCCCGCCCAGTTGGAGGCCACGCGCAGCCAGCAACTGGTGGTGTCATTGCCCAGGCCATCGCGATCCCAGTGAAATTGCACCTTCACCCGGCCGTACTGGTCGCAGTGGATTTCTTCACCGGCAGGGCCGGTGACCACGGCGGTCTGGCTGCCGAGCACTTTGGGTTTGAGGTGTTCCAGTGCCGGGCGGTAAGGGATGTCCCAGGGCGTGGCGGTGAAACGGTTGCGATAGCCTTGCTGGAAGCCGTCACCCGGTTTGGCGTTGCTGGTGACCGACTCTTCCAGCACCTGCGGCTGCTTGCCTTCGTGGATCACTTCATTGAGCAGCCAGAGGTCGTTCCACTGCTGGCGGGGGTGGCCGGCCAGGGCGAGGAAGTGGCCGCAGATCAGATAGGCGTCGCTGTTGCCTTCGGCCAGTTCGTAGTCACTGCGCAGGCGTTCCAGGCTGCGCTTGGCCAGATGCTTGCCGCGGGTGCGGTCGGTGAAGCGCCCGGGGTAGTCGTAGACCTCCAGCGCCGGCGTGAACTCGCTGCTGTAGTCGGCTGCCATCTGCAGCTTGGGCTGTTCGAAGTCATAGTCGCGCCAACTGGCCTGGCTGCTGCGGGTTTCCAGGCGCACGCCGAAGGCGCGTACCACTTCGTGGTCGGCCGAGAGGCCACTGCCTTGCTGGTAGTTGAGCGGATCGAGCTTGGGGAAAACGCTGGCGTCGTCGCCGAACACCACGACATGACCGTCTTCGCTGTGCTGGAAGTGGAAGCTGATACCCTCCTCTTCGCACAGGCGCTGGATGAAGCGCAGGTCGCTCTCGTCGTATTGGGTGCAGTAGATGCGCTCGGGGTAGACGTAGGGGCCGAACTGCATGCGGTAGTCGGTGCCGTCGAGCAGGCCGTGTTCTTCCAGTACGGCGGCGATGATCTGCGGCGCGGTCAGATTCTGGAAGATGCGCTGGTCGAAGCTGTGGCCGAGATAGGCCAGGGTCGGGCGCAAGTCGATACGGTAGCGGGTCAGGCGCTTGCCGGAGTCGCCCTGCTCGACGCCGTAGATGACGCCGTGCACACCTTTGCCGCTCGGGCCGAAGGCCAGGTACGCGGTCTGGTTGATCAGTTCGTTGAGGTCGAGATCCGCCCGCGGGCTGACCAGCTCGATATCGAACCGATAGGGTTTGTTGAGCATTTCCCGGCCGGTGAACGCGAGCACCTGGAGATCGGTTTCGACGGCGGGGATGGTGAGGGTGATATGCGCCTGATTGGCATCCAGCATGCCGAGGTCTCCATCCATGAGTTGGGCGAAGCCTGAAGGGTGCCGGACGACGCGCGTCGGTTCAATAATGGCATTCCCATACTATGCGCCCGTTCAACAAATGGAGACCGCTTCATTCAGCGCCTTTTGCTGCCTAGCAGCGAGCCCATCAGGCCGCGTACCAGTTGGCGCCCCAACTGATTGGCGGCCTGGCGTACTGCTGATTTGAGAGCCTGCCCGGCGATGCCTCCAAGAAATTCGCCCGCCATCTGGCCCAGACCGGGTTCGTCTGTTGGTTTGCCGGACTTGTCAGAAGCGGCGCTATCGGCCGCCTTGGCCGCCCGCGCATTCAGCAACTCATACGCCGACTCTCGGTCGATCGGCTTGTCGTAGCGCCCGGCCAACGGCGATTGGCGCACCAGCGCACTGCGTTCAGCCTCACTCAGAGGGCCAATGCGCGACTGCGGCGGCGCGATGGCCACGCGCTGCACCATGGCCGGTGTGCCCTTTTCTTCCAGAGTGCCCACCAGGGCCTCGCCGATACCCAGCTCGGTCAGCACGGCGAGGCTGTCGAAGGCAGGATTGGGACGAAAGCCGTCGGCCACGGCGCGCAGCGCCTTCTGTTCCTTGGTGGTGAAGGCGCGCAAGCCGTGCTGGATACGCAGGCCCAACTGCGCCAGCACATCGTCCGGCAGGTCGCTGGGCGACTGGGTGACGAAATACACGCCCACGCCCTTGGAGCGAATCAGCCGCACCACTTGCTCCAGCCGCTCCTGCAAGGCCTTCGGCGTGCCCTGAAAGAGCAGGTGCGCTTCGTCGAAGAACAGAGCCAGCACCGGTTTGTCGGCATCACCACGCTCCGGCAACTGCTCGAAGAGTTCGGCCAGCAGCCAGAGCAGGAAGGTCGCATAGACTTTCGGCGCCTCGTGCACCAGACGGCTGGCATCGAGCAGATGCACACGTCCACGGCCATCACGATCCGGATGTAGCAGGTCTTCGAGCTGCAGCGCCGGCTCGCCGAACAGCGCTTCAGCGCCCTGCTGCTCCAGCCCCGCCAGGCGACGCAAGAGTGCCTGGGCCGATGTCGAGGTGAACAGCGCCGCATCTTCTCCCAACGCCTGCGGGTTGTCCTTGAGGTAACCGAGCAAGGCCTTGAGATCCTTCAGGTCGAGCAGCAACAGCCCCTCACGATCCGCCACCTTGAACGCGGCATAGATCGCCGCCTGCTGGCTGTCGGTGAGTTCGAGCAATGCGCCGAGCAACAATGGCCCCATCTCGCTGAGCGTGGTGCGCAGCGGGTGACCGCTGATGCCATGCACGTCCCACAGCGTCAGCGGGTAGGCCTGCGGCCGATGTTCCAGCCAGGGCATGCTGGCGATGCGTTCAGCCACCTTGCCCTGTGGCATGCCAGCGGCGCCCAGCCCACAGAGATCGCCCTTGACGTCGGCGGCGAACACGGCGACGCCGGCATCGCTGAAGGTTTCGATCAACCGCTGCAGGGTCACGGTCTTGCCGGTGCCGGTCGCACCGGCAATCAGACCATGACGATTGGCCAGGCGCAGTGGCTGACCAACGGGTTGCCCCTGAGCGTCGGCACCGATGATGAACTGGGAACTTGCAGGCATCTTGCCATCCTCTGAGTTAGCGCTTTACTGCAGATATGCCGACACGGACGTCAGACCGGCGAACGATCTTCGCTTGGTCTGGCAGGCTTCCGCAATCCGGCTGTTGCCGGTTTACGGACACCCCCAGCCGTCAACCGGAGGCACGACCATGGCCAAGTCCCTGCGTTTCAGCCATAAGATCCTGATTGCCGCCTCACTGGTGGTGATTGCGGCTTTCTCCCTGTTCACCCTCTACAACGACTACCTGCAACGCAACGCGATACGCGACGACCTGCAGAACTACCTGCGGGAAATGGGCGATGTCACTGCAAACAATATCCAGAACTGGCTGGATGGACGCATTCTGCTGGTCGAGACCGTCGCCCAGGCCTTCGCCGGCGACAGCAGCCCCGATCATGTGATCAAGCTGCTCGAGCAGAAGGCACTGGCCAATACCTTCGCCTTCATCTACCTGGGTACGGCACAAGGTGCCTTCACCATGCGCCCAGACGAGAAGATGCCGGACGGCTACGACCCGCGCGCCCGCCCTTGGTACAAGGACGCCCAAGCAGCCGGTGGCACGACACTGACCGAACCCTATATCGATGCAGCCACCAACGTGCCGATCATGACCATCGCCACGCCGGTGCCGGCAGTCGGCGTGGTCGGTGGCGATCTCAATCTGCAGACCCTGGTGAACATCATCAATGCGCTGGATTTCGACGGCATGGGTTATGCCTTTCTGGTGAGCAATGACGGCAAGATCCTGGTGCATCCGGACAAGAACCTGGTGATGAAGAGCCTCGCGGATCTCTACCCCCGCGACACACCGCCGATCAGCAGCAACTTCAGCGAAGTGGAGCAGGATGGCCAGACGCGCATCCTCACCTTCGCCCCGATCAAGGGCCTGCCCTCGGTACAGTGGTACGTCGGTCTGTCGATCGACAAGAACAAGGCCTACAGCATGCTCAGCGAATTTCGCACCTCGGCCATCATCGCCATGAGCATTGCCGTGGTGCTGATCATCGCCTTGCTCGGACTGCTGATCCGCGTGCTGATGCAGCCGCTGACAGCCATGGGCAAGGCCATGGAAGACATCGCCCAGGGCGAAGGCGACCTGACCAAACGGCTGGCGATCCAGAGCCAGGATGAGTTCGGCGCGCTGGCCAATTCCTTCAACCGCTTCGTCGAACGCATTCACGCCTCCATCCGCGAAGTGGCCTCGACCACCGGCCAGCTGAACGAAGTCGCCAAGCGCGTGGTGAGCGCCTCCAACTCATCCATGCTCAATTCCGACGAGCAAGCCAGCCGTACCAACAGCGTGGCGGCGGCAATCAATCAGCTCGGCGCGGCCGCCCAGGAGATTGCCCGCAATGCGGCTGATGCCTCGGCGCAGGCCTCCGATGCCCGGCATGAGGCCGAGGATGGTGGCCACGTGGTGCAACAGGCCATTGCCTCGATGAGTGAGCTGTCGCAAAAGATCAGCGATGCCTGCGCAAAGATCGAACAGCTCAACAGCAAAACAGTGGATATCGGCCAGATACTCGAAGTGATCAAGAGCATTTCCCAGCAGACCAACCTGCTTGCCCTCAACGCGGCTATCGAAGCTGCGCGCGCGGGCGAAGCCGGCCGCGGTTTTGCCGTGGTCGCCGACGAGGTACGTAGTCTGGCGCACCGCACCCAGGAGTCGGCTCAGGAAATCGAGAAGATGATCGAGGAGTTGCAGGTCGGCTCACGCGAGTCGGTCAGCACCATGACCGAGAGCCAGCGCTACAGCGAAAACAGCGTGCAGATCGCCAATCAGGCCGGCGAGCGGCTAGGTACAGTGACCGCGCGCATCGGCGAGATCGACGGCATGAACCAGTCCGTGGCAACAGCGACTGAGGAGCAGACCTCGGTGATCGAGTCGCTGAATATGGACATCACCGAGATCAACACGCTCAACCAGGAGGGCGTGGAAAACCTGCAAGCGACGCTGCGAGCCTGTGGCGATCTGGAGCATCAGGCCGAACGCCTAAAGCACCTGGTCGACAGCTTCCGCATCTGAAACCACGAAGGGCATGTGAGTGCCCTTCAGGATTCCTTCCTGTCATCAGCATCGACAGCCTGCTCATCCTGCAGCTGTCGCCAGAGTTCGGCGGCCTGCGGAAAGTCGGTGCCGTCTTCTTCGCTCAAGGCCTCCGGGTCGTAGCGCCGCACACAGCCCTCGCCCAGGGTCGGCGGCGCCTTGGAGGTCGCCTTGTCCAATGGATCGTTCATGCGCCAGCCTCCTCTCAGTTGGATAGCAATCGTCCCGGATCATGCTGGGCGAACTCCTTCACCGCGCGCAACACGTCATGACGACTGACCTGCCCGACCAGACGACCATCCTCGATCACCGGCAGACGGCCACGCCGCCCGCTGAGAAAGCGCTGGGACAGCTCGATGACATCGGTATCCGGGCTGATCGCCTCGACATCGGTGGTCATGTAGGTGCTGACGCAACCACCCGTCGCCTCGTAATAGGCGCCGGAGAGAATACCGCGCAGGCAATCACCCTCCGACAGCATGCCGATCAGGTGGCCCTGGGAATCCACCACTGGAGCACCGGAAATACGGTGCTCCAGCAGGCGGTTGATGGCGGTGAACAGATCAGTATCCGACCTGAAGGTCACCAGGTGGCGCGTCATGTAGTCGCGCACCTTGATGGATTTGAGCATGGGGCGGCCTCCTCCACGATGAATGGGCTCGGCCACCGACAACAGGATCAGTCGAATACCACCGTCTTGTTGTCGTGCACCAGAACCCGGTCTTCCAAGTGATAGCGTAGCCCACGGGCCAGCACCATCTTCTCCACGTCCTTGCCGAGGCGCACCATCTCTTCGATATCGTCACGATGGGTCACGCGCACCACGTCCTGCTCGATGATCGGGCCGGCATCCAGCTCTTCGGTGACATAGTGCGAGGTGGCGCCGATCAGCTTCACGCCACGCAGCGAGGCCTGGTGATAGGGCTTGGCGCCCACGAAAGACGGCAGGAAGCTGTGGTGAATGTTGATCACCCGCTGCGAATACTCGGCGCACAGCGCCGGCGGCAGAATCTGCATGTAGCGCGCCAGGACGATGACGTCGGCCTGATGCTCCTTGACCAGACGCTCCACCTCGGCGAAAGCCGGTGCCTTGTCCTTCGGGTCGACCGGTACATGGAAGTACGGAATGCCGTGCCACTCGACCATGCTGCGCAGATCGTCGTGGTTGGCGATCACGCAAGGGATCTCGCAATCCAGCTCATTGCTGTGCCAACGATGCAGCAGGTCGGCCAGGCAATGCGATTCACGGCTGGCCATCAGCACCACGCGCTTCTTCTGCGCCGAATCGGTGATGCGCCACGCCATGGAAAACTCACGAGCGATGGGAGCGAAGGCCTGCTTGAAGCCATCCAGATCGAACGGCAACGAATCAGCGCGAATTTCGTGACGCATGAAGAACCAGCCAGTCTGGGTATCGGAGTGATGGCTAGCCTCCGTGATCCAACCGTTGTAGGTGGCCAGGAAGTTACTGACTTTGGCAACGATACCGACACGGTCCGGGCAGGAAATGACCAATCTGAATGTACGCATGAAGTATTGACCCTGGGTAACAGCGCAAAAGTGCGCCATTCTAGGGGCTCGCGGAAAAACCGTCGAGCGACGCCCATCCCGACAGCGATGAGTTGCAATCAGGGCAGCACCGGCATCGATGATCGGGAACGCCAATTATTTCAGCTCCACACAACTACGGTTTCATCCGTGTTGCCCAGACCCGGTTTCGAGCTAATAGCATCAGTGCAAACGGTTTAATGCCACACCGACACTTCGATTAATGCCGCGAAACTGCCAGCCGCGCCATCACCCCGGCACCCCGCCATAGCCTGTGATTCCCACGCGCTAAAGGACAGCGCTGGCACCCTGCGGAACTTTCCACATCCGCAATACTCGACCAATTATTACCAGGCTGACCGATACAATCAGTTGCAGTGCAGCAGAGAAAGTTTTGTGGCCCGCTGTTTACTTGTTATTAACGCCTGACTACTATTACCCCACTGTCCGCTGTACACACCCGATATCAAGGTAAATTCCATGTCGCTGATCAACGAATACCGCGCTACCGAAGAAGCCATCAAGGAACTGCAAGAGCGCCTGAAAAACCTGTCGCAAGACGACAAGCTGAAAAAAGAACTGGAATTCGAAGGCAAGCTGCGCACCCTGATGGGTGAATACCAGAAGTCGCTGCGCGACATCATTGCCCTGCTCGACCCGGAAGCCAAAGTCGGCAAGGCTCCGCGCGCAGCCAAGCCTGTCGCCAAGCGTGCCCGCAAGGTCAAGCAGTACAAGAACCCGAACACCGGCGAAGTCATCGAGACCAAAGGCGGCAACCACAAAACGCTGAAAGAGTGGAAAGCCAAGTGGGGCGCTGACACCGTAGAAGGTTGGGCAACCCTGCTGGGTTGATTCAATCGCTTCAGCCAAAACGCCAGCCAAGCTGGCGTTTTTTATTTCCGTATTTTTCTTGCTGAAATTTGGCGCAACGCCAATACGCTGACAGCCATAGAGGCAGATGGCGCAGACCGAACGGTCATCTTTTCGCTCAGTCTTGCCGCCCCTTCTTTGTGCACGCTCGTATCAAAATCGCTTAATCATTCAGGCCGTAACGAAGTTCCAGTACCTGCGCATGACTCAGCCATTGCGCAAGAAGTTGCACCTGCGCTGGTGAACATTCGCTTCGTAACTTTTCCAGTGCCTCCCTGAACTGTGCCAGGGTATTGGGCGCGCCCCATTCAGGCTGGCTAAGGCGCTGCCGACAAAAGTCGAACCAGCGCTGCTGCTCATCGGCCGACAGACTGCCTGGAAAGTTACGCGCACGATAGCGGAACAACAATTCGGGCAAGCGTGGGTCATCGAACGGGAATTGCCCGCTGCCTAAATCAACGGGCTCTGCGCGCCTGACCTGTTCGCATAAACGGCGGTCACGATCACCAATGAATCCGTCGTACAACTGCTGCTCGGGATCGGCACTTCCCGCGAATTCTTCTTCCTTGTAGATAACGGACAACTTGTCCTGCCAGGCGCCTGGGTTATCACGCAAAAGCGCAGCATGCTGCTCGCATTGCTGCAAATCCAATCCCAGGCGCAGACGATCCTGCTCACGCAGAACGGAGAGGGGCGCGACCACCGGGCAGCGGTTGATGTGCAGCAACTTCAGCGGCACGGGCATCTCGCCTTCAGCCAACTGGTCACGGCGGGTATACAGGCGGCTACGCAGGGTGTCGGCGTCCAGATCGAACAGCGGCGATGGATCGGCCTGCAGATCGATGACGATCAGTGCATTGCGGTTACGCGGATGCCAGGCCAGCGGCAGGACAGGCGCGAGGTAATGGCGCGCCGCCGAGAAGCGTCCGGAGATATGCAGAACCGGTTGCAACAGGCGAATCTGGTCGAGCACGCGCTGCTTGCTGCGCAACTGGTAGAGGAAGTCATAGAGCCGTGGCTGGCGCTCACGCAGCAGCCGCGCCAAGCCGATGGTGGCGCGCACATCGGAAAGCGCATCGTGCGCCTGTCCATGGTCGATGCCGTTGGCCTGGGTCAGCCTTTCCAGCTTCAACGTTACGCGCCCATCTTCCTGCGGCCATTCGACGCCTTCCGGGCGTAACGCATAGGCGGTACGCACCAGATCGATCAGATCCCAGCGGCTGTTGCCACCCTGCCACTCACGTGCATAGGGATCGAAGAAATTGCGGTAGAAGCTGTAACGCGTGACCTCGTCATCGAAGCGCAAGGTGTTGTAACCGGCACCACAGGTACCCGGTAGCGACAGTTCAGCGTGCACCCGGGTGATGAACGCGCCTTCATCGAGCCCTAGCTGAGCCAAACGCTGTGGCTCGATGCCGGTTACCAGGCAGGCAGCCGGATGCGGCAGGATATCGTCACTCAGGCGGCAATAGAGATTCAGCGGCTCAGCGATCTCGTTGAGCGCCTCGTCGGTGCGGATACCGGCCACCTGGATCGGGCGGTCACAGCGCGGGTTGATACCGGTGGTTTCGTAGTCGTACCAGAAGATGCTTTGACTCAAAACGGATTCCTTTGAACGAAGGCGACGCCTTGAACAGGGGCGACCGCCAAGAAACGTGAACGAGCGCTCAGCGCGGGAAACGCCTGCAAACAGCCATTGAGGGTCGTCCGTTAAGTCACTACGATGCCGCTTCCAACCACTCCCTACAAGGACGCAACCGTGAGTGAGACCAGCGTACTCAATCCGTACTCTGCCCCCAGCAGCGATCTCAACCCCACTGCCAGCAATGAAATCAGCGCCGACCCGCGCCTTGCACTGGCTCGCGGTTACGACTTCTCCATCGGCGATCTGCTCGCAACTGCCTGGCGCAAGACCAGTGGCACCAAAGGTCTGATCTGGGGTGGTTTTCTGGTCATGATGGGCGCGCTGTTCATGGCACAAATCGTCCTATATATCGTCGCCATGATCTTTGGTATCGGCTTTATCGGCCTCGGCGCCCTGAGCGGCTCTGATGGCGGGATGGCCGTGGCCGGCGCCTTCGGCCTGCTCGGCTTCATCTTGATCAGTTCGGTCGCGGTCGTGGCACTGATGTACCCCTTCCTGGCTGGCCTCAACATGATCGGCATTCGCCAGGCAGCAGGCCAGCCCCTGCGCTTCGCGGAAATATTCAGTCACTTCGGTCGTACCTTGCCACTGTTCGCAGCCGGTCTGTTGATAGTGATTGCGACCAACATCGGCTACATGCTGCTGATTCTTCCCGGCATCTATTTGCAAGTTGCACTGCTGCTGACTATTCCACTGGTGGTCGAGCGCAAGCTGTCGGCCTGGCAAGCGATCGTGGTGTCCTGCAAAGCCATCAACCGTCACTGGTTCAAGGTGTTCTTCCTGATGCTGAGCATGGGCATCCTGCTGGTCATCAGCGCACTGCCATTCGGCATAGGCCTGATCTGGACCATGCCCATGTTCATCGTGATGATTGGTGAACTGTACAACCGCATTTTCGGTGTTCTGCCAGCTCCGGCAGTTTGACTTCTGCAACCGGGCCGATCTTCGGCCCGGTTGCGTTTGTGTCCCGCTGCTCGCTAGCATCGGGCTTTCGTCCATACAGACTGCCGATGCCTTCACCTACCCGCTCCAGCCCTGCTGCCGCTGTCACGGCCCTGGACACCCACTATGACGTGGAAACGCCAGAGGGCATCGATCTGCATCTACGCCCGGCCAGCCTGGTACCTCGCGCGCTGGCATTCGCCATCGACCTGGCCATCCGCGGTCTGATTCTCGGCGTGGCGTACCTGATCCTCGGCCTGCTTGGGCAGTTCGGCATGGGCCTGGGTACCATCCTGCTGTTTGTCGTGACCTGGTGGTACATGGTGCTGTTCGAGGTACTCAACCAGGGGCGCTCTCCGGGCAAGCAGATGCTCGGTCTGCGTGTGGTACACGATGACGGTACGCCCGTGGGCTGGGCGGCGTCGCTGACGCGTAATCTGCTGCGCTTCGTCGATCTGCTGCCGTTCGGTTATACCCTGGGCATCCTCAGTTGCCTCAATCACCCGGCGTTCAAACGCCTCGGCGATATCGCCGCAGGAACGCTGGTGGTCTACCGCGATGCAGCTCCGACCCGGCCCAACCTGCCGGACGCCGAACCGCTGCCTGCGCCCTTTGCCCTGACGCTGACCGAACAGCGCGCGCTGCTTGGCTTCGCCGAACGCGGTGCGCAGCTTTCCGCTGCGCGCCGTGCCGAGCTGGCCAGCCTGCTTGCCGAGCCGCTGCAGGTTCCGCCAGAGCAGGCCGAGACGCGCCTCAACGGCATCGCCCGCGGCCTGCTGGGAACCCCACCATGAAGCAGAGCCTGTTCGAGAACCGTCATCAAAACGAATGGGACAGTTTTGCCCAACAACTCGACGCACTCGAAAAAGGTAAGGCACAGGCAGAAGCTTGCAAGGATTTCGCCGCCGATTATCGACAGATTTGCCAGCATCTCGCATTGGCCCAGGCCCGTGGCTACAGCAGCCATCTGATCGACCAGTTGCAACAGATGGCCATGCGCGGCCACCAGCAGTTCTATCGCCATCGCAGCCATATCGGCGCCCAGTTGGTGCGCTTCGTCTTCGGTGGTTTTCCACGCCTGGTGCGCAGCGAATGGCGCTTCGTCTGCAGCGCCAGCCTGTTGTTCTTCGGCAGCCTGGCATTGATGGGGCTGCTCACCTACCTGTTCCCCGAACTGATCTACGGCCTGGTCAGTCCCGATCAGGTCAGCGAGATGGAGCGCATGTACGATCCAGATGCCCGTCGCATCGGTCGCTTCGGCGAGCGCGGCTCCGGCGACGACTGGATGATGTTCGGCTTCTACATCATGAACAACATCGGCATCGCCTTTCAGACCTTCGCCAGCGGCCTGCTGCTGGGCCTCGGCAGCCTGTTCTTCCTGCTCTTCAACGGCCTGATGATCGGCGCCGTGGCCGGCCATCTGACCCGCATCGGTTACAGCGAAACCTTCTGGTCATTCGTCGTCGGCCATGGCGCCTTCGAGCTGACCGCCATCGCCCTGGCCGGTGCTGCCGGGCTCAAGTTGGGCTGGGCCCTGCTCGCTCCCGGCCGCCTGCGCCGAGGAGAGGCCCTGCGCCAGGCGGCCAGCAAGGCCGTGCAACTGGTCGCCGGGGTCATCCTGTTCCTGCTGATTGCCGCCTTTATCGAAGCCTTCTGGTCATCCACCACGGTGGCCACGCCGCAGGTCAAATACATCGTCGGTGCCTGCCTCTGGGCCCTGGTGCTGGGCTACCTGACCCTGGCCGGACGGAGGTCGCATGCGCCTGACTGAAGCCAGCCTCGCCATTCGCCCGCGCAGCGCCTGGGAGGCGCTCGATCTGGGCGTACTCATGGCGCAGCGGCATGCTGGCCTGCTCATGGCCAGTTGGGCGCTGGTCACCCTGCCGATCTTCGCCCTGCTCTGCGCAGTGCTCTGGCAGTACCCAGGCTGGGCGATGTTCCTCTTCTGGTGGTTGAAGCCTGCCTACGAGCGCCTGCCGCTGTACATCCTTTCGCACGCATTGTTCGGCAACACGCCGACGCTCAGGCAGGCCGTGAAAGCCTGGCCCAAGTTGCTCAAACCTCAACTGCTGGCCAGCCTGACCTGGCGCCGACTGAGCCTAACGCGCAGCTTCGATCTGCCGGTGCTGCAGCTCGAAGGGCTATCCGGCCAGGCACGCAGCCAGCGCCTGGTAGTGCTCGGACAACGCGACAGTGGCGCGGCGACCTGGCTCACCGTCGTCGGCGTGCACCTGGAAACCGCGCTCATGCTCGGCCTCAGCGCGCTCTTCTACCTGATGCTGCCGCAGCAGATCGAGCTGAACTGGAGCTGGCAAAGCCTGATCACCCCCGACAGCGGGGAATGGCTGTGGCTGGAACACCTGTCCAATGCCGGCTATGCCCTGCTGCTGATCGTCTGGGAGCCGGTCTACGTCGCCTGCGGCTTCACCCTGTACCTCAACCGTCGTACTGCGTTGGAAGCCTGGGATATCGAGCTGGTATTCCGCCGCCTGCGTCAACGCCTGATCGGAACCGCCTACGCCCTACTCCTGGGCTGCGCCCTGCTCCTGGGCCAACCGGCTACGACGGCTTGGGCCGATGACGCAGCGCCCGCAGCCCAGATCGATCCGCACGGCCCCGAAGCACCGCGCCTGCTGAAACAGCCGCTGACCAGCCAGGCCGCACACGACAGCATCAGCAAACTGCTCGATGAACCGCCCTTCCAGCATCGCGAAAGTGTCACCCGCTGGCGCCTGGGCGATGACAAAAAGGCCGAAGAACCCACTGAAAAAGAAGACGGCAAGGGCTTTTTCGAAGCGCTGGAAAAACTCGGCCAGTTGTTGAAAGGCCTGGACACCCTCGCGCAAATCTTCGAAGTGTTGCTCTGGGGAAGCCTGTTTGCCCTGCTGGTGTACATCCTCTGGCGTTATCGCGACTGGCTGCAGACCTTCGGTGAGCGTCTTGGCCTGCCGAAGAAACGCCGGCGCATCGTGGTGCCCACGCAGATGTTCGGCCTGGAAGTCGCCCCGGAGAGCCTGCCGGAGGATGTCGCCAGCGAAGCGCAACGGCTCTGGGGCAGTGACCCGCGCGCCGCGCTTGGCCTGCTTTACCGCGCACTGCTCAGCCGCCTGCTCTACGACCATCGACTCGCCCTCAAGGCCTCGCACACCGAGGGTGAGGTGCTGCGCCTGGTGCAAAACCTGAATCATCAGAATCTGCAAGGCTACAGCGAGCAGCTCACTCAGCACTGGCAGGCGCTCGCCTATGGTCATCGCCAGCCGTCTACGGAACAGGCTCAGGCCCTCTGCCAGGGCTGGCGCGAGCTGTTCGGTCTGGAGGCTCGCCCATGAGTCGTCGCGCCGGCTTCTTCACCGCCATGGTCGTGCTGCTGCTCGTTGGCCTGTCCGCCATCTATCTCATGCAGAATCTGCAGCCTTATCAGGAAACCGTCGAACACGGCCCTGCACCGGAAGTGGCTGCCAATCCCTATCTGGCCGCCGAACATTTCCTGCGCCAGCGCGGGCTCAGCGTGCAGCAAGTCGACGGCTTGGACGTGCTGGACAAGCTGCCCAGCCAGGGCCAGACCCTGATGCTCCTGGCCGACCGCGGCAACATGACGCCACGCCAAGCCGAACATCTGCTGCAGTGGACGGCCAACGGCGGCCACCTGCTGCTGATCGCCGAACGCCTCTGGGACGAAGAGGAAGGCAAGAGCGGCGACATCCTCCTCGACCTGCTCGGCATCGAGCAGTACATGAGCGACGACCTCGAGGAAGAAGAAGCCGAAGGCGAGCCCGGCGAAACGAAGGCCGAAGACGACTACCCGGATCTGACCAAGCTCTACCTGCAGAACGAAGACGCACCGGCCTACATCGCCTTCGATACCGACTACCACCTGTTCGATGCGCAGAACCGCGCCCACGCCTGGGCCAACAGCGCCAAGGCCACCCATCTGCTGCAGCTCTACCACGGCGAAGGGCTGGTGACCGTGCTCAGCGATCCGTGGATCTGGCAGAACACCCGCATCGGTGAGTACGACCACGCCTGGCTGCTCTGGTACCTCAGCCAGGACAGCGCCGTGACCCTGCTCTATCGCGCCGACCAGGACAACCTGTTCAGCCAGTTGCTGCGCAACTTCCCGCTGGCGCTGGTGGTGCTGGTGCTGCTGCTCGCCGCCGCGCTGTGGCATGCCGGCATGCGCCATGGCCCGCTGCTCGCCCCGGCCAGCCGCGCTCGCCGGCAACTGGAGGAGCACCTGCGCGCCAGTGCCGACTTCCTGCTACGCCGCCGCGGCCAGCACAGCCTGCTGCAAATCCTGCAACAGGACATCAAGCGCCGTGCCCGACGGCGCTACCCCGGCTTCGAAAAACTCGGCGTCGCCGAACAGTGGCAGGTGCTGGGTCGCCTCACGCGCCTGCCATCGCGCAGTATCAGCCAAGCCATGCGCCCGCTGCCCAAGCAGCGCCTATCCGCCAGTGACTTCACCCGCCAGGTCGCCCACCTGCAAACCCTCAGGAATGCCCTATGACGAGCGAACAGACGCCTGAAACCGAAACCCTGCCGGCTTCCGATGCAGCGACGGCCGCACCTGCCAACCCGCAACTGCAACAACGCCAGCGTGCCAGCGCGCTGGCCCAGGCGCTGCGCAGCGAATTGCGCAAGGCGGTGATCGGCCAGTGCGCGGTGATCGACGATGTACTCACGGCACTCATCGCGGGCGGCCACGTTCTGGTCGAAGGCGTCCCCGGCCTGGGCAAGACCCTGCTGGTGCGCGCCCTGGCCCGTTGCTTCGGCGGCGAGTTCGCGCGCATCCAGTTCACCCCGGATCTGATGCCCAGCGACATCACCGGCCATGCCGTGTACGACCTGCAGAGCGAGCAGTTCAAGCTGCGCAAGGGGCCGATCTTCACCAACCTGCTGCTGGCTGACGAGATCAACCGCGCCCCGGCCAAGACCCAGGCGGCCCTGCTGGAGGTGATGCAGGAGCGTCAGGTGACCCTGGAAGGTCGCGCTCTGGCCGTACCGCTGCCCTTCATGGTGCTGGCCACGCAGAACCCCATCGAGCAGGAAGGCACCTATCCGCTGCCGGAAGCCGAGCTCGACCGTTTCATGCTCAAGCTGCGCATGGATTACCCGGAGCAGGACGAAGAGCTGAGCATGGTGCGTCAGGTGACCCGCTCGGCCAAGGCCGACATGCTCGAAGTCAGCCCGCTGCGCACCCTGCTGCAAGCCAAGGACGTGCTGGCCCTGCAGAAGATCGCCAGCGACCTGCCCATCGACGAACAGGTGCTCGACTACGCCGTGCGCCTGGCCCGTGCCACACGCACCTGGCCGGGCCTGGCCATGGGCGCCGGGCCACGTGCCTCGATCGCCCTGGTACGTGGCGCCCGCGCCCGTGCCCTGCTGCGCGGCGGCGACTTCGTGCTACCCGACGACATCAAGGGCTGCGCCCTGGCCGTGTTGCGCCATCGCGTGCGCCTGGCGCCCGAATTGGACATTGAAGGCCTGTCAGTAGATCAAGTGTTGCAACAACTGCTCGACCAGGTGCCGGCACCGCGTCTATGAAGCCCTCGCGCCTGCTCCTCGCCCTGCTCGGCACACTGCTGACAGCCGCCGTACTGCTCGGCGCGCTACCACTGCTGGGGGTGAAATTGCCGGCCAGCCTGGACATGCTGGGCTGGGCCGTGCTCTGTGCGCTGGCACTGATCGCGCTGATGGATGCCCTGTGGCTGCGCCGTTTGCCCACACCCAGGGTGCAACGCACGCTGCCGGGTAATCTGCCGCTGGGCCGCTGGAGCGACGTGCAGTTACAGGTGCATCACGGCTTCGCCAACGCGGCGCAGATCGAGCTGTTCGATCATGTGCCGGCCGGCATGGCGTTCGAGGGCATGCCGCTGCGCGTCGACCTGCACCCCGGCCAGCAGACGCAGTTGAGCTATCGCCTCAAACCGCAGCAACGCGGGCATTTCGCTTTCGACCGCTGCGAACTCTTGCTGCCCAGCCCGTTGCGTCTGTGGCAAGGCCGTCGCCTGCTCGATGTGCCGGGTGAGAGCCGCGTCTTCCCCGACTTCGCCCGCCTCTATGGCGCCCAACTGAAGGCTGTGGACGACTGGCTCAGCCAGTTGGGCGTGCGCCAGCGTCCGCGTCGTGGTTTGGGCCTGGAGTTCCACCAACTGCGCGAGTTTCGCGACGGCGATACCCTGCGCCAGATCGACTGGAAGGCCACCGCGCGCAAGCGCACGCCGATCGCCCGCGAGTACCAGGACGAGCGCGACCAGCAGATCGTCTTCCTGCTCGACTGCGGCCGGCGCATGCGCAGCCAGGACGACGAGCTGTCGCACTTCGATCACGCCCTCAACGCCTGCCTGCTGCTCAGCTACGTGGCCCTGCGCCAGGGCGACGCGGTGGGCCTGGCGACCTTCGCCGGCAATCACCAGCGCTATTTGGCACCGGTCAAGGGTCAGGCCCAGCTCAACACCCTGCTGGGCGCCGTATACGACCTGGAGACCAGCCAGCAGCCCGCCGACTTCAGCGCCGCCGCCGATCTGCTCCTCGCCCGCCAGCGGCGCCGCGCCCTGGTGGTGCTGGTGACCAACCTGCGCGATGAGGATGATCAGGATCTGCTCGCGGCAGTGAAACGCCTGTCGCGCCAGCACCGTGTGCTGATCGCCAGCCTGCGCGAAGAAGTACTCGACCGCCTGCGTCAGGAACCGGTGGAACAGTTCGAGCAGGCGCTGGCCTACTGCGGCACCCTGGACTATCTCAACGCCCGCGCCGGATTGCATGAGCGTCTGGCCGCCCATGACGTACCGGTGCTCGATGCACGGCCCGGCGAGCTTGGGCCGGAACTGGTCAGCAGCTACCTGGCCTGGAAGAAAGCCGGCGCACTTTAAGGGCAACCCCTGGCGCCCGCGGTGGTCGAAGGCATTGACGCAGAGGCCCTGGCACCGGCTTTCCCACACAGATGCTGCGTGGTTATGGCCGATGCTGGGTGCTATGATCCCGAGTCTGTGGCGCAAGGGGTACAAACTCCACGCCGCTCGCAGGCTGATCCCAGCCTGCCGTCAGGGCCGCCCGTGATCGGCCTCATGCGCATACCGCACACGACCTGAGTAGGAGATAGACCATGGCTTTTGAATTGCCGCCGCTGCCTTACGAAAAGAACGCTCTCGAGCCGCACATTTCCGCCGAGACCCTGGAATTCCACCACGACAAGCACCACAACACCTACGTCGTGAACCTGAACAACCTGGTGCCGGGCACCGAGTTCGAAGGCAAGAGCCTGGAAGAGATCGTCAAGACCTCCTCGGGCGGCATCTTCAACAACGCCGCTCAGGTGTGGAACCACACCTTCTACTGGAACTGCCTGTCGCCGAACGGCGGTGGCCAACCGACCGGCGCCCTGGCTGATGCCATCAACGCTGCCTTCGGTTCCTTCGACAAGTTCAAGGAAGAGTTCAGCAAGGTTTCCATCGGCACCTTCGGTTCCGGCTGGGGCTGGCTGGTGAAGAAAGCTGACGGTTCCCTGGCCCTGGCCAGCACCATCGGCGCCGGCTGCCCGCTGACCAGCGGCGACACTCCGCTGCTGACCTGCGACGTCTGGGAACACGCCTACTACATCGACTACCGCAACCTGCGTCCGAAGTACGTCGAGGCGTTCTGGAACCTGGTCAACTGGGACTTCGTTGCCCAGAACTACGCGGCCTGATTCAGCGCCCCGTAATACAGGAACCCGGCTTCGGCCGGGTTCTTCGTTTTCGCGCTCGCTAAACGCTCACAACAAGCGCCGAGCAGAACAGGCCAAGCCCTGTTCCTCCACCCGGCTCACCGCCTGACTCAGCAGGCGATCGGCACGCACCGGCCCGAAGAACTCGCACAACCCGATATAGAGCAGGTTGAGCAGTTTGCGCAGTTGCTCGATACCCAGACTCTCGATGCCATCGAGCGCCCCCTGCTCCAGCCAGGCACGCAGTCGCAGGCTCAGCTCAGCACTCACCTGCATGCCAGCGAGATTACCTGCGGCGAACCCACGCAACGCCTGTTGTTGCGAGCTGTCCATCTGCGCCAGCAAGGCCTGGTTGAGCGCCAGGAAGGTTGTCTGCGCCGCCGCATCAGGGCTGGCAACGCTACGCACGGCCTCATTACGCCCCTGGCGCCAGGCAGCCAGTTGCATCTCTGGGTCTGGTAACAGGTTGTCGGGCGAGCCCGTCAAGGCGCCGACCAGCTCGCGGTACAAGCGCGCCCGTTCCAGCTTGCGCTCGGTGCGCAGCACCACCTCGGCGAGAAATTCGTTGAGGGCGAAGGGCGGTTTGTCTGAATACTTGTTCTCCCACAAGGCCAGCAACGGCCATAACTCCTCCTCGGAAAAATGCCCGGCCAGGCCGGTATAGATGGCGCGACGACGCAGGTTCAATCTCATCCTCAGCCCCTCCTCGACCATTGTTCGCTGTCGAAGGTCTGCATCAGGTTGAATTCCGGGTAGCCCACCTCGGCGTGTTCGGCGAAGTCCAGGCCCCGTTGTTCGTGCTGGGCGGAGACGCGCAGACCGACGGTCTTGGCCAGCAACAGGTAGAACAGCAAGGCCAGCGGAAAGGCCCAGAGAAAAGCCGCTGCCGCTCCCAGCGCCTGTACCGCCACACGCGACCAGTTGAACAGGTCGCCCTGGTAGAAAAGCCCCGCTGCCAAGGTGCCCCATATGCCGGCGAAACCGTGCACCGGTACCGCGCCTACCACGTCGTCGATACGCAGCCGGTCGAGCAGGCGCATGCCGTAGATCACCACGAAGCCTGCGATCAACCCGGTGAGTGCGGCATAGCCCGGCGCCATGCTGGCACAACCAGCCGTGATCCCTACCAGCCCGCCGATGGAGCCATTGACCGTGCTGGTCAGCAGCACCGGGCTGGCAGTGCTGCGTTGCGCGACCAACGCACCGATGGCACCGCAGAGCGCTGCCAGATGGGTATTGAGGGCGATCAGCCCCAGCGAACTGCTGACTGCCAGATTGCTTCCGGCATTGAAGCCGAACCAACCGAACCAGAGCAGGAAGCCACCCAGCGCGACCATGCCCAGATTGTGCCCGGGAATCAGCCGTGCCTGGCCATCGCTGCCGTAACGCCCCAGTCGCGGGCCAAGCAACAGGATGCCAGCCAACGCACACCAGGCGCCGACACTGTGCACCACGGTAGAGCCGGCGAAGTCGATGAAGCCCAGCTTGGCCAGCCAACCCTGGCCGCCATACAGGCCACTCCATACCCAACTGCCGAATATCGGGTAGATCAAACCGCTGATCACCACCGCACCGGCCAGATAGGCCCAATAGTGGGTGCGCTCGGCCATGGCACCACTGGCGATGGTTGCCGCCGTGGCTGCGAACATCATCTGAAAGAGCAGGAAGGTGTAGTCCCAGGGCTCGCCATCATGCAGGGCGAAATGGCTCATGCCATACCAGCCGGTTAGGTTGGCGCCGAACATCAAGCCAAAACCCAGCAACCAGAAGACGACCCCGCCCACGCAACAATCCATGTAGTTCTTCATCATCACGTTGACGGCATTCTTGGCCCGTGACATGCCGCTTTCCAGCAAGGCAAAACCCGCCTGCATGAGGAACACCAGCACACTGGCCAGCACCAGCCAGGCAGTATTCACCGCCTCGTCAGTGGCCGCGTGGGCCTGAGGGGCGAAGCAGACAGCGACGAGCAACAGCCAGAGCGTTTTCATCCCGAGTCCCCCGATGGTCGATGTGCCATCAGTCGCAACTCTTGTGCCACTACTCATTTCGATGAAAAGCCGCTCAAGTCCGGGCCAAACGCACCGACACAGAGCAAGGCCAGCGTACGAGCCGCTGGTCATGCACCAGGCTCGCCCTTCGGTAAGGAAAAGTGCCACCAGCCATGCTGGCCCTTTGACGGCCAGAGCGAGATTGCCAATACTCTCGTCTGATGACGCTGTAGCACCCGACACAAGGAATTGCATTTGAAGCTGGAATTGAAGAACAGCTTGTCACTCAAGTTGCTCCGCGTGGTGCTGCTTTCGGCACTGGTGGTCGGGGTGGTGCTCAGCTGTGCGCAAATCGTCTTCGACGCCTACAAGACGCGGCAAGCGGTTGCCAATGATGCTCAGCGTATCCTCGGCATGTTCCGCGATCCGTCGACCCAGGCGGTGTACAGCCTGGATCGGGAAATGGGCATGCAGGTGATCGAAGGCCTGTTTCAGCACGAATCGGTGCGTTATGCCTCCATCGGTCATCCCAACGAGCCCATGCTGGCCGAACGTTCGCGCGACCTGGCGCAGATTCCCACCCGCTGGCTGACAGACCCGATCCTCGGCCAGGAACAGCAGTTCTCCACCAAGCTGGTCGGTCGCGGCCCCTACAGCGAGTATTACGGCGACCTCAACATCGTTCTCGACACCGCCGCGTACGGCGAAAGCTTCGTGACCAATTCGGTCATCATCTTCATTTCCGGCGTGCTCCGTGCCATGGCCATGGGCCTGGTGCTCTATCTGGTCTACCACTGGCTGCTGACCAAACCCCTGTCGAAGATCATCGAGCACCTCACCCACATCAACCCGGATCGCCCCAGCGAGCACAAGCTGCCCATGCTCGCCGGCAACGAAAACAACGAACTGGGGCTGTGGATCAACACCGCCAACCAGTTGCTCGCGTCCATCGAACGCAATACCACCCTGCGCCGCGAAGCGGAAAACAGCCTGCTGCGCATGGCCCAGTACGACTTCCTCACCGGGCTGCCCAACCGCCAGCAACTGCAGCAGCAACTCGACCAGATTCTCGAGGATGCCGGCCGCCTGCAGCGACGCGTCGCCGTACTCTGCGTCGGCCTCGATGACTTCAAGGGCATCAACGAGCAGTTCAGCTACCAGAGCGGCGACCAGTTGCTGCTCGCCCTCTCCGACCGTCTGCGTAGCCACAGCGGCCGCCTGGGCGCCCTGGCGCGCCTCGGCGGCGACCAGTTCGCCCTGGTGCAAGCCGATATCGAGCAGCCCTACGAGGCCGCCGAGCTGGCGCAGAGCGTGCTGGACGACCTGGAGCAGCCCTTCCAGCTCGACCAGCAGGAAGTACGCCTGCGCGCCACCATCGGCATCACCCTGTTCCCCGAAGACGGCGACAGCACCGAGAAGCTGCTGCAGAAAGCCGAGCAGACCATGACCCTGGCCAAGAGCCGCTCGCGCAACCGCTACCAGTTCTACATCGCCAGCGTCGACAGCGAGATGCGCCGCCGCCGTGAGCTGGAGAAGGATCTGCGCGACGCCCTGGCGCAAAACCAGTTGCACCTGGTCTATCAGCCGCAGGTGGACTATCGCGATCACCGTGTGGTCGGTGTCGAAGCGCTGCTGCGCTGGCAGCATCCGCAGCACGGCTTCGTTCCACCGGATCTGTTCATCCCCCTGGCCGAGCAGAACGGCACCATCATTCCCATTGGCGATTGGGTGCTGGATCAGACCTGCCGCCAACTGCGCGAGTGGCACGATCAGGGCTTCAGCGACCTGCGCATGGCCATCAACCTGTCCACCGTGCAGTTGCACCACTCCGAGCTGCCACGGGTGGTCAACAATCTCATGCAGGTCTACCGCCTGCCGGCCAAGAGCCTGGAGCTGGAAGTTACCGAGACCGGCCTGATGGAAGACATCAGCACCGCCGCTCAACACCTGCTCAGCCTGCGCCGCTCCGGCGCGCTGATCGCCATCGACGACTTCGGCACCGGTTACTCCTCACTGAGTTATCTGAAGAGCCTGCCGCTGGACAAAATCAAGATCGACAAGAGCTTCGTCCAGGATCTGCTGGAGGACGAGGACGACGCCACCATCGTTCGCGCCATCATCCAGCTCGGCAAGAGCCTGGGCATGCAGGTCATCGCCGAAGGCGTGGAGACCGCTGAGCAGGAGGCCTACATCATCGCCCAGGGCTGCCATGAAGGTCAGGGCTACCTGTACAGCAAACCGCTGCCTGCGCGCGAACTGACCCTGTTCCTCAAGCAATCCCGCCGCCTGAGTTCAGCCGCCACGCTCTGACCACTACACCGAGCCCAAATGAAAACGCCGCGATGATCGCGGCGTTTTCGTTCGGAGCCTGGCCACAGCTCACCAGTTCTGCACACCCAGCAACCAGGCTGTAGCCAAGGCGCCAGCCAGGCACAGCGCGGCGCCGCCGGCCGCCTGCCAGTAGAAACTGCGTGCCAGCTCGTCCTCCCCGGCATTGGACAGAATAAACGGCTGCGCCTCACGCGGCCTGGCCATCTGATTGCGAGGCGGTTCCTGAGCACGCAGTCGCTGTCGATCCTCGGCTTCGAGCTGTGCGGCAAGGCGTACACGCTCCCACTCGCGCTCGTCCAACTGGCCATTGCCATCACTGTCGAAGCGCTGCAGCAGGCCGGTGAAATCGCCCTTCCACTCACGGATCACCGCACTCTGCGCTGCTGGCAGGTCGAAGCCCTGCTGCGCGGCGCCATGGGTGCGGAAATCACCGATGGCATACAGCGGCTGGTCGGCATGCAGGCGCTCCTCGACATAGCGGTAGCGCTGGCCGCTGGTGAGAAAGCCGAGAAAACCCGTCTTGGCCGGCCCCAGCGGGTGGCGCAGGTTGCCCTCCCAGGACTCGCGCACAACCGGGCGTACCTCGGCACCGCGCGGATCGATCAGGCATTCGCCAGTGCCATCGCTCAGACGCAGCCAAGCCTCGCTGCTGCCGCTGTCGATCACTCGCCAACTGCTCTTCTTGTCGTCGGACTGGTACTCCTCGATACGGAAGCGCCACCACAGGCAGGGCTTGCCGGTCAGCGGGCCGCGTATGTCGACGTCCGGCAGCGCGTGCAGCACGCCGTACAGCTCGACATAGCCCTGCGCTGCCGAACGGATCTTCGAGGTGGGTGTATCGAGCAGATGACGCGCCTGCGACCAGCGCCGCAGGCACCACCAGGCACCGCCCAGACAGGCAGCCAGGGCAAAGCCAAGGGCCACGAAGAAGCCCATTGGATCGGCCTGCTGCATATCAGTTGAACAGCGACTTGAGGTCGACGTCGGCTTTTTCCGCCTCGCTGAACACCAGCAACTCGGCAGCCGGGAAGTTGAACATGCGCGCCAGGAGCACATCCGGGAACTGCTCGATGCGCACGTTGTTAAGGTTCACCGCCTCGTTGTACAGCTCACGGCGGTCGGCGATGCCGTTTTCCAAACCGGTGATGCGCTGCTGCAGGTGCTGAAAGCTGTCGTTGGCCTTGAGCTGCGGGTAGTTTTCGGCCAGCGCGAAGAGCTGCCCAAGGCCGGCGCGCAGACCGCTCTCGGCCTTGCCCAGGGCACCCACATCCTGCTGTTCACGAGCACTGGCCACGGCGCTGCGTGCGGCGATCACCCGTTCCAGAGTGGCGCCTTCGTACTGCATGTACTGCTTGCAGGTCTCCACCAGCTTGGGCAGTTCGTCGTGCCGTTGCTTGAGCAGCACGTCGATATTCGACCAAGCCTTGCTCACGCCATGCTTGAGGCGAACCAGGCCGTTGTAGAGGGAAACTGCATAGGCGCCCAGCAGGACGATAACAACGATCAGGATCACGGCAGTCAGGCTCATCGATTCTCTCCATGGGGTGGGCGGCGACTGAGATGCTGGCATTCTAGCGGCGCAGTTGCGCAGCGACAGCGATATCTCGCACAGCTCAGGCATAAATTGGCCTTTACACATAATGCGAAACATTTGCATTATGTCGCGGTTTTTCAGGTACATCTCGGGTGCCTGCCGGCAAAGCACTCCACTGCGACTCTCCAGGCGCGTACTCATCACGCCTTTTCCGAGCCGTCGCAACACGAGCGTTTTGCCCCCTGGTTACCCGGTGCCTTCACATTCAGCTCTGCAAAGGACTTCGCCATGATTCGTATGCCCCTGGCTTCTGCCAGCTTGCTGGCCATCGCCATCTCCCTCGCCGGATGCGGTGACGACAAAGCACCCGCCACCCAGGCTGCCGCGCCAGCAGCCAGCGAAAGCGCCGCACCGATCGCCAGCAAGGTCGACGAAGCCGCAGCCAAGGCCGTGGTGAACCATTACGCGGATCTGGCCCTGGCCGTGTTCAGCGACGCCGCCAGCACCGGCAAGGCCCTGCAAGGCGCCATCGACGCCCTGCTCGCCAACCCCAGCGAAGAAACCCTGAAGGCTGCTCGCCAGGCCTGGCTGGCCGCGCGCGTGCCCTACATGCAGAGCGAAGTGTTCCGCTTCGGCAACCCGGTGGTCGACGACTGGGAAGGCCAACTCAACTCCTGGCCGCTGGACGAAGGCCTGATCGACTACGTCGCCCCCGATTACCAGCACGCGCTGGGCAACCCGGGTGCGCAAGCCAACATCATCGCCAACACCGAGATCCAGGTCGGCGAAGACAAGATCGACGTCAGCAACATCACCGGTGATCTGCTGGCCAGCCTGAACGAGCTGGGCGGCTCCGAAGCCAACGTTGCCACCGGCTACCACGCCATCGAATTCCTGCTCTGGGGCCAGGATCTCAACGGCACCAAGCCGGGCGCCGGCAACCGTCCGTACACCGATTACCTGGTCGGTGAAGGCGCCACCGGTGGCCACAACGACCGCCGCCGCGCTTACCTGAAAGCCGCTACCGACCTGCTGGTCAAAGACCTCAACGACATGGTCGAGCAGTGGAAAGCCGGCGTCGAAGGCAACTATCGCAGCCAACTGGTCAGCGAGCCGGCCGAAAACGGCCTGCGCAAGATGCTGTTCGGCATGGGCAGCCTGTCCCTCGGCGAGCTGGCTGGCGAGCGCATGAAGGTCGCGCTGGAAGCCAACTCCACCGAAGACGAGCATGACTGCTTCAGCGACAACACCCACAACTCGCACTTCTACAACGGCCTGGGCATCCGCAACGTCTACTTGGGTGAGTACAAGAAGGTCGACGGCAGCACCCTGACCGGCCCAAGCCTGTCGGAGCTGGTGGCCAAGATTGATGCCCAGGCCGACACCACCCTGAAGGCCGACCTCGACGCCACCCAGGCCGAGCTGCAGAAGCTGGTCGACAGCGCCGAGAAGGACAATGTGCATTTCGAT
Organism: Pseudomonas sp. C11; assembly: GCF_034683865.1. NCBI lineage: Bacteria > Pseudomonadati > Pseudomonadota > Gammaproteobacteria > Pseudomonadales > Pseudomonadaceae > Pseudomonas > Pseudomonas sp. C11. The sequence goes on from NZ_JAWIIP010000002.1 coordinate 675,047, forward strand.
CAACTGATCGCGGCTGACAACCCTGAGGGCCAGGCTCTGGTACGTGGCGCCATCGCTGCGCTGGTCAAGCAGACCGGCGCCATCGAGCAGGCTTCGGGTAAGCTCGGCATCGCCGACCTGAACCCGGATACCGCTGATCACGAGTTCTGATCGATCCGCGCGTGACGCAACGGCTCGTCCTCTTGGGGGCGGGCCGTTTTTTTTGTGGGTGATGGGGGTGCCGGACTGGCGAGTTTGTGTGCTGGTTTCGGTGTTAAAGCTACTTATCGGCATTTCGGTGATGTCTTGGGTTTCGCCCTCCCGGGCGAGCAACCGTGTCCAGCGTCAAGTCACTTGAGGCCTGAAATGAGCCTGATCACGGAGCATCGCATTGAGGATGG
>NZ_JAWIIP010000020.1:0-73595 GCF_034683865.1 Pseudomonas sp. C11
CTTCATTCAACTTAACTTATTGATTAACAAGAAGTTTTTGAAGCGCTTCATCGCTGAAGTGGCGCGCATTCTACATCACCAGAACGAGCTGTAAACCCCTGATATGCAAAAAGTTGCGCATATCGGATCAGCCGTCTTCCCGCCTCCTATATATAGAGGGCAAAACGCTCAGATCACCCCTGCCGTACGTAACTCGACAATTGCCTCTTCGCTCACCCCCAGCAAGCGCTGCAGCAGGGCATCGGTGTGTTCACCCAGCAGCGGCGGTGCCGAGCGATAGACTACAGGTGTCGCAGACAGGCGTAGCGGGCTGGCGACCTGAGGCGTATCACTGCCCAGACCGTTGGGCAGATCGAGACGCAGACCACGCGCCAACACCTGAGGATCGGCAAACACCTGCTGCAGATCATTGATCGGCCCGCAGGGCACTCCAGCCTGCTCCAACAGCTCCACCCACTGCGCCGTTGTCTTGAAGACGGTGACCTGACGAAGTTGCGGGATCAATTCGGCCCGATTGGCCACGCGCGCCTTGTTGGTGGCATAGCGCGGATCATCGGCAAGACCGGCGATACCCGCCACCTCGCAGAACTTGCGGAACTGCCCATCATTCCCCACGGCCAGGATGAAATTGCCATCCGCGCTGGGGAAGTCCTGGTAGGGGACGATATTAGGATGCGCATTACCCAGACGCTTGGGCGATACACCGGTTGCCAGGTAATTCATGGCCTGATTGGCCAGGCAGGCGACCTGCACATCGAGCAAGGCCACATCGATATGCTGACCAACGCCGGACTGCTCACGCTGATTCAACGCAGCCAATACCCCCACGGTCGCGTACAGGCCGGTGAGAATATCGGTCAGCGCCACCCCGACCTTCACCGGCCCGGCGCCCTCCTCCCCTTCCGGCCGACCAGTCAGACTCATCAAGCCACCCAGCCCCTGGATCATGAAATCGTAGCCGGCACGCTTGGCGTATGGGCCGGTCTGACCGAACCCTGTAATGGAGCAGTAGATCAGGCGCGGATTGATCGCCTTCAGCGACTCGTAGTCGAGGCCATAGGCGGCCAGACCACCCACCTTGAAGTTTTCCAGCAGCACATCGCATTGGGCGACCAGTTCACGCACCAGGCGCTGCCCCTCGGGCTGGGTGAAATCCAAGGTCAGTGACTGCTTGTTGCGGTTGGCGCTCTGGAAGTAAGCCGCCTCGCGCGAATCGTTACCCTCGGCGTCCTTTATATAAGGAGGCCCCCAGTGCCGAGTGTCGTCACCGGTTCCCGGCCGCTCGACCTTGATCACATCGGCACCGAGATCGCCGAGGATCTGCCCACACCAGGGGCCGGCGAGTACGCGAGAAAGATCGAGCACACGGATATGGGACAAGGCACCGGACATGGAGATTCTCCGCAGGGTGCGTCAGGCGCACCCTGGATCAATGAGAGACGTAACGACTTAGAAGAACGCCTGGATACCGGTCTGCGCACGACCCAGGATGAGCGCGTGCACGTCGTGGGTGCCCTCGTAGGTGTTGACCACCTCGAGGTTGACCAGATGCCGGGCGATACCGAATTCGTCGCTGATGCCATTGCCGCCGAGCATATCGCGCGCCATGCGTGCGACATCCAATGCCTTGCCACAGCTGTTGCGCTTCATGATCGAGGTGATCTCCACAGCAGCGGTACCCTCGTCCTTCATCCGACCGAGACGCAGGCAACCTTGCAGGGCCAGGGTAATCTCGGTCTGCATGTCGGCCAGCTTCTTCTGGATCAGCTGGTTGGCCGCCAGAGGGCGACCGAATTGATTGCGGTCGAGCACATACTGACGTGCGGTGTGCCAGCAGAACTCAGCGGCGCCCAATGCGCCCCAACTGATGCCGTAACGGGCCGAGTTCAGGCAGGTGAACGGGCCACGCAGGCCGCGGACGTCCGGGAAGGCGTTCTCTTCAGGGCAGAACACGTTGTCCATGACGATTTCACCAGTGATCGACGCACGCAAGCCAACCTTGCCGTGAATCGCCGGAGCGGAGAGGCCTTGCCAGCCTTTTTCCAGGACGAAGCCTCGAATCTCGCCGGCATCGTCCTTGGCCCAGACCACGAATACATCGGCAATGGGGCTGTTGGTGATCCACATCTTGCTGCCGGTCAGGCGATAGCCGCCTTCGACCTTCTTGGCACGCGTGACCATGGAACCGGGATCGGAACCGTGGTTCGGCTCGGTCAGACCGAAGCAGCCGATGTACTCGCCGCTGGCCAGTTTGGGCAGGTACTTCTGCTTGGTCGCCTCGTTACCGAACTCGTTGATCGGCACCATCACCAGGGAGGACTGCACGCTCATCATCGAGCGGTAGCCGGAATCGATACGCTCCACCTCACGGGCGATCAGGCCATAGCACACGTAGTTCAGACCACTGCCACCGTAGGCTTCGGGGATGGTGGCGCCAAGCAGGCCGGTTTCGCCCATCTCGCGGAAGATCTTCGGATCGGTCTGCTCGTGACGGAAGGCTTCCAGCACGCGCGGCGCCAGCTTGTCGTCAGCGAACTGTTGCGCACTGTCACGCACCATGCGCTCTTCTTCCGTCAGTTGCTGATCCAGCAGCAGCGGGTCGATCCAGTTGAAGCTTGCCTTGGCCATCGCGAGAACCCTCGAAACAGGTGAATGAGCGGTCGAGCCAGTCGACCCAGGAATGGCATTGATCCTAGGCCCACTGTGGAGACAGGACAAACGCAGAATTCGCACAGACCTGTGCTTTTTTATCACTTCGAGATAGCTTAACTGCCTGAATAGAACATCGCTGAATGAGGCTTTCGCACAAATGCGCCGCAAGATCCCCAGCACCGCCGCCCTGGTAGCCTTCGAGTCGGCCGCTCGCCACCAGAGCTTCACCAAGGCAGCTGATGAACTGAGCCTGACGCAAAGCGCGATCTGCCGGCAGATCGGCGGGCTGGAAAGCTTTCTCAATGTCGAGCTATTCCGCCGTTCACGGCGCGGCGTCGTATTGACCGAAGCGGGCGTCGCCTACAGCCGCAAGGTGGCCGCGCAGCTCGATGCAGTAGAGCGAGATACCCTGGCGCTGATGGGCAACCAGGGCACCAGCAGTATCGAACTGGCTGTCGTACCGACCTTTGGTACGCAGTGGCTGCTGCCGCGCTTGCGGACTTTCCAGCAGTTGCACCCGGAAGTGACAGTGCATCTGACCAACCGTACACGCCCCTTCCTGTTCGCCGACACTCACTTCGATGCGGCTATTTATTACGGCGATGCCGAGTGGTCAGGTACCGAAGCGCACTTCCTCATGCATGAACACCTGCTACCGGTTTGCAGCCCAACACTGCTGGGCGATACCCCGGTCGATGCCGAACGCATCGCAACACTTCCTCTGCTGCAGCAAACCACTCGCCCCTATGCCTGGCGCCAATGGTTCGCCGCCCAAGGCATGAGCGTTGCGCGCGATATGACCGGCCCGCGCCTGGAACTGTTCTCCATGCTGGCACAGGCAGCACAGCACGAGATGGGCGTCGCTCTGATCCCGCCGTTTCTGATTCAGCGCGAGCTGCAAGACGGCAGCCTGGTCGTCGCGCTCGATCGCGCCGTTCCCCACAACGACCGCGCCTACTACCTGATGGTGCCGGAGCGGAAGGCCGAATCCACGGCACTCAAGGCCTTTCGTGACTGGCTGCTGCTGCAGGCAGCGGCCTATCGTAGCGAGTGAAATAACAGGCAGGCGCGACCAAAACCAAAACAGACAACAAAAAACAGACCATCATGCGACTAGTAGCGACGCAAGGGTCACACTACAACGCCATCTTCCAGTCAATCCGCGCCAACCCAGTACTTTCGGGGCATTCCACTATTTCGAACGCTCCCGTTCGCAACTCTTCACACTTGTGCCGATGCGACCAACGGTCATTCGCCTGATGAATGATAAAAACGCGCTAAGGCCTGTGAAACCAGCCTCTCCCTCAGAAATGACGCGGCCTGCACGCAGTATAAAAATCTCTCATAGACCCATTACTTGTAGTAATCCATTTTTTTTACTCCATAACTTCTTGTAAGGGTCTGCATTCGATTGCACAATCGCCGCGCCCGCCATCATCCGGCAGGTTTTGTGCTGATCCCCAATCGCCAGTGCGCCAGCGCAGTGCACCGGTTCACCAAAAAGATCACGCAGGAGATTAGAAGTGCACATTGGTGTTCCTCTCGAAACCCATGCTGGGGAGACGCGGGTAGCCGCGACGCCCGAGACCGTCAAGAAGCTGGTTGGCCAGGGCCACCAGGTGACCGTCCAGGCCGGTGCAGGTATTAGTGCCAGCATCCCGGACAGCGCCTATGAAGCTGCTGGCGCCACCATTGGCAACGACTCCGCCGCACTCGGCGCGGATCTGGTGCTGAAGGTGGTCGCACCGACCGATGCAGAACTGGCGCACATGAAAACCGGCGCTGTGCTGGTCGGCATGCTCAACCCGTTCTGCAACGACACCATTGCGCGCATGAATGCCCGTGGCATCACTGCCTTTGCCCTGGAAGCCGCACCACGTACCTCCCGCGCGCAGAGCCTGGACGTGCTGAGCTCGCAGGCCAACATCGCCGGCTACAAGGCCGTCATGCTCGCCGCCAACCACTACCCGCGCTTCATGCCGATGCTGATGACCGCTGCCGGTACCGTGAAGGCCGCGCGCGTGCTGATTCTCGGCGCTGGCGTTGCCGGCCTGCAGGCCATCGCCACGGCCAAGCGCCTGGGTGCAGTGATCGAAGCTTCCGATGTGCGTCCTGCGGTTAAGGAGCAGATCGAGTCGCTCGGCGCCAAGTTCGTCGACGTTCCCTTCGAGACCGATGAGGAGCGCGAATGCGCTCAGGGCGTGGGCGGCTATGCCCGACCGATGCCGCAGTCCTGGATGGAGCGCCAGGCCAAGGCCGTGCACGAACGCGCCAAACAGGCCGATATCGTCATCACCACTGCGCTGATTCCGGGCCGCAAGGCACCGACCCTGCTGCATGAGGCGACCGTGCGAGAGATGAAGCCCGGCTCCGTGGTCATCGACCTGGCGGCGGCCCAAGGTGGCAACTGCCCGCTGACCGAAGCCGATCAGGTGGTGATCAAGCACGGCGTCACCTTCGTCGGCCACACCAATCTGGCCGCACTGGTACCGGCAGACGCCTCGGCACTGTACGCACGCAACCTGCTGGACTTCCTCAAGCTCGTGATCGACAAGGAAGGCCAGTTCCAGCTCAACCTCGAAGACGACATCGTCGCGGCCTGCCTGATGTGCAATGCCGGCGAAGTCGTGCGCAAGAACGGCTAAGGAGTAGGGACATGGATCTGATTTCCGACGGTATCTACAACCTGATCATCTTCGTGCTGGCCATCTATGTCGGCTATCACGTGGTGTGGAACGTCACACCGGCCCTGCACACCCCACTGATGGCCGTGACCAACGCCATTTCCGCCATCGTCATCGTCGGCGCCATGCTGGCCGCCGCGCTCACCGTCACTCCGCTGGGCAAGGCCATGGGCACCCTGGCCGTGGCGCTGGCGGCGGTGAACGTGTTCGGTGGCTTCCTGGTTACCCGACGCATGCTGGAAATGTTCAAGAAGAAAGCGCCGAAAGCGCCTGTGGAGAAACACTGACCATGAGCATGAACCTGATCACTGTTCTCTACCTCGTCGCCTCGGTGTGCTTCATCCAGGCGCTCAAGGGTCTGTCGCACCCGACCACGTCGCGACGCGGCAACCTGTTCGGCATGGTCGGCATGGCACTGGCAGTGGCCACCACTGTCGGCCTGATCTACAAGCTCGGCGCCGAACTGGCCGTGCAGGGCATCGGCTTCGTCATCGTCGGTCTGCTGGTCGGTGGTACCGCGGGCTCGATCATGGCCAAGCGCGTCGAGATGACCAAGATGCCGGAACTGGTCGCTTTCATGCACAGCATGATCGGCCTGGCTGCCGTGTTCATCGCCATTGCCGCTGTCGTCGAGCCGCAGTCGCTGGGTATCGTCGCCGCACTGGGTGATGCCATCCCTTCCGGCAACCGCCTGGAGCTGTTCCTCGGTGCCGCCATCGGCGCTATCACCTTCTCCGGTTCGGTCATCGCCTTCGGCAAGCTGTCCGGCAAGTACAAGTTCCGTCTGTTCCAGGGCGCCCCGGTGGTCTTCAAGGGCCAGCACATGGTCAACCTGGTGGTCGGTCTGGCCATTGTGGCACTGGGTCTGTATTTCACCTTCACCGGTGACATCCGCGCCTTCGCCATCGTGGTCGCACTGGCCTTCATCATCGGCGTGCTGATCATCATCCCTATCGGGGGTGCCGACATGCCGGTAGTGGTGTCGATGCTCAACAGCTACTCGGGCTGGGCGGCGGCCGGTATCGGCTTCTCGCTGAACAACTCGATGCTGATCGTCGCCGGCTCGCTGGTGGGCTCTTCGGGCGCCATCCTCTCGTACATCATGTGCAAGGCGATGAACCGCTCGTTCTTCAACGTCATCCTCGGTGGCTTCGGCGCCAATGCCGATGCTGGCGGCCCGGCGGGCGCGCAACAGGAGCGCAACGTCAAGTCGGGTTCTTCCGACGACGCCGCCTTCCTGCTGACCAATGCCGATACCGTGGTCATCGTCCCCGGTTACGGCCTGGCCGTGGCCCGCGCCCAGCACGCACTGATGGAACTGGCCGAGAAGCTGACCCACCGCGGCGTCACCGTGAAGTATGCGATCCACCCGGTCGCCGGCCGTATGCCCGGCCACATGAACGTGCTGCTGGCCGAGGCCGAAGTGCCGTACGAGCAGGTGTTCGAGATGGAAGACATCAACTCCGAGTTCGGCCAGACCGACGTGGTGCTGGTGCTCGGCGCCAACGACGTGGTCAACCCGGCCGCGAAGAACGATCCGAAGTCGCCGATCGCCGGCATGCCGATCCTCGAGGCCTACAAAGCCAAGACCGTGATCGTCAACAAGCGCTCGATGGCCAGCGGTTACGCCGGCCTGGACAACGAACTGTTCTACATGGACAAAACCATGATGGTCTTCGGCGACGCCAAGAAGGTGATCGAGGACATGGTCAAGGCCGTCGAATAAACGCTGACCACCCCGACAGGAAACCCGGCCTAGAGCCGGGTTTTTTGTGCCCGATATCTCAGAAAAAATTGATTCACAGGTCAAAAACAACAACCGATCAATTTCAAACTGTACTGCTCGAAAGACCATATTTTATGGGTTGCACCCAGTTAAAAACACTGCCAATAACGGTTGCACCCAGTCTTTTCACTTATCACCAGTACAGATAGTCCAATTAATGGCAACACAGTTACAAAGCAACCTATCTAATAGCACAACAATTTTCTCCATCTGTGACTACTGGGTTCAGCGCCCGCTCGGGATAATTTGCCCATCGACAGCAAACACACCCCGCCACAAGCGGAAGGAAGACCACCATGGAACGTACCCTCAGTTCCGCCCTGCTCCAAACTCACAGTGTTGCCAGTGACAAATCCCCCTGGCCGCTTCGCCTGATCGCCACTCTCACCCTGTGGCAGCGCCGCATCGTCAGCCGCCGTCAACTGGCTCGACTGGATGCTCGCCTGCTGGCAGACGCTGGCATCAGCGAAAATCAGCGTTACAGCGAACTGCAAAAGCCGTTCTGGCGCTGATACACCGCTTTGCTCCATCCCATCTGGGATCTTCTGAGAGCTCCACCGTCTCTGCTGCGGTGGGGCTTTCGTTTTATCTGCGCCCTGCAATTTCGCCATCCGCCAGTACAGTGACCATCACTGCTGGATTGGATACGCGTCTTCGTCCCTCTTTGTATCTGCCCGTAAATCCTGTCCGCTCGCTCGGCGATGCTCGCCACTTCCTGTCTAGAGCGAACACCGCGATGCATTCCTGTGCCGCTCTGGCGCAGCGCCAGCAATGCAGCCACCTGCCGTACTGGGCTAAGCTGCGGCCGCGGGCCACTGGGGCCCGTTTCCCGGAGTACAGCCTCATGCACCTGAAGAAATCCCTGATCGCCCTTTTGACGACTCTGGGCCTGGCAAGCGGCGCGCATGCCAGCAGCCTGGTGGCCACCACCGACACCCTGCTGGGCGCCGCTGCCGGTACGGTCGACAGCCTCTCCGACGCAACCAGCTCCCTGCGCGATGCCAAGGTGGTACGCGCCGCGCGTGACGATGCCGCCAGTTTCGTTGCCAGCGCCGGCAGCCTGCGTGGCGCACGCCTCGAAGCAGCTCTGCAAGTGCTGCGGCCACGTCACCCGGATGCCAGCGATGCGCAACTCGCCGAAGCCATTCTGGCGCGGCCCGGAAGCTGATCGACATCGGCTTGGCCCTGCACGGCGATTCCGCTAGCCTTAGCGCCCGTTGACGAAGCACACGGCGCCACGGAACTGCCCATCGACCGCTTCGTCCAAGCTCTCAATCGTCGTTCTCCGGAGTCATCCCATGCGTCGCTCGCTTATCGCCGCCGCCACCGTCTGCGCCCTGTTCAGCGCCTTCACCCAGGCGCAAACCGTGGTCGCCACCAGCAACATCGTGGTGCGTGCCCTGGATCGCAGCATCAACTTCACCTCGGACACCACCACCTCGATACGCGACATGAAGGTGGTGACCCAGGCCCGCGAGGACGCGGCCAGCTTCGTCGCCAGCTCCGGTGAAATTCGCGGTGCCCAGCTCGAAGCGGCGCTGCAGACCCTGCGCCAGCAACTGCCCGAAGCCCAGACAGCCACCGACCTGCAACTGGCCGAAGCCATTCTCGCGCTGTGATTCGCCTCGCCGCCTGGTGCTGGGCAGCGCTGCTGACCCTGGCTACGGCCCATGCCCAGGCGGCACTCAGGCTGGAACTGGATAGCCACGGCCTGAACGAGGCCGAGCGCCAGGCCAGCCAGGCCCTGCTCGACGAAGCGCGGGCGGCCTTACCGCCAGTCTTCGTCGAACGCCTCAACCGCACGGTGCCAGTACGCTGGCAGGAAGGCCTCGACGTCGCTGTATACGGCCAGGTTGGTCGCACCACCGGTATCGAGCTCAACGCCAGCCTGCTACCCGCGCTGGTCGACGGCTCGGCAGCGCACAACCTGACAGGGCGAGCACACGGCAGCCAACGTCGTGAACTGCTTGCCACGCTGCTCCATGAACTGACCCACCTGTATGACCGCGCCCGGCTCTGGCCTGCCGCGCAGCGCCGGCAGATCAGCCAATGCCGGCAACGCGCCCAATCCACAGGGCTGGTCGGCCTGCCGGGCGAGTGCCGCGGGCAGACCGAACGCCGCTTCACCCTCAGCGACGATCCACGCCTGCTCGACCTGGCCGGCTGGCCACAACGAGTCGGCCAACGCGGCGCCCGCGATCATGACAACGGCCAGGTCGCCCGCAGCCCGGACAGCTACGAGCTGAGCAACCCGCTGGAGTTCGTCGCGGTCAACCTCGAATACTTCCTGCTCGACCCCAGCTATGCCTGCCGCCGCCCGTCGCTGGCGGGTTATTTCCGCGAACATTTCGACTGGGCGCCGCCGGGCCAGCCCTGTGCCGAGGGCTACGCCTATCTCAATGCCGGGCGCGACTTCGCTCGCCAACCGCTGGAGCGCATCGACCCCGAGCGGGTCTACGCGGTGGACTACCTGTTGGCCGAAGCCAACGACGCCTGGATGAGCCGCTGGGGCCACAGCATGTTGCGCCTGGTGATTTGCGCTCCCGGGCGGCCACGTGGCCCGGATTGCCGATTGGATCTCGACCAGCATCTGGTGCTGTCCTACCGCGCCTTCGTCGGCGATGTGCAACTGTCGAGCTGGGACGGCCTGACCGGCGCCTACCCCTCGCGCCTGTTCGTCCTACCGCTGGAGCAGGTGATCGACGAATACACCAAGGTCGAGCTGCGCAGCTTGGCCTCGGTGCCGCTGCGCCTGTCGCGTGACGAGCTGGAGGCGCTGGTGGCGCGATCGGCCGAGCAGCACTGGAGCTACGACGGCGACTACTACTTCATTTCCAACAACTGTGCGGTCGAGACGCTCAAGCTGCTGCGCAGCGGTACCGGCAATCCACGCCTGCAAGCCCTCGACAGCATCATGCCCAACGGCCTGTTGGAACTGTTGGCGGCGCGCGGCCTGGCCGACACCTCGGTGCTGGATGACCCACGCGAAGCCCTGCGCCTAGGCTACCGCTTCGACTCCTTCCGCGACCGCTACCTGGCCATGTTCGCCGTACTGCGTCAGCGCCTGCCGATTACTCAGGACAGCGTGGAAACCTGGCTGGAGCAACCCGCGCAGCAGCGCCAGCAGTGGTTCGCCCAGGCCGACCTGCGCGCCAGTGCCGCCCTGCTGCTGCTGGAACAGGCTGCCCTGCGCCGCCAGTTGCTGCTGGCTCAGGACGAACTCAAGCGCCGCTACCTGACCGGCCGCGCGGCAAGCGATCCGAGCCTGAACAAGGCGGGCGTCGCGCTGGAGCAGATACTCGCCAACAGTGGCTTTCTCAGTCGCCCGGCTGAGTTGCTCGAAGGCGGTTACGGGCTGCCCCAGCAGCAGGAATGGGAGCACCTGGAGGCGAGCAGCCGCGAGCGCCAGCAGCAACTGCGCCAGCTCAGCGACGAGCTGGATGGCGAGGTACGCAGCCTGCTGCTGCCCGAGCGCCTGGCAGAGCTGGAAGCCAACGAGGCCAATCTGGTGGCCCTAGGCGAACACCTGCGCGCGCTGCACAAGGCCAGCGGCGGGCTGCAATTGCCCTAACCTCGTGAGTGATCCGGGAAGTCATTCTGCCCAGTGCCCGGATTGCATCCGGGCTACGGATCAAGCGACTAAAAAATGATCTCTTCGTTCTCTTCCGGCAGCAGCGGATCGACCGTCAGCCAGGGCAGTCGGCTACCGACCCAGATATGCCGATCCGCCGGCGCCTGCTCAGACTCATCCAGCGTGGCCACGGTCACGTCCAAGGTATCCGGGCTGAGCGAGGTGAACAGAGCCAGATGCGCGCCACAGTCGCCGCAGAAATAGCGCGTGCAACTGGCCGACGAGGCGAACGCCTTCGGCGTGCCGCGTAACCACTGGAACGCCTGGCGCGGCACCGTGACCCAGGTGGTGAGAATGCCGCCCGTGCTGCGCCGGCAGATCGAACAGTGGCAATGCGCACTGTCGTGCAACGACGCCTCGATGCGATAACGCAAGGCGCCGCACTGGCAGCCCCCTTCATGACGCTCGCTCATTCCGCCTCCGTCTTGCATTGCCCCGCCCCGCTGCCCAAGATAGGCGTTCACCACCACCGGGGGTTCCCGTGATCGATCTGTTGCTGGCCCTGTGGCCGTTGTTCGCCATGATAGTTGCCGGCTACTGGCTGCGCTCACGCGAGTTTCCCAGCGAGGCCTTCTGGCCCGGCGCCGAGCGCCTCAACTATTTCATCCTGTTCCCCGCCCTGCTGTTCTCCAGCCTGGCCAAGGCGCCGCTGAACAACCCGGCTCTGCCGCGTCTGGCCCTGGCCGTACTGCTCGGCCTGGGTCTCGCCTGGGTCGCCCTGCTGCTGGTGCGTCGTCTACGCGGCTGGCCAGCCGGGCGCTTCGGCGCTTTTAGCCAGGGCATCCTGCGTTTCAACACCTATCTCGGCCTGGCAGCCGTCGGCAGCCTGTTCGGCCAACCGGGGCTGACCCTGGCCGCGTTGATGCTGGCGTTGATGGTGCCGACGGTGAACGTGTTGTCGGTGTGGTCGCTGACCGCCGAGCGCGGCGTCAGCGCGCGCAGCCTGTTGCTGCCGATCATCAAGAATCCGCTGATCCTCGCCTGTGTCGGCGGCGCCCTGTTCAACCTGACCGGCATCGGCCTGCCCGGCGGCAGCGACCGTTTGCTCAGCCTGCTGGCCGCCGCCAGCCTGCCGCTGGGCCTGCTCTGCGTCGGCGCGGCGCTCAAGCCCGAACAACTGGGCGGCGAGATTCCCGCGCTGGGCTGGAACAGCGCCCTGCGCCTGCTGGCCATGCCGCTGCTGGCCTGCGGCGTGGCCTGGGGGCTGAGCCTGCCGCCCATGGAAAGCGCCGTGCTGGTGCTGTTCTTCGCCCTGCCCACTGCGCCCACTGCCTACGTGCTAACCCGCCAGCTCGGCGGCGACAGCCAGTTGATGGCCGGCATCATCACCCTGCAGACCCTGCTGGCGGCGGGCAGCCTGCTGCTGGTGATGGCCGCTCTGGCGCCCTGATACGGCGCCGCGACTGAAAGCTGTGCGAAAGCGGCCACATCTAGGATGATGCGGCCCTGCGCCACAACGCAGCGGCAACCGACAACAACAAGACAGGTCACGCCCAGGCGCTTCTGACACTCATCCCCGCTGGCGTGCGGCCGCTCGTCGCTGCCGCCAACCCGCAAAATTCAAGAACCGTCAGCAGCCGTGTAACATGCGCCGCCCAGCCGTGCGTGGCTCCCCTCAGCGTTTACGAGAATCGAATATGGAATGGCTCACCAACCCGGAAATCTGGGTCGCCTTCTTCACCCTGGCAGCCCTGGAGATCGTCCTCGGCATCGACAACATCATCATGATCGCCATTCTGGTCGGGCGTATGCCGCCGCACATGCAGGCGCGCACGCGCTTCTTCGGCCTGGCCCTGGCGATGGTCACGCGCATCGGCCTGCTGCTGTCGATCACCTGGATCATGCGCCTGACCAACGACCTGTTCAATCTGTTCGGCCAGGGCATTTCCGGGCGTGACCTGATCCTCTTCTTCGGCGGCCTGTTCCTACTGTGGAAGAGCAGCACCGAGATGTACCACAGCCTCGAAGGCGAAGAAGAAGCCGAGCAAACCGCAGGCAACGGCGCTGCGCGCAACTTCATCGGCACCATCATCCAGATCGCCATCATCGACATCGTGTTCAGCCTGGACTCGGTGATCACCGCCGTCGGCATGGTCTCCCACGTACCGGTGATGGTCGCGGCGATCATCGTCGCCGTACTGGTGATGATGCTGGCGGCCGGCACCATCAGCAGTTTCATCGACAAGCACCCGTCGCTGAAGATGCTGGCGCTGTCCTTCCTGGTGGTGGTCGGCACCGTGCTCATCGCCGAAGCCTTCGAGGTGCACGTGCCCAAGGGTTACGTCTACTTCGCCATGGCCTTCTCGCTCGGCGTGGAAGCGCTGAACATCCGCATGCGCGTGCTGCGCGGGCGCAAGGAAGACCCGGTCAAGCTGCGCAAGGACATTCCCGGCCAGTAAGGCCGATAGCTGACCAGACAACGGGGCCCATGAGGCCCCGTTTTCGTAGGTACCGCGCTGACCATTGATCACGCTCAGCACGAAGGCCCTTGGCGATGACTATGCTTGCCGGCATTCGATCTTCAACAGGGTCATGCCGATGAGCGATGCCAGTGACACCCTCGACGTCTTCCCCTATCTGCAACTGATGCACCAGCACGGCGGCTCCGACCTGTTCTTCAGCGTCGGCGCGCCGCCACACATGAAGGTCGAAGGCCACAGCCAGCCGGTCGGCCAGCGTGTGCTCAAGGCCGGTGAAGTGCAGCAATTGGCCTACCAACTGATGAGCCAGAAGCAGATCGCCGAGTTCGAGCGCGATCTGGAAATGAACCTGGCTGTCAGCCTGCAGGGCGCCGGGCGTTATCGGGTCAACGTCTACTACCAGCGCGGCGAAGTGGCCATGGTGGTGCGCCTGATCAAGAGCCAGATTCCCGGCTTCGAGGCGCTCGGCCTGCCGAAGATGCTGGAGAAGCTGGCACTGCAGGATCGCGGGCTGATTCTGGTCACCGGTGCCGCCGGTTCGGGCAAGTCCACCACCCTGGCGGCGATGCTGGACTTCCGTAACCGCCACCGCAGCGGGCATATCGTCTGCATCGAAGACCCCATCGAATTTCTCCACAGCCACCAGCGCTCGATCATCGACCAGCGCGAAGTGGGCCTGGATACCCACAGCTTCGCCGATGCCCTGCGTAACGTGCTGCGCGAGGCACCGGACGTGATCATGCTCGGCGAGATCCGCGACGCCGCCACCATGCAGCACGCCCTGCATTACGCCGAGACCGGTCACCTGTGCGTGGCCACGCTGCACGCCACCAGCAGCAGCCACGCCATCGAACGCATCGCCCGCTTCTTCCCCGACGAGGCGCGCAAACAGGTGCTGGCCGATGTCGCGCACAACCTGCTGGCCGTGGTCGGTCAGCGCCTGGTGCCGGGCATCGCGCAGAAGCGCGTGGTGGCCGTGGAGCTGATGCTCGGCACGCCCTATATCCGCGACCTGATCCAGCGCGACGAGCTGGAGGAACTACGCGAAGCCATCGCCCGCGCCGCCGAACAAGGCCTGCAGACCTTCGACCAGCACCTGTTCAGCCTGCTCGAAGCCGGGCGCATCAGCCTGGCCGAAGCCTTGAAGTTCGCCGACTCGCGCACCGACCTGAGCCTCAAGTTCAAACTCGAACGCGGCTTCGCCGCCGACGATGCCGAGATGAAAGTGCTACGCGACGGCTGAGCTGAGCGCAGAAACGAACAAGGCAGCCCGAAGGCTGCCTTGTCAGTGACACGCGGCGCGTCAGCTCTCCTTGCGACGACGCTGCAGCCAGACGATCAGGCAGAACAGCAGCAAGGCTGGCAGCCACATCCACTCCTTGGGCCAACGCTCGGTCGGCGCGCGAACGCTGAGGATCTGCTGATCGAACTCAAGGCCGGCTTCGGCGGCCGGGCTGCCAAAGGCAACGCTGTCGATCAGGATCTTGTCGCCGTCTTCGTAGGTCATCAGCCCCAGCTTGTCGAGGCGCGCCTGGCCATCGACCCCCGCCGGTACCGGCAGCAGCACGACGAACTCGCGCGGATCGCCCACCTTGTCTTCACCGCGCACCCACACGCGCAATGAGCTGCCATCCTCGACGCTGTCGAGCGCCTGCGCCAGTTGCGCCGGCGGGATGTCGCGGTAGGGGTCGTGGAGTATGTCCATCCAGAAGCCCGGACGGAACAGGCTGAAGGCCACCAACAGCAACAGCACACTTTCGTACCAGCGGCTGCGCACCAGGAAGAAGCCCTGGGTGCCGGCAGCGAAGATCAGCATGGCGACGGTCGCCACGATGAAGATCAGCACGCCGTGCCAGAAGTCCACGTCGATCAGCAGCAGGTCGGTGTTGAAGATGAACAGGAACGGCAGCGCGGCGGTACGCAGGCTGTAGAAGAACGCCACCAGACCGGTCTTGATCGGGTCGCCCTTGGACACCGCCGCCGCAGCGAACGAGGCCAGCCCCACCGGCGGGGTGACGTCGGCCATGATGCCGAAGTAGAAGACGAACAGGTGCACTGCGATCAACGGCACGATCAACCCGTTCTGCTGCCCCAACGCCACCACTACCGGCGCCAGCAGGCTGGATACCACAATGTAGTTGGCGGTGGTGGGCAGGCCCATGCCGAGGATCAGGCTGAACACCGCCACCAGCATCAACATCAGCAGCAGGTTGCCCATCGACAGCAGCTCGACCAGATCGGCCAGCACCAGGCCGACGCCAGTCTGCGACACCGCACCGACGATGATGCCGGCCGCCGCCGTGGCGATGCCGATACCGATCATGTTGCGCGCACCGGCGATCAGGCCTTCACGCAGGTCGACCACGCCATCCTTGAAGGTGCCGTGGTCGTGGCTGCCATCCTGGCGCATCCAGCTCAGCAGCGGGCGCTGGGTGAGCAGAATGATCACCAGCATCACGCTGCCCCAGAACGCCGACAGACCGGGCGACAGGCGCTCGATCATCAGGCACCAGACCAGCACCACCACCGGCAGCAGAAAGTGCAGGCCGGAAAGCAGCACGGCGCGCGTCTCGGGCAACTCTTCGAGCGGCGCATTGGGGTCTTCGGCTGGCAGCACCGGCACGCTGGCGGCGATTTTCAGCAGACCGAGATAGACCACGGCCAGCAAGGCGCCGATGCCCGGCAAGGCATAGTCGCCCAGCGCCGGCTTGAGCCAACCCAGGCCGTAATACACCGCCAGGGAAATACCGCTGATCAGCGCCGCACCGAAGGCGAAGCCGGTCAGGCGGCGCAGCCAGGGCTTGGGCTGGGCGCTGCCGATGGGTTGCAGGCCGAGCTTGAGCGCTTCCAGATGGACGATGTAGAGCAGTGCGATATAGGAAATCGCAGCCGGCAGGAAGGCGTGCTTGATGATCTCGACATAGGGCATGCCGATGTACTCGACCATCAGGAAGGCCGCAGCGCCCATCACTGGCGGCATGATCTGACCGTTGACCGACGAGGCCACCTCGACCGCGCCGGCCTTCTCCGAGGAAAACCCGGTGCGCTTCATCATCGGGATGGTGAAGGTGCCGGTAGTCACCACGTTGGCGATGGACGAGCCGGAAATCATCCCGGTCAGACCGGAGGCCAGCACCGCCGCCTTGGCCGGGCCACCACGGAAATGGCCGAGCAGGCTGAAAGCCAGCTGGATGAAGTAATGCCCGGCGCCAGCGCGCTCGAGCAGCGCACCGAACAGCACGAAGAGGAACACGAAGCTGGTCGATACGCCGAGGGCGATACCGAATACCCCTTCGGTGGTGATCCATTGGTGGTTGGCCAACGCGTGGAAACTCACCCCGCGATGCGCCAGCAGGCCCGGCATGTAGGGGCCGGCCAGGCTGTAGATGAGGAACACCAGGGCGATGATCGCCAGCGGCGGACCAAGCGCGCGGCGGGTCGCTTCGAGCAACAGCGGGATGCCGATACAGGCGGTGATCAGGTCTTCCGTGGTCAGGCTGCCAGGGCGTAGCGCCAGTTGCTGATAGAAGATGAACAGATAGGCAGCGCTGGCTGCGGCGACCAGGCCGAGGGCGATGTCCAGCAGCGGCACGCGGTCACGTGGCGAGCGCTTGAACGCCGGATAGGCGAGAAACGCCAGCAGCAAGGCGAAGGCCAGGTGAATGGCACGGGTCTGGGTATCGTTGAGCACGCCGAAGCCGAAGATGAAGGGCAGCGGCGACGCAATCCACAACTGGAACAGCGACCAGAGCAGCGCCAGCCCGGCGATGACACGCGCCATCGGCCCCGCAGGCATACGGGCGCCGACATCCTGGGCGATCAGATCTTCGGTGGACAGTTGCTTGTCATGCATGGAGTGAAACCTGCATTCGAATGAATCGGAAAACGGCGAAACCCGCAGGCCTGCGCCACGCGGGTTTCTCTAACGCTAGAAGCGAATCGGACAATGTGCCCGCCAACCGGGGCTGGCGGGCCGCACGGCTTACATCCAGCCGCGTTCCTTGTAGTAACGCACGGCGCCTTCATGCAGCGGCGCGGTCAGACCGACCTTGATCATGTCGGTTTCCTTCAGATCAGCGAATGCCGGGTGCAGACGCTTGAAGCGGTCGATGTTGTCGAAGACCGACTTGACCAGTTGGTAGACCACTTCCGGGTCAGCCTTGGCGCTGGTGGACAGCACGGCCTTGCCGCCGATGGACGGAGTCGGCTGGTCGTTACCCTTGTACAGGCCACCAGGGATGTCCGCCTTGGTGTAGTAGGTCTTCTCGGCCAGCAGCTTGTCGATCTCGGCGCCGGTTACCGGTACCAGAACGGCGTCGGTGGTGGTGGTGGCTTCCTGAATCGCACCGTTGGGATGACCGACGAAGTAGGTCATGGCGTCGATGTTGTTGTCACCCAGGGCGCTGGCCTGCTCGGCCGGCTTCAGCTCGGCAGCCAGGGCGAAGGCGGAACGATCCCAGCCTTTGACGGCCATGATCTCTTCCAGGGTGTCACGCTGACCGGAACCGGGGTTGCCGATGTTGACGCGCTTGCCCTTGAGGTCATCGAAGCTTTTGATGTTGGCATCGCGGCGAGACAGGATGGTGAACACCTCGCTCTGCAGCGAGAACACCGCGCGGATGTCCTCCATCGGGCCTTCGGCCTCGAACGGCGCCGCACCCTTGAGTGCCTTGAACTGGTGGTCGGACTGCATGATGCCGAAGTTGAATTCGCCGCTGCGAATGCCATTCACGTTGGCCACGCCACCGCCACTGGCTGGTGCGTTGCACTTGATGCCGTGCTCAGCCGAGCCACGGTTGAGGAAACGGCAGATGGACTGGCCAGCGACGTAATAGACGCCGGTCTGACCGCCGGTGCCGATGGTGACGAACTTCTCGTCAGCCTGTGCCATACCACCGAGGGTGGTGCCTGCGAGTACGGCAGACAGAGCCCATGCCAAGGATTTGCCTTTCATGGGGGAATCT
Organism: Pseudomonas sp. C11; assembly: GCF_034683865.1. Classification (NCBI taxonomy): domain Bacteria; kingdom Pseudomonadati; phylum Pseudomonadota; class Gammaproteobacteria; order Pseudomonadales; family Pseudomonadaceae; genus Pseudomonas; species Pseudomonas sp. C11. The sequence goes on from NZ_JAWIIP010000020.1 coordinate 18,138, forward strand.
CCTTTTTCTGTTTTTGTGGAGCCGACCTGCACCTCGTGGGCACATGACGGGAACCGTGAAGTCTAACCGCTCAAGACGAGAATGCACCCCTGATGCGGCCAACGGCTGGTAACCGCTTGTGTAAGGCCGCCCTGCGCTGCCAGCTAAAACAGCTCTGCAATGGGCTTTTCAGCCGTTCGACTTGGTGCCCAAGGCACAAAACCGTACAGTGGACGGCCCGCAACGAGGAGACTCCCCATGAGCCGATTGGCCTCCATCAAGCTCTCCACCCTCGACCTGGCGCTGATCCGTGGCCAGAGCCTGGTGCAACGCAAGCCGGTGGCGAGCATGGAAGGCCTGTGGCTGCCACACGAGCGCCAGGCGGTCAGCGAGTTCCTCGGCCTGGCCGCCATCGGCGGGCCACAGACCGTGCGCAGCCGTCTGGAACAGCTGCTGGAGCAGACCGAAGCGGACGAGCTGATATTCACCTGCGACATGTACGATTTCGCCGACCGCCTACACGCCTTCGACATCCTCGCCGAGCTGCAAAACGCCTAAACCGTCGAACTTGTGCGCGCCAGCACCCTCTCAATGCACAAGGGCTGCCAGCCGGGCGGCCCGCCATCAAGCAATGGGAGAACGCGCATGAAGAAGACAGCATCGGCCCACTGGCAAGGCGGCATCAAGGACGGCAAGGGCACCATCTCCACCCAGAGCGGCGCCCTCAAGGACAATCCTTACGGCTTCAACACACGCTTCGAGAACGCCCCCGGCACCAATCCCGAGGAGCTGATCGGCGCGGCTCACGCAGGCTGCTTCTCCATGGCCCTGTCGAAGGAACTGGGCGAGGCCGGCATGACCGCCGAAAGCATCGACACCAAGGCCGAAGTGACTCTGGACAAGGTCGACGGCGGTTTCGAAATCAGCGCCGTGCACCTGTCACTGCAGGCGAAAATTCCCGGCGCCGACCGCACTGCCTTCGAGCAGGCCGTGGAAACCGCCAAGACCGGCTGCCCGGTCTCCAAGCTGCTCAACGCCAAGATCACCCTGGAAGTCGTGCTCGACAGCTGAATCAATGACGACGGCGCGTGACTCAGATCGCCGTGCCGCAGCGCTCCACTTCACCCCGCGCCAGCACGTTGCGCTGTTCATCGTAGAGCCAGGCCTGCGCCTTCATCAGCCACGGCCGGGCCTCGATGCGATAACGCTGGCCGGGGGCGAAGTCCTTGTAATGCAGAGTGATCTCGCAGGTCATGCGCAGCGGCTCGCTCTGCATGCCCAAAGTAGCGCCGCTGCGCACCTCGAACTGGAAACGCGTCTGCAATTCATGCTCGCCAGGGGTGACCTGGAAGTAGCGACCATCCGGCCAGCGCTTGTCATCCAGGCGGTCAGCCATCAGCAAGGTATCGGCGGTGGAATACAGCTCGACCCAGGCCTGCTGCGGGTCGGGTTTGGGCAGGGGCGAAGCGCAGGCAGTGAGCACCATCAGGGCAGGAGCGAATAGCAGGGCGCGCATGGCGACCTCCGATCAGGGTTCAGACACCAGCCTACACCGGGAGGCCGGCGAAACCGAGACGAAGCACGCAAAAGACGATGCGCGAGCCGAGCGGATCGGCTAGCGTGAGTGCATGCCTGACGTCTCCCCTATCGACTTCCTGCGCCGCCTGGCGGTTCCCCTGCTGGCCCTGCTGTTAAGCGGCTGCTCGACCCTGGATTATTACGCCCATCTCGGCCAGGGCCAGTGGCAACTGCTGCATGCGCGCGAACCTGTCGAGCGCCTGCTCGCCGACCCTGCCACCGACCCGAAGCTGGCCGAACGACTGCGCCTGTCGCAAACCGCGCGGGACTTCGCCAGCGCCCACCTGCACCTGCCGGACAACCGCAGCTATCGCCTCTACGCCGACCTGCATCGACCCTTCGTGGTCTGGAACGTCTTCGCCACCCCGGAGTTCTCCCTCGACCCCAAGCTGCACTGCTTCCCGATCGCCGGCTGCGTCGCCTATCGCGGCTACTACCAGCAAGGGCGGGCACGAGGCGCGGCGGCGCTATTGCGTCAACAGGGCCTGGATACCTATATCGGCGGCGTGGAAGCCTATTCCACGCTGGGCTGGTTCGACGACCCGCTGCTCAGCAGCATGCTGCGCTGGAACGACGAGCGCCTGGTGGCGGTGATCTTCCATGAGCTGGCACACCAGCAGTACTACCTGGCCGGCGACACCGCCTTCAACGAATCCTTCGCCACCTTCGTCGAGCGCGAGGGGCTGCGTCAGTGGCATGTGGCGCGAGGTGAAACACCTCCGGCCAGCGATGATCGCCAGCGCCAGCAGTTCGTCGAGCTGGTACTGGCCAGCCGCGAGCGCTTGCGCCAACTCTATGCCAGTGGCCTGCCAGAACAGGACATGCGCGCGGCCAAGCGGGCCGAATTCGAGCGCCTGCGCCGTGACTATCGGGCGCTGCGTCAGCGTGAATGGGGCGGCCAGGGCCGTTATGACGCCTGGATCGACAGCCCGCTGAACAACGCCAAGCTGCTGCCCTTCGGCCTGTACGACCAGTGGGTGCCGGCTTTTGCTGCGTTGTTCGAGAAGCACGGACGGGATTGGAACGCGTTCTACGCTGCCGTAACGCAGCTTGGTCGGCTCCCGGACGCAGATCGTCAGGCCAGGTTGGAAAGCCTGCTGCAAAACGACTAGAACTGCTGGGCAGATTGCCAGTCCAACCTACTCAGGTTTCGCCCAACACCGGAGGTACAAGCGATGCAACGACTGATCCCCGCCCTGGCCCTGATGCTACTCGCCGGTAGCGCACTGGCCGCGACCAAACCCTGCGAAGAACTCAAGCAGGAAATCGAAGTGAAGATCCAGGCCAACAACGTCCCCAGCTACACCCTGGAGATCGTGTCCAAAGACGAAGTCACCGACCCGAGCATGGTGGTCGGCAGCTGCGAAGGCGGCAGCAAAAAGATCGTCTACCAGAAGAACGACTGAAATCCGCCACCTGTAGGAGGGGCTTTAGCCGCGACAAAAGCTCGCCGCTGAAGCGCCTCCCACAAGGTTTATCTCCTCGCTCCTACAGCGCCTTCAACCGGCCAGTGCCTGGTGCAGTTCTGCCAGCGTCTCGACGTGATAGGCCGGCGCCTCGCCGAGCAACTCCTCGCGGCTGCCAAAGCCATAGCCCACCGCCACCGCCTGCAAACCGTTGCTGCGCGCACCGATCAGATCGTGCTTGCGGTCACCGATCATCAAGGTCGCCTCGGGCGCCAGCCCTTCTGATTCCAGCAGATGCGCCAGCAACTCCACCTTGTTGGTGCGCGTGCCGTCCAGCTCACTGCCGTAGATCCGCGTGAAGTAACGGTCGAAGCCGAAGTGCCGGGCGATCTCCGCGGCGAACACCGTCGGCTTGCTGGTGGCGATATACAGCGTGCGACCCTGCGCCTGCAGCGCGTCGAGCAAGGCCGGCACGCCCTCGAACACGCGATTCTCATACAGCCCGGTCACGCGGAAACGCTCGCGGTAGTGATTGACCGCCTGCCACCCCGTGGCCTCATCCAGCCCGTAGGTGCTCATGAAGCACTGCAGCAAGGGCGGGCCGATGAAGTGCTCCAGCGCGGTCAGATCCGGCTCATCGATGCCCAACTTGGCCAGGGCGTACTGCACCGAGCGAGTGATGCCCTCACGCGGGTCGGTGAGCGTGCCATCGAGGTCGAAAAGGAGGGTGGAATGCTGCATGACGGGCGCCTATTCGTAACCGGAACGGTCGCGCAGGATACCCGCCTTTGCCACCTGCTTCACGCTCAGGCGGCCTGCGCCCGATAAGCCCAGCGCAACCCCAGGCGCGTGAACGGCCAAAGCAGCGCCAGTTGCAGCACGGCGAACAGCCCCAGCAACACGAGGCTACCGGCGAAGCCAAACCAAAGCGTGGCCAGTACGATGATCGCGCCCGGCACGGCGCTGCCGAACCACAGGGCAAAGGTGATCAGACAAGCCAGCGCCAGCCGCCCACCGTTGAAGCCCCGCACCTGCACCGGTAACGCCGAACGCGCCGCGAAGAATGTCACCAGCATGAACAAGCCGGTGCTGACCAGAGCACTCAACAATGACCAGCCATCGGCCAGCTCGCTCGCCAGCATGCCCCCGAACAGACGCACCACCAGCGCATTCAACTGCAGGCTGATCACCACCAGGCCCAAGGCGAAACACCGGGCCAGGGTCGTCGCCGACACCCGCAAAGCAGCCTCTGCCGGCCTGGCTTTACGACGAAACAGATGCAGCACCAGCCATAACGTCAACAGCGCCTCGACGGCGAAACGCACCAGGCCGACCAGCCACCACAGAGCATCACTGAGCACGCGTCCGGCACCGTAAGAACCGGTTTTCTCGTACAGCCACATATATAGAAAGCTCAGGGCATAACCCAGAGCCCAGGAAACCACGAGCCAGGCCAAACCATAAGCCAGCATCAGCAACGCGGGTTGCGGGTAGCCCGCCAAGCCCTGCCGCTCCAGGTAGATCGATGTCGCCCAATATGCGGCCAACGTCGACAGCAGCAAATGTCCCAGCCAGAACGGTGCCATCTGGCGCAACAGGTCGGCGTAATCGAGGTCGTCGTATAGAGACCAGGTGACCAGCGTGCTGGCAATGCCGATCAGCCATACCAGCGCGGCGACCCATGCGAACTGACGGGGCAACGCGGGCCACTCACGCAAACCGGGGGTCGTCGCCATTGTCGGCAAAGGTTCGAAGGGATTGGCTTGGCTCATGGGCACTCCTTGTCGAGGTTCAGATCCGTCGAGAACGCGAGAGTACCGACCCTCCCGGCAGGGCAATAGTTCGAAATGGCAGAACTGTGCGGTATCGCCCGCCAGCAGACGACACCTGAAGACTATATGAAGCGCCGTAGGGTGTACTCGCGAAGCAGTACGCCGTATGGGTACCCATATGGTGGAGGTAACAGGGAGGGTTTATTCCCTGAAGGGCATGGTACAAACCATTGGCATGGGCCGGCGGGCTGTTCGCTTCGCTCCTGAGCCCGCCCTACGGTGTACTGCGTCGATGTTCGGCGCCAGGCTACTCATCGGCACGGTTTGCCGCCCCTTCAATCCACTAGACTGCGAAACATCACATGGCAATCCACCAACCCATGCCGCGCGTGGCGGTAGGCCTTGGGCAGGGTGCCGACTATCTCGAAGCCATGCTTCTGCCACAGCGCCACGGCCACCGTATTGGTGGCCACTACGCTGTTGAACTGCATGGCGCTGAAACCCAGTTCGCGCGCAATCTCCAGCGAATGGGCGCAGAGCCTGCCAGCGATACCCTGACCGCGCGCAGCGGGGGCGGTTATATATCCGCAGTTGCACACATGGTCGCCCGGCCCGGCGGCGTTGGCCTTGATGTAGTAGGTGCCAAGAATCTGCCCATCCTGCTCGGCGACGAAGGTGGCGCGTGGCAATTCCACCCAGAGCTTCCAGGCCGTGTCGCGATCCATGTTCGGGTCGAAGGCGTAGGTTTCCTGCGCCTGCACCACGCCTTCGATGATCGGCCAGACCTGGTCGAAATCTGCAGCCTCGATGGGACGAATGATCAGTGTGTCGCTCATTGGTCGTAACCCTCGGCCAGATGCTGATCCTTGAGCTTCACGTAGTTGCCGGCGGTGTAGCTGAAGAAATTGCGCTCCTTTTCGGTCAGCGGGCGCGCCTGTTTCACCGGGCTGCCGACGTACAGGTAGCCGCTCTCCAGGCGCTTGCCCGGCGGCACCAGCGAACCGGCGCCGATGATCACCTCATCCTCAACGACCGCGCCGTCCATGACGATGCTGCCCATGCCGACCAGGATGCGGTTACCCAGGATGCAGCCATGCAGGGTGACCTTGTGCCCGACGGTCACTTCGTCACCGATGATCAGCGGGAAGCCGTCCGGATTGAACGGCCCGGCATGAGTGATGTGCAGCACGCTGCCGTCCTGCACGCTGGTGCGCGCACCGATACGGATGCGGTGCATGTCGCCACGGATCACGGTCAGCGGCCAGACCGAGCTGTCCTCGCCCAGCACCACATCGCCGATGACCACGGCGGAAGCGTCGACGAAGACGCGCGCGCCCAGTTGCGGGAGGTGTTGCTGGTATTTGCGAATCGCCACGATAGAGGCTCCTGGGCTGCGGGAAAGCTTGATTGTAATTAAGATGGCCCCCATATCGACTGCAATCGCCCCGGTATTTGCCGGCTGTTGCCCTCCTTCCTTCGCCACAGGTGCCTCGTCGTGACCGCGAACAATCCCCTGCTGCAAGACTTCGACCTGCCGCCCTATTCGCAGATCAAACCGGAACACGTCGAACCCGCCGTCGACCAGATCCTGGCCGACAGCCGCGCCGCCATCGCCAAACTGCTCGAACAACAGCAGGCCAATCCGAGCTGGGACGGCCTGGTGCTGGCGCTGGACGAACTCGGCGCGCGCCTGGGCCGTGCCTGGAGCCCGGTGAGCCACCTCAACGCGGTGTGCAACAGCCCTGAACTGCGCGCGGCCTATGAGGCCTGCCTGCCCAAACTGTCGGAATACTGGACGGAGATGGGCCAGAACAAGCCGCTGTTCGAGGCCTATGACGCGCTGGCCAAGAGCCCGGCAGCCGAAGGCTTCGATGTGGCGCAGAAGACCATCCTCGAGCACGCCCTGCGTGACTTCCGCCTGAGCGGTATCGACCTGCCGGTCGAGCAGCAGAAGCGCTACGGCGAAATCCAGATGCGCCTGTCCGAGCTGACCAGCAAATTCTCCAACCAGTTACTCGACGCGACCCAGGCGTGGACCAAGCACATCAGCGACGAAGCAAGCCTGAACGGCCTGACCGACTCGGCCAAGGCGCAGATGCAGCAGGCCGCCCAAGCCAAGAGCCTGGACGGCTGGCTGATCACCCTGGAATTCCCCAGCTACTACGCGGTGATGACCTACGCCGACGACCGCGCCCTGCGCGAAGAGGTGTACGCCGCCTACTGCACCCGCGCCTCCGACCAGGGGCCGAATGCCGGGCAGAACGACAACGGCCCGCTGATGAGCGAGATTCTCGACCTGCGCCAGGAACTGGCGCGCCTGCTCGGCTTCGCCAACTACAGCGAACTGAGCCTGGCCAGCAAGATGGCCGAATCCACCGACCAGGTGCTGAGCTTCCTGCGTGACCTGGCGGTGCGCAGCAAGCCCTTCGCCGAGCAGGATCTGGCCGAGCTGAAAGCCTTCGCCGCCGAGCAAGGCCTGGATGACCTGCAAAGCTGGGACGTCGGCTACTACAGCGAGCGCCTGCGCCAGCAGCGCTACAGCATCTCCCAGGAAGAAGTGCGCGCCTGGTTCCCGGTGGACAAGGTGCTCACCGGCCTGTTCGCCATCGTGCAGAAGCTCTACGGCATCGAGATCCGCGAGCTGAAAGACTTCGACACCTGGCACCCGGACGTGCGCCTGTTCGAGATTCAGGAGAACGGCCAGCACGTCGGCCGCTTCTTCTTCGACCTCTACGCCCGCGCCAACAAGCGCGGCGGCGCGTGGATGGACGGCGCGCGCGACAAGCGCCGCGACGCCAATGGCAAGCTGATCGCCCCGGTAGCCAACCTGGTGTGCAACTTCACCCCGCCAGTCGGCGGCAAACCGGCGCTGCTGACCCACGATGAGGTCACCACCCTGTTCCACGAATTCGGCCATGGCCTGCACCACCTGCTGACCCGCGTCGAGCATGCCGGCGCATCGGGCATCAACGGTGTCGCCTGGGACGCGGTCGAGCTGCCCAGCCAGTTCATGGAGAACTGGTGCTGGGAGCCGGAAGGCCTGGCACTGATCTCCGGCCACTATGAAACCGGCGAGGCGCTGCCACAGGCCATGCTGGACAAGATGCTGGCGGCGAAGAACTTCCAGTCCGGCCTGATGATGGTGCGCCAGCTGGAGTTCTCGCTGTTCGACTTCGAACTGCACGCCACCCACGGCGACGGCCGCAGCGTGCTGGATGTGATCGAGGCGATCCGCAGCGAGGTGTCGGTGCTGCGTCCGCCGGCCTACAACCGCTTCGCCAACGGCTTCGCGCATATCTTCGCCGGCGGCTATGCGGCGGGTTACTACAGCTACAAGTGGGCCGAAGTGCTCAGCGCCGATGCCTTCTCCAAGTTCGAGGAAGAAGGCGTGCTCAACCCGGAAACCGGCCGCGCCTTCCGCGAAGCCGTGCTGGCCCGTGGCGGCTCGCAGGCACCGATGGTGCTGTTCGTCGACTTCCGTGGCCGCGAACCGAGCATCGACGCCCTGCTGCGCCACCTCGGCCTGAGCCAGGAGGCCGCATGAGCGACATCACTCCCAAGCGCTTTATCGCCGGTGCCGTGTGCCCGGCGTGCAGCGAAACCGACAGCATCAAGATGTGGAACGTCGACGGCGTGCCACACCGCGAATGCGTCAAATGTGGCTACGCCGACACCCTTGATGCCAATGGCAATTCGGTGCCCAAGGAATTGCCGACTCGGGTCAACGTCAGTGGGCTGAAACCCAAGGTGGCCAATCCGAATGTGCAGGCGGTGCAGTTCTTTCCCAATCCGAAGCTGAAGAAGCCGAGCGAATAATTCGACTTCCGGCCATGGAGGGCCTTATGCGTTTCCTTTTCCTCTTCCTGCTCAGCGCCGCATTGCCGGTAGCCGCTGAGCTACGCGTCGAAATCCTGGAAGCCAAACACAGCGGCTGGGCGAACTATCGTTTCCCCGCGCTGCAAGGCGACAGCCTGGCGGTGCGGCGCATCAACACCTACTTGCACGCCATGGAACTGGAAGGCTTGCCGGGGCGCTTCGAGCGTTCGCCTTTCGAGCGTATCTGGCCAGAGGACGGTGGAATCACGGGCACGAACAGCCTGGATTACCGGATCGATACGGAGCAACCTGGCTTTCTGTCCCTGACCATCAGCCGCGAGTACACCAACGCCTATACCAGCATGCACCATGTCACTTACCTGTTCGACCTGGCCAGCGGCCAGCCCATTGGCCTAAGCCAACTTCTCACGTCGGCGGGACTGCAACGGCTGGGCAAACGCCTCGGGCAGGAGCGACGCAAGCGCATCGAAGACTATCTAGCAGGCACACCGGTACCCGGTGGATATACCGACGAGCTGGTGTCGCTCTCCCCTGACGACCACGACGAACGTAGCGAAGAGCAGCGGGACATGTATCGTCGGTGTTTGCCCAATCGCAGCAAAGCCGACCTGCGCTACAACCGCCTGCAACTCGACAAACAAAAGCTGACGCTGACCGGCGAAAATTGCGCCCCACACGTAGCACAAGCTCTGGATGACCTCGGCGAATTCGCCAACAGCGTGCCCTACGCCGAGCTTGAAGCAGGCCTCACCCCCTACGGACGCTGCCTGCTGCTGGAGCAACGCAGCGACTGTCGCCATCCGGGCGACCTAAAGGCCGGCGGCGTGTACTGGGGCAAGATCGGCGGTCGCTATCCCATCACCCTCGTCGTTGGCACCGACCGGAACAGCCGCCCACAGTCCAGTAGCTACTTCTATGACAAGTACGCCACGCGTATCGAGCTCAGCCGTAACGACTTGCGCGACGGCCGCCTGCGCCTACAGGAAGGCGGCGACACGCCGGCTACTTTCGATCTGTATCTGCAGGCAGACGGCTCACTGCGTGGCACCTGGCAGCAGGACGGCGGCCGGGCGCTGCCGGTAGAGCTGCGTTAGGTTTCGGAAACCGTAGGGTGGGTTAGCGGCGCCAAGCGCTGATCTTGCAACGGTGAAGAAATCCACGCGCCGCGTAACCCACCAAGCGGAGTTTCCTGCCTGCACCGATGGTGGGTTACGCCGCAATCACTCCGGCAGCCTTTACCCGCGCTCTGGTAGGCGGCTAACCCCACCCTACTGATCGCTAGCCACATCAACCACGAAAGAACTCCCCCGGCGTCTCACCAAACTGTTGGCGAAAGGCGGCGATAAAAGCCGAGGTGGAGTCGTAGCCGCAGGCCAGCGCCACGTCGGTGACTCGCTCGCCGCGCTGCAGCGGTTCCAGCGCGTGCAGCAGGCGCAGGCGCTGGCGCCAGGCGCGGAAGGTCAGGCCGGTTTCGCGCAGGAACAGGCGGCTCAGGGTCTTTTCCGAAGCGCCGAGCACCTGGCTCCACTGTGTGAGGCTGCGATTGTCGTCCGGCTGCCCCTGCAAGGCCCGGCACAGGCGCAGCAGGCGTGCATCCTGCGGCAGCGGCAGGGACAGCCCCACTTCCTGGGCAGCACGCAACTGATCCAGCAGCACCTGCGCCAGACGCCCCTCGGCGCCCTGCTCGTCGTATTCCACCGGTAGCTCGCAAAAGCGGCGGATCAGCTCACGGGTCAGGCTGTCGATGGCCAGCACCCGGCAACGCGATGGCGCCCAGGCACTGACGGCGCAGTCGATGTACAGGCTACGCATCTCGGTGCCCGGCGAGCTGATCACTTCGTGCTCAAGGTCGGCGGGAATCCAGATGGCCCGCTGCGGCGGCGCGACGAAACGACCGGCGGCGCTGTGCACGTGCAGCACGCCTTCCAGCGCATAGGAAAGCTGCACCCAGGGGTGGCTGTGGCGCGGCGTGCTGACCGCCAGGGCCAGGGACTCGTTGCGCGCATAGAGCGGCCTGGGCAGGTGCGGCAGGCGCGGTACCGCGCGTTCGGGGAGCGGGCTTTGTCCGTTAAGCGACATTCTCTGGCCTGATGGCGTTAGTCGGTCGATGCCGCTCAGGCTAGAGTGGCCGGGCCCGTCTGACAATAACCGGATATCGCTCATGGCCCGCTCCCGCCTGCTGCCCGACAACTTCACCCTCACCCTGCTCGCCGTGGTGCTGACCGCCACGCTGCTACCGGCCAGCGGCCAGATCGCCACAGTCTTCGAATGGATCACCGACCTGGCGATCGCCCTGCTGTTCTTCCTGCACGGCGCCAAGCTGTCGCGCCAGGCGATCGTCGCCGGTGCCGGCCACTGGCGTCTGCACCTGTTGGTGTTCTCCTGCACCTTTATCGTCTTCCCGCTGCTCGGCCTGCTGCTGCGCCCGCTGCTGGAGCCGCTGCTGGGCACCGAGCTGTTCATGGGCATGCTCTACCTGTGCGCCCTGCCGGCCACGGTGCAATCGGCCATCGCCTTCACCTCGCTGGCACGCGGCAATATCCCGGCGGCGATCTGCAGCGCGGCGGCGTCCAGCCTGCTCGGTATCTTCGTCACGCCGCTGCTGGTGGCCTTCCTGATGGGCGTGCATGGCGACAACGGCTCAACCCTCGATGCCATCGGCAAGATCAGCCTGCAACTGCTGCTGCCCTTCGTGCTCGGGCAGATCGCCCAGCGCTGGATCGGCGGCTGGGTGAACAAGAACAAGACCTGGCTGAAGTACGTCGACCAGAGCTCGATCCTGCTGGTGGTCTACACCGCCTTCAGCGCGGCGGTAATCGGCGGCCTGTGGCAGCAGGTGCCGCTGATCACCCTGCTGGCTGTGATACTCGCCTGCTGCGTGCTGCTGGCCCTGGCGCTGGTACTCACCCACCTGCTCGGCAAATGGCTGGGGTTCAACCTGGAAGACCGCATCACCATTCTCTTCTGCGGCTCGAAGAAGAGCCTGGCCACCGGCGTGCCCATGGCCCAGGTGCTGTTCGCCGGCAGCAGCATCGGTGTGCTGATCCTGCCGCTGATGCTGTTCCATCAGATCCAGCTGATGGTCTGTGCGGTGCTGGCGCAGCGTTATGCACGTCGTCCGGAATGTGAAGTGATCGACGCCAAGACTGCTTCCTGAAGCCAACGGGGATGCGCTAGCGTGCAGAGCGTCAATCACGCTCACAAGGATGTTTATGCGCCCTCTCGCACACCTGATCGGCGCGGCCCTGCTCGGTGCCGCGCCGGTCGCCAGCGCCACTGATTTCGGCCCCTCGATCTACGCCGGGATGACCGCCCGCTTCGATACCGCCACGACCCCGCCCTACCAGAACCCGGAACCTGAACTGCGCGTTCTGCTGCAGTCGCAAAAGGCCTACACCACCCGCAACCACTTCTGCATGGTCGGCTACCGCTGGCCGGATGGTCATTCCTTTGCCTCCGTGCACTGGCGCGAGGGCGGGCTGATCGTGCGCTGGCATGGCGGCAGCGACTGGGCAGACGACTATTTCGAGTGGTACCTCAACAAGGCGGTCAACCTGCAAACCGGGGTGATTGATGCCGATGACTCGCAAGGCAGCACCTTCCTCGTGACCCTACGCGACGCCAACGGCACGCTAGAGGATTGCCGCCTTCATGGCCGCCTGTACGTGGTCGAGCCCTTCACACCACCGCCGCCTCCCGTCGAAGAAGAAGACTGAGCGACGCCCAGCACTGGCGCAGACTCGGCAACCGATATACTGTCTATATATACAGTAATTATTGGATCAACCCCATGCCTGCACCCATTCCACCGCGCGGTCGCGGCACCGCCAGCAATCCGCACAACCGCTATGCGCCCACCCGCTCGCAGCAGGAAGATGACGGCTGGTATCAGGACGAAACCCCGCCGAGCCGCGCCACCGAGGTGCGCAAGGAGCAGGCCAAGACGGCGATCACTCGCAACAGCTCGCCGGACGTCGGTTTCGACCGCTCGGTAAACCCCTACCGTGGCTGCGAGCACGGCTGCATCTACTGCTTCGCCAGACCGACCCATGCCTATTGGGACATGTCGCCCGGCATCGACTTCGAGACCCGCCTGATCGCCAAGACCAACCTGGCCGAACGCCTGGAAGAACAACTGCAGAAACCCGGCTACGTGCCGCAGCCCATCGCCCTGGGCATCAACACCGACGCCTACCAGCCGATCGAGCGCGAACAGCGCCTGACCCGCCAGGCCCTGGAAATCCTGCTGCGCTACAAGCACCCGCTGAGCATCATCACCAAGGGCTCGCTGATCCTGCGCGACCTCGACCTGCTCAGCGAGCTAGCCCATCACAATCTGGTCAGCGTGGCCTTCAGCCTGACGACCCTGGACGACGATCTCAAACGCATCATGGAGCCACGCACCGCTGCCCCAGCGGCACGCCTGCGTGCCATGCGCACGCTGCACGAAGCCGGCGTGCCGGTGAGCGTGATGTGCGCGCCGATGATCCCCATGATCAACGACATGGAACTGGAGGCCCTGCTCGAAGCCGCTGCCGATGCCGGCGCTCACTCGGCCGGCTACGTGCTGCTGCGTCTGCCGCTGGAAATCGCCGGGCTGTTCGAGGAATGGCTGCAGGTGCATTTTCCCGAGCGCGCCGAGCACGTCATGAGCCTGATTCGCCAAAGCCGTGGCGGCAAGAATTACGACAGCCGCTTCGGCAGTCGCATGCGCGGCGAAGGCCAGTTCGCCGATCTGCTGCAACAGCGCTTTCGCCTGGCCCGACGAAAGCTCGGCCTGGATAAACGCGAGCGCGTGGTGCTGGATTGTTCACAGTTCTGCCCGCCCGGTGCGCAATTGAGCCTGCTCTGACCCTACGCCGGGTTATCTGGGTCTGCCTTGCGGCATCGAAACGAGTCCGCCGGTTGTCGCTCAGCGTATGGAAGGCGACACTTGCGTGTGACTCGCACCCCGCTGCGGCTGTCGTTCTAGCAGCGTATTTTTCGATAACAACGAGGTTTAGCGCATGCCTTACAAGCACAAAGTCATTCCGCTTCAGACCCACGAGGGCGAGGAAACCGCCGAGCAGGCCCTGCACAACATCGTCGAAGGCTTCAAACGCTTTCGCAACGAGGTGTTCCCGCAGCAGGAAGAGCTGTTCAAGAAGCTGGCGACCGCGCAAAACCCCCGCGCCATGTTCATCACCTGCGCCGACTCGCGCGTGGTGCCCGAGCTGATCACGCAGAGTTCGCCGGGCGACCTGTTCGTCAACCGCAACGTCGGTAACGTGGTGCCGGCCTACGGGCAAATGATGGGCGGCGTTTCCACCGCCATCGAATACGCGGTGATGGCCCTGGGCGTGCAGCACATCGTGGTCTGCGGCCACTCCGACTGCGGCGCGATGAAGGCAGTGCTCAACCCGGCGTCGCTGGAAACCATGCCCACGGTCAAGGCCTGGCTGCGGCATGCCGAGGTAGCACGCACCGTGGTGGCGGAGAACTGCAACTGCAGCAGCGACCAGGAAGCCCTGGCCGTGCTGACCGAAGAGAACGTGGTCGCTCAGCTCAACCACCTGTGCACCCACCCGTCGGTGGCGGCCAAGCTGGCGCGCGGCCAACTGTTCATCCATGGCTGGGTGTATGACATCGAAACCAGCCAGATCAAGGCCTATGACGCCGAGCTGGGCAGCTTCCTGCCGCTCGATGGCGACAAGACGCCGATGGCCACGCCACGCGCGCGCTTCGCGCAGAGCTGAAATGCGTCGGCCGGAGCGCAAGGCTCCGGCCGACCAGAAGGAAAAGACCATGCCCCGCGCCAGGCGGTGCTGATCGCCCGCGCTGTGCTCGCGCACCTGGGGCATGGCCGTAGAAAGCGGGTAAAAAAAGGAGCCTTGTGGCTCCTGGGTCTCAACCCTGGAGCGCCTCGTACGAGACGCCCCTGAATAAAAAAGGAGCCCGGATTACGCCCCGTCAAACTTGCCCATCCAACAGGCCGGGCTCCTGAGGTTAACCTTCGATTTCCACCAGCACTTCGCCTGGGTTCACACGGTCGCCCTTGGCCACATGCACGGCCTTGACGGTACCGGCGATCGGCGCCTGCACTTCGGTTTCCATCTTCATCGCTTCGGTTATCAGCACGGCCTGACCGGCCTTGACCACGTCCCCTTCCTTGACCAGCACATCAACGATGTTGCCTGGCATGGTGGTGGAGACATCGCCCGGCGCGCTGGCCTGCTTGCGTTTACCACTGGCACCGCCAGCGACGTATTCGTTGAGCGCCTCGAACACCACTTCTTCCGGCATGCCATCGATGGACAGGTAGAAGTGGCGCTTGCCGTCGCCCTTGACGCCGACACCGGTGATGTCGACGCGGTAGCTCTCGCCGTGCACATCGACCACGAACTCGGTCGGCACGCCTTCGCCACCCACCGGGGCTGCCGCGCCACCCTGCGGGATCGGCAGCAGCACCTCCGGGGTCAGCGTGCCGGCGGCGCGCTCCTCGAGGAATTTGCGGCCGATGTCCGGAAACATGGCGAAGGTCAGCACGTCCTCTTCGGACTTGGCCAGGGCGCCGATTTCCTCGCGCAGCTTGGCCATTTCCGGCTTGAGCAGGTCGGCCGGGCGCACGTCGATGACTTCTTCGTTGCCGATGGCGTGCTTGCGCAGCTCCTCGTCGACCTTGCCCGGCGCCTTGCCGTAGCGGCCTTGCAGATACAGCTTCACCTCGTTGGTGATGGTCTTGTAGCGCTCGCCGGCCAGCACGTTGAAGAACGCCTGGGTGCCGACGATCTGCGAGGTCGGCGTGACCAGCGGCGGGAAGCCGAGGTCGGCACGCACGCGCGGAATCTCTTCCAGCACTTCGCTCATACGATTAAGCGCGCCCTGCTCCTTCAACTGGTTGGCCAGGTTGGAAATCATCCCGCCCGGAACCTGGTTGACCTGTACGCGGGTGTCGACGCCGGTGAATTCGCTTTCGAACTGGTGGTACTTCTTGCGTACCGCATGGAAGTACAGGCCGATCTCCTGCAGCAGCTCCAGATCCAGGCCGGTGTCGAACGGCGTGCCGCGCAGCGCGGCGACCATCGATTCGGTACCCGGGTGGCTGGTGCCCCAGGCCATGCTGGAGATGGCGGTGTCGATACGGTCGGCGCCGTTTTCCACAGCCTTGAGCTGGCACATGCTGGCCACCCCGGCGGTGTCGTGCGAGTGCACCACCACGTCCAGCGGCAGGGCATCCTTCAGCGCCTTGACCAGATCGCCGGTGGCGTAAGGCGTGAGCAGGCCAGCCATGTCCTTGATGGCGATGGAGTCGACGCCCATGGCGGCCATCTGCTTGGCCTGTTCGACGAAGGCCTCGATGGTGTGCACCGGGCTGGTGGTGTAAGCGATGGTGCCCTGGGCATGCTTGCCGGCGGCCTTGACCGCTTCGATGGCCACGCGAAGGTTACGCACGTCGTTCATCGCATCGAAGATGCGGAACACGTCGATGCCGTTGACCGCCGCCTTGGCGACGAAGGCACGTACCACATCGTCGCTGTAGTGACGGTAGCCCAGCAGGTTCTGCCCGCGCAGGAGCATCTGCAGGCGGGTGTTGGGCAGCGCAGCCTTGAGCTGGCGCAGGCGCTCCCACGGGTCTTCCTTGAGGAAGCGCACGCAGGCGTCGAAGGTAGCGCCGCCCCAGACTTCCAGCGACCAGTAGCCGACGCGATCGAGCTTCTCGCAGATCGGCAGCATGTCCTCGGTGCGCATGCGGGTGGCCAGCAGGGACTGGTGCGCGTCGCGCAGGATGGTATCGGTGATCGTGATCTTCTTGTTCATGGTGTCCCCTACAGGCCGGCGTGGGCGGCAATGGCGGTAGCGATGGCGATGGCCAGGTGCGACGGGTTGCGCTTGATCGAGTACTGGGTCAGTTCCGGATGGCTTTCGACGAAGCTGGTGTTGAACTGGCCGCTACGGAATTCGCCGTTGCGCAGGATTTCCTGGTAGTACGGGGCGGTGGTCTTCACGCCCTGCACACGCATGTCATCCAGGGCGCGCAGGCCGCGATCCAGCGCTTCTTCCCAGGTCAGTGCCCAGACGATCAGCTTCAGGCACATCGAGTCGTAGTAGGGCGGAATGGTATAGCCGGTGTAGATCGCCGTATCGGTGCGCACGCCGGGGCCGCCGGGCGCGTAGTAGCGGGTGATCTTGCCGAACGAGGGTAGGAAGTTGTTCTTCGGATCCTCGGCGTTGATGCGGAACTGCAGGGCATAACCGCGATGGATGATGTCTTCCTGCTTGACCGACAGCGGCAAACCCGAGGCGATGCGGATCTGCTCGCGAACGACGTCGATGCCGGTGATTTCCTCGGTGATGGTGTGCTCTACCTGCACCCGGGTGTTCATCTCCATGAAGTACACCTCGCCCTCGGCGAGCAGGAACTCCACGGTGCCGGCGTTCTCGTAGCCCACGGCCTGCGCGGCGCGCACGGCCAGGTCGCCGATGTAGGCGCGCTGCTCAGGGGTGAGCTGCGGGCTGGGGGCGATCTCGATCAGTTTCTGGTTGCGGCGCTGGATCGAGCAGTCACGCTCGTACAGGTGCACGGTGTTGCCGAAGCTGTCGGCGAGGATCTGTGCCTCGATGTGCTTCGGATTGACGATGCATTTTTCCAGGAAGACTTCAGCGCTGCCGAAAGCCTTGGTCGCCTCGGAGATGACGCGCGGGTAGGCCTGTTCCAGCTCCTCGCGGCTGTTGCAACGACGAATGCCGCGACCGCCGCCACCAGAGGTGGCCTTGAGCATCACCGGATAACCGATGCGCTCGGCTTCTCCCAGGGCCTCGGCCAGATCGGCGACGTTGCCTTCGGTGCCGGGGGTGCAAGGCACGCCGGCGGCCATCATGCTGCGGCGGGCTTCGGTCTTGTCGCCCATGCGACGGATCACTTCGGCGCTCGGGCCGATGAACTTGATCCCGCGCTCGGCGCAGATTTCCGCCAGTTCGGCGTTTTCGGAGAGAAAGCCATAGCCCGGATGCAATGCATCGCAGCCGGTTTCCACGGCCAGATTGACCAGCTTGCGCGGGTTCAGATAGCCGGCCAGCGGGTCATCACCGATGCTGTGCGCTTCGTCGGCACGCTTGACGTGCAGGGCATGGCGGTCGGCGTCGGAATAGATGGCCACCGAGCGGATGCCCATTTCGGCGCAGGCCCGCACGATGCGGACGGCAATCTCACCACGGTTGGCGATCAGTATTTTTCTTATCACGATCCAATCCTCAGCGCAGAGCTGCAAGGGCCGCTGCAACAGTTGGTTGCAAAACGTGGTGAAACCCTATCCGGCTATACGAATTAACAAAAATGAATAATTATTTGATCGTGCATAAGTAATTACTTATGCACTGACCGAAAGAGGATGAAAACGTGCGTAAAACCCTGCTACGCATGACCCTGCGCCAACTTCAGGTGTTCCGCGCCGTATGCGAACACGGCTCCTACAGCCGCGCCGCCGACGAGATGGCGCTGACCCAGCCGGCCGTGAGTCTGCAGATTCGCCAACTCGAAGAGCTGGTCGGCCAGCCGCTGTTCGAATACGTCGGCAAGAAGCTCTACCTGACCGAAGCCGCCGAGGCGCTGCGCCGCGCCAGCAGCGATATATTCGGCCGCCTGGAAAGCCTGGATATGCAACTGTCCGACCTGCAGGGCTCGCTGCAAGGCCAGCTCAACCTGTGCGTGGAGTCCAGCGCCAAATACTTCGTACCGCACCTGTTCGCCGAATTTCGCCGTCTTTTCCCGGAAGTCAGCCTCAACCTGACGGTGGTCAATCACGCACTGGTGGTACGCCGCCTGACCCTGAGTCGCGACGACCTGATGATCATGAGCCAGGTGCCGCAGGACATGGCACTGGATTTCATGCCCTTTCTCGAGAACCCCATCATCGCCGTGGCGCCGCCCGATCATCCGCTGTGTGAGCACACCGCCTTACAGCTGCAGGATCTGACCACCTACCCGCTGCTGGTGCGCGAAAGTGGCTCGGGCACCCGCCGCGCCTGCGAGGAGTATTGCCACCAGAAACGTGCGCATTTCCCGCAGATCATGGAAATCGGTTCGATGGAATCCCAGCGTGAAGCCGTGCTGGCCGGCCTCGGTCTGGCCTTGCTGCCGCGCCATGCCGTGCGCCTGGAATTGCAGCAGGGCCTGCTGCGCGAACTGCCGGTCGCCGAACTGCCGCTGCAACGCAGTTGGTGCGTGGTCAATATTCGCGGCCGGCGCCTGTCGCCCGTAGCACAGGCCTTCGTCGACTTCATCCGCAGCGAACGCGCCACCATCGTCAGACTGGGCGAGCGCTTCCAGCATATCGGCGCAGGATCGGGCAAGAATCTCGGAGAATCGGCCTAACCCTTATCCACCGGGACAGGCAGGATAAGCAGTCTGGGCGCCGTCTCGCAGCGGCGCGCCATCCACCTGTCGGAGAACACCCATGCTGTCGGGAACCAGCGCCCTGCTCAGTGCCATCGCCAGCGTCGACCGCGATCGCGGCGAAGCCGTGCTCGCCACGGTGGTCAAGGTCGCCGGCTCGGCCTATCGCCGCCCCGGTGCGCGCATGCTGATCCCGCTGTACGGCGGCACGGTCGGCACCATCAGCGGCGGCTGCCTGGAATCGGAAGTGGCGCAGAAGGCCTGGTGGTTGACCGATGGCGGCGAGGCGGTAATCCGTCGCTACAGCACCGCCACCCAGGACGACGATGACGATCAGGACGCAGCCCTGACCTTCGGCCTCGGCTGCAACGGTACCGTCTACGTCCTGCTCGAACGCCACAGCGCGCAGCAACCCCTGGCCGCACTCGACCTGCTGCGCCTGGTGCGCGAAAGCGGCCAAGCCGGCGCCATGGCCACGGTCATCGCCAGCTACCGCAATGCCCGGGTCAAGGTCGGTGATCGCCTGATGCTGCATCCGCAACGCCAGGACGCTGCTCGACTGCCGGACACCGCACTGGAGCAGCGGGTGCGCGAGGATCTCGTCACCACCCTGGCGCAGGGCCATTCGACGCTGCGCACCTACCATGACGGCCGTGGCGAGGTGGAGGTGTTCTGCGAATACCTGCCGCCACAACGGCGCCTGGTGATCTTCGGCGCCGGCCACGACGCGCAGCCATTGGTGCATATGGCCAAGTTGCTCGACTGGCATGTCACGGTCGTCGATGGTCGCAGCCACTTCGCCCGTGCCGAACGCTTCGCCGAAGCCGATGCGGTGCTGGCTGTGGATACGCGCCAGCCGTATGCCCTGCTGCCGTTGACCGACGGCGCCCTGGTGGCGGTGATGACCCACAGTTACAGCCAGGATCGCCATTGGCTCGGCGGTGTGCTGCAGGGCGCGCCGCTGTATGTCGGCCAACTCGGCCCACGTGAACGCACCGAGCGCCTGCTGGGCGAGATTGGCGCACAGGCCACGCCCATGCCGGCGCTGGATCGCCTGCACTACCCCATCGGCCTGGACATCGGCGGCGACACCCCGGAAAGCGTGGCCACCGCCATACTCGCCGAAATGACAGCCGCTCTGAATCGACGCGACGGCGGCATGCTCAAGCACCGCCGGGCGTCGATCCATGCGCCAACACCGTTGGACTGCAGCGATATCGAGCCGGCGACCAGGCTAAGTGCGTCCTGATCCCCGGGCTGCATCGAGGCCACAGGCACGTAGGTTGGGCCGGGCGGCGCTCCGCTTCAGCCCACCACGGCTGGTCTGGTGGGCTAAAGCCCACCCTGCTGACACGACTCCGTAGGAGCGGCTTCAGCCGCGATCAATCGCCAAAGCTCGCCGCTGAAGCGGCTCCTACATAAAAGCGCCCCTTGGAAAATGGCTGCGCTCCTGTGGGAGGGGCTTTAGCCGCGACACCTGTACGGCAATCTCACCGCTAAAGCGCCTCCCACAGCCCCCCACAAACCAAAACGCCCGGGCAATTGCCTGGGCGCTTTTTTGCTACAGCCAGCCTCAGGCCTTGATCTGAGCCGGGAACGGCAGCTTGCGCAGACGCACGCCGGTGGCCGCGAACAGCGCATTGGCCAGCGCCGGCGCCAGCGGCGGCACGCCTGGCTCGCCCACGCCGGTCGGCTTCTCGGCCGAGGGCACGATATGCACGTCGACCTTGGGCATCTCGTTCATGCGCAGCACCTGGAAGTCATGGAAGTTGGACTGCTCCACCCGCCCTTCCTTCAGGGTGATCGCACTGTGCCGCGCCGCTGCCAGGGCGAAGCCGATGCCGCCCTCCATCTGCGCCTTGATCACGTCCGGGTTGATCGCAATGCCGCAATCCACCGCGCACACCACACGATCCAGGCGATAGCTGCCATCGGCCTTCACCGTCACCTCGGCAACCTGCGCCACGAAGGAGCCGAACGACTCGTGCACGGCGATGCCACGCCCACGCTTCTCGCCGTCCGCCCCCGCTGCCAGCGGCTTGTCCCAACCCGCCTGTTCGGCCGCCAGCTTGAGCACCCCACGGTGACGCGGATGCTTCTCCAGCAGCGCATCGCGGAAGGCGTAAGGATCCTGGCCCGCCGCAACAGCCGCCTCGTCGATCATGGTTTCGGCCACATAGCCGGTGTGGGTATGACCGACAGAGCGCCACCACAACACGGGCACCTTGATGTTGGTCGGCGTGCTCAGCTCGACCTGCAGGTTGGGCACGCTGTAGGACAGGTTGGAAAGCCCCTCCACCGAGGTGTGATCGATGCCTTCCTTGACCATGAACGGCTCCAGCGAGGTGCCGGCGATGATCGACTGGCCGACGACACGACTGTGCCAGGCCTGCAGATTGCCGGCCTGATCGAGGCCAATGCGCGCACGATGCAGGTACAACGGCCGGAAGTAACCGCCACGGGTATCGTCCTCGCGCGCCCAGACCATCTTCACCGGCGCGTTAACGCCCTTGCCGCGCGCGGCCTTGGTGATGGCCACGGCTTCCAGCAGGTAATCCGACACCGAGCAGGCACGCCGACCGAAGCTGCCCCCGGCGTAGAGCTGGGTCAGCGACACCTTCTCCGGCGGCAGGCCCAGGTAGGCGCCGATCAGTGCCTGATCCACGGTCTGGAACTGCTCGCCGTTCCAGATTTCGCAGCGATCATCGGAAAGCTTGACCAGGCAGCTCATCGGCTCCATGGCCGCATGCGCCAGATAGGGGAACTGGTATTCGGCTTCGACCACCTTGGCGGCCTGGGCCAGCGCCGCATCGACGTCGCCCTGGCGGGCCGCTGGCAAGCCTGGCTTGGCGGCGCTCTCCCGGTATTGGGCGAAGATTTCCTCGCTACCGAGGGTGAAGGCCTGGCTTTCGTCCCAGTCGATCACCAGCGCGTCGCGGCCCTGGCGCGCAGCCCAGGTGTTCTTCGCCAGTACGGCGACGCCGGCACGGCCATGCGGCAGATCGCGGAACTCCACCACCTCGACCACATCACGCACGGCCTTGGCCTTGCTGCTGTCGACCGAGCGCGGCACGCCACCGAAACGCGGCGGGTAGGCGACCATCGCCACCAGCATGCCCGGCAGTTTGAAGTCCTGGGTGAAGACGGCGCTGCCATCGGTCTTGTCGTGGCTGTCCTTGCGGCGCAATTCGCGCTTGCCGATCAGCTTGAAGTTCTTGGGTTCCTTGAGCTGCACCTGCTCGGGCACCGGTAGCGCGGCCGCCGCCTCGACCAGCTCGCCGAAGCTGGCGTTGCGCCCGGAGCCGGCGTGGCTGACCACGCCCTGGCTGACACTGATCTCGCTGGCCGGCACGGCCCAACGCTGCGCCGCCGCAGCCACCAGCATGGCCTTGGCCGTGGCTCCGGCGTTGCGCATCTGCTCCCAGGAGTTGGCCATGGCCGTGCTGCCGCCGGTGCCCTGCATCGGGCCGAAGGCGAGGTTGTTGTAGCGCTTCACGTCAGCCGGCGCGCCTTCGACGCGCACCTTGTCCCAGTCGGCATCCAGCTCTTCGGCCAGCAAGGTGGCCAGGCCGGTGTAACTGCCCTGGCCCATTTCCAGATGCTTGGCCAGTACGGTCACCGTGCCATCGAGGTCGATGCGCACAAAGGCGTTCGGCTCCAATGGTGCGCCGGCTGCCAAAGCCTCGCTGCCACGCATCAGCGGTGCGAAGAAAATGCCCAGCGCCAAGCCACCCGCGCCCTTGAGCAGGCCACGGCGACTGACGTTGAGGATGCCGCGAGCGGCGCTATCGGGGGTTTCGATCTTGCCCATGATGATGCGCCTCCTCAGGCCAGTTGTTCGGCTGCTTGATGGATAGCGGCACGAATCCGCACATAGGTGGCGCAGCGGCAGATATTGCCGCTCATGGCCGCATCGATATCGGCGTCGCTCGGCGCCTTGTTGCTGCTCAGCAGCGCCGTGGCGGCCATGATCTGGCCGGACTGGCAGTAGCCGCACTGCACCACATCGAGCTGACGCCAGGTTTCTTGAACGACCTTGCCTACGGCATCGTCGCCGACGGACTCGATGGTGGTCACGCGCTTGCCGACAACGGCCGAAACCGGCGTCACGCAAGAGCGGGTCGGCTGGCCTTCGACATTCACCGTGCAGGCGCCGCACAGCGCCATGCCGCAGCCGTACTTGGTGCCGGTGAGATTGGCGACATCGCGCAAGGCCCAGAGCAGCGGCATGTCATCGGCCACGTCCAATTGATGGTCGGTGCCATTGAGGTTCAGGGTAATCATGGTCTGCCCACCTTATGCTGATGGTATGGGTTGCTTCCGGCACCCAGGCCGAAGTTCGCCCCGCACGGACGGGGCCAGACCATCACTCTAGAGGGCCGCCGCCTGGCTGTCTTGGCCAAGCGGGCAGATCGGCAGAACCGGGCAACAAGTCCGCAGAATCAGGCAATTACCCTGGCTGCAGCGCCCATGGCACTCAGGCCGCGCTGCGTTGGAGGCGTGCCTCGCCAACCAGATAACCGGCCGGCACCAGGTCGGGGAAGTCGGCCAGTTCGCGCTGCAGACGACACTGCTCGGCATAGTGCTCAATGGCCCGGCGATAGGCCATGCGTCGTTGATCCTGCAGCTTGCGACGCGTCTTGGCGTCGGCCTGGGTATTCAGTTGCGCGTCATCGAAGATACGAGGCATCTCGGTTCTCCCGGAACGAGGACTGGAGGCCTCAGCTTGCTCCGGGTAGATGACGCTTTGACGGCGACTCTATGAAGGCTCGGTGACGCTCGCCTGCGCGTCAGTCCTCGCTGCTACGCAGCGACTTGGGCGACAGCCGCAGGCTGCGCAGGCTGCGTTTGACGCTCTTGAGGTGGTTGACCAGGCTCGGCCCGCGCGCCATGGCCACGCCCATGGCCAGCACATCGATCACCACCAGGTGGGCGATACGCGAGGTCAGTGGGGTGTAGATTTCGGTGTCTTCCTGCACGTCGATGGCCAGGTTGACGGTCGACAGCTCGGCCAACGGCGTCTGGCTCGGGCACAGGGTGATCAGGCTGGCACCGGACTCGCGGACCAGGTTGGCGCTGATCAGCAGATCCTTGGAGCGACCGGACTGGGAAATGCACACGGCCACATCACCCGGCTTGAGGGTGACCGCACTCATCGCCTGCATGTGCGGGTCGGAGTAGGCCGCGGCATTGAGCAGCAGACGGAAGAACTTGTGCTGGGCATCGGCCGCCACCGCACCGGACGCACCGAAGCCGTAGAACTCCACGCGCTGCGCATTGGAGCAGGCAGCGATGGCCCGCTGCAGAGCCTCGGGATCGAGCTTCTCGCGCACTTCCATCAGGGTATGCAGGGTGGTGTCGAAGATCTTCAGACTGAAGTCGGCGACCGAATCATCCTCATGGATGGCGAACTGCCCGAAGCTGGCGCCCGCCGCCAGGCTCTGTGCCAGCTTCAGCTTGAGATCCTGGAAACCGCTGCAACCGATGGCACGGCAGAAGCGCACGATGGTCGGCTCACTGATGCCGACACTGTGCGCCAGCTCGGCCATGGAGCTGTGCATGACCGATGCGGGATCGAGCAGGACATGGTCGGCCACCTTGAGCTCGGACTTGCGCAGCAGGTGGCGCGACTGGGCGATGTGTTGCAACAGATTCACGGCATTCGGCTCTTCGAAGAAAGGGTCAACCGCAGGCCCCTGATCGAGCGAGGCTCGGTTATGATCGGTAAACGACGGTTGTAGTGACCTTGTAGTTATACTACACGGCGCATGCCGACGCACAGTTTTAACCGAGTCGGAGTCCCCCCATTGAGCATTCCCTGCGACATGCTGGTTTTTGGCGGCACGGGCGATCTGGCCCTGCACAAGCTGCTGCCGGCGCTCTACCACCTGCATCGCGACGGACGCCTGCATCGCGAAACACGCATCATCGCCCTCGCCCGCACGGCCCACAGTCGTGAGGCCTACCAGGATCTGGCCGAACGTCGCTGCCGCGCCCAGGTGGCACGCGCCGATTTCGACACCGAGACCTGGCGCAGCTTCGCCGAACGCCTCGACTACTTCGGCATGGATGCAGCGCAGAGTGCCGATTTCTCGCGTCTCGCCCGCCACCTCGGCAATGCCGAGCGGGTGCGTGTGTACTACCTCGCCACCGCGCCCAGTCTGTTTCAGGATATTGCCTCGCACCTGGCCAATGCCGGCCTGGCTGGACCACAGTCGCGCATCGTGCTGGAAAAGCCGATCGGCCATTCCCTGGAATCGGCGCAAGCGATCAACGCCGCGATCGGCGCCGTGTTCGACGAGTCCCGGGTATTCCGTATCGACCACTACCTGGGCAAGGAAACCGTGCAGAACCTCATGGCCCTGCGCTTCGCCAATGCCCTGTTCGAGCCTGTATGGCGCGCCGGTCACATCGACCACGTGCAGATCAGCGTGTGCGAAACCCTCGGTGTGGAAAACCGCGGCGGCTACTACGATCATGCCGGCGCCATGCGCGACATGATCCAGAACCACCTGCTGCAGCTGCTCTGCCTGGTGGCGATGGAAGCGCCGGTGCGCTTCGACGCCGAAGCAGTGCGCAACGAAAAGGTGAAGATCCTCGAAGCGCTCAAACCCATCTCTGGCCTGGACGTACAGGACAAGACCGTGCGCGGCCAGTACACCGCCGGCAAGATCGGCGGACAGGACGTGCCGGCCTACTACTTCGAGAAGAACGTCGATAACGACAGCGACACCGAAACCTTCGTCGCCGTACAGGTGGAGATCGACAACTGGCGCTGGGCCGGCGTGCCCTTCTACCTGCGCACCGGCAAGCGCCTGGCACGCAAAACCTCGGAAATCCTCATCCAGTTCAAGCCCGTGCCACATCGCCTGTTCGCCGAGGGGGAAGCCAACCAGTTGCTGATTCGCCTGCAGCCGGAAGAGCGCATCAGCCTGCAACTGATGGCCAAAAACCCCGGCAAGGGCATGCACCTCAAGCCCGTGGAACTGGATCTGAACCTGGCCAACGCCTTCAACCAGCAACGCCGCTGGGACGCCTACGAACGCCTGTTGCTGGACGTGATCGAAGGCGACTCGACGCTGTTCATGCGCCGTGACGAAGTGGAAGCAGCCTGGCGCTGGGTCGACCCGATTCTCCAGGGCTGGCACCAGCACTACCAGAGCCCACGCCCCTACCCGGCCGGCAGCGATGGCCCGGAGCAGTTGCAGCACCTGCTGGAACGCCATGGCCGACACTGGGCGGAGTGAACGCAGCTGGCAGATTCTTGCGCACGGAACAACGGGAAAAGGGCCTGCTGATAGGCTCCAGCCCAGTAAAGCCGGGGCCTTCGGAAGACTGCGCAACAACCTGCACAACACTGCGCAACTTGTTGCGCAATATAACGTGACCGGATACTCAGCGTGACCACTCACCATTTCGTGGTCACACCAAGTCACTGTTTATAAACAATTTTATATTTCTGGCATGCCCCTCGCTTTAGTCCAGGCTCCCGGATCGATCACGATCCATGACCCAGGCAAGGAGAGCACTCATGCCAACACCCGCGTATCTGTCCCTCGAAGGCACCAAACAAGGTCTGATCACCGCTGGCACCTTCACCGAGGACTCGGTCGGCAACATTTTCCAGGAAGGTCATGAAGACCAGATTCTGGTTCAAGCCTACAACCACCAGGTCATCATCCCGCGTGACCCGCAGTCCGGCCAACCGACCGGCCAGCGCGTGCACAAGCCGCTGATGATCACCAAGGTCTTCGACAAGTCCTCGCCGCTGATCTTCAACGCCCTGACCTCCGGTGAGCGTCTGAACAAGTGCCGTCTGGAGTGGTACCGCACCTCCTCCACCGGTACCCAGGAGCACTACTTCACCATCGAACTGGAAGACGCCGTGATCGTCGACGTTCAGTCGCGCATGCCGAACTGCCAGGATCCGAACATGGCGCACTTCACTCACCTGGAAGACGTCTACTTCACCTATCGCAAAATCGTCTGGACCCACGAAGTCTCCGGTACTTCCGGCTCCGACGACTGGCGTACCCCGATCTCCGCGTAAGCCGGGATCGCCTCCGCGTCACCGCAGCGGCCAGGCATCGTCCTGGCCGTTGCGTTTCGGCAAACCGCGCATAGCTTGCGCCGGCCAGTTGCCGAAAACCTCGACCGTTGCCAGCACGGCGCGATCGATTCGGTTACAACCTGGAGCGCGCCCCGCGCCCATCATGGAATGATCGAGAGGAACAACGAATGTTCGCCCAGGCCAACCAGACCCATTTCAGCTTGAGCATCGAAGGCGTCGAACACGACCTGCAGGTGCTCGAATTCAGCGGGCGCGAGGCGATCAGTCAGCCTTACGCCTTCGCGGTGGAACTGATCAGCGAGCGGCCTGACCTCGACCTGGAGAGCCTGCTGCATCAGCGCGCCTTCCTCGCCTTCGACCAGAACGGCGCCGGCATTCACGGCATCATCCACCGCATCGCCCAGGGCGAATCCGGCAAGCGCATCACCCGCTACCGCCTGACCCTGGTGCCACAACTCGCCTACCTGGTGCACCGCACCAACCAGCGCATTTTCCAGCACCTGACGGTGGAGAAGATCATCAGCCAGGTGCTCGAAGAGCACGGCATCCAGGCCGACGCCTACCAATTCCAACTCGGCTCGATCTACCCCGAGCGCGAGTATTGCGTGCAGTACGACGAGACTGACCTGCACTTCGTCCAGCGCCTGTGCGAAGAGGAAGGCATCCACTACCACTTCCAGCACAACACCGATGGCCACATCCTCACCTTCGGCGACGACCAGACCCCGTTCCCGCGCCTGGCGCCGCTGGCCTACCAGCAGGACACCGGCCTGGTCGCCGACGACCCGGTGATCAAGCACTTCGGCGCCCGCCTGGAAACCCGCACCAGCCAGGTCACCCGCCGCGACTACGACTTCGAGAAGCCGCGCCTGCAACTGGAAGCCAAGGCCGAAGGCGATGCCCAGCCCAAACTGGAAGACTACGACTACCCCGGCCGCTACACCGACCGCGAGCGTGGCAAGCACCTGGCCAAACGCGCCCTGGAGCGCCACCGCCACGACTTCGAACTGGCCGAGGGTGACGGCGACTCGCCGACTCTGGTCAGCGGCCACTTCCTCGACCTGACCGAACACCCACGCAGCGAGTGGAACCAGCTCTGGCTGCTCACCGACGTACAGCACGAAGGCAAGCAGCCACAGGTGCTGGAAGAGTCCGTCACCAGCGACACCCAGCCCACCGACGGTTTTACTCAGGGTTATCGCAACCGCTTTACCGCCACCCCGTGGGACGTGCCTTATCGCCCACCGCTAAAGCACCCCAAGCCGCGCATCCTCGGCAGCCAGAGCGCCGTCGTTACCGGCCCGGCGGGCGAGGAAATCCACTGCGACCAATACGGTCGAGTGAAGGTGCAATTCTTCTGGGATCGCGAAGGCCAGGCCGACGAGAAAACCAGCTGTTGGCTACGCGTCAGCTCCAGCTGGGCCGGTGACCGATACGGCGCCATCACCATCCCGCGTATCGGCATGGAAGTGTTGATCACCTTCCTCGAAGGCGACCCCGACCAACCGCTGCTGACCGGCTGCCTCTATCACGCCGAACACGTCGTGCCCTACGACCTGCCGGCGAACAAGACCCGCAGCGTATTCAAGACCCTGAGCAGCCCCGGCGGGGGCGGCTACAACGAACTGCGCATCGAAGACCGCAAGGGCGCCGAACAGATCTACGTCCACGCCCAGCGCGACTGGGACGAAAACATCGAACACGACCAGAAGATCCGCGTCGGTAATGAACGCCACGACACCGTCGAAGCCAACGCCTACAGCCACTTCAAGGCTGAAGAACACCGCACCACCCACGCCGACCGCAAGACCGAGATCAAGGCCAACGACCACCTCACGGTGGGCGACAGCCAGCACATCAAGCTCGGTAACGGCCAGTTCATCCAGGCCGGCCAGGAAATCCACCTTTCCAGCGGCCTGAAAGTTGTGCTCGAAGCCGGCAGCGAACTGACCCTCAAGGGCGGC
Source organism: Pseudomonas sp. C11 (assembly GCF_034683865.1). NCBI lineage: Bacteria > Pseudomonadati > Pseudomonadota > Gammaproteobacteria > Pseudomonadales > Pseudomonadaceae > Pseudomonas > Pseudomonas sp. C11. Next base: position 47,117 of record NZ_JAWIIP010000020.1, read on the forward strand.
GGCAGCTTCATCAAACTCGACGGCGGCGGCGTGACCCTGGTGGGGCCGGTGATCAAGATCAACTCCGGTGGTGCGCCGGGCAGTGGCTCGGGGGCGGCTCCCATCTCCCCGACATTGCCCAAGCCTGCCGATACCGCACCAGTAGGCGAGAAAACCGGCATTGCCAATATCAACCAGTTGCCGGCTCCAACTGAAAAAGGGGCTACGGGGCCGCAACAATTGATCGTGGACGTCTGGGGTGACCCAGAGCAAGGCGGACAAGTTGAATTGCTCGACCCGGAGGAAGAAGCATGAGCGAGTTGAAGGATCAACCTATCGAGCAAGGTGTTCGCAAACGCACAGACTACGACAATTCACGCCGTGCCTCTATGGCATTGAATGTGCCACGCCAGGACGGTGGCACCTTGCGCATTCCCGTGGAGCAGCAGATGCGTAGCCACGAGGAAGAGGAAAACATTCAACAGAATACCTTTCTCGCCGTTGTTCCCATGGGACGACTGCCAGGCTACGACAAGCTTGGAGAGGCGCCAAAAGGCGCTGTGCTGCGCTCAGGCAGGTTGTATGTTTTTTGTCGAGGCAAACTATGGCGCGAGCTGGAAAGTGACGGTCAGGGTCAGCTATTCGAAGTAGACGTGCCGCACTGGCGCAAAATCGCCAAAGCAGGGGGCGAAGCAGATGAGCGTAAACCTGTAGGTGCCAAGCAATACCTGTTGCTGCTGCCGATGTTGTTGCAAGGGCGCTTTGTAGGTGATCAGTATGAAATGGCCTACAGCGAATTGCCCTGGACGTGGGAGTACATCGAGTGGTTGGAAGCCAGTAGTAGTCGCATCAAGCAGCGCTGCCAGAATGTCGCGCCGGCATGGTCGGCTGCTGTGGTCGGCCCTGAGCAGTGGAAAGCCACACAAGCCATGCCCATCATCCCACTCACCCGCCTCAGCAAAGGGCTCTGTGCTCGCGAGTTGCATTTCGAGACGCTCCTCGAAGATCCACTAATCTACACCTCTGGCCTAACCGAGCTACCGGCCAACTCACTGGTCAACCAATTACAACAACGCCATCAGGAATTGGCCGCCAAGACTCAAGGGCCTGCACCAGAGCCACTGCCGCCGCTCCCTGAGAACAAGGATCTACTGAGTGAATATCAGCTACGCGGCTATCCACGCCTGGTTGGCATCATGCTGCACGATCCGATCTTCGCCCTTCGCCATGCCGTCGCTCAGACCAAGCTATGCACAGAGCTCCTGCAAACACTCAATGCCCTGGTTCCCCATCAGTCGTTTGGTCGTTATGCCGAAGTGCTATACCAGGAAATGCTCACGCCTGCCGGCTCGCTCAAGGAATTCCGCGATCATGTCGATTTGGCCTCACTCAAGAAGGCCACCCTCCACGATGAGCGGGAACAAGCCCGCGAACAACTCTACCGCCAACAAGAGCGCTTACTCGCCCTGACGCAACAGCTACAACCTGCCTGGCAGGACTACGTGCATAGCAAAGACGAACGTCTGCTGGAGCCGTATGTGCAACTTGTAGAGCTACTGGAGGTACTGACATGCTCGCCAAAGAGCTGTGATCCTCGCTGCATCGAACCGGCGGACACCAAGGTCGCCAAAAATGTAGAAAAACTCAGCAAACAACTGGTGCAAGCCACCCATGCGCTGACACGCGACCTGCTACCCCAGGCCGATAAACTTCCCAAAGCCTTGGAGCGCCTGGAACAGCGCCTTTCCAGCGGCCAGCCAATACGCCCCGAGCGCCTCGGCCTCAGCGCCCTCAGCTTCCTAAACGGCGCTTATATCGCCCAGAACATGGCAGCGGCGACTGACGAAGTGCTCAACCATGTGGCGACCGCCACTATGCTGGCGATCAAGCGCATAACAGAAAGCCCGAGCGTCACCCAAGTCGAACTGCACCGCAGCTTCCTGCCAACCTTCAATGCCCTCAAACGCTTGCATAGCCAGGCCAAGGGTCTGGAATTGCTGCCTCAAGGCAAGGCACTGCTAGAACATAAAGTGGTATTAGGCGTACACGGTGGCGGTGTCAGCTTCGGTATCACCGCGGCCGAGCGCCTCACCCTGACCCGAAACAACTACTACTACGCCAATCTGACCAATCGAGGCAGAACGGTGGCCACCAGTAGCGCCAAGGCAGCCGAGCGTCTCGGCTTCGCCAGCAAGGATCTGGGCAAGGTCATGATCGTAGTGGCCGAAGCCAACGATCCATTGGTGGAGGATTTCAGACAGTGGCGCAGCGTTGCACCACGACTAGATACGGCCAAAGCGCTGGCCAATAGCAAAACGATCCCAATACTGGCGACGGTGTGTGCAGCGTATAGTCTTTATGCGAATACAGTTGGGACGAAAGAGTTAATTAATAGTGAAGCATGGAGATTTCGAGTCGGAGCAGGTGGAGCGCTCATTGACCTTGGCTTAGCCGCCAATAATCTTGCGCTGAAACTATTAACGGATGCAAAACGAGGAGCTCATCCTTGGCATGTTTTCTGGGAGCGCGGACGACTTAACACCTCGGGTTTCTGGGCCAAAAACCTGATGAAACGTACGGGCAACCATTGGCTCAACTTATCGCGCATCGGTTCCGCTGCCGCCATGGCTGTCACCGCTACACTATTCGCGTGGGACGCTTACCGTACTTTTCGTGACGGCGATAACGAAGTTGCCATCGCAAATATGGTGGCCGCCAGCGGCGCAGGAGTATGGGCGCTCTATACCATTGGCATTATCGCCAGTCCCTGGTTGCTCGGTATTGGGGTAACCCTACTGCTGGCCGGCGTAGTCGGCACTGTGCTGATGGCAGCCAGCCCGCTGGAGCAGGCTATCAAGCACGGGCCGTTTGGTCGCCAGCAGCGTCTGGAGCAAATGAATGACCCTCTTCAGGCCTACCAGCAACTGCTCGGTATCATGGGCGCTCCTGTCGTCCGTATCGAACGCATGGCGCAGTGGCTAGAACAAGCCAGCGAAGATGACCGCCAGCGCCTACAAGTGAGCCAGCAGGAGCAGCGTGTCGTACTCAGCACAGAAGATTGGGCAGTGGAGATTGCCAGCCCACTGCTCGGCCAGTTTCGTAATGGCCTGGATTTCAACCTGCTTGCCTGGGAGCGCCTGCGCACCCGTAGCCATTTTTCAGGCTGGAACAACCAGCGCCCCATCAAGATCGACAGGGAGAAGCTGGGAGCGGTGCTGCTGAAAGACAATCGCCTGCTGTTCGTGTTGCCGGCCATGCACCAGATGATCGCCCAACGCGATCCACGCCGTAATCTGCAAACCATCCAATACGGCCTGAAGGTCTGCGCTCAATTCCACCTGGGGGAAGCCATGTGCTATGCCAACGACCCCTTCCCCGGCTATAACCGCATCACCCTGCCGCAACCCACGCCACGTCAATGGCAGCCCTACTCCCCAGGCTTGCCTGCCGATCTGGAAACCCGTGATGAAGCCGCTTACTGGCTGATCAGCAAACGAGACTTCACCGACCAATGAATGCGCCTGCCCCATCAGATCACTACGCCCCGTCCGCCTACCGCAGCACGGCTATCCCTGCCCAGCCGCCACACAAGTGGCCGCAGGATGCCAACCGCAACGGCCCTACTCGCACACCACTGAGCTGGGGACACTATGCCCATCTGGAGCCCTGGCAGGATATCGATGCACAACTTCAACCCGGTATGCGTAACTTCCTCGATGGCAAGGGAGAGGAAGATCTTTATATCAACCATAAACGCTGGAAATTCGAAAACTCCAGCAAGTGGATGATCTTGATCCCATATTTAAAATGGTGGTCGATTTTATTTGCTCCGTGGTTTTTTTGGATGCTTACCATTCCAACACCCAGTTTTAGCAATGAGTCATTAAAAATCACAGCCGAAATAACACTGGTTTTTCTTTCCATATGCATGATAGGTGTGAGTAGTTGGCTTATGTGGCGAGACACACCAAACTCCAGAGCTTATCTGGCCCAAGTAGGAATCGGCTTTTTTATTGCACTTACTGCATCAATACTGACATTCCAAACGTCCCAGCATGGAGCAAATTTATTTTTGGCCTGCGCAGCCATGGCATTCAGCGTTTTTATGGGGCTGATCGGCTGGGATTACCTGCAGGATCTTTATTTGCGCCTCTTTGCCCATGATGGCAGTGGCTTCAATCGTCAGACCGGTATGCTCACGATAGGTCGCTTTTGGCGCAAACCCTTCTCGGCGCCACTCTACGAGTTCGACGCCACCCTGGAATTTCGTCCAGGCGCTCATGGCAACAGCGGTTTCGCCATCTGGTTGCATCACCGTTACTGCGATGTTCAGGTCGCACTGGGCGGCAAGCTCCAGTCGCTGGGCATGAACCTCGAAGAATCCCTGGCATTTTGGGACAGCCTGCAGCGTTACATGGACGTCACCCAGCCCTTGCCGGATCTGCCCCTGCTCGAACAGTTCCGCCACCTGGATCCGGTTACCGCCGCCCATGATCAACTGCAGGACCGCCCATCTCGTCGCTGGCGTGATATGCCCTATCGTGCCTGGGAGCGTCGTGGCAGAGCCGAGACCATGGCCCGTAACCGTGACTACAAGTGGCAGCAACAGCCTTGCATCCTGCAGGCAAAGATTGATCCCAGCCTGAGCATCGAAGCTTATTACCGCAGCCAGGAAGCCAAGGGCATAGCGGCCACTCCCAAAGCCGATGACTTCGATGCAGTTCATCGGGGATCGGGGAGCCGATAGCACTGCATGCCATCCCCCCATCACATCAGGCGCAGCATCACTACAGGCACTCCATTGCATTAAGGGAACAAGGACTGACTATCCTCCGGAAATCAAGGAGCTCGCATGGCTGTAAGCGACCTGATCCAACAAGCCCGTACTCGCTTCGAGCAGTCCCGCAGCGCGCTCTTACGAGCCGACGAGCCCACTGGAGAAAAACCGTGGGAAATGTTCGTTACCGATGAACATACCGAGCATTATCTGGCCATCAAGAATGGCGGGGACTCCGACAGGGGAATGTTAACTGGAGCACTGGGGGGAGTTGGTGGGATAACGGCGCTTCTCATGTGCTCCATCCTCATCCTGAGCGGAAATACAGATGGCATTTTGACAGGAGTAATCTTAGCAGCCGCTCTTTTCGTTATTCCGTTCCTGTGGGAAACCCGCCGTCCACTCCCCTTGCCGATACTCTTCAACCGCCGCACCCGAGAGGTCTATTTCGATCACAATGGCAATCTGTACCACAGCCCTTGGGACGGTATACAGGCGCTGGCAGGCGAGTTTGTTATGGTTGGCCCACATACCGGTGGTATGCGAAATGCCTCACTGGAAATTCTCGTACGACGCCTCGGCGAGCCCGATAACGCGTTGCTGATAAGCCTTGGCCTACCGATGGGCGAAACCCTGCAAATGCAGAAAGGCCTTTGGGAATGGCTACGCGCCTATATGGACAATGGTCCCTGGTTCGATGAGAACGGCCAGCGCAGCGACTCCGATGCATACGTAAAGGAAATGCTTTCTGCCCATACCAACCCCACTGGTTTTCTTGCCTTCCGGCGGCAAAAAATTACTGAGAAAAAAACAGCCAACGGGGGCAAGAACTACCTGGAGTGGACTGATGCGATTCTCTATCTGGGGCACCTACTTTTCTACCCGATGAACTGGCTGCAGGAGCTCACCTACAACATCGCCAAGCGCCGCTCCCGTAATCGCTGGCCAGAGATCGTCACAGAACGCCTACAGCCAAACGGTCCTACTACGCGCCTTATCGATTTGGAGCGTGAACGTGGGCTGGACGTACAAATCCGTACATAAACTTAACGGAGTCAAGGAAAGACCATGCAACAAGCCACCTGGAATCATGCCCAATACCTCAGCGTGCTGTCTTGGACAATGTTCAGTGCTGCCGTCACAAGCGCGCAGCTATTTCTTGTATTTTTCCCTTTTGGCAATCTGGATGAGTACGTGCTGGGTTGGCCTCTCGGACTATCGCTGACCGCAAACGTCATACTAGTTATTGCGTCCACATTAGGTCGTCGCGACCAATATGTTCGTATCTCATTCACGGATAACGGAATCCAACATGATGACGAATCCGAATCCTACCGTCGCAACGAACTGCTTCGTGCCAGTGACATCAAGAAAATCCGCGTTCGACGCAATCCATTCTTCAAGTCACTGACGATCGACATGAAGGAAGACAATCAACGCTTCTTTCTGAGCAATGTGTCTCTCACAGAGAATTTTCTGGCGGAAGCCAATGCTCTCATCAACCAAGCAGCGGACAACGCGCCGCAAACTGGCCTGCAAAAAGCGTAAGTTGCAAAGGGGAGCGACCGAGAGTCGCATCGCAAGAGATCACCGATTTCAGAGCCACAACCAGTGCGGTCACAACGTTTTTCTGGCCCCCACCTCACACGGCCACATAGCGCTATGAATGCACTGATAAAGGTTTTCCCGGATAGCATTTTCACCGTCGATGACGCGGGTGGTGTTTCGATGATCGAACGCCACTCTGCCACGTTCATGACCCATGTGTTGAGATGGGGCTGGTTAGTACTTCCTCTGGCTTTTATCGCGTCATGGCGGGTCGACGTTGCAGGGCTTACGGTCACATTATTCTGCTTGTTGGGGGGATATCCGCTCATTGCGCTGGTAATCGCAAACTGGATATTTCCCGACACCACCTACGAGGCCCACTTCGACGCTGAGGGGCTTCATCTGGCCATCGGCCAAGCGCAAGACCTGACAGCCCATGCCAGTATTTTCGTTCCTTACCGGGAGATCACTGAGCTGATGACTCTTGACCATTATCGAGATATGGGCCGATACGGCACCACGTGGTTTCGTAGCTACATCATCAAAACGAAAGTGCCATACGGCGAAAAGCCTCACCTGAAAATCAACACCAAACGCAGTGCGGAGTCGGTGTATTCCGTTTTGAACAGAGTCGCTCAACTGCCTGCGGCACAACACATCCGCATACCGCCGATGATTACCATTGGCGATCCGCCCTTCAGCCCAGCAAGAAGACGCGAACAACGCGAAGAGCGAGAGAGGCGTCTACGCGGAGAGGTGTAATGGCTAGAGAGCACAAAGTTGCCGACGGACAGAACCCGGCCTAGGTGGCGAAATGAAGTTCCAGTTGAGCCTTCCGCCAGGGCGACCGGCAACGCCCCATCATCGAGATAATTTGCCGAGGTGCGAAAAGCATCAGGGCCGGAGCCGAACGCTTTTATTAGCTGCTTCGCGCCGGGCATGCGCCAGTACGATCAGCAGTACCAACAACCCCAGCACGCCTGCCCCAACGAACAACCCCTCATACCCCAGCACCTTCGCCAGCACCCCGCTGCTGGCGCCAACGACGCCGGACAACAGCACCTGCGCCGAAGCCTGCAGGGTGAAGTCGGCGCCTTCGTGTTCGGGGCGGCACATGCGCATCATGGCGGCGAACAGGGCGACGGTGGACATGCCGTCGGCCACTTGCTCGAACAGGGTCACGGCATAGACCAGGCCGGTGTTGGCGCCCTGCCCTACCAGCAAGGCCAATGCGGCGATGCCGATGGCCTGCAGGGCGCCGAACAGGATCAGCGCACGCAGCACGCCGATACGGGCGTAGAGCAGGCCGCCAAGCAAGGCGCCGCCAATGCCGGCCAGGCTGCTGATCAGGGTCAGTTGGCCGAGCGCTGCGGTGCTCCAGCCCTGATCCACCAGCATTGGCTTGATCATCGGCGAGCCCAGCGAGTCGCCGAGCTTGAAGGTGAGCACCACCGCCAGCCACAACAGCATGCCGGGCTGCGCCAGCAGGCCGCGATAGTGGTCGAGCAGCAGACGCGGGCCGAAGGCGCGTTCCGCCTGGATGGGTTGGAAGGGCAAGACGCGGCGTTCGGGGAAAAACCATATAGGCACGGTCATCAGCAGGATCAGGCCAGCCAACAAACCCAGCGCCAGGTTCCACCCCAGCGGGTCGATCACCAGCAGCAGGCCGCTGCCGCTGACGATCATTCCGACCTTGTAGCCGCCCACCTGCAGGCTGTTGCCCAGGCCGCGCCAGCGCTCGGGCAGCAGGCGCACGGTAAGACCATCGGTGGCCACGTCCTGGGTGGCGGCCAGCAGATTGATCAGCAGCAACAGGCCGAGTAGCCACCACAGGCCGGCGCCGAACAGGGTCTGCGGCGCCAAGAGCGCCAGCACGGCGACGCAGGCGATTACACCGCCTTGTAGCGGCAGGATCCAGCCACGGTGGTGGCCCAGACGCCGTGAGGCCAAACGGTCGATCCAGGGCGCCCAGAACACTTTCAATAACCAGGGCAGCGCCAGCAGTTTGAGCAGGCCGATCAGCGCCAGGTCGACGCCGTGCTGACGCAGCAGCACCGGCAGCGAATGGGCGATCAGACCGGAGGGCAGGCCTTGCGCGCAATAAAGCGAGGCCAGCAGCACCAGCGTGGCGTTGGACAGGCGAGGTGCGGTGGGCAGCATGGCGAGCGCTCGCGGCAAAAGCGCAAGCCTAGTGGTTTGCGCCTGCGAGCGGCAACGAGGCGGTGGTTACAGTTCGTAGCTGGGCGGGTAGCGGTTAAGCCCCTCCCACAAAGGCCCGGCCAGCCCGTGCTCTGGATGCAATCCGGGGCGCTTCAATCGCGAATGAATTCGCTCCTACACAGAGTCTGCCGCTGGACTCTCCAATGCGTCTACAGGCTATTCAGGCACTCGCTCAGGCCGTTGGCAAGGTTCTGCAGCAGGTGTTCGTAGCCGTTGGCGTCGACCGGCAAGGTGCCGCCCAGGGCGTCGAGTTCGGCCAGTTTGACCGGCAGGCCGGCCGTGAGGGTTTCGGCCAGGCGTGGGCGCAGCGGCGGCTCGCTGAATACGCAGCTAGGGCCAGCCTGTTGCAGGCGCTCACGCATGGCGGCGACGTGCTGGGCGCCGGGCTGTACTTCGGTGAGCACGCTGAAAACACCGGCATGCTTGAGGCCATAGGCGGCCTCGAAGTAATCGAAAGCCTCGTGGAAGACGAAGTAGGGCTTGCCGTGCAGGGCCGTCATTTGCGGGCGAATGCGCGTGTCGAGCGCATCCAGACGCTGTTCGAAAGCCTGCAGGTTGGCGGCGTAGCGCTGTGCGTTGGGCGCATCCAGCTGACTCAGATCGGCGGCCATGCGGGCAGCGATCACCCGTGCATTGGCCGGCAGCAGCCAGAGGTGGGCATCCAGGCTGCCGGGGCGATGATCGTGGTCGTGTTCCCCGTCGGTATTGGCGTGCTCATGAGCGTGCTCGTCGTGGTCGTGCTCGTCCTGGCCCTCGCCAAAACGGCGCAGGTTCATGCCGGGCAGATCCTGCACCGCCACCTGCGGTTTGTCGCGACCGCCCAGCACGCGCGGCAGGAAGGCCTCCATATCCGGGCCGATCCAGTACAGCAGGTCAGCATCACGCACCCGCCGTACGTCGGATGGGCGTAGCGCGTAATGGTGTGGCGAAGCGCCGGGCGGCAGCAGTACCTCGGGCTCGCCGACGCCATCCTGCACCGCTGCGGCTATCAATTGCAGCGGCTTGATACTGGTCAGAACACGCACCTCGGCCTGGGCGCTGGCAACGAAAAACAGGGCAATAAGACAGAAAAGACGCGACACGGGGCATACTCAAGCGGGATTGAACGGGTAACATAATAACGTCTCTTACCAGCGCCGTCCTTGCCCATGACCGACACTCCCCTGGCTGCACGCCCCCACGATCACTCCCGCTGCGTCAGCCATGCGCTGGCCGAAGCCGAAGCCATCTGCGCGCGCCAAGGGCTGCGCCTGACCGCTCTGCGCAAGCGTGTGCTGGAGCTGGTATGGGCCAGCCACAAGCCGCTCGGTGCCTACGACATCCTCGGCGTATTGAGCGATGAAGACGGCCGCCGCGCCGCACCGCCCACGGTCTATCGCGCGCTGGATTTCCTCCTGGAAAACGGCCTGGTGCACCGCATCGCTTCGCTCAACGCTTTCGTCGGCTGCAGCCACCCGGAGCATTCGCATCAGGGCCAGTTCCTGATCTGCCGGGCGTGCCATGCGGCGACCGAACTGGAGCAGCCGGCGATCAGCCAGGCCATCGTCGACGGTGCAGCCGGCGTCGGTTTCGCCGTGGAAAGCCAGACCGTGGAAGTGGTTGGCCTCTGCGCAGGCTGCAAGGGAAAGGCATGAGCGAGGCATTGATCCGGCTCGACGGCATTGCGGTCAGCTTCAATGGCCAGACGGTGCTCGACGACGTGGAACTGAGCGTGCGCCCTGGCGAGATCGTCACCCTGATCGGCCCCAATGGCGCCGGCAAGACCACGCTGGTGCGCGTGGTGCTCGGCCTGCTGCAGCCTGAGCGCGGCAATGTGCGCCGCACGCCGCGCCTGCGCATCGGCTATATGCCGCAGAAACTGCATGTCGACGCTACCCTGCCGCTGTCGGTGCTGCGCTTTTTGCGTCTGGTACCGGGGGTGGATCGTAAGCGCGCGCTGGCGGCACTGGCCGAAGTCGGTGCCGAGCAGGTGATCGACAGCCCGCTGCAGAGCATTTCCGGTGGCGAGATGCAGCGCGTACTGCTGGCCCGGGCCCTGCTGCGCGAGCCGCAACTGCTGGTGCTCGACGAGCCGGTGCAGGGTGTCGACGTCGCCGGCCAGGCCGAGCTGTACCGGCTGATCTCGCGGCTGCGCGAGCGCCACGGCTGCGGCGTGCTGATGGTTTCACACGACCTGCATCTGGTCATGAGCGCCACCGATCAGGTGGTCTGCCTCAACCGCCACGTGTGCTGCTCCGGCCACCCGGAGCAGGTCAGCGGCGATCCAGCCTTCATCGAACTGTTCGGCCAGGACGCCAAGAGCCTGGCCGTCTATCACCACCATCACGACCACGATCACGACCTGCATGGCGGCGTGGTCAAGCCCGGCCTGACCATTCATGGCCCGGCTCACGTCCACGGCCCGAACTGTAAACACTGATGCCTGACTTTCTCCTCAACGCCCTGCTCGCCGGCCTGGCGCTGGCCCTGGTAGCCGGCCCGCTCGGCTCCTTCGTGGTCTGGCGGCGCATGGCCTATTTCGGCGATACCCTGTCCCATGCCGCCCTGCTCGGCGTGGCGCTGGGGCTGATGCTCGACGTCAGCCCGACCCTCACCGTGACCGTCGGCTGCGTGCTGCTCGCCGTGCTGCTGGTCACCCTGCAGCAGCGCCAACCGCTGGCCTCCGACACCCTGCTCGGCATCCTCGCCCACAGCACGTTGTCGCTGGGCCTGGTGGCTTTGAGCTTCATGCATGACGTGCGCATCGACCTGATGAGCTACCTGTTCGGCGATCTGCTCGCGGTCAGCGCCACCGATCTGGCCTGGATCATCGGCGGCAGCGCGTTGGTACTGGCGCTGCTGGCCTGGCTGTGGCGGCCACTGCTGGCGATCACCGTGCACGAGGAGCTGGCGCGGGTCGAAGGCCTGCCGGTCGCGGCGATTCGCCTGGCGCTGATGCTGCTGATCGCCGTGGTGATCGCCGTGGCGATGAAGATCGTCGGCGTGCTGCTGATCACCTCGCTGCTGATCATCCCCGCCGCTGCCGCCCAGCGCCACGCACGCACGCCGGAGCAGATGGCCGTGGGCGCCAGCCTGCTTGGCTTGGTCGCGGTGTGCTGCGGCCTGGCGCTGTCCTGGTACCAGGACACCCCGGCCGGGCCGTCCATCGTGGTCAGCGCCGCCGGCCTGTTCCTCGCCAGCTTCGCCCTGCCCCGGCGCAACGCCTGACGCGGCGCGGACGTGGGTTGTACAACAGCCCACACCGCCGAGCGGCATGAAATCACGCCGGCAACCGGGTATGATTGCGCATTTTTTGCACAACACGAGACGTAAACGTATGCAGTCGTTCGTTTTTCGCGGCCTCGCGCTCAGCCTGGTGCTGTTGCTGAGCGCCTGCCAGAGTGCTCAACCTAGCGCCGATGCCCTGAGCCCAGCATTCCAGCGGATCGAACAGAGCATCGCGCAGGAGCAGCTGGATGTTGCCCGTGATCAGCTCGCCGCACTCGAGCCGCGCGCGGGCCAGGACGAGCGCCTGCAGCAGTACCGCCGGCAACTGGCCGATGCCTACATGCTGCAGGGCCGTGAAGCCTTGCAGCGCGGCGATCTGGATGCCGCCGCCAAGGCCATCGGGCAGGCGCGCAGCCTGCTGCCGGATGCCCCCGCGCTGGGCAGCGATGTGCGCCAGACGCTGGAACAGGCCCGGCAATGAGCCTGGCCTTCTAATGCCATTTTGAAATAACCATAGGCCAACAAAGATTTTCTCGGCCTAAACAGTGCCGGGTAGACTAGCGACCTTTTGCGCCCATCCGGCGCCAACAGGCCGCTTCGCCAACCGCAGAACTCGGCCCTGAACACACCCAAAAGGTCGTTCGCGTGATCCAGTTTCAATCCGTCCACAAGGCCTACCGCGTCGCAGGCCGCGAGATTCCGGCACTGCAGCCCACCACACTGCAGATCGGCAGCGGCCAGGTGTTCGGCATCATCGGCCACTCCGGCGCGGGCAAGAGCACCCTGCTGCGCCTGATCAACCGCCTGGAAGAACCCTCCGGCGGGCGCATCGAGATCGACGGTGTCGACGTCACCGCCCTCGATGCGGGCGGCCTGCGCCGCTTCCGCCAGCAAGTCGGGATGATCTTCCAGCACTTCAACCTGCTGTCGTCGAAAACCGTCGCCGACAACATCGCCATGCCGCTGCGCCTGGCCGGCGAGCTGAGCCGCGCCGAGATCGACGCACGCGTTGCCGAGTTACTGGCGCGCGTCGGCCTGCAGGATCACGCCAACAAATACCCCGCGCAGCTCTCCGGCGGGCAGAAACAGCGCGTCGGCATCGCCCGTGCGCTGAGCACGCGGCCGAAGATCCTGCTGTGCGACGAGGCCACCAGTGCCCTCGACCCGCAGACCACCACTGCCGTGCTGCAACTGCTGGCCGAGATCAACCGCGAGCTGGGCCTGACCATCGTGCTGATCACCCATGAGATGGACGTGATCCGCCGCGTCTGCGACCGCGTGGCGGTGATGGACGCCGGCGTCATCGTCGAAGAAGGCCCGGTGGCCGAGGTGTTTCTGCACCCTCAGCACCCGACCACGAAGCGTTTCGTGCAGGAGTCCGAGCACGTCGACGAGGCCGAACAGCATGACGACTTCGCCCATGTCGAAGGCCGCATTCTGCGCCTGACCTTCCAGGGCGAAGCCACCTACGCGCCGCTGCTGGGCACCGTGGCCCGCGAGACTGGCGTGGATTACAGCATCCTCGCCGGGCGCATCGACCGCATCAAGGACACCCCCTACGGCCAGCTCACCCTGGCCCTGACCGGTGGCGACATCGACGCCGCGCTGGCGCGCTTCGGCGCCGCCGATGTGCATCTGGAGGTACTGCGCTGATGCTCGAACAACTGCTGCCCAACGTGTTCTGGCCGGAAATCTGGCAGGCCAGCCTCGACACCCTGAACATGCTGCTCGGCTCGATGCTATTCACCGTGCTGCTTGGCCTGCCGCTCGGCGTGCTGCTGTTCCTCACCGGCCCGCGCCAGATGTTCGAGCAATCGGTGCTGTATGGCGTGCTGTCGCTGGTGGTGAATGTCGTGCGCTCGGTGCCCTTCGTCATCCTGCTGATCCTGATGCTACCGGTCACCGAAGTGCTGGTCGGCACCTCGCTCGGCGTCGCGGGCGCCATCCCGCCGCTGGTGGTCGGTGCCACGCCGTTCTTTGCGCGCCTGGTGGAAACCGCGCTGCGCGAAGTGGAGCGCGGCATCATCGAGGCAACCCAGGCGATGGGTGCCACGACCTGGCAGATCATCACCCGTGCGCTGCTGCCCGAGGCGCTGCCAGGCCTGCTCGCCGCCACTACCGTCACCGCCATCACCCTGGTTGGCTACACCGCCATGAGCGGCCTGGTTGGCGGTGGCGGCCTGGGCGACCTGGCCGTGCGCTACGGCTACCAGCGCTACCAGCCGGACGTTATGGCCGTGACCGTGGTGCTGCTGCTGATCCTGGTGCAGGTGCTGCAGATGGCCGGTGATCGCCTGGTCATACACTTTTCCCGCAAATAAGCGGCGACTCGCTACCCGCGAGACCCGCAATAACCTTCCCAAAAGGAACCTTGAAATGAAGAAACTGCTGACTGCCCTGGCGGCCTTCGCCGCCTTCTCGGCCCAGGCCGAAACCCTCAACGTCGCTGCCACTCCGGTGCCGCACGCGGAGATCCTCGAATTCGTCAAACCGGCCCTGGCCAAAGAAGGCGTGGAGCTGAAGGTGCGCGTGTTCACCGATTACGTGCAGCCCAACCTGCAAGTGCAACAGGGCAACCTGGACGCCAACTTCTTCCAGCACCAGCCGTACCTGGACGAGTTCAACGCCAGCCGCAAGACCAACCTGGTCAGCGTTGCCGGCGTACACGTCGAGCCCTTCGGCGCCTACTCCAGCAAGATCAAGAACCTGAGCGACCTGCCGCAAGGCGCCATCGTCGCCATCCCCAACGACGCCACTAACGGCGGTCGTGCCCTGCTGCTGCTGCAGAAGGCCGGGGTGATCAAGCTCAAGCCGGAAGCCGGCATCCTCGCCACGCCGAAGGACATCGTCGAGAACCCGAAAGGCATCAAGGTGCGTGAACTGGAAGCGGCCACCCTGCCGCGCGTGCTGAGCCAGGTCGATCTGGCCCTGATCAACACCAACTACGCCCTGGAAGCCAAGCTGAACCCGACCCAGGACGCCCTGGCCATCGAAGGCAGCGACTCGCCGTACGTGAACATTCTGGTGACCCGCGCCGACAACAAGGACGCCGACGCCGTGCAGAAGCTGGTCAAGGCCCTGCACAGTGCCGAGGTGAAGCAGTTCATCGAAGAGAAGTACAAGGGCGCCGTCGTCCCGGCGTTCTGATCGCACTCGCTGTACCCGATGCCGCGCCGCTGCAAAGCTGCGCGGCATTTTTATGTGTGGAACCTAGCGGCCAGTCCCCCGCGATCCATAGAGTTCACCTGGCACCGCCGCCAGCGCCCCGGATTGCATCTGGGCTACAAGCGCCGCAAACACTCCAGCAGGCAATCCAGCGCCGGCTGACGCTGCGCCCGGCGCACCAGGGCGACCAGTTCGCGGTGGAAGGTCAGCTCGCCCAACTCGATCACCCGCAGCCGGGTCGGCCTTTGCAGCCAGAGACCGGCGCGTGGCACCAGGGCGACGCCCATGCCGTTCTCCACTAGGCGCACGATGGCCTCCAGTTCGTCCAACTCCAGCGCTTCGCGCACGTTCAGACGTTGTTCACGCAAGAAGCGACTGACCTGCCGCCCACCGAACGAAGCGCGGTCATAGCGCACGAAAGGTTGCTCGATCAGCAGGCGCAGCGGGTCGTCGCCTTCGACAGCCTGCGGCGCGATCAGCACGAAGGGCTCGCTCGCCAGCGGCACCTCCAGCACTTCCTTGGGCAGCGGGAACGGCGGCTTGATCAGCAGCGCCAGATCCAGTTCGCCGGCATCCAGCTGACTGAACAGCTGCAGCGACACGCCTGGCACCAGCTTCAACTCCACCTGCGGCGCCAGTTGGCGAAAGCGCGGCAGCGCCTCGGCGAGCAAACCGGTCTGCAGGGTGGCGATGGCACCGACGCGCAATTCGCCCTGCCACTGATCGGCAGCCTGCGGCAGCGCCATCTGTGCATAGAGCGCGAGCATCTGTTCGGCCAGCGGCAGGGCATGGCGACCGGCCGCGTTGAGCACGGCGGCGCGGCCACTGCGGTCGAACAGGCGCATGCCGAGATGCTGCTCGAGCACACGCATCTGCGCACTGACGGCGGATTGGGTCAGGCCGATCTGTTGGCCCGCAGCGGCGAAGGTGCCGAGACGGGCAACGGTGATGAAGGTTTTTAGCTCGCGCAGCATCAGCGCCTCGATTGATAAGAATTATTTGAGATTGCGAGCAAGGATATTCGCTTTTCAGCAATTTCTCTGTTGATAGGCTGATGCACTGAACATCTTTGGCGGGTTGCACCCGCCCTACTCATAACAACAGAGGTAATCCGTGATGGCCCTTGCTCCCTTTCACCTGGCGATTCCCGTGTACGACCTGGCTGCCGCGCGGCATTTCTATGGCGAGGTGTTCGGCTGCGCCGAAGGCCGCAGCAGCGAGCATTGGGTGGATTTCGATTTCTTCGGCCACCAGTTGGTGATCCACGAGGCGCCGAAGATGGCCTATCAGGAAGCGGCCGTGAGCAATCCGGTGGACGGCCACGACGTGCCGGTGCCGCATTTCGGCGTGGTGCTCGCCTGGGACGATTGGGAGGCGCTGGCCGAGCGTCTGCGCAGCCGTGAAACGAAGTTCGTCATCGAGCCCTACGTGCGCTTCAAGGGCCAGGTCGGCGAACAGGCCACCCTGTTCCTGCTCGACCCCTGCGGCAATGCCCTGGAGTTCAAGGCGTTCAAGGACATCGGCCAGTTGTTTACCAAGTAACCGCTCAGACAAGCGCTTCGGTCAGCGACTCGGGCAGGCGTTCGCGCAGTGCTGCATTGCCTGCCAGCAGTGCGGGCAGCACCTGCCCCCGCGCTGGCTCCGACAATGCCGTGCAGACATCGGCCTGGCGTGCCAGCGGCAGACCGCCAAGCACCAGTACGGAGAGTGCCAGGTTGTCGTCGGCCAGTGCCGCCTCGGTCAGCCGGCACAGGTAGGCGGTGGAAAACGTTCGCAGGCTCTGCACGATCAACCCGACGTCGAGGATATGCCGGGCGATCTGCAGCACATGGTCGACATCGTTGATGCCATAGATCAGCACCTTCACCTGCCGCGGCGACAGGCATTCGGCATAGCGCGCAGCGGTGGCGAAGGCGCCGTCGGCACACAGCTGGCGCGCCACCGCCAGGTGCAACTCGTCCGGCAGGCTCAGGTAGGTCTGCAACACCCGCTGCGGATCGAGCCGGGTAACGGTGCGGGCGACGAAGGCCACCGGCAGCGCCAGGATCAGTTCGCGCAATTGCTCGGGAGGCAAGTGAGGCGCCAGGCGCGCCGCCTGCTCGGGGCCTAGACGCTGCACCAGCGCGCTCTTCACCGCCAGCGGGGCGATGCCCTGCGAGGCCAGCAGCAGGCGCTGGGCCAGATTGAGAGACGGGTCTTGGGCCATCGGCACACTCCTGTTCACGACCAGAGCCCCAGCATCATCCGTCACGCAGCAGGGGGCAGCCATCTTTGCGCCGGTCTGCGGCGCCTGGCCGCTACCGGCTGGGTAGAGAGGAAACGCCGCTCAGCGCAACTCGTCGTCGAGCTGCGCGCGCAGCATGTCGGCAAAGTCTTCGGCGGCCAGCGGCCGGCTGATCAGATACCCCTGGATCTCGTCGCAGTGCTGGCTCTTGAGGTAGTCCATCTGCGCCTGGGTCTCGACCCCCTCGGCCACCACCTTGAGCTCCAGGCTGTGCGCCATGGCGATGATCGCGCGGGTGATCGCGGCGTCTTCGCCACCGGGAGACAGATCGCGGATGAAGGTCTGGTCGATCTTCACGTAGTCCACCGGGAAGCGCTTGAGGTAGCTGAGCGAGCTGTAGCCGGTGCCGAAGTCGTCGATCGCCAGCTTCACGCCCAGATCGCGCAGTTGCTGGAAGGTGGCGATGACGCTGTCGACGTTGTCGAGCATCTGGCTTTCGGTCAGCTCCAGCTCCAAGCAGCGTGGCGCCAGGCCGGTTTCGTCCAGCACCTGGCGCACCAGGCTGACCAGGTTGCCCTGGCGTAACTGGTGCACCGACAGGTTGACCGAGACGCGGATGTCGGCCAGCCCCTGCAGTTGCCATTGCCGCGCCTGGCGGCAGGCCTGGCGCAGGACGAACTCGCCGATGGGCAGGATCAGCCCGGTTTCCTCGGCCAGACCGATGAACTCGCCGGGCGCGATCATGCCCAGCTCGGGATGGCGCCAGCGCACCAGCGCCTCGGCGGCGCTGAGGCTGTCGTCACGCAGGTTCAGCTTGGGCTGGTAGAACACGTCCAGTTGGCCTTCATTGATCGCCTTGCGCAGGCGATTCTCCAGTTGCAGACGCTCCAGGGTGCAGGCCTGCAGATTCTCGGTGAAGAACTGGAAGGTGTTACCGCCCAGGTGCTTGGCGTGCTGCACGGCCATGTTGGCCTGGCTGACCAGCGCACCGATCTCGCGCGCATAATCGGGCAGCAGGCTGATGCCCAGCGAAGCGCTGATCACCATCTCGTCGCCGGCCACGGTCATCGGCACACGCAGCTTGGCCAGCAGCCGGCTGGCCACCCGCGCCAGGCTGGAGAGGCTGCCGTAGGCATCGAGGATGATGGCGAATTCGTCGCCGGACAGCCGCGCGATGCAGTCGGCTTCCGGCACGGTCTGGGTCAGGCGCCGGCTCATCTGCCGTAGCACCTGGTCGGCCACCTCATGGCCGAGGCTGTCGTTGAGCAGCTTGAAGCGATCCAGGTCGATGTGCATCAGGGCGATGCTGCGCCCCGTCTGCCGCGCGCGCTGGCAGGCCTCGTGCAGGCGCTCACGGAACAGGCTGCGGTTGGCCAGGCCGGTGAGGTCGTCGTAGTGCGAGAGGTAGCGCAGGCGCTCCTCGGCCTCGCGCCGCGCGGTGAGGTCGGCGAAGAAGCCGACGATATGGCTGGGCCGGCCGGCAGCGTCGCGCACCTGGTTGAGCTGCAACCATTGCGGATAGAGCTCGCCGCTCTTGCGCGTCTCGATCAATTCACCCTGCCAACTGCCCGTGCTGTCCAGCTCCTGGCGGATCGACTGGTATTGCAGGCGCATTTCGCGGCTGCCGATCAGGCTGGTGACACGGCGCCCCAGCACCTCGTCGCGACCATAGCCGGTCACGGCGCTGAAGGCGCGGTTGACCGCCAGCAGGCGGTAATCCGGGTCGAGGATGCAGATGCCTTCGCTGGCCGCCTCGAAGACCATGGCCGCCAGGCGCTGCTGCTCTTCCTGCTGACGCCGTGCGCTGACATTGCGCCGCGTGCCGAGCATGCGCAGCACGCGCCCGCTGGCGTCACGCTCGACCGCGCGACCACGGTCTTCGATCCACACCCAATGGCCGTCGGCATGGCGCACGCGGTACTCGACGTGATAGTCCTCGCTGCGCCCCTTCATATGCTCGACCAGGGCCCGGCGCAGCGCCGGCCGATCATCGGGGTGCAGGCGCGGGGTGAGGTCGCGCAGCATCTCGCGCACCTGCTCGGGCTCGATCCCGAACAGCTCGCGCAGGTGCGAGTGGTGCACCTGATCGCTCTGCAGATCCCAGTCCCACAGCGCCAGCTCGCTGGCCTCCAGCGCCAGGGCCAGGCGCGCCTGGCTCTTGCCCAGGGCGTGGGTGGTCTCGTCCAGCTCCAGCGTGCGCTCGGCCACGCGCATTTCCAGCTCGCCATGGGCTCGGCGCAGTTCGCGCTCGGCGCGACGACGCTGCTCCACCTCGCGCGCCAGCTCGCCATTGAGTCCCTCGGCCTGGCGCTTGGCTTGTTCCAGGTTGGCAATCAGGGCCTGGTTCTGGAAACGCTGCAACAGGCTGCGCTGCACCAGACGGTTGACCTGCCAGGCGACGATCAGCAGGGCCAGGAAGAGGATGACCCCGAGCAAACCCCAGCCTCGCTGCATGCTGTTTTCGCTGAGCAGCAGGTAGACGGCCGAGGGCACCAGACAGGGCAAGGCAAAGGACAGGAAAGCCGACAGACTGACGGCGTAGGCGACACTGGCGCTGAGAATGGCGGCGGCGATCATGCCGTAGACCAGCGCCTGCTGGTAGAACACGTCCGCTGGCACCAGCTCGATCACGGCAAAGGCCAGGGTCAGCCCGGAGGCGCCGGCGCCGAAGAGGAAGATGCGATGCCAGTAGGGCTCGGCCTGGCGGCTCGGCAGGGCATCGTGGAAGGCATTCACCTGGGTCAGGCGCAGCAGCACGAGCAGCACCATCCAGCCCAGCCAGGCCGCCAGCAAGGGAGCCTCCTGCTGGCTCCACATCAGCAAGGTGCAGGCCAGGCCGACCAGCAGCATCAGCAGCGTGGGCAGGCGCGAGCCTTGATAGAGCAGGCGGGTGCGCTCAACGGCGATGTCCGTGGCGAACTGACGTTCGACCAGCTGCGGATCCAGCGTCACCTCATGGAGTACAGCGCTAGTGGTGGCGGTCATAGGCGATGTTCTTGTAATGGTTGCCTAGGGGCGGAGCTGGCTTCACCGGCCGACCCCTGACGTCGCCGGAGAATACCCGAGACAGACGCTGCGCCCAACCAAGATGAAGGCAATTTCTTACGCTGGCCCCTAACTTTCGATGGTGTTCTGCGCCCGGCATCCGACGGACGGCGAGATGATCGCCTTCGGCCAGCCATGAGCGCTTGCGCCGAGGCGGTTTCTTTGCAGCCAGGCGGTTTGCCCTCCCCTGCCCGGCCCCCTAGAATGCCGCGATGCAAAATGACCTCGACGACAAGCTCACCACCCTCAATCCGGCCCAACACCATGCGGTGACCACCCCGCCTGGGCATCAGTTGGTGCTGGCCGGTGCCGGCTCGGGCAAGACCCGCGTGCTGGTGCACCGCATCGCCTTCCTGATCCAGCGCCTGGACGTGTCCCCACACAGCATCCTGTCGGTGACCTTCACCAACAAGGCCGCCGCCGAGATGCGCCACCGCATCGAGGACATGCTCGGGCACAACCCGGCCGGTATGTGGGTCGGCACCTTCCACGGCCTGGCCCACCGCCTGCTGCGCGCGCACTGGCAGGAAGCCGGGCTGGTGGAGAACTTCCAGATTCTCGACTCCGACGATCAGCAGCGCCTGATCAAGCGGGTGATCCGCGACCTAGGCCTGGACGAACAGCGCTGGCCGGCCAAGCAGGCGCAGTGGTTCATCAACGGGCAGAAGGACGAAGGCATTCGCCCGCAAGGCATCCAGGCCAGCGGCGACCTGTTCCTGGCCACCATGCGCGGCATCTATGAGGCCTACGAAGCGGCCTGCGCGCGCACCGGGGTGATCGATTTCGCCGAGCTGCTGCTGCGCGCCCTCGACCTGTGGCGCAACAACCCCGGCGGCATTCTGCAGCATTATCAGAAGCGTTTCCGGCACATCCTGGTCGACGAATTCCAGGACACCAACGCCGTGCAGTACGCCTGGTTGCGCATGCTCGCCCAGGGCGGCGAGAGCCTGATGGTGGTGGGCGACGACGACCAGTCGATCTACGGCTGGCGCGGGGCGAAGATCGAGAACATCCAGCAGTTCGACCAAGACTTCGCCGACGCCGAGATCATCCGCCTGGAGCAGAACTACCGCTCCACGGCCAATATCCTCAACGCCGCCAACGCGCTGATCGCCAACAACAGCGGGCGCCTCGGCAAGGAGCTGCGCACCGATGTCGGCGACGGCGAGCCGCTGAGCCTGTACGCCGCCTTCAACGAGCACGACGAAGCACGCTACGTGGTCGAGAGCATCGAGGACGCCCTGCGCAAGGACGGCCTCAAGCGCAGCGAAATCGCCATCCTCTACCGCTCCAACGCCCAGTCGCGGGTGCTGGAAGAGGCGCTGCTGCGCGAGAAGATCCCCTACCGCATATACGGCGGCCAGCGCTTCTTCGAACGCGCCGAGATCAAGAACGCCATGGCCTACCTGCGCCTGCTCGACGGGCGCGGCAACGACGCGGCACTGGAGCGCATCATCAACGTGCCGGCGCGCGGCATCGGCGAGAAGAGCATCGAGACCATCCGGGAATACGCCCGCGCGCATGACGTGCACATGTGGGAAGCGATTCGCCTGATGCTCGCCAACAAGGTGCTGCCAGGCCGCGCGTCCGGCGCGCTGGCGGGCTTTATCGAACTGATCGAGATCCTGGCCGAGCAGGTGCTGGCCATGCCGCTGCACCAGATGACCCAGGTGGTCATCGAAAAGAGCGGCCTGCTCGCCTATCACGAGGCGGAAAAGGGCGAGAAGGGCCAGGCCCGGGTGGAAAACCTCGAGGAACTGGTCAGCGCCGCGCGCACCTTCGAGAACGACGAAGACGACGAGCTGAGCCCGCTGCAGGCCTTCCTCACCCACGCCTCGCTGGAGGCCGGGGATACCCAGGCCGCCGAGAACGAGGACAGCATCCAACTGATGACCCTGCACAGCGCCAAGGGCCTGGAATTCCCCCTGGTGTTCCTGGTGGGCATGGAAGAGGGTCTGTTCCCGCACAAGATGAGCCTGGAAGAACCGGGCCGCCTGGAAGAAGAACGCCGCCTGGCCTATGTCGGCATTACCCGTGCCATGCAGAAGCTGGTGATCAGCTACGCCGAAACCCGGCGTCTCTACGGTAGCGAGACCTACAACAAGGTGTCGCGCTTCGTCCGTGAAATCCCTGCACCACTGATTCAGGAAGTGCGCCTCTCCAACAGTGTCAGCCGCCCGGTGAATAGCAGCTCCATGGGTGGCAGCAGCCTGTTCGCCGGCAGCGCCGTGCCGCAGACGCCCTTCAGCCTCGGCCAGCGCGTGCAGCACAGCCTGTTTGGCGAAGGCACCATCCTCAACTTCGAGGGGGCCGGCGCGCAGGCACGGGTGCAGGTGAATTTTGAAAACGAAGGCAGTAAATGGCTGATGCTGGCGTACGCCAAGCTGGAAGCCATTTGATCCGCACAACCAAGGATGACCGCAATGAACATGAGCAAGATGCTGGCTGCACTGGGTCTGGCTCTGCTGGCCCAAACCAGTTGGGCAGGTGAGCCCATAAGCGATCTGCAGGCTTTCGAGACCAGCTATATCAACTGTGTGAAACAGAAAGTGGCAAACGATTGCCTGACGAAAATTCTGAAACCTCACGTAGAACCGGGCGCACAAGATTTCAAGAGCGCACCGGTCAATGAAATATTGCACAACTGGTTAAGTGACGGCCTGTACGAGGCACATCTGATCGCCAATCAAACGACTGGAGATCTGTTTCAACGTCGACGTTATCTGCTCGAAAATAACGCCGGCAATCTGCTGCTGATGAGTGTGCGCCTGCGCAAGTTCAAGGGACAGTGGTACTTCTCCAGCATGTCCGTCAGTAACGATAAATCCGTTCTCGATCAGATAACGCTTCCTACCCCCTGATCGTTCCCATTCACAAGGAGCTCACATGAAACGCCGCAATCTGTTCGGCGCCGCCCTGGCACTGATCGCCGCCGTCGGCCTGGTTGGCTGCAAGGACGACAAGGCCGGCAGCGAACAAGCCGCTGCCAAGCCGGCAGAAACCATCCACTGGAAGATGGTCACCTCCTGGCCGAAGAACTTCCCCGGCCTGGGCACCGCTGCCGAGCGCCTGGCCGAGCGTATCAATGCCATGAGCGCCGGGCGCCTGACCGTCAAGGTCTACGCCGCCGGTGAGCTGGTTCCCGCCCTGGAAGTGTTCGACGCCGTTTCGCGCGGCACCGCCGAAATGGGTCACGGCACCCCCTACTACTGGAAGGGCAAGGTGCCGGCCGCGCAGTTCTTCAGCAGCGTGCCGTTCGGCCTCTCCACCCTGGAAATGAACGCCTGGCTCAGCCACGGCGGCGGCCAGGCGCTGTGGGAAGAAACCTACGCACCGTACGGCGTCAAACCGCTGTCCGCTGGCAACACCACCATGCAGATGGCCGGCTGGTTCAACAAGGAAATCAACAGCCTGGACGACATCAAGGGCCTGAAGATCCGCATGCCGGGCCTCGGCGGCGAAGTCTGGAGCAAACTCGGGGCGATCACCGTCAACCTGCCGGGTGGCGAGATCTTCACCTCCCTGCAAACCGGCGCCATCGATGCGACCGACTGGGTCGGCCCTTACAACGACCTGGCCTTCGGCCTGCACAAGGCCGCCAAGTTCTACTACTACCCGGGCTGGCAGGAGCCGCAGGCGGTGGTCGAGTCGATGGTCAACCAGAAGGCCTTCGACGCTCTGCCGGCCGACCTGCAGGCCATCGTCGTCGAAGCCGCGCGCGCCGCGACCCTGGACATGATGGACGACTACGTGTTCAACAACGCCAAGGCGCTGGACACCCTGAAGAAAGAGGGCGTGCAGCTCAAGCGCCTGCCGGATGACGTGCTGCAGGCCATGCGCAAGGAATCCGAAGTCGTGCTCAACGGCCTGGCCGCCGAGAACGACCTCAATGGCCGCATCTGGGCCTCGCAGAAAGCCTTCCTCGAACAAGCCAGCGCCATGCAGTCGCTGACCGAGAAAGAGCTGTACAACTGGCGTTAAGCCAACCGAACGGGGCCGAAACAGGCCCCGTTTTTCTTAGAGATTCTGCCCATGCGCCTTCGCTCTCTGTTGCTTCTGCCCCTGCTCGCCCTCGGCCTGATCGGCTGCAAGGACGACTCCGCCCCCGCCAACCAGGCCGCAGCGCCCGCGCAGACCTTCCACTGGAAGATGGTCACCACCTGGCCGAAGAACGCCCCAGGCACCGGCACCGCCGCCGAACGCCTGGCCGAGCGTATCAACGCCATGAGCGCCGGGCGCCTGACCGTCAAGGTTTACGCCGCCGGTGAGCTGGTGCCAGCGCTGGAAGTGTTCGACGCCGTCTCCCGTGGCACCGCCGAGCTGGGCCATGGCACGCCGTACTACTGGAAGGGCAAGGTGCCGGCCGCGCAGTTCTTCGGTGCCGTGCCGTTCGGCCTCTCCACCCTGGAGATGAACGCCTGGCTCAGCCATGGCGGTGGCCAGGCGCTGTGGGACGAAGCCTATGCGCCCTTTGGCCTCAAGCCGCTGACCGCCGGCAACAGCACCATGCAGATGGGCGGCTGGTTCAACAAGGAAATTAACAGCCTAGATGACATCAAGGGCCTGAAGATCCGCATGCCGGGTATCGGCGGCGAAGTCTGGAGCCGCCTCGGCGCCACCACCGTGGTATTGCCGGGCGGCGAAATCTTCACCGCGCTGCAGACCGGCGCCATCGACGCCACCGACTGGGTCAGCCCCTACAATGACCTGGCCTTCGGCCTGCAAAAAGCCGCCAAGTACTACTACTACCCCGGCTGGCAAGAGCCGCAGTCGGTGCTGGAATTGCTGATCAACCAGAAGGCCTTCGACGCCCTGCCGGCCGATCTGCAAGCCATCGTCACCGAAGCCGCGCGCGCCTCGACCCTGGACATGATGGACGACTACGTCTTCAACAACGCCAAGGCGCTGGAGGAGCTGAAACAGAGCGGCACCCTGCTCAAGCGCTTCCCCGATCCGGTACTGCAGGCCATGCAACACGAGACCGACCAGGTACTGGGCGAGCTGGCCGCGCAGAGCGACCTCAATGGCCGCATCTGGGCCTCGATGAAGGCCTTCCAGGCGCTGGCCACCTCGATGCAGGCGCTGTCGGAGAAAGAACTCTACAACTGGCGCTGAGCCATATCCTTGGCCTGCCCGCCAGGCAGGCCACTCCCTCAAAAAGCGCCGAGCAAAAGCCCGAAACACTCTGCGCCTGGCCAAGGCCAGGTACGGCGGGCAAGATGCCGCGCAGCGTTCCCCATAAGAGAGAAGTCCCTGATGCAGCGTTTTCTCAGTATCGCCATGGTCGTTTGCCTGGCGCTGACCTTCAGCTTCGAGGCTCACGCCAAGCGCTTTGGCGGCGGCAAATCCTTCGGCTCCGCCCCCAGCCACCAGACTCGCCAGGCCACCCCGCCGGCGCAACCGGCTGCAGCCGCACCGGCCGCTGGTCGCCAACCTGCGGCTGCCGGCGGCGCCTCGCGCTGGCTCGGCCCGCTGGCCGGCCTGGCCGCTGGTGGTCTGCTTGCCTCGATGTTCATGGGTGACGGCTTCGAGGGCCTGCAGATCATGGACATGCTGATCTTCGGCCTGATCGCCTTCCTGATCTTCCGCTTCCTGGCTGCACGTCGTGCTCGTCAGCAGCCGCAAATGGCGGCTGCCGGTGCACCGTACCAGCGTGAAATGCCAACCGCCGACAACGCGCCGGCCGCTGGCAGCAACATCTTCGGCGGTCGTCTGGCCTCCGCTGCACCGGTGATCAATGCCCCGGCCTGGTTCAACGAGCAGAGCTTCCTGGCCGCTGGTCGTGAGCACTTCATGAACCTGCAGCAGCACTGGGACGCGAACGAGATGGACAAGATCGCCGAGTTCGTCACCCCGCAGTTGCTGGAATTCCTCAAGCGCGAGCGCGCCGAAATGGGTGATGGCTTCCAGTCCACCTACATCGACGACCTCAACGTGCAGCTCGATGGCGTCGATGACAATGCCGAGAAGACCATCGCTACCCTGACCTTCAGCGGTGTATCGAAGACCTCGCGCTTCGACCAGGGCGAGCCGTTCAGCGAAAGCTGGCGCCTGGAGCGCACCCAGGGTGAAAACCAGCCCTGGCTGGTGGCGGGCATCCGTCAGAACTGATCGCGTACCGCTTCATCCAGAACCCCGGGACTTCCCGGGGTTTTTTATGGCGGTTGCGAAGTGATGGGCGTCGGATTTGATACCGGACTGGCAATTCAGTGTTGGTTGTTCTGGTGTCAGTTCCGAATTGCCGCGTTTTTGCTGATGTTTCTGGTTTCGCCCTCCCGGGCGAGCAACCGTGTCCAGCGTCAAGTCACTTGAGG
>NZ_JAWIIP010000021.1:0-66972 GCF_034683865.1 Pseudomonas sp. C11
GTGGCGTCCCCTAGGGGACTCGAACCCCTGTTACCGCCGTGAAAGGGCGGTGTCCTAGGCCACTAGACGAAGGGGACGCAAGACCCTTATCGCGAACCGACTCACATCGATTCTGGCACTCCCTAAGGAGTCGAGATTGGTGGAGCTAAACGGGATCGAACCGTTGACCTCTTGCATGCCATGCAAGCGCTCTCCCAGCTGAGCTATAGCCCCATCTCGAGGACGGGGCGCATGTTAAGAGCGCCCCGATTGCCTGTCAACAATATTTTTCCTGCAGGCCTAAATTTTTTGCCACTAGAACAATTACTTAGAGTCCACAGGGGGTAAAAGCCCCTCCCACAGCGGCACGCCTCAACTCAGTTGATGGCCGCCAGCAGCTTCTCCCACTCCTTGGTCTCTTTCTTCGAGGTACCACCAAGCAGCTCCAGCGCCTGGCGCAAGCGGAAGCGGGTCAGATCCGGGCCGAGGATTTCCATGGCATCGAGCACCGACACCGAGCTGGCCTGACCAGTGATCGCAGCGAACATCAATGGCATGGCGTCACGCAGCTTCAGCTCCAGATGCTCGACCACGGCCTGGATGCAGCCAGTGATACGGTCTTTCTCCCACTGGCGCAGCGCTTCGAGCTTCCACAGGATCAGTTGCATCAACTGGCGTACCTGATCGGCCGAGAGCTTCTTGTGCTCGAACAGCTTGGCATCCAGGTTCAGCCCGCCGGAGAAGAAGAAGCCGGCCAGCGGCGCGATCTGGCTGAAGGTTTCCACCCTGCCCTGCACGTGCGGCGCGATCTTCATCAGGTACTCGGGGTTGAGCGCCCATTTCTGTACTTCGGCGGCGAAGGTCTCCACCGGCAGCTCACGCAGCCATTGGCCATTGAGCCAGGACAGCTTCTCCAGATCGAAGATCGGCCCGCCCAGCGACACACGATTAATGTCGAAGTGTTCGATCATCTCGGCCAGGGAGAACTTCTCGCGCTCGTCCGGCATCGACCAACCCATGCGCCCCAGGTAGTTGAGCATGGCTTGCGGCAGATAGCCCATGCGCTCGTAGAAGGTGATGCTGGTGGGGTTCTTGCGCTTGGACAGCTTGCTCTTGTCCGGGTTACGCAGCAGCGGCATGTAGCACAGCGCCGGCTGTTCCCAACCGAAGTATTCGTAGAGCTTGATCAGCTTGGGCGCCGACGGCAGCCATTCCTCGCCGCGCAGCACATGGGTGATGCCCATCAGGTGGTCATCGACCACGTTGGCCAGGAAATAGGTGGGCAGGCCATCGGCCTTCATCAGCACCTGCATGTCCATGCGATCCCACGGGATCTCGACATCGCCACGCAGCATGTCCGGCACCACGCAGACGCCTTCGCTCGGCACCTTCATCCGTACCACGTGCGATTCACCCGCGGCAATGCGGCGCTGCGCCTCGGCCGGATCAAGGTGCATGCAGTGGCCGTCGTAACGCGGGGTTTCCTTGTTGGCCATCTGCTGCGCACGCACTTCATCGAGGCGCTCGGCAGAGCAGAAGCACGGGAAGGCGTGGCCCTTGGCGACCAGCTCGTCCGAGTATTTCTTGTAGATCTCGCCGCGCTCGCTCTGACGGTACGGGCCATGCGGGCCGCCGACGTCCGGGCCCTCGTCCCATTCGATCCCCAGCCAGCGCAGCGCGTCGAAGATCTGCTGCTCGGACTCGCGAGTCGAACGCAACTGATCGGTGTCTTCGATACGCAGGATGAACTGGCCACCATGCTGGCGAGCGAAGCACAGGTTGAACAGTGCGATGTAGGCGGTGCCGACATGGGGGTCGCCGGTCGGCGATGGCGCGATACGAGTACGAACGGTGGTCATGAATGCTCTCGGATGGAAGACACGAGGTGTTGAATCAAGCGAGCGATGTTAGCAGGCTGACGGCCCCAGGCTCCAGCAACCCGCCGCGGTTGATCGGCAAGCTGGCGATGAGGAAGTCGAGAAAGGCCTTGACCTTCATCGCCTGGAAACGCCGCGACGGGTAAATGGCATACACCTCGCCCACCGGCAGACGCGCCTCGGGCAGCAACTCGACCAGACGCCCACTACGCACGGCATCTTCGCTGATCATCACCGGCAAACCGGCAATACCGGCTCCAGCGACCGCTGCCTCACGGGCAAAGGTAATGTTGTTGCAGGTCAGCACCCGTTGGCAGGGCACACTCTCGTCCAGCAGCGGCCAATAGCGCGGCGCATCGTGCTGCAACAGGATTGCCCGATGCCCTTCCAGCTCTGCCACGTTGCGCGGCGCTCCATGGGCGGCCAGGTAAGCCGGGCTGGCACAAAGGCGACGGCCACTCTCGAACAGCTTGCGCGCGATCAGGGTGGAATCCTGCGGCTGGCAGACC
This sequence comes from Pseudomonas sp. C11, assembly GCF_034683865.1. NCBI lineage: Bacteria > Pseudomonadati > Pseudomonadota > Gammaproteobacteria > Pseudomonadales > Pseudomonadaceae > Pseudomonas > Pseudomonas sp. C11. The sequence goes on from NZ_JAWIIP010000021.1 coordinate 2,366, forward strand.
AGAATGGCGATGTCCACGCCCTCCTCCAGCGGATCCACCTGACGCGAGGTGATTTCCACTTCCGCATTGATCTGCGGGTACTGGCGCATGAACTCGCCCAGCACGCGCCCGAGAAACAACTGACCAAACTCGATCGGCGCAGTAATCCGCAGCAACCCTGATGGTTCGCGCTGCAGCTGCATGACCGCCTGCTCGGCCTCAGCGAAGTCGAGCATGATCTGCCGACAACGCTCGTAGTAGGCCTGGCCCACCTCGGTCAGGCGCAGCTTGCGCGTGGTGCGATTGAGCAGGCGCACACCCAGGCGCTCCTCGAGCAGGGCAATGCGCCGGCTGACAGTGGATTTCTGCATCCCCAGATTGGTCGCCGCCTGAGTAAAGCTGTGGCACTCCACCACCCGGGTAAAGATCAACGCGTCATCCAGCCCCATGATTGTTCCTCATAAGCAACAAAGCATGCGAAGTCTAGCCTCTACTAGCAGGAAGGGAACACTGTTAGATTCGCTTACATTTTTCCGACGCGTATTGAGCCCCAGCATGCCCGCAAAACTGCAACGCCGACTCCTTGTTTTCATCGTCATCCTGGCCCTGGTCGCTGGCACCCTGCTTGCCCAGTGGCTGCTGGTCGGCCGGTATCACGAGAGCACCGACAATGCTTATGTCCAAGGGGAAATAACGCGCATCTCCAGCCAGTTGAACGCACGCATCGCCAAGGTGCTGGTGCGCGACAACCAGCATGTCGAGGCTGGCGAGGTGCTGGTTGTGCTGGAAGACGCGGATTTCCGCCTGGCTCGCCAACGCGCCCTCGCCGCCCTGGATACCCACCAGGCAGAACGCACCCAGGCACAGAGCAAACTCGACCAACAGGCCAGCCTGATTGCCGCCAGCCAGGCCGATGTCAACGCCAGCCAGGCCACCTTGGAGCGCGCTCAGATAGACCTGGGCCGCGCCCAGACCCTACGCAAGCCAGGGTATGTCTCCGAGGAGCGCGTCACGACACTGGCTGCCGATAACCGCGTCGCCCGCTCTCAACTGGCCAAGGCCCATGCCGATCTGCAGGCACAGCGGCAACAGGTCGCCAGCCTCGAAGCCGAAATCAAGCGCCTCGACGCCCAGATCCTCTCGGCCCAGGCCGATCTGGATCAGGCCGACCTCAACCTTTCGCGCACGCAGATCCATGCCCCGATCAGCGGCATGGTCGGCCAGCGCTCGGCCCGCGAAGGCCAGGTGGTGCAGAGCGGCGCATACCTTTTGTCAGTGGTGCCCGATCAGGACATCTGGATTCAGGCCAACTTTAAGGAAACCCAGATCGGCCGCATGCGTCCTGGGCAGAAGGCCGAACTGCTGTTCGACAGCTACCCCGATACACCCATCGAAGGCCGCATCGACAGCCTGTTCGCTGCTTCCGGCGCGCAGTTCAGCCTGCTGCCGCCGGACAACGCCACCGGCAACTTCACCAAGGTGGTGCAGCGCATCCCGGTCAAACTGACCTTCGCCGCCGACAACCCGCTACGCGGCCTGATCCGCCCCGGCATGTCAGTGGAAGTGACCGTCGATCTGCGCGGCGACGGCAGCCATGGCGGGTGATGCGCTGATCCGCGCGACGGCGGAACCCAGCCGCCGCGACTGGATCGCCGTGATGAGCGCCATGCTCGGCGCCTTCATGGCGGTGCTGGACATCCAGATCACCAACTCCTCGCTGAAGGACATCCAGGGCGCGCTGTCCGCCACCCTGGAGGAAGGCTCATGGATCTCCACCTCCTACCTGGTGGCCGAGATCATCATGATCCCGCTGACGGCCTGGCTGGTGCAGCTGCTGTCGGCACGACGCCTGGCCGTCTGGGTCTCGGTGGGATTCCTGATCGCCTCGCTGCTGTGCTCCATGGCCTGGAGCCTGGAGAGCATGATCGTGTTCCGCGCCCTGCAGGGCTTCACCGGCGGCGCGCTGATCCCGCTGGCGTTCACCATGACGCTGATCAAGCTACCCGAGCATCACCGCGCCAAGGGCATGGCCCTGTTCGCCATCACCGCCACCTTCGCCCCTTCCATCGGGCCGACGCTGGGCGGCTGGCTGACCGAGAACTGGGGCTGGGAGTACATCTTCTACATCAACGTGCCGCCCGGCCTATTGATGATCGCCGGCCTGCTCTACGGCCTGGAGAAAAAGGCGCCGCACTGGGAACTGCTGAAGACCACCGACTACGCCGGCATCGTCACCCTGGGCCTCGGCCTGGGCTGCCTGCAGGTGTTCCTCGAGGAAGGCCACCGCAAGGACTGGCTGGAGTCGCAACTGATCGTCAGCCTGGGCAGCGTTGCGCTGGTGAGCCTGATCCTGTTCGTCATCCTGCAAATCTCCCGCCCCAATCCACTGATCAACCTGGGCGTGCTGCGCGAGCGCAACTTTGGCCTCGCCAGCATTTCCAGCCTGGGGCTTGGCGTCGGCCTGTACGGTTCGATCTACGTGCTGCCGCTGTACCTGGCGCAGATCCAGGGCTACAACGCCATGCAGATCGGCGAAGTGATCATGTGGATGGGCGTACCACAGCTGTTCCTGATTCCACTGGTGCCCAAGCTGATGAAGATCATCTCGCCGAAATGGCTGTGTGCTCTGGGCTTCGCCCTGTTCGGCGCGGCGAGCTTCTTCTCCGGCGTGCTCAACCCGGACTTCGCCGGCCCGCAGTTCAACCATATCCAGATCGTCCGCGCGCTCGGCCAGCCACTGGTGATGGTCACCTTGTCGCTGATCGCCACGGCCTACATCCTGCCGCAGGATGCCGGCTCGGCCTCGAGCCTGTTCAACATCCTGCGCAACCTGGGTGGCGCCATCGGCATCGCCCTGCTCGCCACCCTGCTGGATGCCCGCGCCAAGGTCTATTTCGACTACCTGCGTGAATCCATCGTGCCGACCAATGCGCAGGTCGATGAACGCCTGCAGTTGCTTACCCAGACTCTGGGTAGCGAACAGGCGGCGCTGGCCAAGCTCAGCGAAATCGTCCACCAGCAGGCGATCATCATGGCCTACAACGATGCCTTCCATTTCATTGGCATCGCCCTGGGCGTGAGCATGCTGGCGATTCTGCTGACGCGGACATTGCCGCAGAACATGGCGGGCGGTGGCGCGGCGCATTGAGGCCCGCCGACACCGCCCACCCTGTAGGAGCGGTGCCCCGCCGCGAAGCTTTCGCCAGAACACCACAAAGCCAAAAGCTTCGCCCCGAGGCGGGGCTCCTACACAAACCCCGCAGGCTCCACCACCCTGTAGGAGCGGCGCCCCGCCGCGAAGCATTCACCAGAACACCGCAAAGCCAAAGGCCTCGCCCCGAGGCGGGGCTCCTACACAGATGCAGCAGGCGCCACCAGAGCTGTGGGAGGGGCTTCAGCCGCGACTGTCGCCGCTACGACCACATTCCTTGACGCATCACACCTGCAACAACCTATCCCGCAGCTTCTGGATCTCGTCACGCAACTGCGCCGCGGCCTCGAACTCCAGATCGCGCGCCAGGGCATACATCTTCTCTTCCAGCTGACGAATACGCTTGGTGATCTCGCTCGGCGAGCGCAGCTCGTTCTCGTAACGCGCGCTCTCCTCCGCCGCCTTGGCCATGCCCTTGCGCTTGTTGCTGCGCGCCCCCGGCACCACGGCGCCTTCGAGGATGTCCTTGACGTCCTTCTGCACGCCCTTGGGCACGATGCCGTTGGCCTCGTTGAAAGCGATCTGCTTGTCACGGCGTCGCTCGGTCTCACCAATGGCACGTTGCATCGAGCCGGTCATGTTGTCGGCGTAAAGGATCGCCTTGCCATTGAGGTTACGCGCCGCCCGGCCGATGGTCTGGATCAGCGAGCGCTCGCTGCGCAGGAAGCCCTCCTTGTCTGCATCGAGAATCGCCACCAGCGACACCTCGGGCATGTCCAGCCCCTCACGCAGCAGGTTGATGCCCACCAGCACGTCGAAGGCGCCGAGACGCAGATCACGGATGATCTCCACCCGCTCCACGGTATCGATATCCGAGTGCAGGTAGCGCACCTTGACGTCATGGTCGCCCAGATAATCGGTCAAATCCTCGGCCATGCGCTTGGTCAGCGTGGTGACCAGCACACGATCGCCCGTGGCCACGCGCAAACGGATCTCCGAGAGCAGATCGTCGACCTGCGTGCGCGCCGGGCGCACCTCGATTTCCGGATCGACCAAACCAGTGGGCCGCACCACCTGCTCCACCACGCGCCCGGCGTGCTCACCCTCGTAAGGCCCCGGCGTAGCAGAAACGAAAATGGTCTGCGGGCAGGCTGACTCCCACTCCTCGAAACGCATCGGTCGGTTGTCCAGCGCCGACGGCAGGCGGAAACCATATTCCACCAGGGTTTCCTTGCGCGAACGGTCGCCCTTGTACATGGCGCCGACCTGCGGCACCGAGACGTGGGACTCGTCGATCACCAGCAGCGCTTCGTCCGGCAGATAGTCGTACAGGGTAGGCGGCGGCGCGCCGGCCGGGCGACCCGACAGGTAGCGCGAGTAGTTCTCGATGCCGTTGCAGTAGCCCAGCTCCAGAATCATCTCCAGATCGAAGCGTGTACGCTGCTCCAGGCGCTGTGCTTCCACCAGCTTGTTGGCGCCGCGCAGGTATTCCAGGCGCTGCTGCAGCTCGACCTTGATGTGCTCCACCGCCTCCAGCAGCGTTTCACGCGGGGTGACGTAGTGGCTCTTGGGATAGAAGGTGAAGCGCGGCAGCTTCTGGATCACCTCGCCGGTCAGCGGGTCGAAGGCGCTTATGCTCTCTACCTCGTCGTCGAACAACTCGACACGAATGGCTTCGAGATCCGATTCCGCCGGAAAAACGTCGATCACATCACCACGCACGCGGAAGGTGGCACGGGCGAAATCCATGTCATTGCGCGTGTACTGCAACTCGGCCAGACGGCGCAGCAGCGCGCGCTGATCCATCTTGTCGCCACGGTCGAGGTGCAGCACCATTTTCAGGTACTCCTCGGGGCTGCCCAGGCCGTAGATCGACGAAACGGTGCAGACCACGATCACGTCCTTGCGCTCAATCAGCGCCTTGGTCGCCGACAGACGCATCTGCTCGATATGGTCGTTGATCGACGCATCCTTCTCGATGAAGGTGTCGGACGACGGCACATAGGCTTCCGGCTGGTAGTAGTCGTAGTAGGAGACGAAATACTCCACCGCATTGTTCGGGAAGAAAGACTTGAACTCGCCGTACAGCTGCGCCGCCAGGGTCTTGTTCGGTGCCAGCACCAACGTCGGACGCTGCACCTGGGCGATCACGTTGGCGATGGAAAAGGTCTTGCCCGAGCCCGTCACGCCGAGCAGGGTCTGGTGCGAAAGCCCCGCCTCCAACCCCTCGACCATCTGCCGGATCGCCTCGGGCTGATCGCCGGCAGGTTTGAAGCGGGTCACCAACTGAAACTCGGACATGCAGCACCTCGACAAATGGCTGTGACGCATCCCTTCGGACTGCGTCAAAAGCCATGAATTGCGGGGCGATCTGGCGATCACGCCAAGTAGAGTCGAATTACCTGGCAAAAGGCCTTAATTCAGGGCTTTGCGCTGTCGCCCCCTGGATTCAGGGTCGTTATACTAACGCCCCGTTTACGCGCCCCCTAGCGCTTTTGTCGGGGACGCCTGGCCTCCCACCCCTCACCTCGAGCTGCCGCACCCATCATGAGTCTCTTCTCTGCCGTCGAAATGGCTCCGCGCGATCCCATCCTGGGCCTCAACGAAGCATTCAACGCCGACACCCGCACAACCAAGGTCAACCTTGGCGTGGGCGTCTACTACAACGAGGAAGGGCGAATTCCGCTGCTGCGCGCCGTCGCAGCCGCCGAAAAGGCACGCATCGAGGCGCACGCGCCACGTGGCTACCTGCCAATCGAGGGCATCGCCGCCTATGACAAAGCCGTGCAGGAACTGCTGTTCGGCAAGGGCGCAGCCCTGATCGAAGAAGGCCGCGTGATCACCACCCAGGCCCTGGGCGGTACGGGCGCCCTGAAGATCGGTGCCGACTTCATCAAACGCCTGCTGCCGGACGCCACCGTCGCCATCAGCGACCCAAGCTGGGAAAACCACCGCGCCCTGTTCGAGGCCGCCGGTTTCCCGGTGCAGAACTACCGCTACTACGACCCGTTCAGCAACGGCGTGAACCGTGGCGGCATGCTCGAAGACCTGCGCAACCTGCCAGCCCGCTCCGTCGTTGTGTTGCACGCCTGCTGCCACAACCCGACTGGCGTCGACCTGCAACTGGAAGACTGGAAAACCGTGCTGGACGTACTGCGCGAGCGCGAGCACGTGCCCTTCCTCGACATCGCCTACCAGGGCTTCGGTGACGGCATCGAACAGGACGCCGAAGCCGTGCGCCTGTTCGCCGAGTCGGGCCTGGAGTTCTTCGTCTCCAGCTCCTTCTCCAAGTCGTTCTCGCTGTACGGCGAGCGCGTCGGCGCCCTGTCGCTGGTCACCAGCAGCCGCGAAGAGTCGACTCGCGTCCTGTCGCAGCTCAAGCGCGTGATCCGTACCAACTACTCCAACCCGCCGACCCATGGTGCCACCGTGGTCGCCAGCGTACTCAACAGCCCTGAGCTGCGCGCCATGTGGGAAGCCGAACTGGGCGAAATGCGCGACCGCATCCGCAGCATGCGCCTGGCCATGGTTGAGCAACTGGCAGCACTGGGCGCCAAGCGCGACTTCGGCTTCGTCGCCGAGCAGCGCGGCATGTTCTCCTACTCCGGCCTGACCGTGGAGCAGGTCGAGCGCCTCAAGGAAGAGTTTGGCATCTACGCCGTCGGCACCGGCCGCATCTGCGTGGCTGCGCTGAACAACGGCAACCTGGACAGTGTTACTCGCGCGATTCACGCCGTACTGTAAGCCTTGGTGATAAACAAAAACGCCGGCTTATGAGCCGGCGTTTTTGTATGCATCAAATAGCTGTAGGAGCGGCGCCGCGCCGCGAAGCATCCTCCAGAACACCGCAAAACCAACAGCTTCGCCCCGAGGCGGGGCTCCTACCGAATACTGCGCCCCCAGCATTGTAGGAGCGGCCCCGCCGCGAACTGCCGCTGTCACGACTAAAGCCCCTATCACAACTTAGACGCTGGGCATGCTGAATCACTGCCATTGCAAAATCACCACAAAGTGTTGACTTCTCTTTTTTAATCAGTAACATACGCGCCGTTGTTCCGCGATAGCTCAGTCGGTAGAGCAAATGACTGTTAATCATTGGGTCCCTGGTTCGAGTCCAGGTCGCGGAGCCAAATTCAAGAACCCAGCCCAGTGCTGGGTTTTTTATTGCCTGTGGACTCTCACCAGGGACTACGTCCCAGGTTATTCGCTTCGCTCACCCCTCCGGGGCCGCGCTGAAGCGCGTTCAGCTACGCTGTCGAGTCCAGGTCGCGGAGCCAAATTCAAAAGCCCAGCCTAACCGCTGGGTTTTTTATTGCCTGCGGACTCTCACCAGGGACTGCGTCCCAGGTTATCAACTTCCTGAAGGAGCCCGCTGCACCTGTAGGAGCCGCGCCCCGCGGCGAACAGCGGCAAGGTCAATCCCCCCAAAGCTTCGCCCCGAGACGGGGCCTCCTAGACCAAGCGCAAATCGAGCGACTCAACACACGCCAGCAAAAACGAAAAAGGCCGGTCAACAACCGGCTAGACAGAAACGCCAACAAGCGTCAGTTAACACTCAGCTTGTGGCGGTTCTTCTCCAACGTGGCTTCGCCAATTCCCTTTACTTCCAGCAACTCATCGATCGAAGCGAAATTACCGTGCTCTTCACGGTATGCCACGATAGCCTGAGCCTTGGTCGCACCAATCCCCGCCAACTCCCGTTGCAGGGTTGCCGCGTCGGCAGTATTCAGATTGATCACAGCAGCCTGTGCCATCTCGACAGCAGCAGGCTTAGCACTTTCAGTTTTCGGAGTTTCGGCCGCGAAAGCAGCCAGCGAGAGGGAAGCGAGAACAACTAACAGCAGAGAGGAAAGACGAGCTTTCAGCATGGGAAACACTCCTTTGTTAATGAGAAGCAAGGCAGTCATGGCCTCGCTTTTCAAGCTAGACGCTATCCCCAGGCTGTCAAATCGGCTTATCAACGCTCCCGGTTTCTAAGGTGAATCCAGTCGACGATCTCACCCTCCGGCACATACCCATGAACGATTTCGCGCAACAGCACACGCACTCGCGCATAGTCATCACCATTAACCGCATCCAATAGCGCCTGTAAACGCCCCTTGAGTTCCTCCCAGGGCAACATGTCCTCTTCGGCACGCATGATCATCGGATGCTCGGTGGTTTTGACATCCTCGCCAATCAACAGCTCTTCATAAAGCTTCTCACCTGGGCGCAAGCCGGTGAACTCGATGGCGATATCACCGTGAGGATTACGCTCATCTCGCACACTCAGGCCAGACAGACGAATCATCTTCTCCGCAAGATCAGCGATCTTCACCGGCTCACCCATATCGAGCACGAAGACATCGCCACCCAGCCCTAGCGAGCCAGCCTGAATGACGAGCTGCGCGGCCTCAGGGATCGTCATGAAATAGCGCGTGATATTCGGATGCGTCACCGTCACCGGCCCGCCCCGCTTGATCTGCTCCCGGAACAACGGAATCACCGATCCGGAAGATCCGAGCACATTGCCGAAGCGCACCATGGTGAAACGAGTCTTGTTGACCTGAAGAACGCCCGAACCATCCCCAAAAAGCAAAGGCGCAGATTCACGACTCAACGCCTGCAGCACCATCTCCGCCAGGCGCTTGGTACTGCCCATGACATTAGTGGGCCTTACCGCCTTGTCGGTAGAGATCAGAACAAAATTGGCAACACCCGCCTTTATCGAGGCTTGTGCCGTGTTGAGGGTGCCAACCAGATTATTGAGCACGCCCTCGGCGACGTTATGTTCGACCATCGGCACGTGTTTGTAGGCAGCCGCGTGATAAACGGTGTTGACCCGCCAGGTCTGCAGAATGTCGAGCAAGCGCTCGGCATTACGGATGGTTCCCAGAATTGGCACCAGCTTGATCGGCAGCGACTCCCGCTCAAGACGCTGCTGCAATTCGCCATGGATACTGTAGAGGTTGAATTCGCTGTGCTCGAACAACAGCAGAGTACGCGCACCGCTCGCCAAGATCTGCCGACACAACTCCGAACCGATGGAACCACCAGCGCCAGTCACCAGAACCACCTGATTCTTGATGCAGCGCTCGAACAAATCTTGACGAGGTGGCACCGCATCCCGCCCAAGAAGGTCAGCAATATCGACCTCCTGAATGTCCTCGACCTTCACCCGCCCGCTAGCCAGATCGGTGAAGCCCGGCACACTGCGAACATGCAGAGCATAAGACTCCAACGCCTCAAGAATTTCCCGTCTGCGCGCACGCGAGATGGAGGGCATTGCCAGAAGAATCTCATCCGCTCCTGTCTCGTCGATCATCTGCTGGATATGCTTGGGGGTATAAACCCGCAGCCCGGCGATGACACGATTGGCAACCCCCGCATCGTCGTCCACGAAGGCCACCGGGCGCATCGTCTTGCTCAGGCGCAAAGCTGCCAATAACTGATTACCTGCAGTGCCGGCGCCATAAATAGCCACCCGCGCCACACCGTTTTCAGCATCGCCATGCAAGCTGAGCGGATCCAGCCAGTTGCCGATGAAAAACTGACGCATCGCCAGGCGCAGCCCCCCCAGCAACAAGAGACTGAGCCACCAATAATTGAAAACCATTGAACGCGGCACAACCGCTGTGGGGCCTATGTACCAATAGACGGCAAGCGCCAAAACCAGCGCCGAGAGAGAGACCGCTTTGGCAATGGTCAGCAGTGCATCACTGCCCACATAACGCATCACCGCACGATACATACCCATCCGAATGAAGATCGGCAGGGCAATCAACGGCGCCGCGATGAACAACCAGCCATGCCCGTCGAAAGGCTTGGCAGCGAAAAAGTCGCCAAGGCGCACCATAAAAGACAACCACAGAGCCAACCAGATCAGGACGATATCAGCGCCGACTTGTAAAACACGCTTCGAATGCCGTGACAGCCCAATCAGGCGTACACGCAAACCATCAGCTGTCTTTAGCATCCAACCTCTTCCTGAACGAACAAATTACCCTACCTCGCAGCATGCAGGGGAAGTAACAAGCTTTCCAGCGTGGCATGCCCTACTTCTGATACATGGCTCTTCAGAACATGTCCCTGCCCGGCCTTAACAGAACGGCCGATCAATAAAGAAACTCCAGAAATCTTACGACTCAAAACCTTAGCAAACTCAAGAATGCTCCGTCGCAAGATGCATAACCGTCGAGAGAACGGCGCAAGTTTTATCCAGCTCGTCGAGCGTCAGTGTCGGATGCACCAGAAACATCAGGCTCTCCTCACCAAGGCGTCGCGCAACAGGCAGAGGAGATTCCGGTCGCCAGCCCGTGCCATCGAACGCCTTTTCCAGATAAACCTCAGAACACGACCCAGAAAAGCATGGCACGCCTCGCGCAGAGATCTCATTCAGGATGCGGTCACGCGTCCAACCCTCGCGCAACTTGTCAGACTCAACGAATACGTAGCACTTATAAGCCGCATGCGTGATGTGCTCAGGAATCTCTGGAACCCTTAACCCCACCAAGCTTCGGGCGCACGACCATATTTTCTGGGCATTCTCGACGCGACGCGACTGCCACTCGGCCATCCGGCGCAACTGTATACGCCCTATAACAGCCTGCATTTCCAGCATTCGCCAGTTGGTTCCGAAGCTCTCGTGCAGCCATCTGAAGCCCGGCGCGTGCTGACGCTCATAGACAGCTTCCCAGCTTTTGCCATGATCCTTGTATGACCACATACGCGACCACAACTCGCGATCATTGGTCGTGACCATGCCCCCCTCACCGCCGGTCGTCATGATCTTGTCCTGACAGAATGACCAGGCACCGACATGCCCAATGGAGCCTACAGCGCGTCCGTTGTACTGAGCGCCATGAGCTTGCGCACAGTCCTCGATCACCTTGAGATCATGCTGAGCCGCAAGCGCCATGATCGGATCCATATCGCATGGCCAGCCTGCCAAATGCACACAGATGACAGCCTTAGTGCGGGGAGTCAGTACAGCTGCAATTGTTTTGGCGGTGATATTCTGTGTATCGACGTCAACATCAGCGAAAATCGGTACGGCACCGGCATTCACAATTGATGACACAGACGCGAGGAAGGTGCGCGAAGTGACGATCACCTCGTCCCCCATGCCAACGTCCAGAGCCTTGAGTGCCACATCCAGAGCAACGGTACCGTTAGCCAAGGCAACAGCATGACAGACCCCCGACCAGGCAGCAAACTCCCTCTCGAACTCACGGCACTCCTGCCCGGTCCAATAATTGACCTTATTGGAAAGAATCACATCGCGAACGGCATTGGCCTCTTCTTCAGAAAAGGAGGGCCAAGGTGCAAAAGGAGTATTCAGCACAGCATGAACTCTTCAGTATTTAACTCGAAAGTTTGGAGTAAATAGCATGGTAGCGGCTTGCATACAAAAAGCTGTTGATGCGAAAACAAGATACAACACGACATAATCATGCTAACCGGCGCTTCTATCGGATAAGGGTCTGGCGGGTATACCAACAACAGTTAGGCAACTAGCAACATCAGAAACCACCACAGCACCAGCACCGACTGTCACCTCGCAGCCTATGCAGACAAGCTGTCGGACACTAGAACCGATACCGATCCAACTTAAATCACCCACCTTGACGCCGCCTGCCAGGCGGGCACCTGGGCTGACATGAACCCCGGCACCGAGTACACAATCATGATCGACACTACACCCTGTGTTGAGAATGGCACCTAGACCAACATGCGCGTCGGCATTAACAACAACACCAGCAAAGGCCACCACACCTTTACCGAGAACCGCACGCCGACTGATCGTCGCGGCTGGATGCAACACATTGCAGAGGTTAGCCCCCGCAGCCTCCAACTCAAGCAGCTTGCTGTAGCGAATAACATTGTTGCCGATAGCCACGACTACTCCGTCGTAAGCTTCGAGCATGCTCTTGAGCATTGCCGTATCACCGACGACTTGCCACGCACCATTGCTACCCAACTGTGGCCAGGCATCGTCAAAAAAATCTACAACCTGCCAACCACAACACTCGGCAGCATCAGCTACGACCTTGCCATGGCCACTTGCGCCAAGGATCGCCAGCCTGCTCATTCATTTTTCCCTGTGAACTTCGCCATCGTTGCCTCACCATCGGCATTGATCCCGTCACGCACCAGAACCTTTTTGATGGTCAAAAAGATAATCTTCAGATCAAGCCAGAAAGATTGATTATCCACATACCAGACGTCCAGCTTGAACTTATCTTCCCAGCTCAGAGCGTTTCTGCCATTGATCTGCGCCCAGCCGGTGATACCAGGACGCAACTCATGGCGGCGGTACTGCTCGGGACTGTAGAGCGGCAAATACTCCATCAACAGCGGGCGCGGGCCTACGAGACTCATATCCCCCTTTAGCACATTCCACAGCTCGGGGAGTTCGTCGAGACTACTGGAACGCAGAAAACTGCCGAAAGGAGTCATACGCTCACTATCCGGTAATGGATTACCGGCTTCATCCACCGCATCACGCATGGTACGGAACTTGATCATCTCGAAGGGTTTACCCTTCAAACCAGGACGTACCTGACGGAACAGCACAGGCGAACCAAGCCGGCAGCGAACCTGCCAGGCAACCACAGCAATAATCGGAGCCAACAAAATCAGAGCGCAGCCAGAGGCGACAATATCGAAAAGACGCTTGATCACCGCTTAACCTCCGACTCAAGCCAATCTACAAATCGATTGGCCAACAGATCGCGATCAAACTCCCGCACAGCCAGCTCGCGACCTTTTCGCCCCATTTCCTTGATCGCTGACTTATCTTGTACAGCCTGTTCCAGCGCATCCGCGAAAACTGATGGGTCATCTGGCGCGATCGCAAAGCCGCAGCCATTGTCACGAATCATCCCTGCTAACCAGCCCGGATAATTATTAAGAACCGGGACACCGGCTGCGATGTAATCAAAAAATTTATTCGGCGAAGTACCGAAATAGAAGGCAGGCACATTGGCCAAAATCTGCAAACCAATATCCGCGCTTGCCATCAAGCCGGCTAGACGTACCTTGTTGACCGGCTCATGAAAGATCACACAACCCAGATCTTCATCGCTGACCCGCGCTTGCAAAGCCGGCTTCAGCTTGCCACTGCCGATCAAGAGCAGCTTGATGTCATCACGCCCACGCCGCTTGAGCTCAGCTGCCGCATCGAGCACAGCGTCGAGACCATTGGCTACACCATGTGTACCTGCAAAGACAGCCAGCAGATCACTTGCCTTTACCGGCTCTGGCCTCCATGGCTCAACATCAGCAGCAAAGATCCCAAGGTCACAACCATTGGGAATCAGAGCAATACGATCACGTGCCACCCCACGCTTCGCAATACCGTCCACTATGCCAGGGGACAAACCTATCAATCTGTGTGCTGAGCGATAGCTGGCCCACTCCAGTATCGACATAGCCCACAGCACCAAGGGATTACGGATTACGCCCATCGCCTTAGGTAACTCAGGCCACAGGTCGCGAACCTCGAATATAAATGGCTTGCCCCGTAACCATCGGGCGAAAATGCCGGGAATGCCGGCAGTTAGAGGAGTCGTAGTCGCAAAAACCAAATCGTAGCGCTCGGTAAGCGCTAACCCGATACTCCGCATAGCGAAAGTAAAGAAGGTCATGGCCCTTTTCAAAAAGCCATCGCTATTCGAATATGCCAGATCGAACTCGATAATGTCGATGCCATCGACATGGCCACGTCGCTTACCGCCCACAAAAGACTGTACCAGCCCCGTATCACCGCCACCATAACTTCCACACACCATCGTTACTTGATGGCCTCGTGCAATCAAACGCCGAGCCATCTCATAAGAGCGGATACCTACTGCGCCCTTAGGAGTCGAAAAGTGCTGATGAAAATACAAAACCTTCATAAGGCCCAGCGATACTCCGTAATTAGCGAACCGGGTTGATGCACTTCAACCTCCAGCACTGGTATGGGTTCTTTATCCAGGTAATATCGAGACTCCCACCCCGTAACCAGTTCAAAACGAACAACTGGCACAGAAGATTCCACCGTAAGCATGTGATCTCCATTGAACAAGCTGGAGCCCTCAATTCGCCAATGACCTGGCTCAAGCCGCCAACGCAGCACAGCCTTACTTGTGAAGCCCTCGACCTTATCGATCACTTTCAACGCCGTATCCGAGAGACAAGCAGCACGTTGATGCTGAATTTTACGTCGGGCTTTATATGCAACGCCAAAGCGAGTGACGCCATCCTTTTCAGAAATTGGCTCGATATATGAGGTTCTCAGCCAATCACCGAAAAGAAAACGGCTCAACCGAGGCATCTGATCATGATCATCGAACTGAACGGTATTGTGGCTGGCCGTACCGGGAAAATAGCTGAGCCACTGGGCATCCGTGTTGTAGCTATAGGTTCCGGCATCACGTAACAGGTTGCGCTCACCTAACCACAGGTCAAGATGCAGCGCATCAGATTGGCTGGGGCGGAATCGAAAACGTGGATAACGCAGCATCGCTAAAGCAGAGCCGCAGCGTAACACTGCAAAGCCGCCATCATCGAACAGCCGACTGACAGGTTTCCGAGCCAAGGCCAGAGGCGACTCCAGCCCCAACCATCGCAACGGTAGATCCCAAGAGCCTTCATCCGGATAGGCACGTGCATTTACAAAAAGCACAGTGGCCATCTGTACGGACGGCCGATAGTCACGATAGTCGGTATCAGTCAACTGCAACAAACGCGCACCATCATTAGCCCCCAAATTAGGTCCATCGCCATTTAGGGGATTGATCATGGCACGTAACCATTCACTCGCTGCTAAGGCGCGCGCAGTCCACTCGGAGGAAAAAGCAGGCAAACACAGACGCCGACGCCATACCTCGACCATACACAAGGTATCGAGCACCATCCGATGATAGTTCAAGGAATACTGACTAAAACTGCCATCATCACCGATAAGGCGCGCTGCACGATTTTCCAGCCATTTGCGGCCAAGACAGAACCAGCGCTTCCCCTCTGGGATACCCTGTTTCATCAGCCAGCTCCCACCTATGTACAAGGCTGCAGCTTCAGATGTGCCGTGGTTGTTATCCTGAGCTATCGCATAGCTAAGCGTCGGCTCAATGCGCTGTAGATGCAACTGCACAAGGCTCAATAAAGCAGGCGCTGGCACTTCGACCTGCTCCAGAATCAAAGCAGCAAAGGCCAAATGCATTACTCGAATGGATGCTTCCTGGCCACACTTCCAATTCGGCCCCTTATAAGGCGGATTATGCTCACACCAATCTGCCAACCATTTGTCGAGACGGTCGACTGATGATACTTGGCCTACCCGCGCGCGCTGTGCGAAAGCCAGCACCCAATCAAACCGAGAAGTCTCCCAGATCGACTTGATATCGCCCACGCCAGCATCGAAATCCGGAATTTGCCACCAATCGAGATGAGACTCAGCAAAGCGCCCCCCTGTAAGCGGATTGCAGTGCCAGTCAGGAGTAGTACCGTGCAGATCAAACGTCCAGCGACCGAACAGTTGCCCGCTTGACTGCCAACTCTGCACGGAAGGTAAATCCATGGAGACGCACGGCGCCAGACTAAAGAATCCATCCTGCGGAGCGACAGCACGCAGCCGACGAAGTGGGTTCAAACCCAGCTTGATACCTACGCGATAGCCGATCGCTCGCGCCAGGTTAAGCACACCCAGCGCAAACGCGGTCTTTACTTTTGTCTTGAAAACACTCATTGACTACGCAACAGTTGCGCCACCTCGATAGTGGCTTGCGCAACCTCGAAGATCTCGTCAACAGGAATGGCTGCTGAACCCTTTTCAATAGACTGCAAGAACGCTGCGGCACATGCGTTTTGACCTTTATCCTGCTTCCAGAGGTTGAGTCGACTAAATCCCCGCCAGCCAAACCCTTTAAGCTTGCGAAAGTTATCCAACTGCAGAACCTGACCGCCTGCAAAAACCTCGATACGCTCTTTCGGAAAACTGGGTGCGCCATTGGCCAGATACAAAATGGTACCGAAGGAGCCATCAGCAAAGCCCAGAGTAATAGAAGCCTTGTCTTCGGCGACATCTACGCCAGAAGCATCACCCATACGCCGCGCCTGAATGGAAACGATCTGGCTTCCAGCAAGAAAGCGCATCAGATCGATAAAGTGACACGCCTCACCAATGATACGCCCCCCCCCTACCACAGGGTCTTGCGTCCAATGATTAGCCGGTATCGCCCCCGCATTCATCGTCATGATGAACGATTTAGGCTCCCTTACTGCCTCAAGTAATGCCTTCATCTTTTGGACTTGCGGCGAGAAACGCCGATTGAAACCGACCATCAACTGCGGTACACAACCGGACTGTTGCTGGGCAGCATACGCCGCCTTAACCTCATCCAACTCTGGCTGCGTAATAGCTAAAGGCTTCTCGACAAAAACGTTCTTGCCTGCCTTCAAGGCATGGCAAACGAAGCGGGCGTGAGAGTCATGGCGAGTCACGATCGCCACAGTATTTATAATCGGGTTGGCCAACATGGCGTCGATATCAGTAGAGGCTTCAGCAAAACCTGCTCTCGCTCCATGAATGACACCATTGATACCACCCGCAGTGACAATGGTATGGAACTGCGCGCCTGCCACCTTGAAAGCAGGGATCAACATTCGCGACGCATAGTTACCAGCGCCGATAAATCCCATCACCGGACGCTGAGGGTGGAAATCAGCCGAAGCATGCAAAGTCACCTGACGAACAGCGCGCTCTGTAACATCTGAGCGATATTGCAAAAGGATGCCCAGACCGGCTTTGTCCTCGGTGAGCGCCTGGTAAGCCTGTTGAGCATCTTCGAAGGCAAAACGGTGAGTAATGAGCGGCTTCACGTTCAACTGACCGCTGGCCAGCATATCCAGCACAGCCTCGAAATTACGCTGCTCGGTCCAACGCACGAACCCGAGTGGATAGTCCTGCCCTTTTTCTTCGTAAGTCGGATCGTAACGGCCTGGACCATACGAGCAGGAAACCTGAAAAACCAGCTCCTTTTCGTAAAAGTCCGCTCGATTCAATTCAAGCCCCGTTACTCCAACCAAGATGATACGCCCGCGTTTACGGCTCATGCGTGCAGCTTGAGTAACGGGATCGCTGGACTTGGTCGAAGCGGTAATGATTACCCCATCGACTCCGCGACCGCGACTGAAAGCCAAGCCAGCAGCTACCGGATCTTCACCCTTGCCGGGATTACAAATATCAGCACCGAACTGACGGGCCAACTCGAGCTTGGATTCATCAAAATCGATAGCCAGGACTCTACAACCCTGAGCCCGCAATAGCTGGACCGTCAAAAGCCCAATCAAACCTACCCCAGTAACCACGAACGCTTCACCCAGGGTTGGCTGGGCTAAACGAATGCCTTGCAAGCCGATACTCGCAACAACGACAAAGGACGCCGACTCATCATCTACCTCATCAGGAATCCGCGCACAAAGATTCTTGGGCACCTTGACCACATCAGCATGTGGCCCATTTGAGACCACACGATCGCCAATTTTTAAGCCTTCAACGCCAGCGCCAACCTCAGCCACCACACCTACATTGCAATAGCCCAGCGGTAAAGGCTGCGCAAGCTTGGACTGGATAGCATCAATAGTGGTCATCAGTCCGTCGGTGCGTATCTTCTCCAGCACCATTTTGACTTTTTCTGGCTGCTGACGTGCCTTTTCGATATATGACGCTCTACCGAAACCCACCAACATACGCTCGGTGCCGGACGATATTAGCGAAACATTGCTATTAATAACTAAATGTGAACGAGACGCGGTGGGGGCCGGTGCAGTAGCAACAACAGTACCACCCTTCGCCATATCTTGAAGAATTTGCTTCATTTTTAAACTCTATCCTTAATTACTCTTGCAGGCACACCAGCAACGTAGGTGAACGAAGGTACATTCCGTGACACCACACTTCCGGCAGCCACCACAGCACCCTCGCCGATAGTAACACCGGGTAGAATTATGCAATTCGCACCTATCCAAACATCGTTTTCAATACAAACAGGAGATTTTTTATGTCCAGCATCAAATATTCTGCCAGGCAATGCAGGCACATTGTGATTAGAAGAAAGAATCTGACTTCTATAACCAATCAATACACGATCACCAATACTGACACCACCTTCGGTCGTAACCAGTACATCCTTCGCGAAATCAACATCATCACCAACTATAAAATTACGACCAGTAAAAATCCACACACCAGAATAATAGACAACCCTGCAACCAACTTTCGCACCCAGCAACCTCAAATAACTACTCTTTAAAATATTCAAAAACCTAAACCTAGGAAGACTAAAGACCAACCCCGAAAAAAACTCAAGAAAAACAACCAAGAAATACTTCACAAAACACCTCTACCAAAAAACTAAGAAGATCAAAAAAGAAATCAAGAGAAAGAAATAGAAACACAAACAAAACCTAAAAAACACCCCCAAGTCAAATTTTAAACCTAAATAAAAATATCCGAGCAACCCTGGAGACTTCAGAAAAAACAAAGACAACAAAAGCCCGTGCAACCCAAAGCAATAGTAAAAAATAGCCATAGAGACCACACCTATTAACGCACAGACAGAAAAATGGAGCGCCAGTACATCAAACAAGCCTCTCGACCGAAGCGCACCCTGCGAAAAAAAAGCCAAAGAATAAAGCGATGAAAGAAAAAACATTACAGGCACAAATCTGTAAAACTCTAAATATTGCGCACCAAGATAAAGACGAACAATGATCTCAGAGACAGGAATCAGCAAAATAGCCAACAAAGCACTTATAATAGAAATCACCAAGCCAAAATTAACAAACCCTTGCAGTCCATTTCCTCGACAAAGCTCTGAATACTTGTAAGAAACAAAAAATTGACTAAATATATTTGATTTAGCTGCGACGTCATAAATAGCGTTGTAAGCCGCAACGAATGCTCCCCCACCCTGAAAAGAAATAAAGAGCCTATCAGAAAAATCAATAATTAATCTTGAAATATTTTGCGGCACAGTCATCAGCAAATGTTGCGCGGCCACCCCCCCCGCCTTTGGCTTTGACAGAACAACCAAATTCCTACTAAAAATAAAAAAAAGAACACCCACAAGAACGTGCGAAAACATAAAAAGAAAAGCCGAACTCACAAAAATATTCAAATAACGAAAAACAATCAAAGATAAAACAAAAAAACAAAACCCAAAACTCCTAAGCAAGGACGCCCAACCAACAAATCCTTTTATCTCAAACGCAGCCCAATAAACCGAATAGAGCAAAAACAAAAAAACAGAAAAAGAGATATAAATAGCATCCAGATAACTTAAGTAGGAAGAAAGGAAAACAACAAAAAGACCAAAAAAAGAAAACAACAAAATAGATGAAAATTTAACAGAAAAAATCAAATATGAATATACATTAATACGCCCCTGACAAACAGCCAAATGGCGAACCATGACAGGCCTTACAAAATCGAAAGCCCCAAAAAAACCATTAAGAAATAGCAAAACCGTTATAAAAGCAAACTCTGATTCATCATACTGACGAGCCAATACTGGATAGCCAAATACACCAAAAAAAAGCATTAAAGCTAGTGAAAATACCATGATATATTTTTGCATCCGACCCCCCAAAAAAACCAAAACCGCTGCCGCCCCAGGTCAAACCTTAGATAAGTAAACTTAATAAAATTATTCAGAACCAACCTCAAGCAACAAGTACAAGAGGCAAACTAAAATCAGCCAGAAACTAAAAACCAATAGACACTACAAAAGTGACCATCATATAACACCGCACCCATGAACTTAACAAATCAGCCACAAAAATAAATACTTTCCAATCAACTCTCAACCTCACCAGAGCCCACGAGTATCAACGAAGAATTTATTGTTCAAAGTCGTGACTGAAACACTCTTGAATGACTTATGATCAACCAACAAAACCAAGACATCTGCCTCACCCCATACAGCTTCAACTGACTTCAGTTCGAACTTTTTACCCAATGCCTCTGGCAAAATTTCAATATTTGGCTCCACTACTAAAATGCGCCCCAGGTGTGAAGCAGCGATTTTTTCTGCAATGGCTAAGGCCGGACTCTCACGAAGATCATCAATATCCGGCTTAAACGCAAGCCCAAAACAACCTATCGTTACTTGCCGAGCTGTTTTGTCCGGATTCGCCAACAAATAATCCGCCACAGCCAATTTTATTTTTTCGACAACCCATTCAGGCTTACTGTCATTTACCTCGCGCGCTGTACGTATCAATTTCGCCTGTTCCGGCGTTTTGCTGACAATAAACCAGGGGTCAACCGCAATACAGTGCCCTCCCACCCCTGGGCCAGGCTGAAGAATATTGACGCGCGGGTGTCGATTGGCAAGACTTATCAACTCCCAGACGTTTATATCCAGCTTGTCACAAATGATTGAAAGCTCGTTGGCAAAGGCAATATTGACATCGCGAAAACTATTCTCGGTCAACTTGCACATTTCAGCAGTGCGCGAATTGGTGACGACGCATTCACCTTCGACGAAAATTTTGTACAGACTTACTGCTGCGGCAGAACATTTGGGCGTCATGCCACCGATCACACGGTCGTTTTGTACCAGTTCACGCAATACGTGACCTGGCAGAACACGCTCAGGGCAGTAAGCTATCCGGATGTCTGAACTTTCGCCATGGGTGATGGGAAAGCTCAAATCTGGGCGAGCCTCTGCCAACCAGCCGACCATCTGTTCGGTCGCCCCCACCGGAGAGGTCGACTCGAGAATGACCAGATCGCCCTTTTTGAGCACGGGCGCAATGGTCTTGGAGGCTGACTCGATATAGCTCAGGTCGGGCTCATGATCATTCTTGAACGGTGTCGGCACGGCAATCAAAAAAGCATCTGCCGGTTCGGCTATCGCTGTAGCACGAAGGTAGCCCTCCGTAACAGCGGCATGCACGATCATATCGAGCTCGGGCTCAACGATATGGATATCGCCACGGTTGATGGTATCGATTGCCTGGCGGTTTACGTCTACGCCAATAACTTTGCGCTTACGGGATGCAAATACTGCAGCAGTAGGTAGGCCAATGTAGCCCAAACCGATTACAGAAATAGTTTCAAAGTTCATCGTGTAATTCCAAGTTGCTGAACTGCATACGCGGTGGCTAGATAAGTCAAGGGATTGAAGACAATAGACCTTCAATGATTCTCTTACATGCCCGACCATCGCCATAAGGATTGTGTGCGACGCTCATGGATCGATACATCTCGCTATCGACCAATAGGCTATGCAACTCACGGACAATCACGTTGACGTCCGTACCAACCAAGCGCACCGTGCCAGCCGCAACGGCCTCAGGCCGCTCCGTAGTATCACGCATGACCAAAACGGGCTTGCCTAGTGAAGGTGCCTCTTCCTGTATACCGCCAGAGTCAGTCAAAATAATGTGAGCCTTGTTCATCAGATAGACAAAAGGCAGATAATCCAATGGCTCTATCAAATAAATATTTTTAACATTCGACAAAAGTCGCCGCACAGGCTCGCGCACATTAGGATTCAAATGCACGGGATAGACAATATCTACCTCAGGGTGCATCTGCGCTATTTCGCGTAGCGCCTTACAAATACGCTCGAAGCCTTCACCGAAACTCTCTCGTCGATGCCCCGTAACGAGAATAAGCGGCCTCTCGGCATCAAGAAACGCTGCTGGCTCGGATGCTTTGGCCCTTAGCGAGGGATCTTCTTTAAGGCGCTCCACAACATCCAGCAGTGCATCGATGACGGTATTGCCCGTGACCAAAATTTTTGAACTCTCTACACCTTCACGCAGTAAGTTATCGCGCGAAGTCTCGGTGGGAGCAAAATGCAAGTTGGCCAATGCGCCTGTCAGCTTGCGATTTGCTTCTTCAGGCCAAGGGGAGTAAATGTCGCCTGTTCGCAGTCCGGCTTCTACATGAGCAACAGGAATTTGTTGATAATATGCCGCGAGTGTCGTGGCAAACGTCGTCGCTGTATCACCATGAACCAGAATCACATCAGGCTTGTAATCGCAAAGAATTTTCTTCATACCTTGCAGAATAGCCGTAGTGACATCGGTCAGATCCTGCCCAGGCTTCATGATGTTCAAGTCATAATCTGGGTCTATCTGAAAAAGACTTAGTACCTGATCAAGCATTTCGCGGTGTTGGCCAGTGACACAAAGCTTTGCCTCAAAACGCTCATCGGTACGGAGCGCTATGTGCAAAGGAGCCATCTTGATCGCCTCTGGACGTGTACCAAAAACACAGAGGGTTTTCATCTAATTTTTCCTAAACATTCTACATTTTCAATGAGCGCACTTTTCATAACGGTATATTCACCTTGAGCGCATGCCCCTCTTTGTTGCGGAGTGCATTTAGGGATTGAGCGAGCGTTTGTTTAGCCTGCCCATCACCATGCACAACCCGCACCTCTGACGGCCAGTGGCGCATGCGCGTAATGAAGCGGATCAGTCCTGCCTGGTCTGCGTGAGCTGAATAGCCGCTCATACTGTGCACCTGAGCCCGAATGTCATAACGCTGGCCATCCAGCTCCACGTAGCCGCCACACGGGCCGAAGCGCTGAATCTGACGCCCGGGCGTACCTTCGGCCTGGTAACCGACAAACAGAATGTCGTGCCGTGGATCGGCGAGCATCGCCTTGAGGTAGTTGACGATACGCCCACTGGAACACATACCGTTACCCGCAATAACGATTGCCGGCTGAGCGGTCTGAGCGAGGCGGTTGACTATGGCCAGATGCGCCTTGTGCGAGTCGACCGTGAGCAGATTGCGGAAGCTCAGGGGGTTACGCCCTTTTTTCAGGCGCGACTGGGCCTCTGCATCCCAGAATCGATCCAGCTCGCGGTAAACCAGGGTAAAGCGACTGGCAAGCGGTGAATCCAGGATGATCGGCAGGTTCGACCAGTCAAGCGCCGCATTCTTAACCTTGCCGGCGCGAGTTGGTTTAAGGGCTGCCGCTACTCGGCGATGGATGATGTCCTCCAGCTCGTAGAGCAGCTCCTGGGTACGCCCGATGCTGAAGGCAGGTATCAATACGGTGCCCTGGTTACTCAGGGCATGCTGTAAAACCTGTTCGAGGCGCTGCCTCCGAGTATGACGGTCTTCATGCAGTCGATCACCGTAGGTGCTCTCGATGACCAGAACGTCAGCTTTGTAAGGCGAGCGCGGCGCAGGGAGAATCGGCGCATGGGGCGCCCCTAGATCACCGGAGAAGACAATGCGCTTGTTCTCGCCTGCCGGGTATTTCACGTCGAACTCGACATAGGCCGAGCCCAGAATATGGCCGGCACGCTGCAAGCGAACCCTGACCTGCACATGGGGTGCCTCGACCAGGGTAAACCAGGTTTTGTATGGCAACGCGACGATGCGCTGCTCGACCAGCTTGAGGTAGCGCTCGACCTGTTTCTGATCCCGACTTACGCCCAGCTTGAAGGCATCTTCAAGGACGATGGGCAACAGTTTTGCCGAAGGCTCGCTACAGAGGATCGGCCCCTGGAAGCCCGCTGCGAGCAGATAGGGAATACGCCCCACATGATCGATATGCACATGAGTGGCGATCAGGGCCTTGATGCCCGCCAGGGGAAAGTCGATGGCCAGACGCCCTGCTCCGACACGCCCCTCCGCGGAGGTCTCGCCCCCCTGAAAGAGGCCGCAGTCGATGAGAAAGCTCAGCTCCGGCGCCACCAGCAGTTGATGGCATGAGCCTGTCACGCCCGATATGGCGCCATGATGAAGAATATCGGGGTATGACACGAGCTAGTCCCTTTGCACTAAAAACTGAAGGGGCTCAGCCCTGAGAATGGATATCGCCTTTATCCGCACATCGGGCTCACCAATAGTGGCGATGCAAGAAATCAGAGAGGCCGCACATTTTGCATGCCATAGGGTTTGTCAGGCAAGTCCGTCAGTTGGGTGACGCCAATAATACCGAGCGATTACTCGTCTTCATTAACGCGGTCACGCAGCTCCTTACCCGGCTTGAAGTGCGGCACGAACTTGCCATCCAGGCGTACCGACTGGCCAGTCTTCGGGTTACGCCCTACGCGAGGGGCGCGGTAGTGCAGCGAGAAGCTGCCGAAGCCGCGAATCTCGATACGATCCCCCGTGGCTAATGCCTGGGACATTTGCTCCAGCATGGTCTTGATGGCCAGCTCGACATCCTTGGAGGAGAGCTGACCCTGGTGAGTGACGATTCTTTCGATCAACTCCGACTTGGTCATGGTTTTCCCTTCTTTTTCAAGCGGCTAGAAGACTCGACGAATTGGTTGTAGCACGCTGATCAGGTTTTGAACAGCCTAAAAAACAAGGTGTTAGCGAGTTTTGGGGTTAGTTGTGACGACGGGAGCTTTGAATGGGAGGCTAACCCTGAGACAAGGCTTTTCAGGACTCGAGCCCGGGGTTGCGGGATGACCGCTATTCGCGGCGGGGCGCCACTACTACATAGGACTACTTCGCTTGATGCATTCGTGTAGGAGCCCCGCCTCGGGGCGAAGCTCTTGGGACTGTGTTTGGTATTGCAGGATGGCTGCCATTCGCGGCGGGGCGCCGCTCCTACATAGGACTGCTTCGCTTGGTGCATTCGTGTAGGAGCTCCGCCTCGGGGCGAAGCTTTTGCCAGGCCCAGACTCGTCTATGCTGGGCTGACACGCTCTTGCGGAAGGGAATCCGATGACAGAGAAGCGCTATGCCTCAGACAGGCTTCGAAAAGGGCGCTGGTCATGCAGCGGGCAAATCTATCTTGTCACTGCCGTAACCAAGAACCGCATACCGGTCTTTGCTGATTTCTCAGCGGCGCGTTAGCTCATACAAGTCATCCGCAAAGATGAATTGCTAGGCTCCTAGCAAACCCTGTGCTTTGTCGTAATGCCAGATCACTTGCATTGGCTGCTGCCATTACAGGATGAAACCTTGCCCCGAATGGTGGGCAGAGTTAAATCAATATCCGCCAAACACTTGGGCCAGCCGATATGGCAGAAAGGATTTCATGACCATGCCTTGCGACGGGAAGAGGATGTTCGGAATGTAGCCTGTTATGTGGTGGCAAATCCCTTAAGAGCCGGACTTGTGGAGCGGGTCGGCGATTATTCGCACTGGGATGCGCTGTGGATTTAAGCACAACGAGCATCGCGGCATGGGTCAAGCTGGCATTGCGAGATGACTGCCGTTCGCGGCGGGGCGCCGCTCCTACATAGGACTACTTCGCTTGGTGCATTCGTGTAGGAGCACCGCCTCGGGGCGAAGCTTTTGGGGCTGTGTTTGGTATTGCAGGATGGCTGCCATTCGCGGCGGGGCGCCGCTCCTACAAGGACGGTGTCGTTGGGGGGATGCGGAAATAAAAAAGGCGACCCGAAGGTCGCCTTTTTTGAGGAACTAACCGAACTTAGTTCTGGTTTTCCATCTGAGCACGGATCAGATCACCAATGGTGGTCGGGCCGGTGCTTTCAACGTCTTGCTTGTTACGCAGTTCCTTCATCGCGTCTTTCTCGTCCTCGACGTCTTTCGACTTGATGGACAGGCTGATAACGCGGGACTTGCGGTCGACACTGATGATCTTGGCTTCTACTTCGTCGCCTTCTTTCAGCACGTTGCGCGCGTCTTCAACGCGGTCACGGCTGATTTCGGAGGCTTTCAGAGTCGCTTCGATATCGTTGCCCAGGTCGATGATGGCGCCTTTGGCGTCGACTTCCTTGACGGTGCCGCGCACGATGCTGCCCTTGTCGTTCAGGGAAACGTAGTTGCTGAACGGATCATCTTCCAGTTGCTTGATGCCCAGGGAGATGCGCTCGCGCTCCGGGTCAACCGACAGGATGACGGTTTCCAGCTCGTCGCCCTTCTTGAAGCGACGCACGGCTTCTTCGCCGGCTTCGTTCCAGGAGATGTCGGACAGGTGAACCAGGCCGTCGATGCCGCCGTCCAGACCAATGAAGATACCGAAATCGGTAATCGACTTGATGGTGCCGGAGATCTTGTCACCCTTGTTGAACTGACCGGAGAAGTCTTCCCACGGGTTGGTCTTGCACTGCTTGATACCCAGGGAGATACGACGACGCTCTTCGTCGATATCCAGAACCATGACTTCCACTTCGTCGCCGACGTTGACGACTTTCGACGGGTGGATGTTCTTGTTGGTCCAGTCCATTTCGGAAACGTGCACCAGACCTTCAACGCCTTCTTCCAGCTCAGCGAAGCAGCCGTAGTCGGTCAGGTTGGTGACGCGCGCCATGACGCGGGTGTTTTCCGGGTAACGAGCCTTGATGGCAACCCACGGATCTTCGCCCAGCTGCTTCAGACCCAGGGAAACGCGGTTGCGCTCGCGGTCGTACTTCAGAACCTTGACGTCGATCTCGTCGCCAACATTGACGATCTCGGACGGGTGCTTGATGCGCTTCCAAGCCATGTCGGTGATGTGCAGCAGGCCGTCTACGCCGCCCAGGTCAACGAACGCACCGTAGTCGGTGAGGTTCTTGACGATACCTTTGACTTGCTGGCCTTCCTGCAGGGATTCCAGCAGAGCTTCGCGCTCGGCGCTGTTCTCGGCTTCCAGGACGCTGCGACGGGAAACGACAACGTTGTTGCGCTTCTGATCGAGCTTGATGACCTTGAATTCCAGCTCTTTGCCTTCCAGGTGAGTGGTATCACGCACCGGACGGACGTCAACCAGGGAACCCGGCAGGAACGCGCGGATGCCGTTGACGTCAACGGTGAAGCCGCCTTTGACCTTACCGTTGATAACGCCCTTGACCACTTCTTCAGCGTTGAACGCAGCTTCCAGAACCAGCCAGGATTCAGCGCGCTTGGCTTTCTCGCGGGACAGCTTGGTTTCACCGAAGCCATCTTCAACCGCGTCCAGCGCGACGTGGACTTCGTCACCGACCTTGATGGTCAGCTCGCCTTGTTCGTTGAAGAACTGGTCGAGCGGGATGACGCCCTCGGACTTCAGGCCGGCGTGGACGGTAACCCAGTCACCGTCGATGTCGACCACGATGCCGGTGATGATGGCGCCCGGCTGCATGTCGAGGGATTTCAGGCTTTCTTCAAAAAGTTCTGCAAAGCTTTCGCTCATGTTGATTCCTGTTGATCAAGGGCGGGGATTCGCCCAAACCACATTCCAGACCATGTGGGTTCGTTCATGTAAAAAGAGGCCTACGGGACAAGGACTGGTCTCCCGCATGCCTCCTTGCGGACTTTTCGATTTAGAGCAACCGAAAGTCCTTAGCCGGCGAGATCGCGATCAGCGACCTCGCTCAGAATTCGTTCAAGCACCTGCTCGATGGAAAGCTCGGTGGAATCCAGCACAATTGCGTCGACTGCCGGCTTCAGCGGAGCCACCGCGCGCTGGGTATCGCGCTCGTCGCGCGCCCGAATCTCGTCGAGAAGACTCGCGAGATTAACATCATCGCCCTTGGCCTTCAACTGCAGGTAACGCCGACGAGCTCGTTCGTCGGCGCTGGCGGTGAGGAATACCTTGAGCGGCGCATCGACGAACACCACCGTACCCATGTCACGGCCATCGGCCACCAGGCCGGGCATCTCCTGAAAAGCGCGCTGACGCTGCAGCAGCGCTTCACGCACCGCCGGCAGCGAAGCCACCATCGACGCGCCCGCTCCCACCTGCTCATTGCGAATGGCGTCGGTCACCTCCTCACCTTCGAGGATGATGCGCTTGTCGACGAACTGTACGTCCAGATGAGCCGCCAGTTGCTTGAGCGCTTCTTCGTTGGTCAGGTCTATGCCGTGATTGCCGGCGGCGAACGCCAGCAGACGATACAAGGCACCGGAGTCGAGCAGGTTCCAGCCCAGCTGCTTGGCCAGCAACGCACAAATGGTGCCCTTGCCGGATCCGCTCGGCCCGTCGACGGTGATGACTGGAGCACTCATGCCTTGCCCTCTTCCGCCACGCGGATGCCCACCTGAGCGGCCAGGCCGAGGAAGTTGGGGAAGGAGGTGGCGACGTTGGCGCAATCGTGGATGCGAATCGGCGCGCCGGCACGCAGCGAGGCGACACTGAAGGACATCGCGATACGGTGATCACCATGGGCCCAGACCTCGCCCCCGCCCATCGCACCGCCTTCGATGACGATACCGTCCGGAGTCGGCTCGGCCTTGACGCCGAGCGTCTGCAGGCCATCGGCCATGACCTGGATACGATCGGACTCCTTGACTCGCAGCTCCTCGGCGCCACGCAGCACGGTACGCCCCTCTGCACAGGCAGCGGCGACGAACAGCACCGGGAACTCGTCGATGGCCAGCGGCACCAGATTCTCGGGAATTTCGATGCCCTTGAGCTTGGCGGCACGCACGCGAATGTCAGCCACCGGCTCGCCGCCCACTTCGCGCTGGTTTTCCAGGGTGATGTCGCCCCCCATCAGCTTGAGGATGTCGATCACGCCGGTACGGGTCGGGTTGATGCCCACATGTTCCAGCACCAGCTCGGAGCCTTCGGCGATGCTGGCGGCGACGAGGAAGAAAGCCGCCGAGGAGATGTCAGCAGGCACCTCGATGCGCGTGGCGCTGAGCGCATGACCGGATTCGACGCTGGCAGTGCTGCCTTCGACGTTTACCGGGTAGCCGAAGCCGCGCAGCATGCGCTCGGTGTGGTCGCGGGTCGGCGCCGGCTCGGTCACCGAGGTTTTGCCAGCAGCGTACAGCCCCGCCAGCAGCAGGCAGGATTTGACCTGGGCGCTGGCCATGGGCATTTCATAGCTCATGCCAGTCAGGCGCTGGCCGCCTTTGATGTTCAGCGGCGGACGACCTTCAGGGCCAGTCTCGATCACCGCACCCATTTCACGCAGCGGCTTGGCCACGCGATTCATCGGGCGCTTGGACAGCGAGGCATCGCCGGTCAGCGTGGTATCGAACGGCTGCGCAGCCAGCAGGCCGGACAGCAGGCGCATGGAGGTGCCCGAATTGCCCATGTACAGCGGGCCAGCCGGCGCCTTGAGGCCATGCAGGCCGACACCATGCACGGTCACGCGGCCATGGTGCGGGCCTTCGATGACCACGCCCATGTCACGGAACGCCTGAATGGTCGCCAGCGCGTCTTCGCCTTCGAGGAAACCTTCGACTTCGGTGGTGCCGTTGGCCAGCGAGCCCAGCATGATCGAACGGTGCGAAATGGACTTGTCGCCCGGTACGCGAATACGCCCGCTCAGGCTACCACCGGGATTGGCCAGGAAAATCAGATCGGTCGAATGCATAGCGTCCACATAGGCCCTGCGGGCCAGAATTTTGCTGAAATGTTCGCGAGCTACCCGTGCTCGGGTGAATACCCCGAGCAGTTGGTGCCCATCCCCAGCGTCGACCGCGTCGCGCAGGGCGTCGAGGTCATCGCGAAAAACGTCGAGCGTGCGCAGCACGGCCTCGCGGTTGGCAAGAAAGATATCGTGCCACATCACCGGATCGCTGCCGGCGATCCGTGTGAAATCACGGAAGCCGCCAGCGGCATAACGGAATATCTCCAGATTCTCGCTGCGTTTGGCCAGCGAGTCGACCAGGGTGAAGGCCAGCAGATGCGGCAAGTGACTGGTGGCTGCAAGCACCTGGTCATGATGCTCCACCTCCATCGACTCGACATCCGCACCGAGCTCACGCCACAGGCCTTCCACCCGCGCCACAGCGGCTTCATCGCTGTGCTCGCAAGGAGTGAGGATGACCTTGTGGCGGCGGAACAGCTCGGCATTGGCGGCTTCAACCCCGCTTTGCTCGGAGCCGGCAATCGGGTGCCCCGGCACGAAGCGCACAGGCCGCCCGAAGAAGGCCTTGCGCGCCGCCCGCACGACATTGCCCTTGGCGCTGCCGACATCGGTGAGAATCGCTTGCCCCAGCTCCAGCTTGGCCAGCTCGGCCAGCAGTTTCTCCATCGCCAGAATCGGCACGGCCAGCTGAATCACGTCGGCACCCTGACAGGCAAGCGCCAGATCGCTCTCACAGCGATCGACGACGCCCAGCTCAACAGCCAGCTGGCGCGACTGTGGATCCAGATCGACCCCAACCACCTCCTCGAACAGCCCTCGCTCGCGCAGCCCCTTGGCAAAGGAGCCACCGATCAAACCCAGGCCGACCACCACCAGGCGGCCGATCTTAGGGGCATTCGATTGCACTGCCGTTACAGTCGCCGTCACGCCGACAGCACCTTGGCCAGCGCCTCGAGGAAGCGCGCATTCTCACGCGGCAAGCCAATCGACACACGCAGGAAGTTGGGCATGCCATAGCCCGCTACCGGACGAACGATGACGCCCTCACGCAGCAGCGCCTGGTTGATCGCAGCGGTATCACGGCCAAAGTCCACGGCAATGAAGTTGCCCTTGGAGGCAATCCAGCTCAGCCCCAGCGCACGCAAGCCATCCTGCAACTGCTGCATGCCGGCATCGTTCAGGCGACGACTTTCGGCCAGGTAGTCGGCATCGCCCAGCGCTGCACAGGCAGCAGCCAGGGCCAGGCTATTGACGTTGAAGGGCTGGCGGACACGGTTGAGCACGTCAGCGATGGCCGGCGAGCTGATCGCATAGCCGACGCGCAACGCTGCCAGGCCATAGGCCTTGGAGAAGGTGCGCGAGACCAGCAGATTGGGGAAGCGCGCCAGATAGTCCATGCCATCGGGCAGCTCGTCACCCTCGGCGTATTCGATATAGGCCTCGTCGAGCACCACCAGCACGCGCTCCGGAACCTTGGCGAGGAAGGCCTCCAGTGCATCCGGGCCGAACCAGGTACCGGTCGGGTTGTTGGGGTTGGCGATGAACACGACACGCGTGTCGTCATCGATGGCCGCCAGCATGGCCGGCAGATCATGGCCATATTCCTTGGCCGGCACGACCTTGCCGCGAGCCCCGACAGCCTGGGTAGCGATGGGATAGACGGCGAATGCGTATTCGCTGAACACCGCGTTGAGACCCGGCGCCAGATAGGCGCGCGCAACCAGATCGAGGATATCGTTGGAACCGTTACCCAGAGTCACTTGCGCGGTATTCACACCATAGCGCTCGGCCAGCGCCGCCTTGAGCACGAAGCCGTTGCCATCGGGATAGCGGGTCAGCTCATCCAGCTCGGCACGCACGGCGGCCAGCGCCTTGTCGCCCGGGCCCAGAGGGTTCTCGTTACTGGCCAGTTTGACGATACCGGCAGGATCGAGCCCGAGTTCACGAGCCAGCTCGTCGACCGGTTTGCCGGGTACGTAAGGGGACAGTTTCTGTACGCCCGGCTGAGCCAGGGCAAGGAAATCGCAACTCATGAACGGAGACTCATCTCTGAAGCAACTCGGTTGACGAAAGCACCGGCGGCAACCGGTGATGCAGGCGCCACTCTACAAGGCATGGTGGCTCCTGAGGTAATCGAGAATCTGCAGCACGGCCGCCTCGACCGCACACTGACTGGTGTCGATACGCAGCTCTGCAGCCTGCGGCGCCTCGAATGGCGAATCGATCCCGGTGAAATCAGGAATCAGCCCAGCGCGTGCACGACGATAAAGCCCCTTGGGGTCGCGCTGCTCGCAGACCGCCAGGGGCGTATCGACGAACACTTCGATGAATCGCCCAGGCACCCGCGCACGTACGGCATCACGGTCGGTACGAAACGGAGAAATGAAAGCGGCGATGACGATCAGGCCGGCATCGAGCATCAGCGCAGCGACCTCGCCCGCGCGACGGATGTTTTCCTGCCGAGCCGCCTCGGAAAAACCCAGATCGCGGTTGAGCCCCTGGCGCAGGCAATCGCCGTCGAGCAGATAGGTATGCCGGCCAGCAGCAAGCAGACTGCGCTCCAGCGCTTCGGCCAGAGTCGACTTGCCAGCGCCACTGAGCCCGGTGAACCAGATGACACAAGGCTCCTGGCACTTGATCGAGGCACGCTGGCCGCGATCGACGCGACCTTCGCCAGGCGCCATCTGCCGATCAGGCTCCACTCAAAGCACCGCCTTGGGATAGGAGCCCAGCACCTTAAGCGCCACGGCTTCCTGCGCCAGCTTCTCCAGCACGTCCTTGATCAGCGGATCGCGATGATGGCCGACGAAATCGATGAAGAACACGTAAGTCCATTTGCCACTGCGCGACGGACGGGTTTCGATACGGGTCAGGTCGATACCGTTGTTGTGGAACGGCACCAGCAACTCGTGCAATGCCCCCGGCTTGTTGCGCATGGAGACGATGATCGAGGTCTTGTCGTCGCCGGTCGGCGGCACTTCCTGGTTGCCGATGATGAGAAAGCGCGTGGAGTTGTCCGGGCGATCCTCGATCTTCTCGGCCAGCTTGGTCAGGCCGTACAGATTGGCCGCCATGTCACCGGCGATGGCCGCACTGTTCCACTCGCTCTTCACCCGCTTGGCCGCATCGGCGTTACTGGAGACCGCCACGCGCTCGACGTTCGGGTAGTGCGCGTCCAGCCACTTGCGGCACTGGGCCAGCGACTGGGCATGGGAGTAGATGCGGGTGATCTTGTCGGTCTGAGTGGTCTCGCCGACCAGCAGATGGTGGTGAATACGCAGCTCCACCTCACCACAGATGACCATGTCGTGCTCGAGGAAGCTGTCCAGCGTGTGGTTGATCGCGCCTTCGGTGGAATTCTCCACCGGCACCACGCCGAAATTCACCGCGCCGGCCGCCACCTCACGGAACACTTCGTCGATGGCGGCCATCGGCACGCTGATCACGGCGTGACCAAAGTGCTTCATCGCCGCCGCCTGACTGAAGGTGCCTTCCGGGCCGAGATAGGCCACCTTGAGCGGATTTTCCAGGGCCAGGCAGGAAGACATGATTTCACGGAACAGCCGCGCCATTTCCTCGTTGCCCAGCGGGCCCCGGTTGCGCTCCATCACGCGCTTGAGCACCTGAGCCTCGCGTTCAGGGCGGTAGAAGACCGGCGACTCGCCTTCCTTCAGCTCCTTCATCTTCACGCGGGCGACTTCTTCTGCGCAGCGCGCGCGGTCGCTGATCAGCTCGAGAATGCGCTCGTCGAGGTTGTCGATACGTACGCGCAGCGCTTGCAGTTCCTGCTCGGACATATCAGGCGTGCTCCTTCTCGAACTCGGCCATATAAGCCACCAGCGCCTCGACGGCATCCAGGCCAACGGCGTTGTAGATGGAAGCACGCATGCCACCTACCGAGCGATGGCCCTTGAGATTGAGCAGGCCGCGCTCGTCGGCACCGGCCAGGAAAGCCTTGTCCAGCTTATCGTCGGCCAGGCGGAACGGCACGTTCATCCAGGAGCGCGCATTGTGAGCAATGGGGTTGCTGTAGAAGTCGCTGTCGTCGATGGCCTTGTACAGCAGATCCTTCTTGGCGCGGTTGATACGTTCCATCGCCTCGACGCCGCCCTGCTCCTTCAGCCACTGGAAGACCAGGCCGGAGAGGTACCAGGAATAGGTCGCCGGGGTGTTGTACATCGAGCCGTTATCGGCGGAGATCTTGTAGTCGAGCATGGTCGGGCAGGCGCTGCGGGCGCGACCGAGCAGATCTTCGCGAACGATCACCACCACCAGGCCGCTGGGGCCGATGTTCTTCTGCGCGCCGGCGTAGATCAGGCCGAACTGCGACACGTCGATGGGGCGCGAGAGGATGTCCGAGGACATGTCCACCACCAGCGGGGTATCGCCGGTCTGCGGCACCCAGTCGAACTGCAGACCGCCGATGGTCTCGTTGCTGCAGTAGTGCACGTAAGCGGCGTTCTTCGACAGTTGCCAGTCGTTCTGCCCGGGAATGGCGAAGTAGTCGTGCGCCTTGGCACTGGCAGCCACATTGATGGTGCCATAGCGACGCGCTTCTTCGATGGCCTTCTTCGACCAGATGCC
This sequence comes from Pseudomonas sp. C11, assembly GCF_034683865.1. Classification (NCBI taxonomy): domain Bacteria; kingdom Pseudomonadati; phylum Pseudomonadota; class Gammaproteobacteria; order Pseudomonadales; family Pseudomonadaceae; genus Pseudomonas; species Pseudomonas sp. C11. The sequence continues at coordinate 36,285 of NZ_JAWIIP010000021.1, forward strand.
GGTCTCGACATAGTCGGCGACGCCGTCTTCCGGCAGCAGGTTCAGCGGAATCTCGGCGAACTGCTGGCTGGCACCGCCCTGCAGGAACAGCACCTTGTAGTCATTGGGCACAGCGAGCAGATCGCGCAGATCCTGCTCGGCCTGGCTGGCGATGGCCACGTACTCATCGCTGCGATGGCTCATCTCCATCACCGAGAGGCCCTTGCCTTGCCAGTCGAGCATCTCGGCCTGGGCACGTTGCAGTACAGCGGTCGGCAGCGCGGCCGGGCCGGCGCAGAAGTTAAAAGCTCGCTTGCTCACGTCTGTCTCTCTCAGATTCACAGAACGCCACCACCAGGCGATGGCATGTCCAAACTGTCTGCCGTGCCGTGGGAGAGGCTTTAGCGGCGACTGTCGCCGCCCGGCCCCTCCCACAAAGCCCGACTTTATTCCTCGCTGCCTTCCTCGACGTCGGCGATCGGTGCGTCGGCGCTTTCGGCGACTTCAGCGCCCTCTTCGCCTTCGACCAGTTCGTCCTCTTCCACCGGGGTCGGCTCCTGCACACGCTCCAGGCCAACCAGAGTCTCGTCCTTGGCCAGCTTGATCAGGGTCACGCCCTGGGTGTTACGGCCAGAGCTGGAGACTTCGTCGACACGGGTACGCACCAAGGTGCCCTGGTCGGAAATCAGCATGATTTCCTCGCCGTCCTGCACCTGGATGGCACCAACCAGTTTGCCGTTACGCTCGCTGGTGACCATGGCGATCACGCCCTGGCCGCCACGACCACGACGCGGGAACTTGCCCAGACCGGTGCGCTTGCCGAAGCCGCGCTCGGAAGCCGTGAGGATCTGCGCACCGGACTCCGGGATCAGCATGGAGATCAGCTGCTGATCCTTGCCCAGACGCATGCCACGCACACCGCGCGCGGTCCGGCCCATGGTGCGCACCTTGCTCTCGGCGAAGCGCAGCACCTTGCCGGCGTCGGAGAACAACATGACTTCCTTGGCACCATCAGTGATGGCGGCGGCAATCAGGGTGTCACCCTCTTCCAGCTTCAGGGCAATCAGACCGGCGCTGCGCGGACGGCTGAACTGCACCAGCGGGGTTTTCTTCACGGTACCGAAGGCGGTGGCCATGAAGATGAAGGCACCGGTCGGCTCGGCGACCAACTCGGGGGTTTCACCCTCGACTTCTTCGACTTCCTCGGCTTCGACCACTTCGACAGCTTCGCCCTCGATCACCACGCCTTCGTCATCCAGGTCTTCGTCGGCGCCAGCGCTCTGCTGCAGCGCTTCGAGGTCGATCTGCAGCATCGCGGTGATGCGCTCGCCCTCGTCCAGCGGCAGCAGGTTGACCAGCGGACGACCACGCGCAGCACGCGAGGCCTCGGGAATTTCGAAGGTACGCAGCCAGTACACCTTGCCCTTGCTGGAGAACAGCAGCAGGGTGGCGTGGCTGTTGGCCACCAGCAGGTGCTCGACGTAGTCCTCGTCTTTCACGCCAGTGGCGGACTTGCCCTTGCCGCCGCGACGCTGCGCCTCATAGGCGGCCAGCGGCTGGCTCTTGGCATAGCCACCATGGGAAATGGTGACGACACGCTCTTCTTCGGTGATCAGGTCGGCGATGGTCAGATCCTGACGCGAAGCGATGATCTCGGTACGGCGCTTGTCGCCGAACTCGGCCTTGACCTTCTCCAGCTCCTCGCGGATGACTTCCATCAGGCGCTCGGGGTTGGTCAGGATGCGGATCAGCTCGCCGATCAGCGTGAGAATTTCCTGGTATTCGGCCAGCAGCTTCTCGTGCTCCAGACCGGTCAGGCGGTGCAGGCGCAGCTCGAGGATGGCCTGAGCCTGTTCCGGCGACAGGTAGTACTTGCCGTCACGCAGGCCGTATTGCTCATCCAGCCCGTCCGGGCGGCAGGAGTCGGCACCGGCGCGCTCGACCATAGCTTCCACCGCGCTGGATTCCCAGGCAGTGGCGAGCAGACGCTCCTTGGCCTCGGCCGGGGTCGGCGAAGCCTTGATCAGCTCGATCACCGGGTCGATGTTGGACAGCGCAACCGCCTGGCCTTCGAGGATATGGCCACGCTCGCGCGCCTTGCGCAGCTCGTAGACGGTACGGCGGGTCACCACTTCGCGGCGGTGACGGATGAACACCTCGAGCATGTCCTTGAGGTTCATGGTCTTCGGCTGACCGTCGACCAGCGCCACGACGTTGATGCCGAACACGCTCTGCATCTGGGTCTGGGCGTAGAGGTTGTTGAGCACGACCTCCGGCACTTCGCCACGGCGCAGCTCGATCACCACGCGCATGCCGTCCTTGTCGGATTCGTCACGCAGCTCGGTGATGCCCTCGATCTTCTTCTCTTTGACCAGCTCGGCGATCTTCTCGATCAGACGCGCCTTGTTCAGCTGGTACGGCAGCTCGGTCACCACCAGTTGCTGGCGACCGCCAACCTTGTCAATGTCCTCGACCTCGACCCGGGCGCGTACATAGATGCGCCCACGGCCGGTGCGATAGGCCTCGATGATGCCGGCACGACCATTGATGATGCCCGCGGTGGGGAAGTCCGGACCGGGGATGTACTGCATCAGCTCATCGACGGTCAGCTCGGCGTTGTCCATCAGCGCCAGGCAGCCATCGATCACTTCGGTGAGGTTGTGCGGCGGGATGTTGGTGGCCATGCCCACGGCGATACCGCTGGAACCGTTGACCAGCAGGTTCGGCACCTTGGTCGGCATGACCGCCGGGATCTGCTCGGTGCCGTCGTAGTTGGGCACCCAGTCGACGGTTTCCTTTTCCAGATCGGCCAGCAGCTCGTGGGCCAGCTTGGTCATGCGCACTTCGGTGTATCGCATGGCTGCAGCGTTGTCGCCGTCCACCGAACCGAAGTTGCCCTGGCCGTCCACAAGCAGGTAGCGCAGGGAGAAGTCCTGCGCCATACGTACGATGGTGTCGTACACCGCCGTGTCGCCGTGCGGGTGATATTTACCGATCACGTCACCGACCACACGGGCGGATTTCTTGTAGGGCTTGTTCCAGTCGTTGCCCAGCTCGCTCATGGCGTAGAGCACACGACGGTGGACCGGCTTCAAGCCATCGCGCGCATCCGGCAGCGCACGCCCGACGATCACGCTCATTGCGTAGTCGAGGTAGGACTGTTTCAGCTCGTCTTCGATATTGACCGGGAGGATTTCTTTGGCCAGTTCGCCCATGAGAAGCCTGGTTCCTTTTTCTGGTGAAACTCCGCGCCATTCTTCCTGAACGCTACGGAGTTCGTCGCCCTGGCGACTGGCCATGACGACTCACGATAAATCAACGGGTTATGCCACATCAGGAGGCGCCGAAGGCCACTGCAGGCAGGCCCCGTGAAAACTGCCGGAGATTACCACAAAGCGTGCTACACACCTACCCCGCAGCCAGCTGTGCGCCAGCGCAGGAAGGCCCGGTGATGGCCGAATGCGCAACCGCTGACGCCCCTGTGAATCAATGCAAACGCTTGCGACACATCAGTTGCGCCATCTTTTCCATGTCCGGCCGCTCGACCACGCCCTTTTCGGTGACGATGTAGTCGATCAGATCCGCAGGCGTCACGTCGAATACCGGGTTGGTCACCGGCACATCCGCCGCGACACGCTGCCCGGCCACGACACGCAGCTCATCGCCACCACGCTCCTCGAGCAGAATGTCCTCACCGCTTTCCAGGGCCATGTCGATGGTCGAGCTGGGTGCCACCACCATGAAGCGCACGCCATGGTGCATGGCGTTGACGGCGAGCTGGTAGGTGCCGATCTTGTTGGCTACGTCACCATTGGCAGTGATGCGATCGGCACCGACTATCACCCAGGAAATGCCCTTGACCTTCATCAGGTGCGCCGCAGCCGCATCCACATTGAGACTGACCGGCACGCCGTCGGCCGCCAGCTCCCAGGCCGTCAGCCGCGCGCCCTGCAGCCAGGGCCGCGTCTCGTCGACATAGACCTGCTCGACCAACCCCTCAAGATGCGCCGCACGGATCACCCCGAGCGCGGTACCAAAGCCGCCGGTCGCCAGCGCCCCGGCATTGCAATGAGTCATCAGCACCTGCTCATTGCCCTGGTGCTTGCGAATCAGCTCCATACCCAACTGCGCCATGGTCAGATTGGCTTCGCGATCACTGGCATGAATGCCAACGGCCTCAGCCTCCAACTGCACCAACACCGTAGCGTCGCTTTTCAGGCGCTGCAGGCGCTCACGCATGCGCTGCAGCGCCCAGAACAGATTGACCGCCGTCGGCCGCGAAGCCGCCAGTTGCTCGAAGTCCGCTTCCAGTGCCGCGCGCCAGTCACCGCCGGCAGCCAGGCGCTGCCGCGCCCCCAACACCACGCCAAAAGCGGCAGCGATACCAATGGCAGGCGCACCGCGCACCACCATGTCGCGAATCGCCGCAGCGACTGCGTCTGCCGACTCCATCCGCAACCACACCTGCTCATGAGGCAACAGGCGCTGATCCAGCAGATAAAGCGCGCCCTCACGCCAATCGATTGCCTGAATCTTCTCTGCCGCCAGCAATTGCTCGCGCATGCCCTACCTCACTCTTGGCAACCGAAAACCGCCGAGTATACCCAGCCTGACCGCGACTCTGGCAGCGCCGGCATCCAGGCCGCGCTTCAAGCACCGGACGTTCCTCTATAAACTGGCGGCCCGCTGCCATGCCCTAATCGCCCACGGACGTCTCACTCCATGCCCACCACCGAACTCGATCTGCTGCTTCTGCCCACCTGGCTGGTTCCCGTGGAGCCGGCAGGTGTGGTGCTGCGCGACCACGGCCTGGGCATCCGTGACGGCCAGATCGTGCTGATCGCGCCACGCGCCGAAGCACTGCGCCACAAGGCGCGAGAAGTCCGCGAACTGGCGGATTGCCTGCTGGCGCCCGGCCTGGTCAATGCTCACGGCCATGCTGCCATGACGCTGCTGCGCGGCATCGCCGACGACCTGCCGCTGATGACCTGGCTGCGCGAACACATCTGGCCCGCCGAGGGCAAATGGGTCGATGACGCCTTCGTACGTGACGGCACCAACCTAGCGATTGCCGAGCAGATCAAGGGCGGCATCACCTGCTTCTCCGACATGTACTTCTACCCGCAGGTCGCCACCGAGTGCGTACACAACGCCGGCGCACGGGCGCAGATCACTATTCCAGTGCTGAATTTCCCGGTGCCGGGCGCCCGCGATGCCGCCGAGGCGCTGCGCAAGGGCCTGCAACTGTTCGACGACCTCAAGCAGCACCCGCGCATCCGTATCGCCTTCGGCCCACACGCGCCCTATACGGTCAGCGACGACAAGCTCGAAGAAATCCGCATGCTCGCCGACGAACTGGACGCCGGCATTCATATGCACGTGCACGAGACAGCGCAGGAAGTCGCCGACGCCCTGGCCGAGCACGGCGAACGCCCGCTGGCTCGACTGGCCCGCCTGGGCCTGCTCGGCCCGCGTTTTCAGGCCGTGCACATGACCCAGATCGATGACGACGACCTCGCTCTGCTGGTCGAGCACAACTGCAGCGTGATCCACTGCCCGGAATCCAACCTCAAGCTGGCCAGCGGCTTCTGCCCGGTCGAACGCCTGTGGCAGGCCGGCGTCAACGTTGCCATCGGCACCGACGGCGCCGCCAGCAACAACGACCTCGACCTGCTCGGTGAAACCCGCACGGCAGCCCTGCTGGCCAAAGCTGTGGCGGGCTCGGCGACCGCCCTGGATGCCCATAGCGCCTTGCGCATGGCCACCCTCAATGGCGCCCGCGCCCTCGGCTTGGAGAACCAGATCGGCTCGCTGGAAACGGGCAAGCTTGCCGACCTGGTCGCCTTCGACCTGTCCGGTCTGGCTCAGCAACCGGTGTATGACCCGGTCTCACAACTGATCTACGCCAGCGGCCGCGACTGCGTGAAGCATGTCTGGGTCGGTGGCAAGCAACTGCTGGATGATGGCCGCCTGACACGCATGGACGAGCAGGAACTGATCGATACGGCCAAGCACTGGGGACGCCAGATCGCCCAAGGCAGCCGCGAGGCAAGCCGACAGGATTGAAACCGCCCAGCCAGAATCTCGAAACACCTGCGACAAACTGACATACATTGAACGAATCCGGCTCGCCCCAACTGACGCCTTAAACTGGCAACATGACGGGCCAGGCTTTCCACGCTTTGAAAGAGATGCTTATGAGCAACGTCGACCGCGCCGAAATCGCCAAATTCGAAGCCCTGGCCCACCGCTGGTGGGATCGGGAGAGCGAATTCAAACCCCTTCACGACATCAACCCGCTGCGCGTCAACTGGATCGACGAACGTGTCGCTCTGGCTGGCAAGCGCGTACTCGACGTTGGCTGCGGCGGCGGCATCCTCAGCGAAGCCATGGCCCAGCGCGGCGCCACCGTCACCGGCATCGACATGGGCGAAGCGCCGCTGTCGGTCGCCCAACTGCACCAACTGGAGTCGGGCGTCGAGGTCGAGTACCGACAGATCACCGCCGAAGCGCTGGCCGACGAGATGCCTGGCCAGTTCGACGTGGTCACCTGCCTGGAGATGCTCGAACACGTCCCCGATCCGTCTTCGGTGATCCGCGCCTGCCACAAGCTGGTCAAGCCCGGTGGCCAGGTGTTCTTCTCCACCATCAACCGCAACCCCAAGGCCTACCTGTTCGCGGTGATCGGTGCCGAATACATCCTGCGCCTGCTGCCGCGCGGCACCCACGACTTCAAGAAGTTCATCCGCCCCTCCGAACTGGGCGCCTGGAGCCGCGCAGCCGGTCTCGAGGTCAAGGACATCATCGGCCTGACCTACAATCCGCTGACCAAGCATTACAAGCTGGCCGCCGATGTCGACGTCAACTACATGATCCAGACCCTGAGAAAAGACTGATGCCCCTGAGAGCGGTTCTCTTCGACATGGACGGCACCCTGCTCGACTCGGCGCCGGACTTCATCGCCATCACCCAGGCCATGCGCAGCGCGCGCGACCTGCCGCCGCTGCCGGACAAGATCATCCGTGATCAGGTTTCCGGTGGTGCGCGCGCCATGGTGGCCTGCGCCTTCGACGAAGAGCCCGACTCGCCCGCCTTCGAAGCCCTGCGCCAGGAGTTCCTGGAACGCTACCAGGCACACTGCGCCGTGCTCACCCGCCCGTTCGACGGCATCGAAACCCTGCTCGCCGACATCGAACACGGCCGCCTGCTGTGGGGCGTGGCCACCAACAAGCCGCTGCGCTACGCCGAGCCGATCATGGCGGGCCTGGGCCTGGCCGAGCGCTGCGCGGTGCTGGTCTGCCCGGATCACGTGGCGCAGAGCAAACCGGCGCCGGACATGCTGCTGCTCGCCTGCCAGCAGATCGGCGTGCGCCCCGAGGACGTTCTGTTCGTCGGCGACGATGCGCGTGACATCGAATCCGGGCGCGCCGCTGGCTGCCGCACCGCAGCCGTGACCTACGGCTATATCCACCCCGAAGACAACCCACGCAACTGGGGCGCCGACGTGGTCGTGGATCACCCGCAGGAATTACGCGCCGTACTCGATCGCGCCCTTTGCGGCTGCTGATCACGTTGGGCGGGTGAAACCCGCCATTTCTTCCTTTGGCGGGTTTCACCCGCCCTACCCCCAAGAGCTCTGCGAAGGATCCCCACATGTTCGACTACACCGCCCGCCCAGACCTGCTCAAGGATCGCGTCATCCTGATCACCGGTGCCGGCCGCGGTATCGGCGCCGCCGCCGCCAAGAGCTTCGCGGCCCACGGCGCGACCGTGCTGCTGCTGGGCAAGACCGAAGCCAATCTGAGCCAGGTCTACGACGAAATCGAGGCGGCCGGCCACCCACAGCCAGTGGTGATTCCGTTCAACCTGGAAACCGCCCTGCCGCATCAGTACGACGAACTGGCGGTACTGATCGAGAACGAGTTCGGCCGCCTCGACGGCCTGCTGCACAACGCCTCGATCCTTGGCCCGCGCACGCCGCTGGAACAGCTCTCCGGCGACAACTTCATGCGCGTGATGCACGTCAACGTCAACGCCATGTTCATGCTCAGCAGCACGCTGCTACCGCTGCTGAAACTGTCGCCGGATGCCTCGGTGGTCTTCACCTCCAGCAGCGTCGGCCGCAAGGGCCGCGCCTACTGGGGCGCCTACGCGGTGTCCAAGTTCGCCACCGAAGGCCTGATGCAGGTGATGGCCGACGAACTCGACGGCATCAGTAACGTCCGCGCCAACAGCGTCAACCCAGGCGCCACCCGCACCTCGATGCGCGCCCAGGCTTACCCGGGCGAGAACCCGGCAACCCGCCCCGAGCCGGCCAGCATCATGCCGGTATACCTCTATCTGATGGGCCCGGACAGCCAGGGCGTCAACGGCCAGGCGCTCGACGCGCAGTAACCGCGCGCGGCCTCAGCGGCTGCGACGGAAATCCGCCGCAGCCGGCATCAGATTGCCACCACTGGCGTCAGGCAACCGGCAAATACTTGCCTCCATGCCCCGCAAATAAAACCTAAGCCAATGAATTAAAAGCATTTTTAAAGCCTACGAAACAGATGGCACGGAATTCGCTCTAACCTCCTCGTCGCCGCATCATTGCGCCAGAGGTTCAGACAAATGGTTCCCCCCAGCCGTACCAACACCATCGATTTCGACGCAGCCAAACTGCAGCGCCTGGGTTTTGCTGACACCCGCAGCCTGCCGGTCAAGCCCACCACGCTGATCGAACTGCGTCACCAACTGAGCCTGCAACTCCAGACCAGCCTGGAGATCGAGCGCATCCTCGAACTGTTCTTCCGCGAAGTGCAGCGCCTGGTTCCTCTGGACTCGCTGACCTTCCAGCATTCGGCACATGATCTGCGCCTGGAACTCGGCGAACGTGCGCCGCACTCGGCTGGCTACCGCCTCAGCCATGAAGGCGAATACCTCGGCGAGCTGACCTTCCGCCGCCGGCAACGCTTCGATGAAGAGGAACTGGCCCAGCTGGAATCTCTGCTGGCCTGCCTGCTGTTTCCGCTGCGCAATGCCCTGCTCTACCGCACCGCCCTGCTCAGCGCGTTGCGCGATCCGCTGACCGATACCGGCAATCGCATTGCCATGGATCAGGTGCTGCAACGCGAAGTCGACGTGGCTCGCCGCAACCTGCAACCGCTGTCGCTGCTGATGCTCGACATCGATCACTTCAAGCTGATCAACGACAACCATGGCCACGCCCTCGGCGATGAGGTGCTCAAGGCGGTAGCCCAGACGCTGAAAAGCCTGTTGCGCAATGTCGACATGGTGTTCCGTTATGGCGGCGAAGAGTTCCTCATCATTCTCTCCAACACCGGTCGCGAGGCCGCAGCCCTGGTTGGCGAGCGCCTGCGCTTTGCCGTGATGGAACTGCAGTGCCTGAACGCCGGGCAGCCCATCGAGGTATCGATCAGCCTCGGCTGCGCCAGCCTGCTGCCGGGCGAATCCAGCGAGAGCCTGCTGCGCCGGGCCGATAACGCGCTCTACGTGGCCAAGCGTGAAGGCCGCAATCGCCTGACCATGGCGGGCTGATCGCCGCCATCCACCGCAAAAACGACAACGCCCCGCGCAGCTGGCTGCGCGGGGCGTTGTTTTTTGCCTGAAGCGAGATCAGCGCTTGCGGCCGAAGCCCGGGCGCTGGCCATCGCCTGCCGGGGTACGCTTGTCCGACCCTGCCGGCCGCGGTTTGCGCGCAGGCCGATCAGCCAGTTCGACTGCCGGGCGCGGCTGGCGCTTCTTCACATCACTCGGGCGCTCGGCCACTGGAGTGCTGCGATCACGCTGACCACGGCCCGCCGAGTCGGGGCGAGAGCCACGCGGCGCACGCTGCTCGCCATCCTGTTGACGCGGCGCTCTGGTTGGGCGGGCACCCTCGCCCGCTTCGTCCTGCGCCGGACGCAGCACGCGCTTGCCACGCGGTTCCAGCGGTTTGGCGGACTTGCGCTGCAGACGATCGAGCTTGTCGCGCGTCTTTTCCTTCATCGCCGGCAACGCCTGGGGCGCCAGGCCAACCTCGGCGCTGAGGATATCGATCTCGCGCTGTTCCATTTCCCGCCAGCGGCCCATGGTCAGGTTGGAGGTGAGGAATACCGGACCGAAGCGCACGCGCTTGAGGCGGCTGACGACGAGCCCCTGCGATTCCCACAGGCGGCGCACCTCACGATTACGCCCTTCCATCACCACGCAGTGATACCAGTGGTTGAAACCTTCGCCACCGGGCGCTTCCTTGATGTCGGTGAACTTGGCTGGGCCGTCCTCGAGCATCACGCCGCGCTTGAGGTTTTCCAGCATTTCCTCGGTCACCTCGCCCCGCACACGCACCGCATATTCGCGATCCATCTGGTAGGACGGGTGCATCAGGCGGTTGGCCAGCTCACCGTCGGTGGTGAACAGCAACAGGCCAGTCGTGTTGATGTCGAGGCGACCGATGTTGATCCAGCGGCCTTCTTTCGGGCGCGGCAGACGGTCGAACACGGTAGGACGGCCTTCCGGGTCGTCACGGGTGCAGATTTCACCGTCGGGCTTGTTGTAAATCAGCACGCGGCGAACGGAGCTGGCGACTTCCTCACGCTTGAGCAGACGACCATCGAGCACGATGGCATCGCTGATCTCCACGCGCTGGCCCAGGTCGGCCACGGCGCCGTTGACCTTGACCCGGCCTTCGCCGATCCAGGTTTCGATTTCCCGACGCGAGCCAAGGCCCATGCGCGCCAGAACCTTCTGCAGTTTTTCGCCAGCCGGACGCTGGACATCATGTTCGCTCATCTAAGGCACCTCCCGGTGTAAGGACGGATGATCAAAAGGGCGCGAATCATACGCGCTGCCGAGCGCTTAGGGTAGCCGAAGCTGGCGCGCATGCACGACAGATCGCGGTTTGCTTCAGCTCAGTTCCGGTATTTGCGCCGACCGGTGGCCTCCAGCGCCAGCAGACGCATGTCGGCTTGCGCCAGCAGCGCCAGGCGTTCCTGCTTGTCGAGGTGCTTCCAGGCCTTGATGTCCTGGCGGCTGCGCCCGCAGCCCAGGCAGATGTCCTGTTCGAATTCGCAGACCTTGATACAGGGTTTCTTGCTCACGACGCGTGTCCTCGCATGACGATTCGCCAGCCAGGATACGGATGCGTGCCTCGTAGCAGGATTGATCCTGTGCATGCGCCCGGTAAAGCGAATCAATGCAAGGTTTCGTCATCCTCGAGGTCGGCCAGGGGCGCATCAGCGGCCTCCTCTTCAACCAGACGCAGATCGTCGAAGTCGGTCTTGAGGCCCTCCTCCATGGAATCCAGCTCGGCCAGCAGACTGCGGAAACTGGTCTCCTCGCGTGGCTCGGCCGGCTCGCCCTCTTCCTGCAAGGCCAGATCGGCACGTGCCTGCAGGCCGGCCGGCACCTCGGCCTCGTCATCCAGCGCCAACTGCGGCTCGGGCTCCAGTTCGCGCAGCGCGGCCAGCGGTGGCAGCTCGTCGAGACTCTTGAGGTTGAAGTGGTCGAGAAACCCTTTGGTGGTGGCGAACATGGCCGGACGGCCAGGGACGTCGCGATAACCGACCACGCGAATCCACTCGCGTTCGAGCAGGGTCTTGGTGATGTTGCTGTTGACCGCCACACCGCGCACTTCCTCGATCTCACCACGGGTGATGGGTTGGCGGTAGGCGATCAACGCCAGAGTCTCCAATAATGCACGCGAATAGCGCTGCGGGCGCTCTTCCCACAGGCGGCCGACCCAGGGAGCAAAGCGCTCACGCACCTGCAGACGGTAACCGGAAGCCACTTCCTTCAACTCGAATGCCCGCCCCGCGCAGGATTTGCGCAGCACCTCGAGCGCCGCCTTGAACTGCGCCGGCTCCGGCCGTTCGGCTTCCTCGAACAGCTCGTACAACCGCTCCAGCGACTGCGGCTTGCCGGAAGCCAGGAGGAAAGCTTCGAGCAACTGGGCCAGGTCTTTCGGATCGCTCAGGTTCATTCGGCACGGGCTCTGACGTGGATGGCGGCAAAGGGCTCATTCTGCACCAGCTCGACCAGGGATTCCTTGATCAATTCGAGCACCGCCATGAAGGTCACCACCACGCCGAGGCGCCCTTCCTCAATGGCGAACAGCTCGACGAAGGGCACGAAGCCACCGCCCTTGAGGCGTTCGAGCACCTCGCTCATGCGCTCGCGGGTCGACAGCGCCTCACGGGTGACCTGGTGGCTCTCGAACATATCGGCGCGGCGCAGCACCTCGGCCATCGACACCAGCAGTTCCTCCAGGCTGACATCCGGCAGCAGCTTGCGCGCTCGCGCCTCAGGCGCATCGAGGCGCGGCACATGCACGTCACGCCCGACCCGTGGCAACTCGTCGAGGTCTTCGGCGGCAGCCTTGAAGCGCTCGTACTCCTGCAGACGACGGATCAGCTCGGCACGCGGATCGTCCTCTTCTTCCTCGGCCTCGCTGGAACGCGGCAGGAGCATGCGTGACTTGATCTCGGCCAACATGGCGGCCATCACCAGGTACTCGGCGGCCAGTTCCAGACGTACCGAGTGCATGAGCTCGACGTAGCCCATGTACTGCTTGGTGATCTCAGCCACGGGGATGTCGAGGATGTCGATGTTCTGCTTGCGGATCAGGTACAGCAGCAGGTCGAGCGGCCCCTCGAAGGCTTCGAGAAACACCTCCAGGGCATCCGGCGGGATATACAGATCCAGCGGCAGCTCGGTGACCGCCTCACCGTATACGAGAGCAAACGGCAGTTCCTGCTGGGCGCCGGCCTGCTCGTCGGGGGTCGTGGTATCGCTCATCGCACGGGCTCCATCAGTGGCGGTTGAGGCCCATGGCCAGGCGCACTTCGCTCAGGGTATCGCGCGCTTCGTCGCGGGCCCGCTCGGCGCCCTCGGCGAGGATGCTGCGTACCAGCTCGGGGCTGCCTTCGTAGTCGATGGCGCGCTGCTGCAACGGCGCCAACTCGCCCTGGATCGAGCTACACAGTGCGCTCTTGCAGTCCAGGCAACCGATCGAGGCGTTGCGGCAGCCTTCCAGCGCCCAGTGCATGCGCTCGTCACTGGAGTACAGACGATGCAGCGACCACACCGGGCAGCGCTGTGGTTCGCCCGGATCGTCGCGATGCACGCGCGCCGGATCGGTGGGCATGCGCCGCAGTTTTTCCTCGATCACCTCGTCACTGTCACGCAGGTAGATGGCGTTACCCCGCGACTTCGCCATCTTCTGGCCGTCCAGCCCAGGCACCCGGTCGGCATCGGCCAGCAAGGCATGGGGTTCACTCAGGATCAGCTTGCCGGCGCCCTGCAGGTAGCCGAACAGCCGTTCTTGGTCGCCCAAGGTCAGCGTGTTCTGCTCCTTGAGCAGGGCCCGCGCGGTTTCCAGCGCCTCACCGTCGCCCTGCTCCTGAAACGCCTGGCGCAAATTGCTGTAAAGCTTGCCGACCTTCTTGCCCAGTTTGCCGACAGCGGCCTGGGCCTTGATTTCGAAGTCTGCCTCACGGCCGTAGAGGTGATTGAAACGGCGCGCCACCTCACGAGCGAACTCGACGTGCGGCAACTGATCCGCGCCCACCGGCACCACACCGGCGCGATAGAGCAGGATGTCCGCCGCCTGCAACAACGGATAACCGAGAAAGCCGTAGGTGGAGAGATCCTTGCCAGCCTGCTGGGCGAGCTGTTCCTTGTAGGACGGCACGCGTTCGAGCCAGGCGAGCGGGCAGATCATCGACAGCAGCAGGTGCAGTTCGGCGTGCTCGGGTACGTGCGACTGCACGAACAGCGTCGCCGAACTAGGGCTGATGCCAGCGGCCAGCCAGTCGATGGCCATGTCCATGACATGCTGCTGGAGGTCGCCGCTCTCGGCGTATTCGGTGGTCAGGGCATGCCAGTCGACGATGCAGAAGAAACAGTCGTATTCGTGTTGCAGCCTGACCCAGTTCTTCAGCACACCGTGGTGATGACCGAGGTGAAGACGGCCGCTCGGGCGCATGCCGGACATGACGCGGCGCGCGGAGTCGATGGCACTCAAGAGGTTCTACCCTGAACGAGAAAAGTCCCGATTATAGCCAGCACTCAGTCGTCTTCGGCAAAAGGTGACGGATCGCCGCAGCCCACGCGAATGATCTCCGGCGTCTCACCGGACAGGTTGATCACCGTCGAGGCCTCCAGGCCGCCGAAGCCGCCGTCGATGATCAGATCCACGTGATGCTCCAGGGACTGGCGCATTTCGTAGGGGTCGGACAACGGCAGATCGTCCCCCGGCAGGATCAGACTGACGCTCATCAACGGCTCGCCCAGCTGTTCGAGCAGCGCCAGGGCGATGGGATGACTCGGCACGCGCAGACCGATGGTGCGGCGCTTGGGATGCAGGAGCATGCGCGGCACTTCGCGGGTGGCGTTGAGGATGAAGGTGTACGGGCCGGGCGTATGGATCTTCAACAGACGAAAAGCGGCGGTATCGACCTTGGCGAACAGGCCGAGCTGCGACAGATCACGGCAGACAAGGGTGAAGTTGTGCTTGTCGTCGAGCTGGCGCAGGCGACGAATGCGCTCGACCGCGTTCTTGTCACCGATGGCGCAACCCAGTGCGTACGAGGAGTCGGTCGGATAGACCACCACCCCACCGCCACGGATGATCTCCACGGCCTGCTTGATCAGGCGTGCCTGGGGGTTCTCCGGATGTATCTGGAAGAATTGGCTCACACTCGTTCCCTGTTCATGGGGTGACAGCGATAGGCTGTGCATGTTCGAAGCGCTTCCAGAGCGCCGTCAGATCGTCCGGCAAGGGACGGTAGAGACCCAGCTCGGACCAATCGCCAGGTGCGTGAAAATCGCTGCCCGCGCTGGCCATCAGACCGAATTCGCGCGCCAGTATCGCCAGGCCGCCGACCTGCTCGGCCGGCTGCATCCCGTTGACCACCTCCAGGGCATGCCCACCCGCCGCCGCGAAATGGGCAACCAGGCGTCGACGCTTACTACGAGTAAAGTCGTACTGCCAGGGATGCGCCAGGCTGATCCAGGCATCGGCGGCGCGCAGCGTATCGACCACGGACTCCAACTCCGGCCAGTGCTGCTTGACGTCGCCCAGCTTGCCCGCCCCCAGCCATTTGCGAAAGGCCTCGGCGCGGTCGCGCACATGCCCGGCACGCACCAGAAACTCGGCGAAATGCGGCCGCGCCGGCGCATTGCCGCTGTCGCCCAGCTCCTGCTGCACCGCCCGCGCACCGTCCAGCGCACCGGGCATGCCCTTGGCCGCCAGGCGCCGGTCGATCTCCTCGGCACGCTGCCAGCGCCCGTGATGCAGCGCCTCGATGGCCTGGCGAAGTGCCGGCGCATCGCGCTCGAAGGCGTAGCCCAGGACATGGATGGTCGCCCCACCCCAGGTACAGGACAGCTCGATACCGTTGACCAACTGTATGTCCAGCTCGGCCGCCGTGCGATGCGCCTCGTCGAGGCCTTCGAGGGTGTCATGGTCGGTCAGCGCCAGCAGACGAATGCCGCGCTGGTGCGCCCGGGCCACCAGCACGGCTGGGGCCAGGACACCATCGGAGGCGGTGCTGTGACAATGCAGATCGACGTTCATGGCGGCGCTTTCGTTGAGATTGATGTTTGTTATTATGCCGCCACATGCGCTCGCTGGCTCCCGCCATCGGGCAAAAAAGCACCCGCCAGGGTGCCAACGCCCCCGCCCTAAGGATCGAGATGCTCTACGCCATCATCGCTACCGACGTTGCAAACTCCCTGGACAACCGCCTGGCCACGCGCCCTGCGCACCTGGCACGGCTGGAGCAACTCAAGCAGGAAGGCCGCCTGGTGCTGGCTGGCCCGCACCCGGCCATCGACAGCAACGATCCCGGCCCGGCGGGCTTCAGTGGCAGCCTGATCGTGGCCGAATTCGATTCGCTGGAAGCGGCGCAGAGCTGGGCCGAGGCCGATCCTTACCGCGCCGCCGGCGTCTACGCCAGTGTGGTGGTCAAGCCTTTCAAGAAAGTCTTCCCCTGAACCGCGCCTCACGCTGACAAGGAACCACCATGCGTTCGATCCCGTTGAGCCTGCTGGCCGCCCTTCTGCTGGCCTGCAGCGCGGCACAGGCCGAAGAAACGCCGTCGGCGCCCGTGTCCAGCGACACGACGCACCTGCATGTGCAGATCAATGACCTGCAGCAGCGCCTGGCGCAAAGCGAGCAGATGCGCAGTGATCTGGAAAGTAACAGCAGCGCCTTGCAACAACGCCTGCGCCAGGAGAACCAGCGCCTGCGCCTGCAGCTCAAGGAAAGCCAGGCACAGATGCAACCCGGCTTGCTCAGCGAGGAACAGACCTGGTTCGCCATCGGCGGCGCCGTCAGCCTGATCTCGGTGCTGTTCGGCGCCCTCCTGCGTGGCCAGCGCAAGACGCGCCGCGAGTGGATCAACTGAACCTCATGAGCCGACTGCTGCTGATCGATGACGACCAGGAACTCTGCGAGCTGCTGAGCAGTTGGCTCACGCAGGAAGGCTTCCAGATCACCGCGTGCCATGACACCGCCGGTGCTCGCCGCGCCCTGGCGGCGCAGGCACCGGATGCGGTGGTGCTGGACGTGATGCTGCCCGACGGCAACGGCCTGGAGCTGCTCAAGCAGCTACGCAGCGAACATGCCGAGTTGCCGGTGCTGATGCTGTCTGCGCGCGGCGAGCCGCTGGATCGCATCCTCGGCCTGGAACTGGGCGCCGACGACTACCTGGCCAAACCCTGCGATCCGCGTGAACTCACTGCTCGTCTGCGTGCCGTACTGCGCCGCACCACACCGGCGCCGACCAGCAGTCAGCTCGAGCTGGGCGATCTGAGCTTCAGCCCGAATCGCGGTATCGTCGCCCTTGACGGCCATGACATTCCTCTCACCCTTTCCGAGAGCCGCCTGCTCGAAGCCTTGCTGCGTCAACCGGGCGAGCCGCTGGACAAACAGGTACTGGCGCAACTGGCGCTGGGGCGCAAGCTGACGCTCTACGATCGCAGCCTCGACATGCATGTCAGCAACCTGCGCAAGAAGCTCGGCCCACACCCGGACGGCCGTCCGCGCATCCTTGCCCTGCGCAGCCGTGGCTATTACTACGCGCCCTGAACGCCCGTCTGTTCTGTAAAGGCGTAGCCTCGGCGCCTTTACTCAGGCTTTACCCAGGCCTGACCGCCCTTGACCTTGACCGCCGCATACTGAGCCCATCCGGTAACGACCGGTTTCGAGACGAGGAGAATCACCATGCGCAAGACACTCACCGCCCTGCTGTTCGCCGCCACCCTGCCGACTCTGGCCATGGCCATGCCCGACGGCGGCCCGCGTCCGCATGAGCGCGGCCCGGAAATGTTCAAGGAGCTGAACCTGAGCAAGGAGCAGCGCCAGGAAGTTCGCAAGCTGATGGGCGACGAAATGAAGAGCCGCCATGACATCACCCGCCGTTATCTGGACAAGCTGCCGGAAGCGGAAAAACAGGCCATGAAGAAGGATCTCGACAAGGCCCGTGACGAGCATCACAAAGCCCTGCGCGCCCTGCTCAACCCCGAGCAGCAGAAAGCCTTCGACGAGCACCAGAAGAAGATGGAAGCCCGTCGCGCCGAGATGGAAGAATTCAAGGCCTGGAAAGCCGAGAAGGACAAGAAGGCCAGCTGATCACGCTGCAGCCAATCGAACTCACCGCCGCCGCGCTCCATGAGCCCGGCGGCTTCTGCATGAGGACACTCCGTGCGTTCACTGTTCTGGCGCATCCTCGCCACCTTCTGGCTAGCCATCGCTCTGGTTGCCGGGCTTTCCATGCTGCTGGGCCGGGCGCTGAACCAGGACGCCTGGATTCTCAGCCAGCATCCGGGCCTGGATGGCCTCGATCAACAGTGGGCCGAGCTTTACGAACAACGCGGCGAGCGCGCCGCCCAGCGTTTTCTCGAGGAACGCAAGCGCCAATACCGCATCGATACCCAGGTCATCGGCGAGAACGGCCTGCCTCTGGTCAAGGGCACCTTCCCGCCGCGCGCCGCCGCATTCGAACAGCGCAATCGCGATCGTCCGCTGCCCTGGCGCCAGTTGACCACCGAGTACAGCAGTGCGAACGGCGAAACCTATCTGTTCATCTACCGCATTCCCCACCCGGAACTGGCAGCCTGGCACCGCGACAGCCTGTTCTGGCCACTCAGCGCGCTGATCATCGCCCTGGTAGTGCTGACACTGTTCAGCCTACTGTTGACCCTGTCGATCACCCGCCCGCTGGATCGCCTGCGCGGTGCCGTGCACGATCTGGGGCAGACCACCTACCAGCAGAACAGCCTGGCCCGCCTGGCTACGCGACGCGACGAACTGGGCCTACTGGCCAAGGACTTCAACCGTATGGGCGAACGGCTGCAAGGGCTGATCGGCAGCCAGCGCCAGTTGCTGCGCGATGTCTCTCATGAACTGCGCTCGCCCCTGGCGCGCCTGCGCATCGCCCTGGCGTTGGCCGAACGTGCGGAGCCGGCGGAACGCGAGAAGCTCTGGCCACGCCTCAACCAGGAATGCGACCGACTGGAAGCGCTGATCAGCGAAATCCTCGAACTCGCGCGCCTGGATGCCGACCCTGGGGCAGCGCAACCCATCGAGATCGCGACCATCCTCGCCAAGCTGCAGGACGACGCCCGCCTCAGTGCACCACAGCAGCAGGTGCTGATCGAGAGCGATGAAGCCTTGCCGCTCCAGGGCTGGCCGGACATGTTAGAGCGCGCACTGGACAACCTGCTGCGCAACGCATTGCGCTTCAACCCAGGCGATCAGCCGATCGAGATCAGCGCGCAGCGTGTCGGCGCACGCTTGCACCTCAGCGTGCGCGACCATGGCCCTGGCGCTGCTGAGGAATACCTGCAGGAACTGGGCAAGCCGTTCTTTCGTGCGCCCGGACAGAGCAGCCCGGGGCATGGCCTGGGCCTGGCCATCGCCAGGCGTGCAGCGCAGCGCCACGGTGGTGAACTGCTGCTGAGCAATCACCCAAACGGCGGTTTCGTTGCCACGCTCGATCTACCCTGCGCAGCGCAGCCAAACCGAGCCTGATCTTACGGATCAGCCGTTCCAGACGCTGACGAAGTCCTCGACGGCCAGCTCTGGGGGCTGGCGCAATTCACGTTCAGGGGTACCGAGGTAAAGGTAGGCGACGATGCGCTCGTCGGCGCTCAGCCCCAGCCCCTGCGCGACATGCGCGTCATAAGCCATGTCGCCAGTACGCCAGACCGCGCCCAGACCTTGCGCATGGGCGGCGAGCAACATGCCGTGAGCCGCACAACCCGCGGCGAGCAGTTGTTCCGACTCCGGCACCTTGGCATGCGTCTGCAGCCGCGCGATCACCACCACCAGCAAGGGCGCGCGCAACGGCATGCCGCGCGCTTTGTTCAGCACTTCCGCCGATGCCTCGGCATTACCGGCGCTCAGCGCCTCGGCGAACAGCTCGCCCATGCGAACTCGCGCGTCGCCTTCAACGGTGAGAAAACGCCACGGGCGCAGCTGACCATGATCCGGAGCACGCAAAGCGGCGCGAAACAGTGCCTGGCGCTGCTCTGCCGTAGGAGCAGGCTCTACCAGACGAGGAACGGAAACACGGTTGAACAGGGCGTCGAGCGCGTCCATGGGCCACCTCCAGAATTCAGGAATGGCGCATTCTCAACGCTGCAAGCGAACGGCAGCAAGCCCTGCCTGTTACCACGAGGCCTGTAGCCTGTTGCCTGCAGCCACTTTCAGGCCACCCGATCCGGGGAAATCACCGGCTGTACCGGCGGCGTCAGGGGCGGCAAGCCGTGCGCCCGACGCGCATCGTCGCAGCGCGGGTTGTGCACACCGTTCTCCCAGGACGCCTCGAATTCCCGGCAACTGCTGGAGCGCTGTTCATACATGGTGCAGCGCACGCCGCAGCCGACATCACCCAGCAGTTGCGTGCAACGCGCCGGCTTGGCCTCGGTGCCCCGCATGGCGACGTAGTGAGGGCTGATCTGGATGACCTGCTCGTCCGGCACGCTACCGCCGGCCGATTGGCATTCGCCCCAGAAGAAGGACACACGAAAGAACGCGCAGCAGGCGCCGCACGTGAGACAGGGATTGCTTTCGGACATGACGAGAAGGCTCGGAAACCGGCGGACGCCGGTGGCTGGCGGCTATTCTATGCACGGCCATGACCTTGTAAAGCCCCCGCCTGCGCAGTCATCACCCGGTTTTTCCGGAGCGCCTTGATAGCGGTTTACAGGCAGCGGGCCACAGGTAGAATGGCGCCTTTTCCGTAACCCGCCAGAGCCCTTGCCCCATGGCCTTGCCGACGCTGCGTATCATCGGTTTCATCATCGGCATATTCCTGATCACTCTGGCACTTAGCATGGTCATTCCCATGCTGACTCTGCTGGTCTTCGAACACCCCGAAGACCTCAGCGCCTTCCTCTGGTCCAGCCTGATCACCCTGATCGTCGGTCTCGCCCTGGTCATTCCCGGGCGCCCGCAGAATGCGCAACTGCGCCCGCGCGACATGTACCTGCTGACCACCGCCAGTTGGAGCGTGGTGTGCTGCTTCGCCGCCCTGCCGATGACGCTGATCGCGCACATCAGCTACACCGACGCCTTCTTCGAGACCATGTCCGGTATCACCACCACCGGCTCGACCGTGCTGGTCGGCCTGGATCACATGTCCCCCGGTATCCTGATCTGGCGCTCGATGCTGCACTGGCTCGGCGGCATCGGCTTCATCGGCATGGCGGTGGCGATCCTGCCGCTGCTGCGCGTCGGTGGCATGCGCCTGTTCCAGACCGAGTCCTCGGACTGGGGCGAGAAGGTCATGCCGCGTTCGCACATGGCCGCCAAGTACCTGCTGCTGATCTATATCGCCTTGACCCTGCTCGGCTTCATCGCCTTCTGGATCGCCGGCATGACGCCCTTCGAGGCCATCAACCACTCGATGGCGGCGATTTCCACCGGCGGTTTCTCCACCTCCGACGCCTCGCTGGCGAACTGGCAACAACCGGCCGTGCATTGGGTCGCGGTGGTGCTGATGCTGCTCGGCGGCATGCCCTTCATGCTCTACGTCGCCTTCGTGCGGGGCAATCGCCATGCGCTGCTGCGCGATCATCAGGTACGCGGGTTTCTCGGTTTCCTGCTGCTGACCTGGCTGGTATTCGGCACCTGGCTGTGGCTCAACTCCGATTACGCCTGGCTCGACGCCTTCCGCATCGTCGCGGTGAACGTCACCTCGGTGGTCACCACGACCGGCTTCGCCCTGGGCGACTACACCACCTGGGGCAGTTTCTCCGTGCTGCTGTTCTTCTACCTGACCTTCGTCGGCGGTTGCTCGGGCTCAACCTCCGGCGGCCTGAAGATCTTCCGTTTCCAGGTCGCCTACGTGCTGCTGAAAGCCAACCTGATGCAGTTGGTGCACCCGCGCGCGGTGATCAAGCAGCAGTACAACAACCACAATCTGGACGAGGAAATCGTCCGCTCGCTGATCACCTTCTCGTTCTTCTTCACCATCACCATCGGCGTGCTGGCCCTGGCTCTGACCCTTACCGGGCTGGACTGGATCACCGCACTCACCGGCGCCGCCACTGCCGTGTGCAACGTCGGCCCGGGCCTCGGCCCGATCATCGGCCCGGCCGGCAACTTCGCCAGCCTGCCGGATTCGGCCAAGTGGCTGCTGACCATCGGCATGCTGCTCGGACGTCTGGAAATCCTCACCGTGTTGGTGCTGATCACCCGCAGTTTCTGGAAACACTGACCCATGCCCCTTTCCAGCCTGCGCATTCTGGCGTTCATCAACGGCATCTTTCTCATCACCCTGGCCCTGAGCATGCTGGTGCCGGTGATGACCCTGCTGGTCTTCGAGCGCCCGCAGGAAATCAACGCCTTCCTCTGGTCTAGCCTGATCACCGCCCTGACGGGGATGGCGATGGTCGCCCAGGGTCGCCCGCAGCAGACCAACCTGCGCCCGCGTGACATGTACATGCTGACGGTGTCGAGCTGGGTGATGGTGTCGATCTTCGCCGCGCTGCCGTTCCTCTTCGCCGAGCGGGCGAGCATCACCGATGCCTATTTCGAGAGCATGTCAGGCATCACCGCCACCGGCGCCACGGTGTTCAGCGGCCTCGACGAGATGTCGCCCGGCACCCTGATCTGGCGCTCGCTGCTGCACTGGCTCGGCGGCATCGGCTTCATCGCCATGGCCGTGGCGATCCTGCCGATGCTGCGCATCGGTGGCATGCGCCTGTTCCAGACCGAATCCTCGGATCGCTCGGAAAAGGTCATGCCGCGCTCGCACATGGTCGCCAAGTACATGGTGCTGGCCTATGTCGGCCTCAGCGCCCTGGCCGTGACGGCCTTCTGGCTGGCCGGCATGGGCCTGTTCGACTCGATCAACCACGCCATGTCGGCCATCGCCACCGGCGGTTTCTCTACCTCCGATGCCTCGCTGGGCCACTGGCAGCAACCGGCCATCCACTGGGTGGCGGTGCTGGTCATGGTGCTTGGCAGCCTGCCCTTCGTGCTCTATGTCACGGCACTGCGTGGCAACTATCGGCCGCTGCTGCGCGATGCACAGGTACGCGGCTTCCTCCTGCTGCTGGTCGGCAGTTGGCTGGTTCTGGCGTCCTGGAAGTGGCTGACCACCGACCTGCACTGGTTCGATGCGCTGCGCCTGGTGGCGGTAAACATCACCTCGATCATGACCACCACCGGTTTCGCCGTGGGCGACTACCACCTGTGGGGTCCCTTCGCCAGCATGATGTTCTTCTACCTGGGCTTCGTCGGCGGCTGCTCCGGCTCCACAGCCGGCGGCCTGAAGATCTTCCGATTCCAGGTCGCCTATATCCTGCTCAAGGCCAACCTGCGCCTGCTGATCCATCCGCGCGCCGTGCTCAAGCAGCAGTACAACGGCCACCGTCTCGACGAGGACATCGTCCGCTCGATTCTTGCCTTCGCCTTCTTCTACACCATCACCATCGCCGTTCTGGCGCTGGCCGTGGCCATGTGCGGCGTGGACTGGATCACCTCGCTGACCGGCGCCGCCGCAATGGTCTCCGGCGTCGGCCCCGGCATGGGTGAGATGGTCGGCCCGGCCGGCAACTACGCCAACATTTCGGACCTGGCCAAATGGGTGCTGACGCTGGGCATGCTGCTCGGCCGCCTGGAGATTCTTACCGTGCTGGTGCTGGTATTCCCGGCGTTCTGGCGTCACTGAGCCCCTCGCCCAGCACAGCGGCGCGGTACTCGCCGGGCGTTTGTCCGAACCAGCGACGAAACGCCCGGAAGAAATTGCTCGAATCGGCAAAGCCCAGCAGATAGGCGATTTCCAGCAAGGTCAGATTGACCTGCTGCAGATACTGCTCGGCCAGTTCGCGGCGCGTCTCGTCGAGCAATTGCTGGAAGCTGGTGCCCTCCTCCTGCAGGCGCCGCTGCAAGGTGCGCTGCGACAGGTGCAGTTGTTGCGCCACCACTTCCCGCCGTGGCTCGCCCTGCGGCAACAATCGGCACAGCACCTGGCGTGCCTGGTGAGTCACGCGGCTGCCGGAAAAACGCGCCAGGTATTCCCCGGCGAAACGATCATGCAGTTGCGCCAGCGCTTCGTTGGCACTCGGCAAGGGCGCCTCCAGGTCAGCGCGCGCGAAGATCAGCGCATCCTGCTCGGCATTGAAACGCAGCGGCGCCTGGAATACCGCCTGGTAACGCGCCAGGTCTCGCGGCGTCGGGCTTTGCAGGCGCACCTCGCGCGGCTGCAGGGGCTTGCTGGTCAGCCAGCGGCAGAACGCCAGGCAATAGGCCAGCGAAGCCTCGGCGCTTTGCCGGGCTGCGGGCAGGCGGTCGCCGTGAATGGCCAATGTCAGCGCGTAACCATCGGGCTGCGCCAGCAGATGCAGGTCGGCACCCTCGCCGATGATGCGCTGATAACGCACCAGGCGAGTGAAGCCATCACGCAGGTTGCGGCTGGACATCAAGGCGTAGCCGACCACATGGAAGGAGGCCGGACGCACCACCTGCGCCATGTTCAGGCCGATGGCCGAGTCGCCCGACAGCTCGACGGCGCGTTGCCACAGGCGGGTCATGCGATCCTGCGGGAAACGCGCGTCCGGGTCGCTCAACGCCGCGTAATCCAGCTCCAGCTCGGCGAACAGGCTGCGGCAATCGACGCCACCGAGTTCCAGCGCCTGGACGATGGCCATGGCCCAACTGGAGGATGTGGTTCTTTCGGTCATGGTGTTGTTCTTGTGGTTTTGCACGGGCTGGCGGCGCAAGGATACAAGACTGGCACCGTAAGTCAGTGGCCCATGGAGACAGCTCCTCTACACTAAGGCCGACAATAACAGGAGGTGCGCCATGACCGCTCAAACCACCGAACGCTTCCAGAGCTTCGCCGAGTTCTACCCCTACTACCTGCAGGAACACAGCAACGCCACCTGCCGCCGCCTACACTATGTCGGCAGCCTACTGGTACTGGCGATCCTCGCCTACGCCCTGCTCACCCAGCACTGGCTGTGGTTGCTGGCCATGCCGCTGGCCGGCTACGGCTTCGCCTGGATCGGCCACTTCGTCTTCGAGAAGAATCGCCCGGCTACCTTCGACTACCCCCTCTACAGCCTGATGGGCGACTGGGTGATGCTCAAGGATGCCTTCACAGGCCGTATTCGCTTCTAGGGCTCGCCACGAACAGGCAACAATCCCCTAGGCTCAGCACGACCGCCGAGATGCTGGCACTGTGCCGTTCGGCGGTGATGCTTGGCTGCTTCCTCCCCGCTTGGTTATGATCCTCGCCCCATCCGCGCTCTGGCGCGGGTGTTGCAGACCGTTCAGACGCCCGACAAGAGGCGCTCAATCAGGGATCCCTAGCGCGAATGAAGTCAGCCACATCCAGCCGATCCAGCAGTCTGCCGACGCCGCCATTGCGCGAATACTATTCCCGCGTTCTCGCCTACATCACCACGGCGGCCAGCATTGCTGCCGGCACTGCAGTGGGCCATTTCACCTACGACATCCTGTGGATGGTGCCTTACGCCCTGCTCTATCCACACCTGGCTCATCAGGTCAGTCGCCGCTTCAAGAACGATCATCCGCAGCAGACCGACCTGACCTTGCTGTTCATCGATGCCCTGCATGTCGGCGCCTCCGCTGCTCTGCTGGGCTTCTCCAGCGTGCCCAGTTCGATGCTCCTGCTGATTCTGAGTTTCAGCGCACTGCTCATCGGCGGGCTGCGTTACTTCGGCATCGCCGTGCTGGTGACCCTCAGTGCCAGCGTGCTGTGCACCGCCGTGCTCCACCCACAGCCGAACTTCAGCACTCCACCTACGGTCAGTGTGGTGAGCATTTTCTTCACCACGCTGTACATCGGCATCACCGCCTACTTCATGCACCAGCAGGGGCTGCGTCTGGCGCAGGCGCGGGTCGAGATCAAGCGTGAGCAGGAAAAGGCCGCGCGCCTGGCGCGCAACCTGGCCAAATACCTGTCGCCGCAAGTGTGGGAGTCGATCTTCAGCGGCAAGAAGAGCGTGCGCCTGGAGACCCAGCGCAAGAAGCTCACCGTGTTCTTCTCCGATATCAAGGGTTTCACCGAACTGTCCGAAGAGCTGGAAGCCGAGCAACTGACCGACCTGCTCAACACCTACCTCAACGAGATGTCGAAGATCGCCCTGAAATATGGCGGCACCATCGACAAGTTCATCGGCGACAGCGTCATGGTGTTCTTCGGCGACCCCAGCAGCCAGGGGGCCAAGAAGGACGCCGTAGCCGCGGTGTCGATGGCCATCGCCATGCGCAAGCACATGAAGGTGCTGCGCCAGCAGTGGCGCGCCCAGGGCATCACCAAGCCGCTGGAAATTCGTATGGGTCTGAACACCGGCTACTGCACGGTGGGCAACTTCGGCGCCGATACGCGCATGGACTACACCATCGTCGGCCGCGAAGTGAACCTGGCCAGCCGTCTGGAAAGCGCCGCCGAAGCCGGCGAGATCCTCATCTCCCACGAGGCCTACTCGCTGATCAAGGACGTGATCATGTGCCGAGACAAGGGCCAGATCACGGTCAAGGGCTTCACCCGTCCGGTGCAGATCTACCAGGTGGTGGACTTCCGCCGCGACCTCGGCGCCACCTCCAGCTACGTCGAGCACGAGCTGCCAGGCTTCTCGATGTACCTGGACACCAACGGCATCCAGAACTACGACAAGGAACGGGTCATCCAGGCGCTCAACCAGGCCGCCGAGAAACTGCGCGACAAGATCATTCTGTAAGGCGGATCGGGGCGCCAACTGCCCGGGCGGCCCCTGGGGCGTAGGACGGACTCAGGAGCGCCAGCGAACAGTCCGCCAGTCCATGCCGGGCTCGGCACCACGACCTACGCCCAACACTCCAACGACGCACTGCTTCCGAGCGGTCGGCGTCCCGGTACGCCCTAGCCTTCCGCCAAAGCCTCGCCCAACACAGCTGGCTCACCATCGATCAACGGCTGCAACGCCAGGAACTCCAACGCCGAGGCGTGCCAGGATTGCGCGGCAGCCAGTTCGGCGCAGCGCTCGCGATCAAGCGTCAGCGCGGCCAGGCAGGCCGCACGCAGATCCTCGTCCATCACCCCGCTCTGTCCGGGCAGCAGCACATCCAGCGGCCCAGCCACTGGATAAGCCGCCACCGGCGTGCCACAGGCCAGCGCCTCGAGCATCACCAGGCCGTAGGTGTCGGTGCGCGAAGGAAAGACCAGCACCGCAACATCCTGATAGGTCTCAGCCAGCGCCTGGCCATGGCGATAACCGAGAAAGCGCACCTGCGGGTACTGGCGCTGCAGCGCCTCACGTTGCGGGCCATCGCCCACCACCCACTTCTCGCCCGGCAGATCCAGATCGAGAAAGGCTGGCAGATTTTTTTCCGCCGCAATGCGCCCGACGTACAGGAAAACCGGCAGCGCAGGCCGCAGGCGGCGGCCATCCGGGCGAAACAGCACAGTATCGACGCCCTTGCGCCATAGCTGCAGGCGAGCGAAGTCCCAACTGGCGAACTCCTCACGCAGCCGCTCGGTGGTCACCAACACGGCCTGGCTGGGACGATGGAAGGCACGCAGGAAGGCATAGCCCCAGCGTGGCGCGATCCAGGGCCAGCGGGTGCTGACATATTCGGGAAAGCGCGTATGGATGGCCGTGGAGAAGGCCAGCCCTCGCTTGACCAGCCAACGGCGCGCCGCCCAACCGAGCGGGCCCTCGGTGGCGATATGCACGCAGTCGGGGCGGTAATCACGAATCGCCGCGCCAACGCGCCAAAGATCCCACACCAGCGGAATTTCCGGGTAGGTCGGGCACGGCAGGCTGCGAAAATCAGCCGGCGACAGTAGTTTCACCTGATGCCCCAGGCCGCGCAGCTCACGCACCAACGCGGTCAGGCTGGTGACCACGCCGTTTACCTGCGGCGCCCAGGCATCGCTGACGATCAGAATTCTCATGCGCCCGGCTCGAGCAGCGCGGCGGCACGCTCCTGTTCTACTTCGCGCGCCTGCGCCTCGGCCAGGCGATACAGCTCGATCTGCCCGTCCCAGTGCTCGATCAGCGCCGTGCAGGACTCCACCCAGTCACCGCAGTTGAGGTACTCCACGCCGCCGACCTGACGAATCTCGGCATGGTGAATGTGCCCGCAGACCACGCCATCGAGCCCGCGCTTGACGCATTCGTGAGCGATGGCTTCCTCGAAGTCGCTGATGAAATTCACCGCCGTCTTGACCTTGTGCTTGAGGTAGGCCGACAGCGACCAGTAGCCGTAACCGTAACGGCGCCGCCAATGATTGAGCCAGCGGTTGAGGGTCAGGGTGAACTCGTAGGCCGAGTCGCCAAGGAAGGCCAGCCAGCGGTGATAGCGGGTGATCACGTCGAACTGATCACCGTGGATCACCAGCAGCCGGCGGCCGTCGGCGGTCACGTGCACGGCCTCGTCAACCAGCTGGATATTGCCCAGCAGCAGGCTGGAATAACGGCGCAGGAATTCGTCGTGGTTGCCGGTGACGTAAACCACCTCGGTGCCGCGCTTGCTCATGGTCAGCAGACGACGGATAACGTTGGTGTGCGCCTGCGGCCAGTAGATACCGCCTCGCAGCTTCCAACCATCGATGATGTCCCCCACCAGATAGATGCGGTCGGCGTGATAGCGCTTGAGAAAAGCCGCCAGGTGGTCGGCCTGGCAATCCCGCGTGCCGAGGTGCACGTCGGAGATCCACAGGGTGCGGACACGTTGCTTGCGGCTGGGCTTGGCGAGCTGGGCGTGAGTCACAGGCGGCCTCCGGCTGGGTTTAGTCGAGCTTGAGGCGTAGCGGTGAAAGCCATATGACAGGAAAAAGACCATTGCATGAACGCAGCACTCGATGCGGGCAGGCGTTACACTCCGGCCGCTGCCAAGGAAACTGCCATGCTCCCGATCCTGTCCCTGCGTCACTACAGCCATGAAATGCTCAGCCACAGCCATGAGCACGCCCAACTGGTGTTCGGCCTGGCCGGAGAGCTACAGTTCGAAGTCGATGGCCAGGGCAGCCAGGTCTTGCGTCATCACCTGACGGTGGTGCCGGCCGAGGCGCGCCATACCTGCGGCAGTCCGCGCGGCAGCCAATGCCTGGTGCTGGATCTGCCGGCCAACGACTGGATCGAGCGGCAACTGGGCCACCACGCCAGCCGTATCCAACGGCTGCTGGACAAACCCCATGCGCTGCGACTCGAGCCGGCCCAGGGCCAGTTGCTCAACTGGCTGGCCAACAGCCCGATCAACGACCCGGTGATCGCCGGCCAGGGCGCAGCTCTACTGCTCGGCAGCCTGGCCTGCGCAGCGCCAGAGGCCGAGTCACGACGGCTGCCCCTGGCGGCACTCGATCAGTACATCGATCAGCATGCCGCTCATCCGCTGCAAGTGGCCGACCTGGCGCGCCTGGCCGGTCTCTCGGTGGCGCGCCTGCATGCCCGCTTTCTCGCCGAGACCGGTCGCACACCCATGGAGCATGTTCGCCAGCGCCGCCTGCAACTGGCCGAGCACCTGCTGCGCAGCAGCGACCTGCCCGTCGGAGAGATCGCCGCGCGGGTCGGCTACAGCTCGCAGAGCGCTTTCACCGTCGCCCTCTCCCGCCACCTGGGCACGACTCCGCGCCAGTTGCGCCGTGACCGCTGATTCGTATGAGAGTCTGGCGACAAAATCCGCTACTCCCGCGACAGACCGTTGCCGCATGCGGCGCATAGACTGCGCTGCATCAACAAGGAGTCCCTTATGCAAACCATCGACTGGCAGGATTTCGAAAAGGTGGAGCTGCGTGTCGGCACCATCCGCAGCGCCCGCCCCAATGAAAAAGCCATCAAGCCCGCCTACGTACTGGAGGTGGATCTCGGCGAACTGGGCGTGAAAACCTCCAGCGCGCAGATCACCGCCCACTATGACTGTGCCGCCCTGATTGGCCGGCAAGTGCTGTGTGTATGCAACTTCCCCCCCAAACGCATCGCCGGCATCCGCTCAGAGGTTCTGGTCACCGGCGCCCATGACGACGCAGGACGTGTGGTGCTGGCTAGCTTTGACCTGCCACTGCCCAACGGGGCGCGCCTGGCATGAAACAACGCAACGCCCTGCTGGCAATTCACCTTGGCGCGCTGATGTTCGGCCTGGCCGGGATCTTCGGCAAACTGGCCGAGACCACCCCAAACATGATCGCCGCCGGTCGCTCGGTATTCGCCGTGCTCGCACTCGGCCTGGCCCTGCTGCTCTGGCGCCGCCGCACGCTCGGCTGGCCAGGCCTGCGCCAGGCAGCTCTGCTCGGCCTCGGCGGCCTGCTGTTGGGCGCGCATTGGGTCAGCTTCTTCGAGGCGGTGAAAGTCTCCGGCGTGGCCATCGCCACCCTCGGCTTCGCCAGCTTCCCGGCCTTTACCGTACTGCTGGAAGGCGTGCTGTTTCGCGAGCGCACGCAGCCCATCGAGTTCGCCATGGTCGGCCTGGTTTGCCTGGGTCTGGTCTTGGTGACACCGGCATTCAGCCTGGCCAGCGGTGCCACCGTCGGCCTGCTCTGGGCCATCGCCTCGGGGTTGCTGTTCGCCCTGCTGTCGTTGCTCAACCGCGCCAGTACCCACGGCATCGACCCGGTGCAGGCTGCGCTGTATCAGAACCTGGCGGTATTCGTCTGCTTCATGCCATGGGCCTGGTCGGTGGTGCCGAGTGTCACGCCCCTGGACTGGCTGTGGATCGCCCTGCTCGGCATCTTCTGCACGGGGCTGGCACACAGCCTGTTCGTCGCCAGCCTGCGCGTGCTCAAGGCCCGTACCACTGCGGTGATCTTCGCTCTGGAGCCGGTCTACGGGATTCTCTTCGCCTGGTGGCTGTTCAGCGAGCAGCCGACATTGCGCATGCTGGTCGGTGGCTTACTGATCGTCAGCGCCATCTTTGTCTCGGCACGGTTGGCGCGTTGAGTGGGGTAGGCAGAACAGTTGCTCGGGGGCACTTAGCCGCCCAGGGCTGCCTGCCTAATACCGGGCTGTAGCTTTTTTGTGAGTGCTGGGCTGTGTCGGGGTCTAGCTGCTTATCGCGTTCTGCTGATAGATCCCGTTTCGCCTTCCCAGGCGAGTCACTTTTGCAGGCAAAAGTAACCAAAACCTCCGCCCTTTCATCCGGCCCTGGCTACGCCAGGGTTCGCTCACTCCATCGCCGTTCCAGAGGCCCGCCGCGGTGGGCCATCCCTGGCCCATCGCGGCTCTCGCGACATCCATGTCGCTCAACCTCTTCCACGACGATTCCGTTCGC
>NZ_JAWIIP010000022.1:0-47244 GCF_034683865.1 Pseudomonas sp. C11
CCATGTGAGAGTAGGTCATCGTCAAGCTCCTATACGAAACCCCAGATCGCCTAGCGGTCTGGGGTTTCTTCTTTGCGTGCGAAAAATGAATGCGGAAAGTAGGTTGGGCCAGGACTGCATAGCGGATGATTATTTCTACATTATCCCCTTCTCTTGTTAAGGATTTATCCTGGCGCAGAAGATATATTGGCGCCATAAATCCAATAGTCAGGGGTGTGATATGAAATGGAATATTCGCAATAAAGTCCTGCTGTTATCCCTTATCCCTGCCTTTCTTACTGCGCTCGTCGTGCAGTTATTGGCGTTCTCCGAACAGCAATCACTGAGCGAACGCACGCTCGAGGAGACGCGGCAGACCTTGCTGAAAACGCGCAAGGACGAGCTGCTGAGCTACCTGGATATCGCCTTTGCCGCGATCAAGCCGCTCTACGACAGCCCCGATGCGCAAACACCCGAAGTCATGAAGCAAGCGGCGGATCGCTTGCGTGAGTTGCGCTACGGTGCTGAAGGCTATTTCTTCGGGTACAACGACAAGGGCGACCGTATCTTTCTCGCCGGAAAAGACGAGGGCAAGAACTTCTGGGATCTGCAGGATACCCAGGGCACTTACCTGATTCGCGAGCTTATTGCTGCGGCCAAGCGTGGCGGTGACTTCGTCACGTACTACTTTCCGAGACCCGGTAGCGACACGACCTCCTATCCGAAGCTGTCCTACTCCCGTTATCTGGAGAAGTGGGGTTGGACGGTAGGTGCAGGCTTTTATATCGATGGCGTCGACACGCTGATCAATGATCAGTTGAAGCAGCAGCAAAAAGCGCTGGATGAGTTGCGCCTGAAACAGTGGTTGACCCTGGCTGTTCTCTTGTCCGTCCTGGCGGGTGTGGCTGTATGGGTGGCCGCGTCCATCGTGAGGCCGATACGTCAGCTTACGAGCAATTTGCAACTGCTGGCTTCGGAGGAGGGCGATCTGGCTCATCTTCTGCCTGTCGATGGCAACGAAGAAACGGCGTCGATGGCCGGTGCCTTCAACCTTTTCGTCGGCAAGATCCGTGACATGATTCTGGAGCTGACACGTTGTGTGCATGCTCTTCAGGAGCGTAACGAGCAACTGCGCCTGAGTACCCAGCAAGCCGCCGATGCTCTGGTGCGGCAAACCGCCGATGCCGAGCATGTCACCCATGCGATGGATCAGATGGCCCTGGCGACCCACAACGTCGCCGAATCGGCGCAAAGTGCCGCTCAGCTCACGCGTGATACCGATGATCAGGCCCGTGCCATGCAGCTCAACGTCGACGAGACCATCGAGGCGATCAGTGGCCTGGCCGGTGATATCGAGAAGGCAGCCGAGGATATCCAGACGCTTGGCAACGATGTGGAGTCCATCGGCTCCATTCTCGATGTGATCCGCGCCATCGCAGAGCAGACCAATCTGTTGGCATTGAACGCAGCGATCGAAGCCGCTCGTGCGGGTGAGCAGGGACGAGGCTTTGCTGTGGTCGCTGACGAAGTGCGTTCGCTGGCTTCGCGTACTCAGCAGAGCACGCAAGAAATCCAGGCCAAGATCAGTCAGTTGCAACAAGGTGCGCGTGCTGCTGTGGCGACCATGCAGGGTAGCCTCAAGGGTAGCGAGGCTGCGGTGGCCAAGGCCAACGGCACGGGGCAGATCCTGGCTGGCGTGAGTCAGGCGGTCTCGGATATTACCGGTATGAACAATCAGATCGCGACGGCAGCCGAAGAGCAGTCGAGCATCGGGGCTGAGGTGAACCAGAGCGTTGCGCAGATCTCGCGTCATATCAGCGAGACGCAGAGCATGACCGCGCAGAACAATGACATGAGCCGCGATCTGGATCGCCTGACGCGTGAACTGGATCAGTTGATTCGTCGCTTCAAGGTCTGAGCCGTCGCTGGCCCTGCTGTTCAGGGCAACGCTTCGATATATACGCCAGGCCTCTCTGAGAGTCCTGCGCTCGGTTAGAATGGGCCTCCCCGTGTGGAGGCTCCATGGCCGAATCGCCCCATGACATCTCATTGTCCTCGCTGCCGATAAGCGCGCTCGTCGCCTGCCACGAGTGCGATTTGCTGATGCGCAAGCCTCACCTGAAGGACGGAGAAAGCGCGCAATGCCCACGTTGTGGCTATGAGCTCTTCAGTCACCGTCACCATGTGGTCAGGCGTAGCCTGGCGTTGGTGCTGACGGCTTTACTGCTCTACGTTCCCGCCAACTTTTTGCCAATCATGCAACTGAACCTGCTGGGGCAACGCTCGCAGGACACCGTCTGGAGTGGTGTGCTCGGTCTGTATGAGAGCGGCATGCAAGGCATTGCCGTGGTGGTGTTCCTCTGCAGCATGGCCGTGCCGTTGCTCAAGCTGTTATGCCAGTTGCTGGTATTGCTGAGCATCCGCCTGGATTGGGGGCGTAGTTACGGCTTGTTGCTGTACCGGATCTATCATCACCTGCGCGAGTGGGGAATGCTCGAGGTCTATCTGATGGGCATTCTGGTAGCCATGGTCAAACTGATGGATCTCGCTGACCTGAGTCTGGGCGTTGGTCTGTTCTGCTTCGTCGCGCTGTTGCTGGTGCAGGTCTGGTTGGAGGTGACGATGTCACCACACCAGATCTGGGCAGCTCTTTCCGGGGAGAATGTGCATGCGTGCGATTGATGCCGGCTTGCTGATTTGCCACGAGTGCCATCAGCTCAATCCCGAGGAGCCTGAGGCCGAGCACCAGTATTGCAGCCGTTGTGGCGGGCAGGTTCATGCGCGCCGACCGAACAGCCTGGTGCGCACCTGGGCCTTGCTGCTGACTTCGGCGCTGCTCTATATCCCGGCCAACCTGTTGCCGATCATGACGGTGAACAGTCTGGGCAAGGGCGCGCCCGCCACCATCATGGGTGGTGTGGTCGAGCTGCTTCATCACGGTATGCTACCGATCGCCGCCGTGGTGTTCATCGCCAGTATTCTGGTGCCCACCTTCAAGCTGGTGGGTATCGCCCTGCTGCTGTATTCGGTGCAGCGTCATCAGCCGATGTCGGCGCGCCAGCGCATCATCATGTACCGCTTCATCGAATGGATCGGCCGCTGGTCGATGCTCGACATCTTCGTCATCGCCATTCTGGTGGCCGTGGTTAATTTTGGCAGCCTGGCCAGCATCGAAGCTGGAGCGGGTGCTGCCGCCTTTGCCAGTGTGGTGATATTGACCATGCTGGCTGCACTGACTTTCGACCCCCGCCTTATCTGGGATAACACGGAAACCGATCATGACTGACCTTCCTCTGGCCAAGACGCGTCCCGCTTCGAACTGGTCGGCCATTTGGGTGTTGCCCCTGATCGCCTTGATGATAGGTGGCTGGCTGGCCTGGCGTGCCTACAGCGAAGCCGGTATTCAGGTGGAGTTGGTGTTTGCCAGCGGGGAAGGCATTCAGGCTGGCAAGACCGAGCTGATGTACAAGGGCATGGCGGTCGGCAAGGTAACGGCCATCAGTCTGGATCCATCGGATGACAAGCGTGGTGTGTTGGCGCAGGTCGAGGTGAACAAGGAAATCGAGCAGTTCCTGCGCCAGGGGACTCGTTTCTGGTTGGTCAAACCCAATGTCAGTCTGGCCGGTATCAGCGGCCTGGAGACGCTGGTTTCCGGCAACTACATCACCTTCAGCCCCGGCGAAGGCGAGTCGGCGCGCAGTTTTATCGCCTTGGATCAGGAGCCGCCGATGGGCGACGACGTTCCGGGGCTGCACATCACGCTAAAGGCCGACCGACTGGGCTCGCTCGATCGTGACAGCCCGGTGTTCTATCGACAGATTCAGGTCGGGCGGGTCAAGAGTTACACCTTGGGCGATGACCAGAACACGGTTGAGGTGAAGGTGTTCATCGAGCCTGCTTACGCGCATCTGGTGCGCAAGCACACGCGCTTCTGGAACGCCAGCGGCATCAGCGTCGATGCAGACCTGTCCGGCTTCAAGCTGCGCAGCGAGTCGCTAGCCAGTATCGTCGCCGGGGGTATCGCGTTTGCCACGCCCGAGCACCGTAAGGACAGCCCGCCCACCGACCCTGCGTTACCGTTTCGTCTTTACGAGAACTACGACGAGGCCCAGGCGGGTATCAAGATTGTCGTTACGCTCAGCGACTTCGAAGGCTTGCAGGAAGGCCGCACGCCGGTGATGTACAAAGGCATCCAGGTGGGTTCGCTGAAAACCATGAAGGTCGACCGCGATCTGAAAAATGCCACGGCCGAGCTGACCATCAACCCGCAGGCCGAGGAATACCTGGTAGAGGGAACGGATTTCTGGGTGGTCAAGCCGTCCATTTCTCTGGCCGGCATCACCGGTCTCGAGGCGTTGGTCAAGGGTAACTACATTGCCGTACGTCCCGGTGAGAAGGGCAATCCGCCGGCGCGCAATTTCGTCGCTCGCAGCAAGGCTCCGCCTCTGGATCTGGGTGCGCCGGGCCTGCACCTGGTGCTGTTCACCGATCAACTGGGCTCCATCGAGGTCGGCAGTCCAGTGCTCTACAAGCAGATCAAGGTGGGCTCGGTGCAGAGCTATCAGCTGGGACGCGATAACCGCCAGGTGGTGCTGGGCGTGCACATCGAGCCGGACTACGTGCACCTGGTGAACACCTCTACGCGGTTCTGGAACGCCAGCGGCATCACGCTCAAGGGCGGGTTGTCGGGCGTCGAGGTCAAAAGTGAATCCCTGCAGACGCTTTTGGCGGGCGGCATTGCCTTCGAGACGCCGGATCTGCAAGCCGCCAGATCCGACCGTCAGGTGCAGCGCTTCGTGTTGCATGCGGATCGCGACAGCGCCTTGCAACTGGGCAAGCAGATCACCATCCGCGTGGTCGATGGCGATGGCCTGCAACCCGGCACACTGCTGCGCTACAAGGGTCTGGAGGTCGGCAAGGTCGAGAATCTGAGCCTGAGCGATGACCTGCAGACGGTGATCCTGAATGTGCGGATCACCCAGGCGGCCGATCAGATCGCCCGCGAGGGGACGCAGTTCTGGGTAGTGAAGCCGGAGCTGAGCCTGACGCGGGCCGCGAACCTCGGCACGCTGGTCAGCGGCCAATACCTGGAAGTGCAGTTGCCGGCGCAGAAAGGCGCCCGCCGTACCGAATTCACCGCGCTGGCCAGTCCGCCGAACCAGGCGGTGCGCGAGGAGGGTTTGCACCTGGTGCTGAGCACGCCACGTCGGGGTTCGATCAAGCCGGGGGTGATCGTCAGCTACCGAGAAGTGCCGGTGGGCAAGGTGGTGGATTTCGAACTGGGGCCGACCTCGGATCGTGTATTGATCCACGTACTGATCGAGCCGCGCTATGCGCCATTGGTGCGCTCGGGCAGCCGCTTCTGGAATGCCAGCGGTATCGGTGTCGACGCAGGGCTGTTCAAGGGCGTCAAGGTGCGTACCGAATCGCTGGAGGCGTTGCTCGAAGGCGGCATCGCCTTCGCCACGCCGAACAATCCGGAGATGGGCGGGCCGGCTCAGCCGGGGCAGACGTTTGCACTGTTCGACGAGCCGCAGGAAGCCTGGATGCAATGGGCGCCGAAGATCGTGCTGGAGCAGTAAGACAATCATAGAAATGAAAGGGGCCGCAGTGAGCGGCCACTTTCATTTTGGCGGCTATAAAAGCTCGCGGCTAAAGCCCCTCCCACGGTCATGGTATCCGTAGGAGCGGCTTCAGCCGCGATGGGCTCAGGCCAGCTCTGTGCTTTCTTCCTGCGCTGGCGCCTGAACCTTGGCACTTTCGCGTGGCTTGATGAACTTCCAATCCGCCTCGTCGATATAGATGCCGTTGGGGCCGCTGCCGCCTTCCAGGTCGATGGCCACGTGGGCCGAGACCTGCGGCTTGACCGAGGCCAGAATCGGCACGAAACCGAGCTGCAGGCTGGTTTCGATCAGCGCCTGCTGGTTGCGTTCATCGATATCCGCCGCCTCGTCGAGGTAGTAGGGCAGGCGCACGCGACCGGCCTGCTCGCGATCCATCAGGTGCAGCAGCAGGTACATGTTGGTCAGCGCCTTGATGGTCATGGTGGTGCCGTTGGAGGCGGCACCATCGATGTCGGTGTGGATGATCGGTTGGCCATGCACCTTGGTGATCTCGAAGGCCAGTTCGAACAGATCCTTCAGGCCCAACTGGTTGCCGTTGGCGGCGACCAGGCGCGACAGGTAGTCCTTGGCTTCTTCGTTCTTGGCATCCTGATCGGCCGATTGCGAGAGGTCGAACACCGACAGGGTTTCGCCTTCCTCATACTGACCGGCGCTGTGGATGATCTGGTCGATATGGCGCAGGGCTTCCTTGTTCGGTGCCAGGACGATGCGGAAGCTTTGCAGGTTGGAGACCTGGCGCTTGTTGATCTCGCGGTTGAACAGCGCCAACTGGTGCTCAAGGTTGTCGTAGTCGCTGCGGATATTGCGCAGGGTACGGGCGATATCGGTGACCGCTGCACGGCGCGCCTTGGCCAGGGTCAGGGCTTCGTCCTGGCGGTGGGCGTAGGCGTTTACCAGTAGTTGCAGGCGGCGCTCGACATCATCTTCGCTGTCGAACTTGGCCACGCCCTTGAGGCGTACCTGGGCGTACAGCGCTTCGATCTGACCGTCGATGCGCTGCAGCGCCTGCCAGGTGTCCTGGTAGTCGTTGAGCAGCGGCAGCAGGTTGTCCAGCGAGTCGTCCACCGGCTCCATGAACGGCGTGCCGAAGGGCAGATCGGCTGGCAGCAACTGGCGACGACGCAGGGCGTCTTCCAGGGTGCGTTCCTTGGCTTCCAGATCGGCCAGTTGACGGCCAACCAGTTGCAGCTTGGCGGACAGTTGCTGCACGCGCTCGGCGAAGGCATCGCTGGCGCGCTTGAGTTCGTCCTGCGCGCCTTCCAGTTCGGCCAGGCGCTCCAGCTTCTGCGGCTCCTCGGCGGCCAGGGTCTGGCTCTTGCGGAAGTCTTCCAGGGCCTTCTGCGCATCCAGCACGGCCTGGTACAGGGTTTCAGCCTGGGCCTTGCTGGCGGCGCGGTCGGCGGCGACCGACTGCTGGGTCTTGAGCTGCTTGAGCTCGCGCTCCAGGCGATCCTTCTGGTCGCGCAGGGCGGCGCGGTCGGCCAGTGCCTGCAGGGCGGGCGGTTCGATATGGCTGAGGTCGATGGACAGGCCGGGCACGGCGAAGGTGTCGCCCTTGAAGCGATCCAGCACCGCTTCGACCGCCTTGACCCAATCGTCACCCTCGGCCTGGATGCCTTTCTCACCGAGCGGCAGGCTGAACAGCTGGCCGTTGAACAAGCGCATTAGGCGGTCGACATCGGCCTGGCTGAATTCCTCGCGCAGGCGCGAGTAGCTGTTGTTGTCAGCGTGGTCGAGTTGCTGCT
This sequence comes from Pseudomonas sp. C11, assembly GCF_034683865.1. Taxonomy (NCBI): domain Bacteria; kingdom Pseudomonadati; phylum Pseudomonadota; class Gammaproteobacteria; order Pseudomonadales; family Pseudomonadaceae; genus Pseudomonas; species Pseudomonas sp. C11. The sequence continues at coordinate 7,349 of NZ_JAWIIP010000022.1, forward strand.
TGACCGACTTGAGGCGTTTTTCCAGATCGCGCAGACGCTCGTCCAGGTCTTCGCTGGAGAACTGCCGCGACTGCGCCAGGGCACCGGCCAGTTCGTCGTGGGCGTCCTTGGCGGCGAGCAGTTGTTCTTCCAGCACCTTGGCGTTTTCCACCAGGGCGAAGCGATTCTTCAGCACGGACAGTTCGCCTAGCCAGCGCTGGATCTCGCTGATCTCACGCTCCAGGCGCATCAGCTCACTGGTGCCGCCGCGCTGTTCGTTCTGCAGGCCGTCCTGCTCGTTGCGGTAATGCTCGGCCTGGATCACCAGTTCTTCCTTGCGCGCATCGGCGTAGTCGTGCCAGGTGCCGAGCAGGTTGTCGAGCAGCGGCGAGAGGCGGTGTAGCTTGCCGCGCAGCACTTCGCGCTGGGCCACGCCGGCCGCCAGTGCCTCGATCTGCGGGCCGGCGGTCACCAACGCCTGGTAGTCCTGCTCCATGCGGCGTACGTCGCGGAAGGCTTCTTCGGTGGCGGCGATGTAGTCGACGCTGCCTGAGCGCAGGCTGTGCTCGAAGGCATCGAGGAACAGCTGCTTGAGCTTGGCGGCGGTAATCTCGCGCATGTGCAGCAGGTTGATGAACAGCGCGCGGAAGGTCTTCAGGCTCTGCTCGCTGGTCGAGCGCAGCGGGATCAGGGTCAGATCCAGCGGGATGCTGGTGTGACCGCCGACCAGCAGGCGACGCAGTTCGTCGGGCTTCAGTTCGTAAGCGGTGATGCCGGCCTGGCCGAGGTTCTTGAACAGCTCGCGCTGACGCAGGCAGGTACCGTTCTGCTGATAGTGCTCCAGATCCAGCTCGCCGGCGTAGGCGAAGAACTGGTGACCGAAGCCGCCCCCCGGGCCGCGACCGGCCACGCCGATCACGTGCGGGCCGTGGGGCAGGGCAACTTCGACGAGGATGTAGCTGGTGTCGCTGGCGAAGTAGAACTTGCGCGAGGCTTCCAGGCTGTACTTGCCGAAGCTCATGTCCGACATGCGCGCCAGGATGGGGAACTGCAGGGCGTTGATCGAAGCGGATTTACCCAGGTTGTTGGCGCCGTAGACCGACAGCGGGTTTTCCAGCGGGAACAGGCCGAGGCTGTAGCCGGCAGTGTTCAGCAGGGCGAAGCGGCGGATGCCGTAGCGTTCCTGGCTCATGCGTCCATCTCCTGTGCGGCGCGTTCTTCGGCCATGGCGCGGGCCAGGGCGTCTTCCTCGGATTCTTCAGCGTCCACGGCTTCGAGCGGATCGGCGTCGCCGTCATCGTCCAGCAGCACCGGTGCCGGCAGCGGCAGGTCGCTGCTGTGCAGGCTGGCGGCCAGGTCGCGGTCGTGCTGCACCGACAGGCAGACGTCGAGGAAACGGTGCATCGGCGGCAGGAAACGGTACACGCCGTTGCTGTCCTCGGCGAAGCCGAGCTGGATGAGGCGACGGATGATCTTGTCTTCCAGCTCTTCGAAGGTGGTGACTTCGGCCTGCAGGAACAGATCGCGGTACTTCTCCAGCAGCGCCGGCAGCTCGTCACGGCCGATGCTGCCGCCGTCGAGCACGGAAAGCGGATCGCGGCCCTGGTCGGCCAGGTGCTCGACCAGAATGAAGGTGAACAGCGCCAGACGCTGGGCGGTTTTGTTCACCTGCGGCGCCACCTGCTCGGGGACGAAGTAGTAGAAGCCGCGCGGATCACAGACCAGCTCGAAACCGAGGGCGCGGAACAGCGCCCGATACTGATCCTGCATGCTCGACAGCTGGGCGTAGCACTCCGGCTCGCTGCGCGAGATGTGGTAGCCCTTGAACAGGTCGCGGAAGGCCGCCGCGAGCTGGGTCATTTCTTTCAAATCAATGTTCATACGTCGTGCTCACGGGCAAGCGTAGGGTGGACGGCGCTTTATCCGTCCACCGCATGGCAATCAACAAGGTGGACAAAAGCAGGCGCTGGCTGCGCCCCCCGATCCACCCTACGTAAAAATCAGGCACTGGGGCGACCCACCAACGCGTAAGAGCTGATGCTGATTTCATGCTCGCGGGTCAGGTAGGTCTGGCGCTCCAGACGGTCGCGCTGGAAGCGCGATTCACGCGACAGGCGCGAGAACCAGTAGAGCAGCTCGTCGGTGGCGCCTTCCGGTTCCTGCTCCAGCAGCCAGGTCATCAGATCCGGCAGCGGCAGGGCCTGTTCGCAGCGCTCGATCATTTCCCGCGCGGTCTTTGGTGCCTTGGGCGCGCCGCCCTTGCGGCTGCCACTGGCCTTGGGGAAATGCGCCGGCTTGGCTTCGAAGCGCGCCAGGGCGTAGACGTAGGCCTCGACCTGGCTGGCGCTGCCTAGGAAATTGCTCTGCGGCCGGGTGAACAGCGGCATGGCCGCCTGCGGTACGGCGTCGATGCCCTTCTTGCGGATCACCGACAGCGCCAGTGCGGCGCCACGGGTCACGGCGTTGTGCCGGCGGGCTTCCTCGCGCAGCGGTAGCAGCAGCTCGCGCGCTTTGCGCAGGGTCAACTGGGCGGTGGTCTGCATCTCCAGGATGCGCGCGTGGGTGCGCAGCAACAGATCATCGTCGACCAATTGGCCGAGGCGCTGCTGATCGCCGAGCAGGCGTAGCAACACCTGTTCGACGCGGCGCACACCCTGCTCGAAGGCACCGTCTGCGGCGACCAGTTGAATCATCGGCTCGACATATTCGTCCCAGGTGGCGAGCACTTCGGCGTAGCGCTGGCGCAGGGGAATCTGCCGGTCGCTGGTCTTGGCCCGGTCGGCCACGCTGACCAGCGCCTGTTCGTCATTGGCCAGTTTCTTCAGTACATCGCGCACGCGCATGTCGAGTAGGCGCAGCTGGCGCGCCAGGTCGTTGGCGTCGCGTACCTCGAAGGCGTCCTGGATATAGCCGGCCAGGCGCTCCAGATGGCGCAGGTAGGCTTCGATCTCCAGACACAGGCCGAGGCGGTGCTCGCGGCGCAGGTAGGCGAGAAAATCGTGGATCTGCGCGTTGAGCTCGAAACGATTGGGGCTCTTGGCCACCGGCACCAGGATGTCCAGACGAATCCAGGTGTCGAGCAGGGCTGTGGTGTCGCTGGGCGTGGCGTCGGGCAACTGCGTGGCGAGCTGGCCGCGCAGCTCGACCAGACTCAGGGTGCCGGCGTCGAAACGCTCGCAGAGCGGTTCGAGCAACGTCCAGTGTTCGGCGAGGGCGCGCAAAACGCGCTTGGGATCGATCATCGAGGCGCCGGGTTCCAGGCAAGTGAAAAGGGGAGATTGTACTGCAAGCAGTGGGCCGGGTTTGAGTCCGAATCGATCAGAGGCAGGTGCCGGGTGAGTTGTTACGTCAATGGGGCCAGCGGTAACACCTGGCGTATCGAGTGGCTGGCGCAGGATGCGTTGGCCGGTATTTTCTCGACTATGGGTCGGGCCGCTTGCGCGCTGATGTCCCTATAGTGGCCACAAGGGCTCGAGTCGCGGTGCTCGACGATCCGTACAAGAAGAAAAGGAGTTTTGCCATGCGCCAGTCCGTCCGTTTCGTCAGGCATGCCCTGGCGCTCGTCTGCGCGGCGGCCTGCGCCGCCCCGGTTCAGGCCGCCATGGTGCCGCTGGCTGACAACGAGCTGTCGGACATCACTGGCCAGGCCTTCATCAACCTGACCACTGACAGCAATGCCGGTATCAACTACACCCGGGTCAACCTGGGTCTGAGCCTCGATACCCAGCTCAACGTCAAGAAGCTGCAACTGGGCCAGTACGACCGCAGTGGTGAGACCGCCGGCAGCTCCGACATCCTGATCAACAATTTCGCCTTGGGCACGGTCGGTGCCAACGACAGCATCAACCCTTTCAAGATTACCAACCCCTTCATCGAACTGGCCTACGACGGCAACAAGGTGGTCGGGGTGCGCATCGGCTTTGGTGAGGCCAAGGGGACGCTGTCCGGTGATATCCAGAGCCTGACCGGGAACATTCCGGTGCATATCAAGGGTACGGGCGATGCCATCTACAACAAATCCAACTTCGCGCAGCAGACTGCGCTGTTCCTGGCCGGGGTGTATCGCAGCAGCATCGTCGAGGCCGACGCAACGCTGGTCAGTTCCGGCGGTGCCAGCGACCCGGTGAGGGGGACCCTGTCGGGCATCAAGAATGGCGACGGGCTGACCTGTACGTCCGGTTGTGCGGGGGGCTGGACCGATGCGCTGCTGGGCGCCTTCGCCTCGAACAACTGCGCGATCCTGGGTATCCAGACCTGTTTCAACCTGTCGCAATTCCAGTCGCTGCCGGTGGGCAATACCGCCGATATGTCGAGCATGCAGGGCGCGGCCAAGGGCTTCTTCATTTCCCTGCAGACGCAGGACGTGGCCTGGCGCGACATGGACAGCAACGCCTTCATCACGGCGCTGAAGGGCGCGTTCATGAACCTGCCGAAATACCGCGACGCCAATGGCAACCTGGTGGCGCCGATCAATATCGACTTCAACCAGGCGTTCAACGGCATACCGCGGCAGGACACCTGCCTCGGCACTCCGACGGCTGGGTGCTGATCATGAACCGGGCGCTGTTGGGGGGGCTCCTGCTGCCGGCCGCCGTGGCCTCGGCCATGGAGCCGTTGAGCGACCAGGAAATGTCCGCCGTGCAGGGCGAAGGCCTGGGCTTCGTGCTCGACCAGGTGTTGCTCGACGGTTCCGGCGCGCAGATCGTGATCAACGACATCACCGACGGCCAGGGGCGCAACGTGCCGATCTCGGTGAAGAACCTCTACCTCGGCGCCGCCGGCAGCAACAAGGGCAGCAACCTCAATCCGGTGACCATCGGCAGCCTGGATCATCCGTTCGAGCTGGAACTGGCCAAGGGCGAGGAATTGCGCACCCTGCGCGATGACGGGCAGTGGGTGCAGACCACGCCGAGCAACATCACCGTGCTGTCGTTCAAGTTCCCCGAGCGCCTGGTCGCCGGTGGCAACCCCTGTATCGATGGCTATGCGGCGGCCGGCTCGAACTGCTCGACCGCCGCTAGTGGTCGCGCCGACCTGGGCGTGCGCTTCGATTTTCAGGTCGCGGCGGGGCGCACCGAGATGCTGGCACTGGATTTCCACCAACTGGTGATGGATGGCTCCTACCTGCGCCTCTGGGGCGATCCTGGGCAGAACGGCAACGGCGAGCTGGTTGGCGAGGCGCGCATCAACATCTTCGCCAAGACGCTGGAAATCATGTCCTGCGCCCAGGCCAGTTGCGATATCACCGGCGAGACCGCCGCCCAGCGCGGCGCCCGCACCCTGTATGTCACCAACGGCTACGCCAACATCGCCCTGGGCTACGGCAAATCGCAACCCTTGCGCCTGCGCTCCAGCGCCGATGGCCAGTTCGTTCTGGAACTGCAGAACCCCACCGCCAGCGGTACTACCACCGCGCAACGGCAGGCACTGGCCAGCGACTTCTACGCCAATGCGCCACGCACCAATCTGGTTTTCGAGAACCTCAACGTCGGCGGTGTGCGCAGCAGTGCCACTGCCTTGCCGACCGGGGGCTACAACTTCGGGCGCAACGAGATTTCCGGGCTGAGCTTCAACTACCTCAAGGTGAGCAGCTATGACTTGCGCTAACGCGGCAGCCGTCCTGCTCGCGCTGTTGCCGGCGCTGGCGCTGGCCGAGCTGCAGCCGATGGATGATGGCGACCTCAGCCAGATGAGCGGGCAGGGGGGCGTGTACCTGTCCGGTGAGTTCAGCATCAACAAGAACGGTGGTGTGCTCTGGGATACACCGACCATGAACAATCCGGCGCAGTGGACGGCCAATCAGCGCAGTTGCGCCCTGGCCGGCGCCGCTACGCCCGAGAGCTGCGGCATGCGTGTGGCCGTGCGCACCGGGGCCACGTCCGGCTGGTACGTGCTGGACAATATCAAGGGCATCTTCAGCTTCGAGGGTCTGACCCTGGACACTCGCTCGCTGACCACTGCCAATGGCGAGCGTGAGGTGCTGGCCATCGGCCTGCCCAACCAGGTGCGCTTCAAGGACGGCAACCTCACCTTTGCCGTGGCCAGCCAGGGCGGTTGGAAGAACAAGGTGCTGAGTACGGCCGCGGGCGGTGATCCGAGCTATCAGCAGACCACGCTCTTCTCGGCCAAGATCGACGGCAGCGTGCGCATGCAGGGCAGCGTGCTGGTCTTCCCGACGCCCTGAGGAGCCCATCCATGACACGTCACTGGTTGCTTTGCGCCGTACTCTTCAGCCCGCTGCTGCAGGCCATGCAGGCGCTGGACGACGAGGGGCTGGCGGATGTCAGCGGGCGCGGCGGCATCAGCCTGGAAACCTCCGGCGGCGGCTGGTCGGCCGGCAGCCTGGATTACACCCAGGATGGCCAGACCCTGCGCCTGGAAGGTGTCAGCAACCGCCCGCAGCAGGCTGGTAGCAGCTCCAGCACGCAGATCGACGTGGTCGACGATCAGTTGCGTGTCGAACATCAGGGGCGTGCCGAGCAACTGAGCGTCGAGCGTGTCGGCTTCGTTGGCAGCGAGCGCAGCTTCGGTGCCTTCCGCGCCTTCTACACCCTCGGTGCCAGCCTGCGGATCAGCGGTGGCGGGGCCAGCGGGGTGAGTGGCTTTCGCCTCGATGAAAGCCACCTGTCCCTGGATGCGGTGACCTTCTATTACCGCGACAACGGTTTCGACCTGATCGTGCGCGACGCCTCGTTCGATGCCTACCTGCACAACGCCTATCTGGACATCGTCAGTGGCGGTGATGGCTCGGCCGTGCGCCTCGACCTGGGCGACAGCCGCTTCCTCGCCCATATCGGCGGCATCGGCCTGGATTTGGCGCAGGGCGACCCTGCTGGCGTAAGTGTCACCCCTGGCGTGGCGGATACCCGCTACGCCGATCAGGCCCGCAGCTTCGGCCAACTGGACATGGACTTGCGTCTGGGCGGCAGCATCCGCATCGCCGCCGGTGGCGCCAGCGGCGAAGGCTTGCGCCTGACGCCCAATATCACCATTGCCAACAGCCTGTTCCAGTACAAGGACGACGGCGTGCTGCGTGCGGAGAACTTCAGCGGGGTGCTCAGCAGCCAGAATGGCATTACCCTCGACCTCGGTGAGGACGGCAGCGGCCGTTACGTGCAGGTGGCGTTTCAGGATCTCAAGTTCAGCGCCAGCCTCGGCGGCCTGATCATCGGCAACCCGAGCAACCAGAAGATCGGCAGCCTGGCTATGGAACTCAACTTCCGCGACGAGGGCGCCTGGCGCAACCAGCTCAAGCTGCGCCCAGGCGCGGCAGCCAATGCCGGCCAGCAGGGGATTGGCGGGGATGTGTCGTGGAACATGGTCAGCAGCTCGGTGTCGCTCACCGATAACGGCAACAGCATGTGGTTCAGCGGCCTGCGTACTCATGGCAGTGGCCAGTTCGGCATCGACCTGACGCGCAGTTGCCTTGCTGGCGCTGCGTCCGGCTGCTACGCCGGTAGCCTCAATACCCAGGTTGACAGTGGTGGCTACGATGGCCACTTCGACGGGCTGCGCCTGAGCCTGCAGAACGTCAGCGGCAGCTACAGCTTCGACGGGCTGCGTGTCGGGCGTGCCGATGCACCGCTGCAGGGCGGCACCGAGCTGCTGGTGCTGCTGGAGGTGTTCCCCGCCTACGACTTCAACCTCAACGGCCAGCTCACCCTGCGCCCCGGTGGCGCCAGTGGCGATGGCCTGCGCTACAACGCCGATTTCGTCGTCACCAACGGCAATGCCGCCATCACCGTTGACCAGGCGGGCAAGGGGTTGTGGCTGGCTGGTACGCGCTACGACATGCACTTTCGTGAGGGCTCGCTGGACGTGACGCAGAACGGCATCCAGCTCAACCGTGGCACCTACTGGTCGACCCTCGATGTGCACGATGTCCGTTGGGGCGACCGCAGCAGCGGCGACAGCCTGGGGCGCATCGTGCTGCGCCGCTACGAGCAGGGCTCGACGCTCAGCCTCAGCTCCGGTGGTGCCGGAGCGCTGTGCGTCGGCGGCAGCGGTAGCAACGCCACGGCCTGCTCGGCCAGCGGCGGGCGCTGGGAGGATCGCGGCAACGAAGGGCTGACGGCGGGGCTGAAGAACGTCTTCGTCCATGATGCCTCGGGCAATCCGGCAAACAGCGTATCGACCAGCGAAAAGCGTAACCAGCTGATCGTCGAGACGGATCGGGTGGGCGGCATCAATGGCACTGGCGCGCAACTGGTGGTGGACAACTTCTATACCTCCGACGCCAACCCGAGCGATGCCAATGCCAACACCTACGGCGTGCGCGTCGGCCTCAACCTCGATGTGGCGCCGACCAAGGTCTGCGACAAGAGCGCCAGCGGCTGCCCGCAGGTGTCGCCCGACCCGCTGGGCTTTGCCGTCAACGGTCAGGTGCAGTTCAAGGAAATCAACGTCGACCGCATTCAGAACGTGCATCCCACGGGCGGGGCGGTTACCTCCATGTACGGCATCAAGCTGCAGAACGCCGATATCCGCGCCAACCTGACCGCCACGCCGATCAACTGACGGGTCTGTGGGCTGCGGCTGTCGCGGCTAAAGCCCCTCCCACAGGTGCTTCCGCATCCAGCCGTCATAGCGCTGTAACCGCTCTGTCTTAAGGTCTTCGTCCAGGCGGGCCAGGCTCCGGTCATTACCGGTTGTACAAAAAATCTCCAATGCCCTTTCGATATGCGCCGGTTATCGGCACAATTCGCGTCCACTTTTTTCCGGGGGGCTGAATGTCCTCCTTTGTCCGACCTTGCTGGGGCGACGAGATGATCCAGACGCCGTACTACCTCATCGACAAACAGAAGCTTCTGGTCAACCTGGAGAAGATCGCCTACGTGCGCGAGAACTCCGGTGCCAAAGCGCTGCTGGCGCTGAAATGCTTCGCCACCTGGTCGGTGTTCGACCTGATGCAGCAATACATGGACGGCACCACGTCGTCGTCGCTGTATGAGCTGAAGCTGGGCCGGCAGAAGTTCGCCGGCGAAACCCATGCCTACAGCGTGGCCTGGGCCGACGACGAGATCGAAGAGATGGTCGCCAACTGCGACAAGATCATCTTCAACTCCATCGGCCAGCTCGAACGCTTCGCCGAGCGGACGGAAGGCACCATCCGTGGCCTGCGCGTCAACCCACAGGTGAGCAGCTCGGATTACCTGCTGGCCGACCCGGCGCGCCCGTTCAGCCGCCTGGGCGAGTGGGATCCGGCGAAGATCGAAAAGGTCATGGGGCAGATTTCCGGCTTCATGTTCCACAACAACTGCGAGAACGGCAGCTTCGAGCTGTTCGACAAGATGCTGACCACCATCGAGGAGCGCTTCGGTCACCTGATCGCTCAGGTCGAGTGGGTCAGCCTCGGTGGCGGCATTCACTTCACCGGCGAGGGCTACCCGATCGATGCCTTCTGCGCGCGTCTGAAAGCCTTCTCCGAGAAGTACGGCGTGCAGGTGTATCTGGAGCCGGGCGAAGCGGCGATCACCCTCAGCGCCTCGCTGGAAGTCACCGTGCTCGACACCCTGTACAACGGCAAGCATCTGGCCGTGGTCGACAGCTCCATCGAAGCACACATGCTCGACCTGCTGATCTACCGCCTCAACGCCAAGATGGCGCCTAACGACGGCGAGCACACCTATATGGTGTGCGGCAAAAGCTGCCTGGCCGGGGATATCTTCGGCGAGTACCAGTTCGACAAACCGCTGCAGATCGGTGATCGCCTGTCGTTCATCGACGCCGCCGGTTACACCATGGTCAAGAAGAACTGGTTCAATGGCCTGAAGATGCCGTCCATCGTGGTGAAACAACTCGACGGTAGCGTCGAGGTGGTGCGCCAGTTCGAGTTCGACGATTACCTGTCGAGCCTGTCCTAACATCGTTGCGGTGGGCTGAAGCGGAACGCCGCCCGGCCCACCCTACGGCTTACGCCTTGCATGGCTGGTAGGGTGGGCTTCAGCCCACCTTCGTGACACACATCAAACGCTTTCAACAACGCAGTTCCCTGGAGGTGAAACAATTGAAGAAGAATGTCCTGATCATTGGTGCAGGAGGTGTTGCCAAGGTGGTGGCCCATAAGTGCGCGCAACACAACGACGAACTCGGTCGTATTGCGATTGCGTCGCGCAACATCTCCAAATGCCAGGCCATCATCGACAGCGTACAGGCCAAGGGCGGACTCAAGCAGCCCGGCGAGATCAAGGCCTATGCACTGAACGCCCTGGACGTGGAAGCGACCAAGGCGCTGATTCGTGAAACCGAGTCGCAGATCGTCATCAACGTGGGCTCCGCCTTCCTCAACATGTCCGTGCTGCGCGCCTGCATCGATACCGGCGTGGCGTATCTGGACACCGCGATCCACGAAGACCCGAGCAAGATCTGTGAAACCCCGCCGTGGTACGGCAACTACGAATGGAAGCACCTGGCCGAATGCCAGGAGAAAGGCGTGACCGCCATCCTCGGTGTCGGCTTCGACCCGGGCGTGGTCAACTCCTACGCCGCTTTGGCGCAACAACAGTACTTCGACACGATCGAGTCGATCGACATCCTCGACGTCAACGCCGGTTCGCACGGCAAGTACTTCGCCACCAATTTCGACCCGGAAATCAACTTCCGCGAATTCACCGGCACGGTCTACAGCTGGCAGAACAGCCAGTGGGTGAGCAACCGCATGTTCGAAGTCAAACGCACCGACGATCTGCCGGTGGTGGGTGAACAGAACCTGTACCTGACCGGCCATGACGAGGTGCACTCGCTGTCCAAGCACCTCGACGTGCCGAACGTCCGCTTCTGGATGAGCTTCGGCGATCACTACATCAACGTCTTCACCGTGCTGAAGAACCTCGGCCTGCTCTCCGAGCAACCGGTCAAGACCGCCGAAGGCCTCGAAGTGGTGCCGCTCAAAGTGGTCAAGGCCGTGCTGCCCGATCCCGCCTCGCTGGCGCCGGGCTACAGCGGTAAGACCTGCATTGGCGACCTGGTCAAGGGCACCAAGGACGGCCAGCCGCGCGAGCTGTTCATCTACAACGTGGCCGACCACGAAGACGCCTTCGCCGAGACCGACAGCCAGGGCATTTCCTACACCGCTGGCGTCCCTCCGGTTGCCGCCGCGCTGCTGGTGGCGCGTGGCGAGTGGGATGCCAAGCGCATGGTCAATGTCGAAGAGTTGCCGGCCGAGCCGTTCCTGGGCCTGCTGGATGTGATGGGCCTGCCCACGCGCATCAAGGATGAGCACGGCGACCGTCCGTGGAATCAGCCTGCCTGATTCGCTGCGCAGCATGAAAAAAGGATCGCCTCGGCGATCCTTTTTTCTTTTCAGTGGCCTGGTTTCAGACCGTGACCACGCCGAAGAGCACGGCGGCTGCCAGCATCACCAGGCTGATACCCCAGGCCCACAGCGCGGTATAGCGGATGTGCTTGTACAGCTCGACACCCGCCAGACCGATGGCCAGGTACACGCTGGGCACCACTGGGCTGACGCCGAAACCGGTGTTCTCGCCGATCAGCATGGCCTTGGCCACTGCGGCCGGGTCGACACCTGCCGCCACCGCGACATCGCGGATCACCGGCAGCAGGGCGAAGTAGTAGGCATCCGGCGAGAACAGCATGCCCAGCGGCACGCCGAAGGCGCCGATGATCACGTGCAGCCAAGTTGCCGAGCCTTCCGGCAGTACGTTGATCATCCAGTGCGCCATGCCCTCGGACATCCCCGTACCGGACAGCACGCCGAGGAGGATGCCGGCAGCGAGCATCACCAGGGCCATCTGCAGGGCGTCGCTGGCGTGGCGCATCACCGCTGCATTCTGTTCGTTCAGGCTGGGATAGTTGAGCACCAGGGCCAGGCCCAGGCCAACCATGAAACAGGCGAACAGCGGGAAGGCGCCGGTGAACAGGCAGGCGAGAATGGCCAGGGTGAGGGCCAGATTGCCCCAGTAACGCCAGGTGCGTGGGCTGAGCAGCGCCGCATCTTCGCTGGCCGAGGTCGTCGCTGCGTGTTCGCTGATGTCACCAATGCCAGCCAGGCTGCGCTGTGCGCGGCGGCCGAGGAACACCGCCAGGCCCATCACCAGCGCCAGGCCGATCAGCTGAATCGGGATCAGCGAGATCCACAGCTGCGAGGCATCGATACCGGTCACGGCGGAGGCGCGGGCGGTAGTGCCGCCCCAGGGCACCATGTTCATCACCCCAGCACTGAGCACCACCAGGCACAGCAGCATTTCCCGTTTCATCCCCAGGCGCAGGTACAGCGGCAGCAGGGCGGGAATCACCAGCAGGAAGGTGGCGGCGCCGATGCCGTCCAGGTGGGTGACCGCCGTTACCGCAACCGTCACCACCGCCACTGCCAGCGGCTTGCCGCCGGTGCTGCGCAGCAGGAAGTTGACCAGCGGGGCGAACAGGCCGCGCTCGCGCATGATGCCGAAGTAGAGGATGGCGAAAATGAACAGCGTTGCCGTCGGGGCCACGGACTTCAGCCCCTCGGTGATGAACTTGCCGATTTCGGCCGGGGTGAACCCGGCCAGCGCACAAGCAATGACCGGCAGCAGGGTGAAGGCGACTAGCGGGGTGATACGTCGCATCAGGATCAGGGCGACGATGACGAACATCAGGGTGAAGCCGAGGGCAGTGATCATGCCGGTGTCTCCGGTTTTATTGTTGTTGGAGTCGAGGTGAGCGGGGAAGGGCGAATCAGCCTGGCGGCGGCAGTCTCAGGTCGAGCAGCAGATAGCTCAGGCTCTTGCCGTGCCGGTCGATGCCGGGGCTGGCGTTGACGCCGCCTTCCAGAGCGTCGTCGACGACGAAGTTGAGGCCGCCCAGGTTGGGCAGCTCGTAACGCCGCACCTGGCCGATGCGCCGATGCGCCAGGCAGGCGGCGACGCGCTCGGCGGTCAGCTCGGCTACCAGCCAGGGGTAATGCGCAGCGTTATAGGCGAATACCGCGACGCTCAGGGTGTTGCCCTTGTCGCCCGCGCGGGCGTGGGCGTAATCGCACAGCAGCACTTCGGCGCTCATCAGTACCACTCCACGTATTGTTGAACCTGGGCGCGCTCGATGAGAAAGCTCGCGGTGGACAGCGACTCGCTCAGGTAGCGGCGTACCCCGCCGCCGCCGGCCGGGCCATTGGTGTAGAGCGATTCGGCGTCGAGCAGCAGGCGTTCGAGCAGCGCCTTGTCGCGGTCGATGAAGCTGATGCGCAGGCGCACATCCTGCGCCGCCTGCGTGTCTGCCAGGCGTGCGTCCAGCCACTGGCCGGCGCGGTCATTGAACAGGCTGGCGACGCCGATCAGGTCGATCCAGGGCGTCAGTTGTGGTGCCAGGCGCGCGCTGCGTTGCAGCAGGATGTCGCGGGCCAGGGCGGCGCGGGCCAGGGCGCCGGGGCCGGCGTAGGAGATTTCCGCCTCGGCGAACCATTTGCCGCGCAGGCCGACCAGCCCTTTGAGGCGCTCCGGGCGGGGATGACCGCGCACACCCTCGACCGCGACTCGATCAGCCGCCACCTGGCGCACGCGCACCTGGCTCAGGTCGAGGGTCACGTCCGGGGTCAGGTAGGCCGCCGGGTCGTGGACTTCATAGAGCAGTTGCTCCTTGACTGTCTGCTCGGTGACGCAGCCGCCGGTACCGGCGGCCTTGCCGATGATGATTTGCCCATCAGCCGTCACTGTGGCGATGGGGCAGCCAGGGTTGGCCGGATTCGGCACGTCCTTGAGGCCCGGATGGGCGAAGTAGCCGCCCGTGACCTGGGTGCAGCATTCGAGCAGATGACCAACGGTGGTGGCCAGCGCCAGGCGATCCCAGTCATCGGCCTGCCAGCCGAAGGCGTGGCACAGCGGGCCGACGGCCAGGCTGGGGTCGGCGACCCGGCCGCAGATCACGATGTCGGCGCCTGCGTTCAGCGCCTGGGTGATGCCCTCGGCGCCGCTGTAGACGTTGACCGACACCACCTCGCCATCCAGGGATTTGGGTAGCCACTGTTGCAGGTCGATGTCGCTGGCCAGCAGATCGTCACCCAGTACGCAGGCGATGCGCGCTGTCGTGTGGCATGTGCCCAACAGATGCTGGCGCAGGCGTCGGGCGGCCGCTGCCGGGTTGGCCGCACCGCCGTTGCTGATGATCGGAATGCCGGCGTTCAGGCAGGTTTCCAGCACCGGTTCGAGAAACTCGAATAGACGTGCGGCGTAGCCGCTGTCGGCATCGTTCAGGCGGCGCAGTTGCGCTTCGGCCAGGGTGCGCTCGGCGAGCAGTTCGAAGAACAGGAAGCGCCGTCCGTCGCGACCTGCCAGGTCGTTGGCGAGCGCCAGAGCGGCATCGGGGCGGTCGTTGGCAAAGCCAGCGCCACAGCCGATATGCACGGTTGTTGTCATTGTCGAGCCCGTTGGCAATTCGGTAGGGCACCATCCTGAGCGGGCTGTATTAAGTTGTGAATTCGAAATGTGGTATCAATTGATAAGACATTTTTATAAGAGGTGGCGCCATGGACGTCAGCTTTCGCCAGTTGCAGGCCTTCGTGCTGATCGCTGAGCACCGCAGTTTCAGTCGTGCCGCCGAGCGCATCCACCTGTCGCAGCCGGCGCTCAGCTACAGCCTGCGCAAGCTGGAGGACGCTCTCGGGCTCGCCTTGCTGGCGCGCAATACGCGCAGCGTGGAGTTGACCGAGGCCGGGCTGCGCTTTCTCGAACAGGCAAGGCGGCTGCTGCGCGACATGGACAACGCCGTGCACGATGCGCGCGAACAATTGCACCTGGAGAGCGGCTCGCTGCGCATCGCCGTGCTGCCCTCGGTGGCCATCGAGCCGCTGCCTCGGGTGCTGCAGGAGTACCGGCGGCGTTATCCCGGTATCGACATCAGCCTCAGCGATGGCCGCGCCGGGGAGATCCGCCAGTGGGTCAGCGCCGCCGAGGTGGATTTCGCCATCACCTCGGCGGTGGACGATCTCGGCGCACTGGATTTCCAGCCGCTGTACGACGACAGCCTGGTGTTGCTGGTGCGCGGCCATGAGCGTCTGCGCGGCAAGGCGTTGCTCGCTGCGCTGCGCGAGCAGGACTACATCGCCACGACGCGCGACACCAGCCTGCGCGGCATGGCTGATGAAACGCTGCAGCGCATGGGGTTGCTGCGTGAACCGGCGTGGGAGGTGGCGTACATGAGCAGCGCCGCCGCATTGGCCCGCGCGGGATTGGGTTTTGCGTTGTTGCCGGCCAGCGTTGCCGACACCTTCAACAGCGATGGCAGCCTCGCGGTGCATGTATTGAGCGAAGCGCCAGCGCGCAGCATCGGCCTGCTGCAACGCAAACCGTGCTATCTGAGCCCACCGGCACAAGCTTTCGTCGGCCTGCTGCGACAGCAGATGGGCGGCGCTCAGGGGCTATCCGCGACCGTCGATTCACGCGACAATCGCCCCCCACTCGAATGACCCCACGGGATACTGCTGCTTTGAACGCCGAGCTGCGCCGCCGCGCCTACCTCGATGCCATGCAGGTAGCCACCTGGTTGCCGCGCACCGAACTGCCCTTCGCGGCAGCGTCGCGTGCCGAGTCGCTGGCGCCGCCGCCTGTCGAAGTGCCGCAGGCAGCCATCCACGAGCCGCTGGCCGTCGTTGCCGAGTTGGTACGTGAGGCTCCGGTCGAGCGGCCGAGGATCGAGATCCCGCGCCCGGGCGTCCAGGCGCGCCAGCCGGCTGCCGAAACGCCAGCGCCAGAGCCTGAAGCGGTCGAGGAAAAATCGGCCCGCATCAGTGCGCCCCCGCCACGCTTCTCCCTGCAATTGCTGCGTGCCGGCGATTGCGCTCTGCTGGTCGAGCTGCCAACCGGCGAGCCGTTTCAGAGTCGCGACCCGGCCTACATCCTGCTCAAGGACTTGCTGCGCGCCGCCGGCTTGCCGGACAGCCCGCAACTGCTCGGCGAGCCAGTGCGCTGGCCGCTGCTGGTGCGAGGCCAGATGGATCAGGGCCCGGAGGCGGCGCTGGAATTCGTGCAGAGCTTCGTTGCTGCGCGCCTTGAAGAGCAGCCCAGCGCCTGCCTGTGGCTGGTCGGCTTGCCGGCCATTCGCTTCGCCGGCGAGGGTGACGAGCACAGCTACAACCGCGAGCTGCAGGTCGAAGGCCTCGGCGCCTGCTGGGCCGTGCCGGGCCTGGAGCTGCTGATGGAAGAGCCGACGCGCAAGCGTGAACTGTGGCAGGCGATGCGGCGCACGCGTCAGCGCTGGCTGGCTCCGTGAAACGATCAGCTGCGCGTCGGCCCTGCTGCGTTGAAAACAAGTTCGAAATGCTCATGTACAAAAGTACACTCCGCTTTCTCACTTGCTTTCGCCTTGCATGTCTCTAGCTCGCAAGATCGTAGATATTTTTTGAGTGTTCCAATGAGCGATGCGATTTCCTTCCGCCCGATGACTGAGGCGGATCTTGATGCCGTGCTGAAGATCGAATATGCCGCCTTCAGCCACCCCTGGACGCGCGGCATCTTCACGGACAGCCTCAAGTCCTATAACTGCTGGCTGATGTTCGAAGGCAATCAGCAGGTCGGCCATGGCGTGATCAACCTGATCCTCGACGAAGCGCACCTGCTCAATATCACCGTCAAGCCGGAAAGCCAGGGGCGTGGCCTCGGCCTGCGCCTGCTCGAACACCTGATGCAGGAGGCGCACGCGTTGGGCGGGCGCGAGTGCTTCCTCGAAGTGCGTGCCAGCAACCAGAGCGCCTACCGCCTGTACGAGCGCTTTGGCTTCAATGAAGTCGGTCGGCGTCGCGATTACTACCCGGCTGTTGGCGGCCGCGAAGACGCACTGGTGATGGCCTGCACGCTGGTCGATTGATGTCATTGCGTTTAAAAACGTAGCCCGGATGTTTGCTCACACCAGGCGTTTCACCCCGGATGCCCATCCACCCGCGCACGACACAGTATCGGTGCGTAATGCCAGGCGAACAGGGCGAAGGCGGCGCCCCAGCAGAGCGCTGCCAGCCATAGCCAGCCGCTACCTGCCGAGACCCGAATCAGCGCGCCGAGATTGAGCAGGCCGAAGGCCCAGGCCATGCTGTACGGTGGCTGCAGCGAGCGGCCGGTGTGACCGAGGCTGACCCGCGCCATCATCGCCAGGATCAGCCCGCCCATCGCCCCCACCGCCAGCGCATGGCTGGCCAGGCTGGGGTATGCCAACCAGCCCAGGTGCCAGGCGGCCATGCCGAGGCTGGCGACCAGTAGCCAGGCGTAGCCCAGGTGCAGCGACCACAGCAGCGGCACGCCCCAGATGCCGCGTATATGCCAGCGCCACAGGCGCAGTCCATGCAGCACGCTCAACAGGATGAAGGGCGCAGCCAGCCAGGGCGTTGCCTGCAGGTTATGCCCGCTGGCGAACAGTGCGGCGACCAGCACGCCGCAGCCCAGCAGCAGACGATCCAGCCAGGGATGAGCGGCAAAGGCCTCGACCCGGCCCAGGCCGCGCTGGGTGAAGAAGGGGATCACCCGGCCACTGATCAGGCTCAGCATGACCGCAATCAGCCAAAGTGCGGCCAGCGCTCCTTGGCGTTGCAAGCTGTCGTCGCCCATTGCCAGACCGGCGAGCGTGAGTGCCTGGCACAGCGCGAGCAGGCTCAGTACCAGCAGGATCGGGTAGTTGTTGCGTTGTCGGGCAGCGATCAGCTGGCGCGCCATCTGTGTGATGAACAGGCCGATGAAGGCCTGTTGCAGCACGATCAGCACCGCCAGCGGTACGGGGGCGAACCAGGCCAGGCGTGCCGCCAGCCACAGCCCGAACAGCGTGAGCAAAGGCCATCCGCTGAGGCCGGGGCGCCCCGTCCAGTTCTGTACGGCAGTCAGCAGAAAGCCGCTGATGATCGCCAGGCCAAAGCCGAACGGCATCTCGTGGCGATGCCAGGCGAGAGCGCCGCCGGGCACCGTCGGGTACGTCAAGCCATGCAGCACCGCCGCCCACAGGGCGACGGCGAGCAGGGCGAACAACGCGCCCGCGAGAAAGAACGGACGAAAGCCCAGGCGCCAGAGCGGTGGGGTGCTCAGTGCCTGCTGGCGATCGAGCAATTGCATAAGGGCATATCCTCTCGTTCAGCTATCCAGCGCCGAGGCCGGGCCGAAGAATTCGTAGCGGCTTTGCTCGTCCGGTACGCCGAGCGCCTGCAGGTGGCGCTTGACCTGCGCCATGAAGGGTTTCGGGCCGAGGAAGTAGGCGTCCAGATCGCGCTCGGCCGGCAGCCACTGCTCCAGCAGTTCGCGGCTGAGCAAACCCTCGGCGTCGGCTACATCGCCCGCGCGCGGCTCGCTGTAGCACACGTAATGGCGAATCTGCGCATGCTCGGCGGCCTGGGCATCGACCCAGTCGCGGAAGGCATGCACCTCGGCATTGCGTGCGCAGTGGATGAAATGGATCGGCCGGCAGCTGTGTCGCGCAGCATCGAGCATGGCCAGGGCCGGGGTGATGCCGACGCCGGCGCTGATCAGGGCCAGCGGTTTGTCCGACGCGTTCAGGGTGAACTCGCCCGCTGGCGGGAACAGCTCCAGCACATCGCCAACCTGAACCACGTCGTGCAGATGGTTGGACACGCGGCCGCCCGGTTCGCGTTTGACGCTGATGCGGTACTCGCGGCCATTGGCCAGGGCCGACAGCGAGTAGTTACGGCGCACCTCCTCGCCGTCCAGCAGCAAACGCATGCCGATGTACTGACCGGGCTGATGGTCGAGCAGCGGGCCGCCATCGACGGGCTGCAGGTAGAAGGAAACGATCTCGGCGCTCTCGGCCACCTTGCGCGCCACGCGGAAGGCCCGTGCGCCACGCCAGCCGCCGGGGGCTGCGGCATTTTGCGCGTACTGGCCCTCTTCTGCGCCGATCAGAATGTCGGCCAGTTGCTGATAGGCCGCGGCCCAGGCATCGATCACCGCATCGGTGGCGATTTCGGCACCCAGTACCTCGCGGATCGCGCGCAGCAGGCAGCCGCCAACGATGGGGTAGTGCTCGGGGAGAATCTGCAGCGACACGTGCTTGTTGACGATCTGCGCTACCAGCGGTCCGAGGGCTTCGAGGCGGTCGATATGCCGGGCGTACATCAGCACGCCGTTAGCCAGTGCGCGCGGCTGGTCACCGCTGGCTTGGTGCGCCTGGTTGAACAGCGGGCGTACCTCGGGGTATTCGCTGAGCATCATCCGGTAGAAGTGTGTGGTCAGCGCTTCGCCGCCGCTTTCCAGCAGGGGTACGGTGGCTTTGATCAGGTCACGTTGAGCTGGGGTGAGCATGAAGGTATCTCCGCAAGGCAAATAAAGACGCCGGTGTGGCTCGTCTGGCCAGGTGGGGCGTGCTAGCGTTAGCGCGAGATGCCTATCAGTAAGCGTGCCATATAAATAGTCATTAAATATCAATGGCTTGCTTTTATTGTTGTGTTTATGACTCGCCTTAAGTGTGAGTCATAAAGACTTTGAGTAGTCGAAATGACCGCTAATCCGCTGCTGGAAACCCTGATTCCCCTGGTCGCCGATCTGTCTCGCGAGCTGAGCGATGGCGAGCGTTATCGTCGCCTGCTCGCTGCACTACGCCAGCTCTTTCCTTGCGATGCGGTGGCGCTGCTACGGCTCGATGGCGAGGTGCTGGTGCCGCTGGCGGTCGAGGGGTTGAGCCCGGACACACTGGGGCGGCGTTTCCGGGTCAGTGAGCAGCCGCGCCTGGCCGCGCTGTTGGAGCATGCCGGGCCGATACGTTTCGCCGCCGACTGCGGTTTGCCCGACCCATACGACGGCCTGGTCGAGGGGCTGCCGGGCCATCTGGAGGTGCATGATTGCCTCGGTTGTCCGCTGTACCTGGACGAGCAGCTCTGGGGCCTGCTGACCCTGGATTCGCTCGACCCGGCCCGCTTTGGTCAGGTCGACCTGGACGGCCTGGCAGCCTTCGCCAGCCTGGCCGCGGCGACGGTCAAGGTCAGCGAGCGCATCAGCGGCCTGGCGCAGCGGGTCGAGGCCGAGCGTCAGCTCACCGAGCTGTACAAGCAGGCGCGCCAGCGACCGCGCGAGCTGGTGGGGCAGAGCGCGGCGCTACGCAAGCTGCAGGACGAGATTCGTCTGGTCGGCGACAGCCCGCTGACCGTGCTGATTACCGGCGAAACCGGCGTCGGCAAGGAACTGGTGGCCGAAGCCATCCACGCCGCCTCGCCGCGCGCGCAGCGGCCGCTGGTGAGCATCAACTGCGCGGCATTGCCCGATGCGTTAGTGGAGAGCGAGCTGTTCGGCCATGTGCGCGGCGCCTTTTCCGGGGCGATGAGCGAGCGCAGCGGCAAGTTCGAGCTGGCCGACGGCGGCAGCCTGTTCCTCGATGAAGTAGGTGAGCTGCCGTTGGCGATTCAGGCCAAGCTGTTGCGCGTGCTGCAGAGTGGGCAGTTGCAGCGGGTCGGTTCGGATCGCGAGCATCGCGTCGATGTGCGGGTGATCGCTGCCACCAACCGCGACCTGGCGGCCGAAGTGCGGGCCGGCCGTTTTCGCGCCGATCTCTATCACCGCTTGAGCGTCTACCCGCTGCCGGTGCCGCCGCTGCGCGAACGTGGTCGCGATGTGTTGCTGCTAGCCGGCTATTTCCTCGAAGAAAACCGTGCCCGGCTCGGGCTGCGCAGCCTGCGCCTGAGTGCCGAGGCGCAGAAGGCGCTGCTGGGCCACGACTGGCCGGGCAACGTGCGCGAGCTGGAGCACCTGATCGGCCGCGCGGCGATCAAGGCGCTGGCGCGCCATAGCGAGCGGCCGCGCATTCTCAGCCTGGATGTGCAGGATCTGGACTTGCCCGTCAGCGAGACGAGCGCCGCCGTCGAGGCCTTGTTGGCGCCCGGCGAGCCGGTGCCAGCGGGTGTGGAACTGCGCCCGGCGGTGGATGCCTTTCAGCGTCAGTTGATCGAACAGTGCCTGGCGCGGCATCAGGGCAAATGGGCCGACGCGGCGCGGGAACTGGGCGTGGATCGCGCCAACCTGAGCCGTTTGGCCAGGCGGCTGGGCGTTCGCTAGCCGGATTGTAGGAGGGGCTTTAGCCGCGATCTGTTCATGTCGCGGCTAAAGCCCCTCCCACAGGTTTATCCCTGTTGGAACACCAGCGCTTTCAGGCCGCTCTCGGGCGAGACATCGGGGAACTCCGGCGGATTGTCCAGACGCTCGACGAAGCGCAATTGCGGCGCTTCGGCGGCCATGCCGTCGATGAGAAAGTCCGGGCCGATATCCGGGTCGTTGACGCAGGCCAGCACGGTGCCGTGCTCGGTCAGCAGCTCAGGCAAGCGCCGGAGAATCTTGGCGTAGTCCTGAGTGAGGGCGAAGCTGCCTTTCTGGAAGCTTGGCGGGTCGATGATGATCAGGTCATACGGGCCGCTTTTGCGCACCTTGCCCCAGGACTTGAACAGCTCATGGCCGAGAAACTCCACTCGGGAGAGGTCGTGCCCGTTCAGTCGATGGTTGTCACGCCCGCGCGACAGTGCGGCGCGTGCCATGTCCAGGTTGACCACCTGCTCGGCACCGCCGGCGAGGGCCGCCACGGAAAAGCCGCAGGTGTAGGCGAACAGGTTGAGCACGCGTTTGCCGGCAGCCTGCTCACGCACCCACTGGCGGCCCAGGCGCATATCGAGGAAAAGGCCGCTGTTTTGCTTGCTGCCCAGGTCGAGCAGATAATGCAGGCCGTCCTCGATGATCGGCCATTGCGCCTGCGGCTCGCCGGCCAGCCATTCGCTCTCGCTGCCCTGTACATAACGGTGCTGCAATAGCAGGCCGCGCGCACCGCTGGCTTGCCATTGCGGCGTTGCCAGCAGTTCCACAAGCAGCGGTCTTAGCGCCGGCGATGGCTCGCGAAACAGCATCACCAGCACGATGCCAGACAGCCAGTCGACGGTGATCTGCTCCAGTCCCGGCCAGCAGCGGCCACGTCCATGGAACAGGCGGCGGGTCTCGCTGCCGGGGTGGTTGTCCAGCGCCAGCAGCAGGTGCTCGCGCAGGGTGGTGAGGGTGCTGTCAGTCATCGCGGGTCAGCACTTCCAGCAGCTCGATCTCGAAGGTCAGGTCGGAGTTGGGCGGAATCGAGCCGACGCTGCGCTCGCCATAACCCAGGTGCGCCGGCACCAGCAGCTTGCGCTTGCCGCCGACCTGCATGCCCATCAGGCCCTGATCCCAACCCTTGATCACCCGGCCGGTGCCGATCACGCACTGGAACGGCTTGCCACGCGACCAGGACGAGTCGAACTCGCTGCCGTCGGCCAGCCAGCCACGGTATTGGGTGGTGATCAGGGCACCCTTGACCACGGCCTTGCCGTCGCCTGGTTGCAGGTCTTCGATGATCAGTTGGTCAGTCATGTCAGGGTTCCTTGCGATGACGGTTTTGGCTGGCCTGCACGGAGCGTTCGGCGGGTACGCGCAGTTGTACCAGCAGGTAGTCGGCGAACGCCGGCTCATAGTTCTGTAGAGCGATGGCACCGGCCATGCAGCTCAGCCAGCTTTCGGCCAGCGTCTGGTCGATTGGCCACTGCGCATGGAAGGCCGGAATGCTGATGCTGCCGTATTTCTCGGCGAACAGACGCGGCCCGCCCAGCCAGCCGCTCAAGAAGCACGCCAGCTTGTCGCGCGAGGCGCTCAGGTCGGTTGGGTGCAGGGCGCGCAGGGCGGCGGCTTCGGGGTGTTCGTCCATTAGTCGGTAGAAGTCGTCGACCAGACGGCGCAGGCCTTCGATGCCACCGGCAGCCTGGTAGGACGCATCGCCGGTGCCGTAGGGAGGTGTGTCGCTCATCGCGTTGTTCCGCGGAAAAGGCGCCATTGTAACCGCTGGCGTAGAATGGCCGGCCAGTTTGAAGCATATGCTCCTGTGGGAGGCGCTTTAGCGGCGACGGTCGCGGCTACGACTGCATGGATGCAGGAGTTAGAGCGAAGCAGGATGCCAGAGCCGAAAGCCCCTCCCACAAGTAGCCCGTAAGCACCGAGTTTGAATCCGTAGCCCATTCCCGATGACGCAACCCCAGCAAGGCTTCGTGCTCAGCCGCCATTGGCGCGACACGCCGGAGGGCACCGAGGTGGCCTTCTGGCTGGCCACCGATGCCGGCCCGTGCCAGGTGCGCCTGCCGTGCCAGGAGATGGTCGCCTTCATTCCCGCCGAGCAGCGCGCCTGGGCCGAGCCATTGTTGCGTAATGAGAAAGGCATCGAGCTGCGTGAGCTGGCCTTGCGCGACTTCAAGCGCCGCCCGGTGCTGGGCCTGTACTGCCGTCAGTACCGCCAGTTGCTGCAACTGGAGAAGAAGCTGCGTCAGGTCGGCGTGGATGTGTACGAGGCTGATATCCGTCCGCCGGATCGCTACCTGATGGAGCGCTTTATCACCGCCAGCGTGCTCTTCGACGGTATCGAGCAGCCGGACGGCAGCCTGCTGTGCAAGTCGCTCAAACCCGCGCCTGACTACCGCCCAACGCTGCGCCTGGTGTCGCTGGATATCGAGACCAGCGCGCGCGGCGAGCTGTATTCCATCGCCCTGGAAGGCTGCGGCCAGCGCCAGGTGTATATGCTCGGCCCGGCCAATGGCGACGCCAGCATCGTCGACTTCGACCTGGAATACTGCGACAGCCGCCAGTTGCTGCTCGAACGGCTGAATGACTGGCTGCAGCGGCATGATCCGGACGCCATCATCGGCTGGAACCTGGTGCAGTTCGACCTGCGCGTGCTGCGCGATCACGCCGAGCAACTCAAGGTGCCGCTGCTGCTGGGGCGTGGCGGCGACGTGATGGGCTGGCGCCAGCACAACAGCAGCCAGCACTACTTTGCCGAGGCGGCCGGGCGGCTGATCATCGACGGCATCGAGGCGTTGCGCTCGGCCACCTGGAGCTTCCCTTCGTTCAGTCTCGAATCGGTGGCGCAGACCCTGCTCGGCGAGGGCAAGGCGATCGACACGCCCTATGCGCGCATGGACGAAATCCAGCGCATGTTCGACGAGGACAAGCCGGCGCTGGCTCGTTACAACCTCAAGGACTGCGAGCTGGTCACGCGCATCTTCGCCCACACCGATCTGCTCGCCTTCCTGCTGGAGCGCTCCAGCGTCACTGGCCTGGCCGCCGACCGCAGCGGCGGCTCGGTGGCGGCCTTCACTCACCTGTACCTGCCGCCGATGCACCGCCTGGGCTACGTCGCGCCGAACCTTGGCGACATTCGTGGCGAGAACAGTCCCGGCGGCTTCGTCATGGATTCGCGCCCCGGCCTCTACGACTCGGTGCTGGTGCTGGACTACAAGAGCCTGTATCCGTCGATCATCCGGAGCTTTCTGATCGATCCGCTGGGGCTGGTCGAAGGCCTGCATCAGCCGGATGACGAACACTCGGTGGAGGGCTTTCGTGGCGCACGTTTCTCGCGTACCCGGCATTGCCTGCCGGCCATCGTCGAGCGCGTCTGGCAGGGGCGTGAGGCGGCCAAGCGCGAGGGCAATGCGGCCTTGTCGCAGGCGCTGAAAATCATCATGAACGCCTTCTACGGCGTACTCGGCTCCAGCGGCTGCCGCTTCTTCGACCCGCGTCTGGCCTCGTCGATCACCCTGCGCGGGCACCAGATCATGAAGCGCACCCGTGAGCTGATCGAAGCCGAGGGCCATGCGGTGATCTACGGCGACACCGACTCTACCTTCGTCTGGCTCGGCCGCGCCCACGACGAGGACGAGGCGACGCGTATCGGTCGCGCGCTGGTAGCGCGCGTGAACGCCTGGTGGCGAGAGCATCTGCAGCAGGAATATGGCCTGACCAGCGCCCTGGAGCTGCAGTTCGAGACCCATTACCGGCGCTTTCTCATGCCCACCATTCGCGGCACCGAAGAGGGCAGCAAGAAGCGCTACGCCGGCCTGGTGTGCACCGCCGACGGCAGCGAGCGTATGGTGTTCAAGGGCCTGGAGACGGTGCGCACCGACTGGTCGCCGCTGGCCCAGCGCTTCCAGCAGGAGCTGTATCGCCTGGTGTTCGCCGGCCAGCCTTATGAGGACTACGTGCGCGATTACGTGAAACGCACCCTGGCCGGCGAGCTGGACGAGTTGCTGGTGTATCGCAAGCGTTTGCGCCGACGCCTCGACGACTACCAGCGCAACGTGCCGCCGCACGTGCGCGCCGCGCGCCTGGCCGACGAGCATAACCAGCACCTTGGGCGGCCCTTGCAGTACCAGCGCGGCGGCTGGATCAGCTACCTGATCACCACCGGCGGGCCGCAACCGCTGGAGCGTCTGCTGTCACCAGTGGACTACGAGCACTACATCAGCCGCCAACTGAAACCGGTGGCTGATGCCATCCTGCCGTTCGTCGGCGGCGACTTCGAGCGGCTGGTGGACGGGCAGCTCGGGTTGTTCTGAAAAGCCCTGGCGGCTGTTCTGGCTGGGCACAACGGTGCGGGCCAGGCGAAATACTTTGCAAACTTCGTCCCATTGAGCGGCGTTCGCGGCCTGAGTATCGTTGCGCCCGTGATGCCGGGCCCCTCTGGCGGTTAATACCGCGATGTCGGAATCACAGTCTGTTCAATCTGACTGTAGGAGGGGCTCATGACTGCCCTAGAACCGTTTCTCTTCGCCGACTTCCTCGGCACGGCCACCTGGTTGTGGCTGGTCTTCATCGCTGTCGTCATCTCCCTGCTGGCCTTCGACCTTGGCGTGCTGCATCGCGATAACCGCGAAATCGGCGTGCGCGAGAGCCTGTTGCTGTCCGCCGGCTACATCAGTGCGGGTCTGCTGTTCGGTGTCTGGGTGTTCTTCCAGAAAGGCGGCGACGCCAGCATGGATTACGTCACGGGCTTCCTGATCGAGAAATCGTTGTCGATGGACAACGTGTTTCTCATGGCCATGATCTTCAGCTTCCTCGCCATCCCAAGGCAGTACCAGCACAAGGTGCTGTTCTGGGGAATCATGGGCGTGCTGGTGCTGCGGGCGATCATGATCGGCCTGGGCGCGGCGCTGATTCATGAGTTCAGCTGGATTCTCTATCTGTTCGGCGCCTTCCTGTTCTTCACGGGCGTGAAGATGCTGTTCTCCAAGCTCGACGATGCGCCGGATCTGCAGAACAACGTGCTGGTGAAGTTCCTGCGCAAGCACCTGCGCGTGACTAATGGCCTGCATGGCGAGCGCTTCTTCGTCCGTCAGGACGACGGCAAGGGGCGCAGCGTGCTGTGGGTGACGCCGCTGTTCCTGGCGCTGATCCTGATCGAGTGCGCCGACCTGATGTTCGCCATCGACAGCGTGCCGGCGATCTTCGCCATCACCCAGGATCCGTTCATCGTCTACACCTCGAACATCTTCGCCATCCTCGGCCTGCGTGCCCTGTACTTCGCCCTGGCGGCGCTGATCCACCGCTTTGCCTACCTCAAGTACGCGCTGGCGCTGGTGCTGGTGTTCATCGGCGCGAAGATCTTCCTGGTCGGCATCATCGGCAAGATCCCGGCCGTGGTGTCGCTGAGCGTGACCCTGGGCCTGCTGATCGGTGGCGTGCTGTTGTCGCTGTACAAGACGCGTGGCCAGCCGCAGCCGGACAAGCCGTGATGCCCCGTTCCCGACCTCGGCGATCAAGGTCGAGGCGGGCAACCTGAAACTGGAGACATGCACATGAATCATTACTGGAAAAAGTCCCTGACCCCCGTTGCCCTGGGTGTGGCGCTGATCGCGCTGGCAGGCTGCGATGCAGCCGAGCAGTCCGCGCAGAAGCTTGCCGAGGAGGCGAAGAAAGAGGCGCAGGCCCTGATCAGTGGCTCGGTCGGCGAAGTGGTCGATGAGGTCAATCGCCAGGTGGACTCCCTGCAGGAGTCCACCAACCGTGCGCTGGGCAAGGACGACAAGGAGCAGGACGCCGAGGCGCCGCAGGTGGAGCCCGAGAAGCCGATGGAGCAGGGCGTCGAAACCTGAGCCTGGTCGGCGGCGCGGGGTACTGCCTGGCGGTTGCTGCGCGCCGTGACTTTCGCCTCGGCGCACTTGAGTTTATCCTGCGCGCCTCTTTGGGGAGTAGCCTGCCGTCGCGCTAGCGTCGGCGCGTTGGTCAACATTCTCGGCAACCTGCCGTGGCCAACGCATCCGCTGGGATTGGTGAGACCAACGACAGTCCTGTGCCAGGTCGGGCGCGCAGTGGCTTGTCGTTGACTCAGGCCCGGCTGGAGTTTCCCTTGAACCCTCTCTCGCTACTGCTTCTGTCCTTCGCCATGTCGACGGATGCCTTCGCCGCTGCCATCGGCAAGGGCTCGAGTCTGCACAAACCGCGCTTTGCCGAAGCCCTGCGTGCCGGGGTGATCTTCGGCAGCATCGAGGCCATCACGCCGATCATCGGCTGGCTGATCGGTCAGGCCGCCAGCCGTTTCGTCCTCGAGTGGGATCACTGGATCGCCTTCGTGCTGCTGGTCGGGCTCGGCGTGCATATGATCCATGCCGCTCTCAGCGCCGATGACGATGCGCCTGAAGACAAGCCCTCGCGTCATTCCTTCTGGGTGTTGGCCGTCACGGCCGTGGCCACCAGCATCGATGCGCTGGCGGTGGGTGTGGGCCTGGCCTTCGTCGAGGTGAATATCCTGGTGGCTGCACTGTGTATCGGTTTGGCCACCACATTGATGGTGACTTTGGGTATGTTGTTGGGCCGTGTGCTGGGGCAACTGGTTGGCAAGCGCGCCGAGCTGCTGAGCGGTGTCGTGCTGATTCTGGTGGGCAGCAGCATTCTCTATGAACACTTTGCGAGTCTTTGACCATGTCGCCTCATGTGCGTGCACTCAAGGTCAGTCTGGGCCTGACGACCGGGCTCTGTGTGGCCGCCTTACTGTTCTTCGCCTGGCAATATTTCTATCCGGTGCAGGCGGCCGCTGGCTGGTCGTATCGCGTGGCCTACTATGGCGTGATGAAGCCCGCCGCCATGGCGCGCGGCGCCGAGGGCAGCCTTCTGCTCAGTCAGGAACTGTCCGACGGTGAGGGCAATATCCTGCAGCTCTACCCCGACGGTCGGCGCCAGGTGCTGGTTGCCGGGCTGTCCAAGCCTGACGGCTTGTTGAGTCTGCCCAACGGCCTGGTGTTCAGCCAGGAGGCGGCCGGCAAGACCGTCAGCCTGCTGCGTGACGGCCGGGTCGAAGTGTTGTTCCAGGGCGAGAACGTTCAGGGGCTGTGGGAGGACGGTGATTCCCTGTATGCCATCGAAGATCGCAAGGGCGATGGCCGTCTGTGGCGTTATCGCTGGGCCGATCAACAACTGAGCGTGGTGCGCGAACACATGACCGAGAGCGAGTCGATTACCCGCTGCGGTGACGGGCGCGTGCTCTACACCGAGAAAGCCAACGGCGTCATCCGTGAGTTGACCGAGGACGGCCGTGACCCGGTTGTGCTGGAAGGCCTCCATCACCCCACCTTCCTGCTCTGCGATGCTCGTGGTTTGTGGATCAGTGAGGACTCCAACCACCGCGCCCGCGTGCTGCTGATCGACGCGCAGGGTCAGCGGCACACCATGCTGTCGTACCTCAAGTCGCCGCAGTCGATTCTGCCGCTTGGCGCTGGACGTTATCTGGTGGCGGAAGGCGGGCGTGGCCGGGTGCTGGAGTTGAGTCTGGACTAGCGCATCAGGCGCTGGCGGTCATCCCTGGCGGTTGCTGGTGTGGGCTTATCAGGCCGCCATGAAAAAGGCGAAGCCACTGGCTTCGCCTTTTTTATCCGCTGGCCTTAGTGCTTGCGTGGCACTGGCTTGAGCAGTTCGTCCGGCGGCATCTCGCACTGGATCTTGCGGCCGATCAGCGCTTCGATCGGTGGCAGGGCGAAGGCGTCGTCCTCACCGGCGAAGCTGATCGAGGTGCCGCTGGTGCCGGCGCGGCCGGTACGGCCGATGCGGTGCACGTAGTCGTCCGGATCTTCGGGCAGGGTGAAGTTGATCACGTGGCTGATGGCATCGACGTGGATGCCGCGACCGGCCACATCTGTGGCGACCATGACGCGGATCTTGCCTTCGCGGAAGCCTTCCAGGGCGCGGATGCGCTTGTGCTGGGGAATGTCGCCGGACATCTGCACGGCGCTGATGCCGTCGCGGGTCAGGCGCTCTTCGATGCGCCGCACTTCGTCCTTGCGGTTGGCGAAGACCATGACTCGCGTCCAGTCGTTCTGGCTGATCAGGTTGTACAGCAGCTTGTATTTGTCGGCCGAGGCCACGGCGTAGACGTGCTGCTCGACGGTGTCGCTGGCGACGTTCTCCGGCTCGATCTCGACGATGGCCGGGTTGACCGTCCACTGCTTGGCCAGGTTCATCACATCGTCGGTGAAGGTGGCTGAGAACAGCAGGGTCTGGCGGTCGCCCTTCATCGGCGTCTGGCGGATGATCTGGCGTACCTGCGGGATGAAGCCCATGTCGAGCATGCGGTCGGCTTCGTCGAGCACCATCACTTCGACCATGTCCAGGTGCACTTCGCCGCGCTGGTTGAAGTCCAGCAGGCGGCCAGGCGTGGCCACGAGGATGTCGCAGAAGCGCGATTCCAGCTGCTTGAGCTGCTTGTCGAAGTCCATGCCGCCGACGAAGCTCATGACGTTGAGCTTGGTGTATTTGGTCAGCTCGGCGGCATCCTTGGCGATCTGCACCACCAGTTCGCGGGTCGGCGCGATGATCAGCGCACGCGGTTCGCCCATGTAGCGCTCTTTCGGCGCCGGGGTCTGCAGCAACTGGGTGATGATCGAAATGAGGAAGGCCGCGGTCTTGCCGGTACCGGTCTGGGCGCGACCGATGGCGTCCTGGCCCTTGAGGGTGTAGCCCAGTACGCCCGCCTGGATCGGCGTGCAGTAGGGGAAGCCAAGATCGTGGATGGCATGCATCAGCTCGGGCGCGAGCTTGAAGTCGTGAAAGCGCGTCTTGCCTTCGGCTGGCTCGACCGCGAAGTCTTCCAGCTTCCAGGTATCGACGGGTTTGGCCGGGCGCTCACGGCGCGGTTTGTCGGCCTTCGGCGGACGCGGCTGCTGGGGGGCGGGAGCGTCGCCAGCGGTTGGGGCCGGTTTGTTCTGACGGGGAGGCTTTTCGCCTGCGCCACTGCTCTGGGCAGGCGCTGCTACGGGGGACGGCGCTGGTTGTGGCTGCTCGTCTTCGGCTTTGCCGAACATTTTCTTGAGTGCTTTGAGCACGGGCTTCTCATCGACTGGTTAAGGAGTGAACGCCCGCCAGTGTAATGCAAGACGCGGGCGTGGCGAAGTGCTTCGCAGGCGCCTGTCAAGCGTACTGTGCGGTCAGTGCCTCATTTTTCCGGCAGGCTGGCCAGCAGCAGGCGCTGCACGTTGCCGCCCATGATCGCGGCGATGGCGCTGTCGTCGAAGCCGGCTTGCTGCAGCCCCTCGGTGATCTGCGCCAGGCCGGTGACATCGAACGGCGTGTGCACGGTGCCGTTGAAGTCCGAGCCCAGGGCGACATGTTCGACGCCGATCTTGTCCACCGTGTAGCGGATGGCCTTGACGATGGCGGCGACCGAGGTGTCGCACACGGCGGTGCTCCAGTAGCCGATGCCGACCACCCCGCCGGTGGCGGCGATGGCCTGCAGGTGCCGATCACTGAGGTTACGTGTGCCGGCGCAGGTACCCTCTACCCCGGTGTGCGAGACCAGCACAGGGCGCGTGGCCATGGCCAGTACGTCATCAATCAGCGGGCGTGAGGCGTGGGCCAGGTCGACCAGCATGGATTTTTCTTCCAGGCGCGCGATCACCTTGCGCCCCAGCGGGGTCAGCCCGCCTTTCTCCAGGCCGTGGGCGGAGCCGCCGACCTCGTTGTCGAAGAAGTGGGTCAGGCCGGCGATGCGAAAGCCGGCGTCATACAGCGCATCGATGTTCTCCAGCTTGCCTTCGATGGGATGCAGGCCTTCGGTGGCGAGTAGGGCCGCGACACGATTGGGATCCTGCTGCCAGGCGGTGATGAAGGTGTTCAGGTCAGCGCGGGTGCGGATCAGTACCAGGCGGCCGTCGCTGCCAGCAGACGCGTCCTTGAGCTTCTGCGCCTGGTACAGCGCGCGTTGCAGCAGGCTGCTCCAGGTTTCCCGTGGCCAGCGCTGGGCCATCGCCAACAGGGTGATGTTGTCGCTGTCGGCAGCGTTGCTCTCCATGTTCAGGCCGCGTGGTGTCTTGGTCACGGTGGAGAACACCTGCAGGCCGAGGCGGCCTTCGAGCATGCGTGGCAGGTCGGAGTGGCCATAGTCGTAGCGTTTGAGCAGATCGCGCTCCCAGAGCAGGGCGTCGTCATGCAGGTCGGCGACGAACAGGCCCTGGTGCAGCTTCCGTGCACTGGCGCTGGCGGCATAGGGCGGCGGGCTGGCGACGCTGTTCATCCGCGCGTCGAGCACCTCTGGCAGGCCGAAGAACGCCAGGGCGGAGAGAGGAGCGAGCAGAAGTACGGCAATCAGCAGTTTGCGCATGTGAGCCATCCAGGCGTGTTGTCATGCCTGGCACTCTAGCAGTCTCTGGTGACGCTGGCGCTCAGCCGCAGAGGCAGTTGCGCCCCTGCTGCTTGGCCTGGTACAGCGCAGCATCGGCGCGGGCGATCAGGCCCTGCAGGCTGTCCGCCGTCTGCATCTCGGCCAGGCCGAGGGAAATGGTCACGCCCGGCAAGACACCGACCGGCGAATAGAAGGAGGTGATCTGTTCCAGGCTTTTGCGCAGGCGTTCGCCGATGGCGCGAGCATCGCTGGCTGCCAGTTCCGGCAGGAGGATAACGAACTCCTCGCCGCCGAAACGCACCAGGCTGTCCTTGGGCCGCAACTGGTTGCGCAGGGTATGGGCGACCAGGCACAGGGCATAGTCGCCGGGTAGATGGCCGTGCCGGTCGTTGTAGGCCTTGAAGTGATCGACATCCAGCATCAGCAGTGACAGTGGCTGCTCATTCAGTGCGCAGCGGGTGCTCTCGCGCTCGAACACATGCTCCAGCCAGCGCCGGTTGAAGCAGTTGGTAAGGGTGTCGACATTGGCGTTCTGTTCGCTGTCGAGAATCTGCCGGTTGCCCTTGCGCACGCGGTCGCAGAGCAGCTCCAGCAGGTTCTGCATCATTTGCGGGGATTGGCGGAACAGCTCGAGCAGCGATTCGCGGTGCAGGCGCAGCACCGTCGAGGGTTGCTCGGCGACGACGTAGGCTGAGGGATGTTCATTGTCGATGAAGCTGATTTCGCCGGCACAGTCGCCGACTTCCAGGGTGCTGACCGCCTGGTTGTCCAGCGAGCCCAGGTACACGCGCAGGCGCCCGCGGATCACTAGATAAAGGTGCTGGTTGCGGTTGAAGGGTGACAGCAATACCTCGCTGGCCTCCAGGTCGTAGGCGCGAAACTCCTTGAGCAACTGATCCAGGTTGTCCAGGGCAACCTGGTTGAACAACCGCAGTTGCTTGATCTGATGCAGGTCGGCCTGCCAGTGCGCCAGCTTCATCGACTCGTCTTGGGATCTGACGGGAGTGCCGCAGCCCGACGGCTGGGTAACGCTCCCTGTTCTCGTTTACATGTCGCCCCCGACAGTATTCCCGGCCTCGAGTCCTGACAATGCTCACCGGACGGCGGGCCGACCAGTGGTTGTACGTTGTTTTCAAGCTGTTAACTGGCGCGCGTCCCTGCGCCTTGCCGGCTCACTCAGGCAGGTGAATCCGGTGGCCGACGGCAAACCCCGAGAGGCGTTGGGCGATGGCTTCGCTCAGCGCGTCATCGCGGCGTGGCAGATGCACATGGGCCAGTTGCCCGGCCTTGTCGTCGCTCTGCACCTCGACCTGGATCGCGCTATCGAGCTCATGCAGTGCCGCCCGGTAGACGCGGCTGATCGCATCGAAACGCAGTGCCGGCTTGAAGGTCTTGCCCACGGCGGTCAGCGGAATGGCGTCGATGATCCAGGCATCCTTGGGCACCGCGGCGCGTTCGGGAATGTGTGCGGCGGCATGCTCCAGCAGCTCGGCCTCGCTGGCCTGCATCCCCGGCTTGAGTTGCACGTAGACCACCGGCAGCTCGCCGGCCTTCTCGTCGGGCTTGCCCACGGCAGCGGCCATGGCCACTGCCGGGTGCTTGTGCAGTGCTTCCTCGATCATCTGCGGGTCGATGTTGTGGCCGCCGCGGATGATCAGATCCTTGCTGCGCCCGGTCAGCCAGATATAGCCGTCGGCATCGACGCGGCCGAGGTCGCCGGTGTTGAACCAGTCGCCATCGACCCAGATGCCAGCATTCTTGCTGGCCTGCAGATAGCCCTTGAACACCGTGGCGCCACGGATGCACAGGTTGCCGATTTCGTTCGGCGCTGCATCGCGCAGGTACTGCCCCTGCTCGTCGATGACCTTGATGCTGACCTCGCAATAGGGCATCGGCAGGCCAATGGAGCCCGGACGACGCTCGCCGGCTGGTGGATTGGCGCAACTGCCGCAGGTGCCTTCGGTCAGGCCGTAGCCTTCGATCAGGGTCAGGCCGGTCTTGGCCTCGAATTGGCGGATCAGCTCCACCGGCATCGGTGCGGCGCCGCACAGCGCATATTTCAGCGAAGACAGGTCGTAGCCTTCGCTGGGTACCTGCAGCAGGCCGGCATAGATGGTAGGTACGCCGCTGAAGAAGCTGACCTTGTGGCGTGCGATCACCTTCCAGAAGTTGCCGATCAGGGTGGTGTTGCGATAGCCCTGCGGCGTTGCCAGCAGTACCTCGGCGCCGCCGATGAAGGCCGCCAGGCCGGTGACGATCACGCCGTTGACGTGGAATAGGGGCAGGCCGCAGAGCGTTACATCGCCGACGCCGAAGCGGGTGACCAGGTTCATGCTGTAGGCCATGGCCACTTCGTTGCCGTGGCTGTGCGGCGCCAGTTTCGGGGTGCCGGTGGTGCCGCCGGTGTGAAAGTAGCTGGCGATGTCATCGGCGCTGATGACGCGGCCACTTTCCAGATGATCCGCCGGGCAGGCGGCGATGGTCTCGTCGAAATCCAGCACGCCTTCGGGCAATGGGCCGCGCTGAGCCTTGATCGCGCTGCGCTGGGGCTCGGGCAGGAGGTTGGCCATGTCCACGCAGAGGATTGCCTTGAGCTCCGGCAGGTGATCGCGCAGTGAGTTGACCTTGTCCCACAGATCGGTGCCGGGGAAGGGCGCCAGGGTCACCAGCAACTCAGAGTCCGAGGCGTGGATCAGTTCGGCGATGTGCTCGGGCTCGAGCAACGGATTGATCGCGTTGACGACACCGGCCGCCTCGCCGCCCCAAATGGTGTAGTGGGTTTGCGGCAGGTTGGGCAGCAGGAAGGAGACCGCCTTGCCCGGGCGCAGGCCCAGGCGGTGAAAGGCGTTGGCGGTCTGGGTTATCTTGCCGAGCAGTTCGGCATAGTTCAGGCGCAGCGGGTTCTCTTCACCATTACCCTGAAGAAGGAAGGACAGCGCCGGGGCATCGGGGTGGGCGTGCGCCGTGCGCCGGATCAGCTCATAGGTGCTCGTTGGCAGGTTGCGTTCCGCGAGCGGCGTGCGCTCGATCGCTTGGATATCCTGCAGGGTGCGGATCAGGGGCGCTGTGCTCATCTCTCGTAGAAATCTCCATGCGTTCAGCGGGCCAGCCGCTCGCTCAGCCAGTCGGCGATGTCGCGAATCTCTTCCGGGATGACCTCGTGAGCCATCGGGTAGTCGCGCCACTTTACCGGTACGGATCGAGCGTGCAGATGGTCGAATGCCGCGCGCCCCATGTCGGGGATCACGACATCGTCGAATCTGCCATGCAAGCACAGCACCGGCAGTTGTCTTTTTGTATCCGACAGCAGCATGTCGTCACTGAAGGTCGGGGCGTAGGTGGACAACGCCAGCACGCCACCCAGTGCCTCGTCATGGCGCAGGAAGGCGGTGTGCAGCACCACGGCTCCACCCTGCGAAAAACCGGCCAGGATGATGCGGTCGGCGGCGATCCCGCTTGCACGTTCGGCCGCTATCAGTGCCAGCACCTGGTCGGCAGACTCGTCCAGCTGCGCCTGGTCGATGGCGCGTGCCGGGCTCATGGCGAGAATGTCGTACCAGCTCGGCATGCTCCAGCCACCATTGATTGTCACGGGGCGCGTGGGGGCTTGCGGCAGGATGAAGCGGGTGCTGGGCAGGCGTTCCTGCAGCATTTCGGCGACCGGCAGGAAGTCATAGCGGTCGGCGCCCAGGCCGTGTAGCCAGATCACGCTGGCATCGGCACTTTGTGAGGGTTGCACAATCATGGGTGTGGTCATTGGTAGCTCCAGTGTGGTGCGGCTGCTTTATTTTGGTGCGGCTGTTTTTTTGCGCTTGGCTAATCTGTGAATAAGTTGTCGCACAGGTGAAAGTTTCGCTCTTGAACCCTGCCAAACCGGCATTTTGCCAGTGGCTGGTACGGCGCTTGCTACAGCTAAACCGAACTGACGACGCGATGCGGTAACGGTAACACTGTGCCATTACCTATCGTGCAACAGGCAGGGGCCTGCTACCTGGGGGCCTTGAGCAACGTGAAGGGCTAACGCCCCACACGGAAGTTAAAAAGTACGTCTTGGGCCCATTAACCGATGGGCCGGATGGAGACAGTCGGTCAGCAGAGGGCATCACCGACTATGCTCCAACCGTGGTTCGGGCTTCTCGTCGATCACGCTGTCGCCAGCGTATCGCATGCCTCACAAGGGCGGAGAAACCGGACGGAGACGCCAACACAACAAGAGCACTGGAGGTTTTGATGAAGATGGTGAAATCCACCCTGGCCGCCGTGACCACCGCAGTCGTACTCGGTGTCAGCGGTTTTGCCCATGCAGGCGCCACCCTGGACGCCGTCCAGAAGAAAGGCTTCGTGCAGTGCGGTGTGAGTGACGGTCTGCCGGGTTTCTCGGTACCGGACGAAAAAGGTAACTATCAGGGCATCGACGTCGACGTCTGCCGCGCAGTGGCTGCTGCCGTGTTCGGCGATGCGAGCAAGGTCAAGTACAGCCCGCTGACGGCCAAGGAGCGCTTCACGGCGATCCAGTCCGGCGAAGTCGACATGCTGTCGCGTAACACCACCTGGACCAGCTCCCGCGATGGCGGCATGGGCCTGGTGTTCACCGGCGTGACCTACTACGACGGCATCGGCTTCCTGGTGAACAAGAAGCTGGGCGTTGCCAGTGCCAAGGAACTCGATGGCGCCACCATCTGCATCCAGGCGGGCACCACCACCGAGCTGAACGTCTCCGACTACTTCCGCGCCAACGGCCTGAAGTACACCCCCATCACCTTCGACACCTCCGACGAAAGCGCCAAGTCGCTGGAAGCCGGTCGTTGCGACGTGCTGACCTCCGACCAGTCGCAGCTGTATGCCCAGCGCATCAAGCTGGCCTCGCCGGACCAGTGGGTCGTTCTGCCGGAAGTGATCTCCAAGGAGCCTCTGGGCCCGGTGGTTCGCCGTGGTGATGAAGAGTGGTTCACCATCGTCAAGTGGACGCTGTTCGGCATGCTCAACGCCGAAGAACTGGGTGTGACCTCGAAGAACGTCGAGGCCATGGCCAAGGAAACCAAGAACCCGGACATCGCCCGTATGCTGGGTGCTGACGGCGAGTACGGCAAAGACCTCAAGCTGCCGAAAGACTGGCTGGTACAGGTGGTCAAGCAGGTCGGTAACTACGGTGAGGTCTTCGACCGCAACGTCGGTGCCGGTAGCGAGCTGAAGATCGAGCGCGGCCTCAATGCGCTGTGGAACAAAGGTGGTCTGCATTACGCACCGCCCGTGCGCTGATTGACCGACTTGTCGCCCGGCAGCCTCTGCCGGGCGATTTCGTTCCGATATACCTGGGGCATTATTCCCATGCAGAAAAAGATTGGCGCACCGCAGGGGTTTTCCCTTAGCGATCCACGTGTGCGTGCTTGGCTATTCCAGATCATCACCGTCGTGGCCGTCGTGTCTCTGGGCTGGTTCCTGTTCTACAACACGCAGACCAACCTGCAGCATCGCGGTATCACGTCCGGTTTCGACTTTCTCGAGCGCAGTGCCGGCTTCGGCATCGCTCAGCACCTGATCAGTTATACGGAGGCAGACAGCTACGCGCGCGTCTTCGTCATCGGGTTGCTCAACACGCTTCTGGTCTCCTTCATCGGCATCATTCTGGCGACCATTCTGGGGTTTTTCATCGGCATCGCGCGGCTGTCGCCGAACTGGATGCTGAGCAAGCTGGCCACCGTCTATATCGAGGTGTTCCGCAATATCCCGCCGCTGCTGCAAATTCTTTTCTGGTATTTCGCCGTGCTGCTGCCTTTGCCTGGGCCGCGCAGCAGTATCAGCGTCAATGACACCTTCTTTCTCAGCAACCGTGGCCTGAACATGCCGGCGGCCAATGTTGCCGAGGGGTTCTGGCCGTTCGTGATCGGCCTGGTTCTCACCCTTGTGGCCATCGTCCTGATGGTGCGCTGGGCCAATCGCCGCTTCGAGAGCACCGGCGTGCCCTTCCACAAGTTCTGGGTCGGCCTGGCCATGATCCTGGTCATTCCTAGCCTGATCGCGCTGGCGTTCGGCAGCCCGGTGCACTGGACGCTGCCTGAGCTCAGGGGCTTCAACTATGTGGGTGGCTGGGTACTGATCCCCGAATTGCTGGCGCTGACCATCGCCCTGACGGTTTACACCGCAGCCTTCATCGCCGAGAACGTGCGTTCCGGGATCAAGGCCGTCAGCCATGGTCAGACCGAGGCGGCGCGCTCTCTGGGACTCAGCACCAGCGTCACGTTGCGCAAGGTGATCATCCCGCAGTCGATGCGCGTGATCATTCCACCGCTGACCAGCCAGTACCTGAACCTGGCGAAGAACTCGTCGCTGGCGGCCGGTATCGGCTATCCGGACATGGTGTCGCTGTTCGCCGGTACGGTGCTGAACCAGACCGGACAGGCCATCGAGGTCATCGCCATTACCATGAGCGTCTATCTGGCCATCAGCATCAGCATTTCCCTGCTGATGAACTGGTACAACAAGCGCATTGCGCTGATCGAGCGGTGAGGGCCTGCGCATGAGCACTACACATACTTTCAAACCGGATCTGCCACCACCGAGCACCAGCGTCGGCCCCGTCGCCTGGATGCGCGACAACCTGTTCTCCAACTGGTGGAACGCCCTGCTGACGCTCTTCGCGCTCTACCTGATCTGGCTGACCATTCCGCCGGTTCTGCAGTGGGCGTTCATCGATGCCAACTGGGTCGGTACGACTCGCGCCGACTGCACGAAAGAAGGCGCCTGCTGGGTGTTCATCCAGACCCGTTTCAGCCAGTTCATGTACGGGTTCTACCCGAGCGAGCTGCGCTGGCGGGTCGATCTGGCCGGATTCCTGGCCATCATCGGCGCCGCGCCGCTGTTCATCAGCCGCTTCCCGCGCAAGGCGCACTACGGTATCGCCTTCTTGCTGATCTACCCGGTCGTGGCCTTCTGGCTGCTGCATGGCGGCTTCCTCGGCCTGCAGAACGTGGCGACCAGCCGTTGGGGCGGTCTGATGCTGACCCTGGTGATCGCCGCTGTCGGCATCGCCGGTGCGCTGCCGCTGGGTATCCTGCTGGCACTGGGCCGGCGCTCCAACATGCCGGCGGTGAAGGTGGTCTGCGTGACCTTCATCGAATTCTGGCGTGGTGTGCCGCTGATCACCGTGCTGTTCATGTCCTCGGTGATGCTGCCGTTGTTCCTGCCTGAGGGCATGAGTTTCGACAAGCTGATGCGCGCGCTGATCGGGGTGATTCTGTTTCAGTCGGCCTACATCGCCGAGGTGGTACGCGGTGGTTTGCAGGCGATTCCCAAGGGCCAATACGAAGCGGCCGGCGCGATGGGCCTGGGTTACTGGCGCATGATGGGCCTGGTGATCCTGCCGCAGGCGCTCAAGCTGGTGATCCCGGGCATCGTCAACACCTTCATCGCCCTGTTCAAGGACACCAGCCTGGTGATCATCATCGGCCTGTTCGACCTGCTCAATAGCGTCAAGCAGGCGGCTGCAGATCCGGCGTGGCTGGGCATGGCAACCGAGGGCTATGTGTTCGCTGCCCTGATTTTCTGGATTTTCTGTTTCGGCATGTCCCGCTACTCCATGAGCCTGGAGCGCAAGCTGGATACCGGTCACAAGCGTTGAGGACCCCTACATGAAAGAAGCAATCAAAGCCTCCGGCGCGGGTGAAGGCATCATCCAGCTTACCGGTGTGAACAAGTGGTACGGTCAGTTCCACGTACTCAAGGACATCAACCTGAACGTCACCCAGGGCGAGCGTATCGTGCTCTGCGGGCCGTCGGGCTCGGGCAAGTCGACCACCATCCGCTGCATCAACCGCCTGGAAGAGCACCAGGAAGGGCGTATCGTGGTCGATGGCACCGAGCTGACCCGCGACCTGAAGAACATCGAAACCGTGCGCCGCGAAGTAGGCATGGTGTTCCAGCACTTCAACCTGTTCCCGCACCTGACCGTGCTGCAGAACTGCATCCTCGCCCCGATGTGGGTGCGCAAGATGCCCAAGCGTCAGGCCGAAGAAATAGCCATGCACTACCTGGAGCGCGTGCGCATCCCCGAGCAGGCGCACAAGTACC
Source organism: Pseudomonas sp. C11 (assembly GCF_034683865.1). Classification (NCBI taxonomy): domain Bacteria; kingdom Pseudomonadati; phylum Pseudomonadota; class Gammaproteobacteria; order Pseudomonadales; family Pseudomonadaceae; genus Pseudomonas; species Pseudomonas sp. C11. The sequence continues at coordinate 46,739 of NZ_JAWIIP010000022.1, forward strand.
CAGGCCAGCTCTCCGGTGGTCAGCAGCAGCGTGTGGCGATTGCCCGCGCGCTGTGCATGAAGCCGAAGATCATGCTGTTCGACGAACCGACCTCGGCGCTCGACCCGGAGATGGTGAAAGAGGTGCTCGATACCATGATCGGTCTGGCCGAAGACGGCATGACCATGCTCTGCGTGACCCACGAGATGGGCTTCGCCCGCACCGTGGCTAACCGGGTGATCTTCATGGACAAGGGGGAGATCGTTGAGCAGGCCGAGCCTGACACCTTCTTCACCAACCCGCAGAACGAGCGCACCAAGCTGTTCCTCAGTCAGATCATTCATTGATTCTGTCTGCTGTGAAAAAGGGAGCCTTCGGGCTCCCTTTTTTCTTGCTGGGAACTGGTTGATTGAGACTGGACTGGCAAGTGGGTGTTGGTTTTTTGTGTTTGTTCCGAATTGCCGCGTTTTTGCTGATGTTTCTGGTTTCGCCCTCCCGGGCGAGCAACCGTGTCCAGCGTCAAGTCA